>JAFPME010000011.1 GCA_017402445.1 Prevotella sp. | reverse complement strand
CCACTATGCTTCAGACTGCGGGGCAAAGGTACTTCATATCAAACAGACTGCCAAAAATAAAGCAACTAAAGTCATCCTGCAATTTGAGCTATTGAGTACCAACTACTCAAAATCATCCTGCAAAATGAGCTATACGCCTAATTTTCTAAGAACATCATTTTGGTCGCTCAACTTATCAGATACGTGTAGCATATCATTCAAAAAATCAGCAAGGCTAGCATTAACAGGTTCGTTATCAGCGTTTTTGATATAGTTTCTATCATCATTTCTTGCTTGATTTATATTGTATGTTGCAGATTTTGTCCATTTATTTGGCGTTCCATATGCCTCATTAAGAATCTTATTGACTGACTCTTTTACTATTTGTTTCAAATCACTTTCAGTGAGTCTAATGTGTTTCTTATTCATATATTGTTCTGTATTTAATTTGTTATTATCTTTACTCTGTTGTAATGTGTTTCCTTCGACTTTCTTAGGTGGAAGGTTTGATGTGTCTTCCCATTCTACTACTTTATCAGGGTTGCCTTGTAATGGCTCTTTGTAGTTATCTCCATTAGTGACGCAATTGGAAAGCGAAGCAGATATAGCATCAACATCTTCTTGCGTCAACATCCAAGAATAATAGCAAATATGCCTAACTTTGAATTGTGGTTTTACATTATTACTTTGCTGAGTCTTGGCTGCTGTAACATTCTTAATCTTCATAGGAAAAGGCTTACCCATTGCTAAACATTCTTGTTCGTTTGGGGCAAATGTGATGGCAAGATTTAATCCAACATCTAACTTTGGTACATTTTGACCATCCATTCTCGCTTCACGATTCTTATCAAACCAATGTTGAAGAAAGATGCCGTGATTAGACACTCTTAAACGTAAATAGTCACCATTTGGATATTGGTATTGCTGATATGTTGATAAAGCATCCCTTGTCAATCCAATAGCATTTAGAACCTTATCTATAACCTCTGATGAAGAGAATATGTGCTTATTAATATTATTTTCTGTATTTTGATTGTCCATTTCAAATAATATATGTAATTTTGCAGTTGCATATGTGACAGTGGTATGGAATACAGGAAGCTTCTGTAATTCAGCAGTAGACTGTTCATTGCACTCATATGTAAGAGCAACACGGTGTTGCTCTTTTTTTCTATATAAATATCTGTATAAACAAAAAAATGCAGCCATTTCTGACTGCATTTTAAGAATTAGTTGTGCCAACTGCTATATTATTGCCTTTTTTTTTGTTCAAAAACATGACCTTTGTCGCTTTTTTGGCTATCTTATTCATCGCGCGTGAAGAGCAGGCGGTACTCCACGGGGGTCATGCCGATGACGTCCTGTAAGCGGCGTTGCAAGGTGCGGATCTTGCCCAGTCCGCTCTCCTCGGCGATGGCGGCGATGCTGTAGTTCGGCTTTTCGCGGAGCAGACGCATGGCCTCTATGGTGCGCAGGTTGTCGAGATAGGCCTCGGGGGTTCGGTACATTGAGAGGTTGCGGAAGAGCTTTCCAAGCCGGGCCTGACTGATGCCCAGGAGTTCGGCCAGCTGCGGCGGCCCGAAGTCGGGTGCCAGGTGTGCATGGTTCTCCTCGAGTTTCAGCTCGATGAGTGCCAGCAGCTGGGCGTCGTCCTGCAGGTCGGCATTGCGCTGTCGCTTGGCGTTGCCCTCCATCAGTTCGCGTGCCACCTCGGCGCGGCGGCGCACCTCCACGTTCTCCTCCAGCTGTTCGCTGAGGGCGAGGTTACGGTTCATCAGACGGATGAACTGGTCCTTGAAATCTTCTATCTGCTGTCTGAGTTCGGTGATCTCTGCCTGCAGGCGCTCGTTGTCGGCTTGCAGTCGGCTTGCTTCCTGGTCTGTCATTTCCGTCGTGTTTCAAAGAGTTGTGTGAAACCGGTCTCCACGAACACGTCGTACATCTCGTCGTTGAGCCCCGTGATGATGGTGCGGCTGCCCTTGCTGCGTGCGTTCTTCAGCACGGCGAGGAACAGTCGCAGACCGCTGCTGCAGATATAGGTGAGCTGGCTGCAGTCGAGAATGATGTCGTGGCCCTCGCAGTTGTCGAGCGCCTTGATGTCCTTCTTCACCTGAGCCGTGGATGCAGTGTCGAGTCGACCTTCAAAGGTCATCACGTATTTCTGGTCTTCTTCTCTAAAAGTTGTGTTCATATCAATAATTGTTATCTAAGTTTCTTCGTCATAGTCAGCACGTTCCTGCCGTCGCGCCGCTCATATTGCAGGTTGTCGGTGTAGCGACGCATCAGGTGGATGCCCAGTCCGCCGATGGGACGGTCGTCGGCATCGAGGCTGGTATCGGCAGGCTCAACGGTCGTGGGGTCGAAGGGCTGGCCGCTGTCGCTGACGGTGAGAACGAGGCAGCCGTCGGCGACGTCGGCATCGACACGCACCTCGCCCTGGCTGTCGGCGGGATAGGCATAGCTCATCACGTTGACCACAGCTTCCTCCACAGCAATGTTCAGCTTGGTGGACGAGGCAGCATCGAGCCCAGCCTGACTGCAAACTTGCTCCATGAACTCGCCCAGCCGCTCCGTCTGGCTGGTGTCGCAGGGGAGGACGATTGACTGTTGGCCATTGGTCATTGGTCGCTGTCCGTTGTAGCGGAGGGCGAGCATGGTGAGGTCGTCGCTCTGCTCGAAGCTGCCCACGAAATCGTGTACGGCGTGCTCCATGGTTTCTATCAGCTCGCGAGGGTTGTTGCTGTTGCTCTCTAAGATCTGTCGCATGCGGTTGGCACCAAACAGAGACTGATGGCTGTCCTCGGCCTCTGTCAGCCCGTCGGTGTAGATGAAGAGCATGCTGCCCGGCGTGAGAACGGTCTCTTGGGCCGTAAACGACCAGTCGGGCATAGCTCCCACGGGGAGGTTGCGGTCTACGGGCAGTGGCTGCGCATTCAGGAACGGCTGCTTATGACCGGCGTCGCAATAGCGCAGGCGTCCTGTTCCGAGGTCGAGAATGCCCACGAAGAGGGTGATAAACGAATCAAGGTCGTCGTGCCCGGCAATGCTCTCGTTCATGTGGGAGACGATGCGCTCAGGCTCCGTCTCGCTCTCGGCCATCAGTCGGAAGGCGCTGAAGGTCATCGTCATCACCAAGGCGGCAGGCACGCCCTTACCCGACACATCGCCGATGCAGAAGTAGAGGCGGCCGTCGCGCTCGAAGAAGTCGTAGAAGTCGCCGCCCACAGCCCTTGCAGGTGTCAGCGAGGCGTAGAGGGTGTAGGGGTTATGAAGTGCGGGGGTGGAAGCTGACGGCGAAGTGCCGGGAAGGGTGGCGCGGTGAGAAGTTGGCAGAATGGCCATCTGGATGTGTCGGGCCACGGCGAGCTCACTCTCGATGGATGCTTTCGCGGCGGTGGTCGTCTTGAGGTCGTCGATGTAGCGTGTGAGCGACTGCTGCATGTTGCCGAAGGAGTCGCGCAGCAGACGTATCTCGTCATTGCGGCGCAGGTTGTCGGGCAGTGCGGCATTGAAATTTCCGCGTGCCACCTCGTCGGCGCTTTCGGCCAGCATCTTGAGCGGTCGGGTGGCGCGCCAGATGCTGATGCGGCAGACGGTGGACACGGCCATCAGTCCTAAGGCCATGGCCAGAAGCATGAGCAAGGCAAAGGCGATGTTGGTTTCCCATATCATTTGTCGGGGCACGACGAAGCCGAGCGTCCACCCTGTGTGAGCCAGTGCCTTGTAGAACACGTACACCTTCCGGCCGTCGAGCTCCGTCTGTTCATAGCCTTCCTGCTGAGACTTGATGCTGAAGGCTTTGAATCTGTCGCGAAGCAACAACGATTTGTCGGGATGAGCGATATAGGAGCCCGTACTGCCCACGATGAAGCTGTAGGCCCGATGCTGGCTGTATTTGTTCAGGCGGATGCGTTTAGTGTTGGTCTCGTCCATCTGCAACATGCGCTCGTGAAGCCAATCGAGCGACACGTCGGCACCGAACACACCTATCGTGCGCCCCTTTGCATCGCGGAGCGGAACGGCAAAGGTGCAGAGCAGCATGCCCGTACCCGTTTCATCGCGGTAAGGCTCCGACCAGTAGCCGTCGGCACTCGACAGGGCACGCCGATACCACTCGACGTTGAGATAGTCGTGCTCGGCAGAGCCGACCTGACGGCGCACGATGGTGCCGCCCTGCCTGACGGCGTATGGCTCATACCATCGGCCTTTCTCCGGATAGTAATCGGCCTCGAATGCACAGAAGAATCCTGCAATGTGCGGGTGGCAGTTCAGCTCATACTCCAAGGCTTCGTATACCCCGTCGGGCGAGACCACTGCCCGCTCCATGTGGCGGATGCTGCTCTTGGTAGACAGCTCCACGCCATAGAGTTCCTTCTCCACGATCTCGCTCTCCGTATCCATGATGCAGTAGAACATGTCTTTGTTGATGTCGCGTGTCAGCGAGGTGGCCAGATAGAAGAGTCCGGCAAAGATGAGTGCCAGCGTCAGCGTCAGAACAATGATGATGCGCTTGGTCAGTCGTTTGGAGAAGGGTCGGAACTTATTGCTCATCTTTTGGTAGCAGTATCTTTCTTTGAAGCTACACTTACATTATCTTATAATAACCCTTCGTCCATTGACAATATAAACACCTCTCTGCAGGCCATCTAACGTCGTAGCTTTCGACCTGACCTTATTACCCATCAGAGAATAGATATCGGCGGGCTGGGATACGGAAATCTCAGCGATGCCAGTGGTCTCCGTAATCGTCAACACTCCATTGACATACTGTAGCTCATAGTTGGTAGCCAGTCCACCAGAGACGACAATATCATACTCACCCACGGGACTATCGTATGTGGCCGTCGTACGGGCTCGTGGCAATGCCCTCAGCACACTCTCATCCTCTCCGAGTTTCCATCCGTTATAGTTAATCACAAACTCCGGATTCTCCTGAAACTGCTCGCGTGTGTAGTCACCCACAGACACCACCAAGGGTGCCTTCTCCACTGTAAGCAGACCATCGATGAAGGTGACAAAACGGTTCTTTACAGTACCACGGCTCACACGGATAGGATAGGAGCCCAGCGGCGACGAGGCCGTAGCCTCACAACTGATCGTCGGCTCGCCGTCAAGCGGCGCTCCCTCCACGGTGAACTCCAGGGCTGGATTCTCATCGCCATAGCTGCGAGAACAGTTCTTTGCCACTATCGTGGAGAACTTCGAGGCATCATAGTCTACCTTCGTCTGAGCCGCATTCAGTATCTCACCGCTATTGCAGTCTATCAACAGCACCACGATGCGAACGTTTTTCTTATTCTGAACATCATCAGGCAGCCTGAGCGTATAGTCATACTTATAGACCTCGCCCTCCGTCAGCTCAGCAGGTACGCTGCCTTTCACGCCCTGATAGCCGTCGAAGATGCCGCGCGCCACGTCATTATAAAGCATCGGCACGTAAGAGTCAGCGTGAACCCACTGGTTCATATAGTTGTCAGGATTATCAGGTGCTGATGGGTCAGAGTAGAAGTTCGCCTGTCTATAAGGCCCTACGCTGTCCTCCAATACGACGTAGGCGATGCGGTGATCCGTAGTACCGCTATCCGAATATCCAAAAACGGTCTCCGTGCAGACTGTTACCAGTGAGCTGTCTGCCGCCGTAAAGAGCGCCGTGGCACTAATGTCGGCATCGGCAGAGTTCTTCTGACTCTCAACGATGTTACTGACCGTCCACCAATCCGGGTCTACAAGCTGCGTGCGATTCACGAAACTGTTTGGCACACTGGAAAACTGGCTCAGAATGGCATCATACGAACGATTCGACGGATACATCTCATCGCTGGTATGCATGCCGATGGCTATAAAGTTGTCGGGATATTTTTCAGTGGCCAGCTTGATGGTTTCAATGCCTCGCGGACACCAGCCACACCAAGTTCCTGTTGCCTCTTCCATCACAATACGACGGTCGAAATGGGTTGTGGCAGGTAAAGCAAAAGCGATCGTGTCGCTGCTGTTGGCCTTCACTCCGTCAGGCTCGCCGTCGATGTCCACCACGTCGACCACCACCGTGTGGTTACGGCCCTGGATATTATCCGGCAGGTCGATGTAGAAGGTCTCTTCATGGTTGGGCAGCAGGTAGGTCTCGAAGCTCTGGCTACCGAGTATCTTGTTGTCGATAGTCCAGTCGAGCGTCAGGATTTGAATCGCCCGAGTGGTACGACTGCGAACTTTAGTCTTTATCTGCATCTTACCATTGGCGGCACGATGCAATTCAGCTCTGGCAGTAGCGGTTATCGGTTTGGAAACGGTAGGTGTTGCCTTGTCGGCAGAGGAAAGTGTACAGGACACCTGCTTTCCAACTTTGGCATAGTGACCCTGACCATTGCGCGTCAGTGTGAAATATCCGTCAGCGGGACGCTGAGCTTTCGTCGGTGGCAACATCACAGGTGCTTGCACAGCCTGCTCGTCACCGTCGCCCATTATCTCCGACTCGCCAATCAGCACATCAGTAGGCAGTCCGTCGCCCTTTATATAGAAGCGGATGGGCAGCGGATGGTTCCAGTCCGAGACTCCAGCATGTTTCTGCCATACGCCTACTTCGCTGGCCATACCCCAAGAGTCGTCGTTTCCCATCACGCGCATATAGAACGCCTCGTCTTGGACACTCAGATTAGCCCAATCAGCTTCCAACGCCTTATTGCGCCCATAGCCCACAAAGAGCTGTTCGCCGGTGATGACGTATGGCTCCGGCAACACCACGGTATTCCAAGTGCCACGCACCGTCGTCAGCGGCACCTTCACCAGATAGTCGGTACCCGGCTTGGTGAGGAACACATACTCTACGTCGGCCCAGTGAAAGTCGTTGATTGACGGCTTTGTGGAATAGAACTCTATTTTCGTCACCTTACACCCTTTATAGGGCAAGATGTGAGAGGCTGGCACACACATGGCAAACTCCACGTCATTGCTGCCTCGTCCTACGGCAAGGCCATATGAAGCATTCTCGTCGCTCCCACAATAGTCCCATGCCACGTTGACAGGAATGGCGGGCTGGTCGTCAGTAAGACTCCAGTTCTTAAAGATTGACTTTTGGTAGACAGGCAGCGTGCCTTCAGGAACATGGATGGTGACATTCGGATTGGCAGTCAACTCCTCATTCGTTGAGGTCTGAGGAGAATAGTCCGAACTGAAATAAATATCCTTTAACGCCGGCAGGCTTTCTGCACTCCAACCATAATCCCAATCGCTAAGATGCAGTTTGCGCTCTGTCTTGAAATGTATTTCCTTAAGATTACGACAGCTATAAATACTACCTATACTGGTCAGCGACGATGGTAATACTACAGTCTCCAAGGCATCACAGAATTCGATGTCATACCATTCTGAGACATTCTGCCTGATTTCCAGTTTCTCCAGCTTTGGACAATTGCCTATTGTTGATGTGATACCTACTGCCAAGGAAGTCAGCTCCGGACTATCACTGAAGACACCCCAATCCGCACCGAACACCTTAAAAGGCATGTTGGCATAGTTGACGACATCGGGCACGTAGACGTCACCCGCATATTTCTCCGTTTCATTATAAGCAACCACGTAGGCGCGGTAGTTCCCGTATTCACACATCAGCCGATAGGTGATACCATCGATGGTATGAACGCCCACCTCTACCCTGTTTTTATCTGTACCAGTCTTTGGCCAAGCCTGCAAGATAGCTTCATTGCCCACTATGGACAGGCTGACATAGCGGTCGGTGGATGCCGCGTCGCTCAGCCAGTCCTCGTCAGCCGTCATGCGGTTGACGGCCCTGATGATATAGTCGCCGTCGGGCAGAGCGCCACCGATGTTGACGGATGCCTCATAGGTAAACGGCTCGTTGCCGGTGAAGGCATGCTCTGTGCTGGCCAGAACCTCGAGAAGTCCACTGGCATCGTAGAGAGCCAGTCCGACCTGGATAGTTGCGTCAGTAGCCAGGTCGCTCACCACCTTGCTTCCGATGGTGACGGCAGGGAAGCCTTCATCTGAGGCATTCCTGCTGAGCGTCTTCTCGCTGACCGTCATCTGCTCCACCACGACCTTAGGGCGAGTGATATCGCCGGCACCGGCCGGTGGCTGTATGCCTACTACTGCCGACTGTCCGGCACTGAAGTCGGTGCCGTTGCCGGGCTTCAGAATGCTTAGGTCGAAATAACCGTCTAAATTGCCGTCCCATCCCCAGTTAACATAAAAAAGTCCGTCCTGATAACCACACACGATGAACGAGTGGCCGCCACTGGGACCTTGACCACTATATACCATGGGGCGTCCCTGCGACAGTTCGTCGTACATCAGTTGTTCCCAGGCCGCTGTGTCATACTTGTCGCGCGACAGCAACTGAACGCTCTTGCTGTAGCCGAACACATCCATCATGGCCGGGGCAACATTCTCCACGAAGGCTCCCGAGCCGCCCGGTCCATAGTCCATCTTGACTGACTGTCCGCAATAGAGCATCAGCCGGGCAATGTCTGCCGACGACATATTGTCCCAGTTGAAGGTCGTAGGCGGCAGGGCAGGCATGGCGATTTTGTAGGTGTCGCTCACGTAGGCCTCCACGCTGCCTGTCGCATCTTGCGGCCAGCGGTTATAGTTGATAATCTGCGCCATCGACGTGGCTACGCAGCCCGTCACGCAGTTGCCGCCCTCGGCATTCGGACAGAGGTCATTATATGGCGAGCTCTGTCCCCATTCCGTGCTCACCAGCGGGGCAATGTCTGCCCGAGGGGTATTGTCAACCCTACGAAGGCCACTATCATCGCTCCCATCCTGCCTGCAGATAGCCTGCGCATAGCCTTCCAGCAGCCATCGTAAATTGCAAGGTGCTGATGCCATGTCAAGATGTCCGTGCTTGGAATAACCTAGGATCTCAGGGGTGCGGTCGTCACCGCTGACAATGACAAAACCGCCCTGGTTCTCAACATTAAACACAAAAAAGGCCTGTTCACGACTGGTACTCTGTTGGAAACTATTGTCCATGACCAACTCCCTGCCCACCATGACCAACTGTTTGTCGAGCATGAACTGCTGCGCTTTCCGTAGCGCCTGTTGCTCATTGACAGGTCTGCCAAACACAACTATCGCTGCGAGCAGAGCAATAAATAACAAGGTTTGCTTTTTCATCATTATCTTGTGTATTAAGAGTTGTATGGTAATAATGAGTTTCCTCTATGAATTCTTTTAGCTTAACCGCTATCGGACCTATTCTGTTCATTTTCGCCACCAAAGATATGTATAATTACTGAATTATGCAAATATTAAGCTCAAATTTTGTTATTATGCCAACTCTATTTCCTCCGACTCATGAAACAAGTTTCGGCAGCAGGGGATTCCATGTCTTCCCCTGCTGCCGAAACCTGATTTCGTGATGTCTCAAAGTGTGAACACGAGCGGACGCTATGCTACTTTCCGCCGGTGAACTCGAATCCTATCGACACGTTGACAATGTTCTCGCTGTCGTTAACGATTCCGTAGACGTGCTGTCTTTCGGGCTCGCCATAGTCTTTTATCAGTTCCTTATAACTGAACTGTTCGATCGTGTGATACCTGCTCTCGCCTCCGAATCCGAGATAATTGGGCGAGCTGTCGGGCTGGGCGTCCATATTGCTCACTTTCATTTCGGTGTATCGCTTATTGTAGGTATCTTCTCCCGCACCTTTGAAGGCTTCTCCGTAGTAAGCTTCCCACGTAGAAGTGTATGCCAGGTTCTTCACCTTGCATCCTCTGAGCCATCCCGTCGTCTCGGTGAAGCCTGTGATATCGAATTCCAAATTTTTGGTTATATAATAGCCTCGCTTGAAACCGTTCTGCATTTTGACGTCATCGTCGATGTCGATGAACTTCAAGTGTACGGTGGTTCCTTGCTGCGTGAGTTCGTAACTATCGAAATTGCTGAAGGTGAAGCTCGAACTCGACTCCTTTCCCGTGTCAACGTCTTTTGTTTTCACTTTGACATTCAACTCCATGGACTTGATGGCGGTCATCTTCAGCTCGGCCTCTGCACTCTGCTTCACCATGACGGTGGTGGCCGCCACGAGCTGCTTGTCGAAGACACCTTCCTTGACAGCACGGTCGAGGTCTTTCTGGTTGGAAGCCACGTAGACGAGGAATGTGCCCGCACGCTCCTTGCCCGTCGTGTTGGGATCCACGTCGACGACGATGTTCCAGCCCGTGGCTGTCTCCTTCCAGCTCAGGTCGCACCAGCCGATGAGGTCGTCGCCGATGACGGGTATGACGTAGTTGAGCGCGTTGGAATGGTCGACGACAACTTCCTGCTTGCCGCCGTCCTTGTCGAACTGCACCGTCGACGGCGTTGCCGACACCCAGTATTCGGTCACCTCGGGAACCTCCTGCACGACGGAGAGAACGGTCGACTTGAGCACCTTGCCCTTGGAATCGGTGGCCGACACGGTGACCGAGCCTCGTCGCTGCTGCCCTGTCTCGTTCTTCGACGCGCTGACGTAGAGGTAGTTCACGTCGGAAGCGATGGAAGCCTTCAGCCAGTCGTCCTTCGTGGAGCAGGTGTAGTAGAGGTAGTTGGTGACGATCATTGCCTTGTAATTGCCCCCTGTGCTGGCGATGGTGAGCGGAGAGGGACTCACCGAGAGGTCGCCCTTCTCAGGAATCTCCTCGAGCAACTCCTCGTCGAACTCCAGGTCTACCTCCACCTCGGTCTCCCCTTTCGCGGGCACGGTGATGGTCTTGGTGGAACGCTTGCCAGTATGGCGGTTCACCACGGTAATCTGCTTCTTCCCCGGCAGGTCGGGATTGGTGATGATGTTGCCGTCCTTATCGAACACGCAGCTGATGGTGGTCTTGCCGCTGTTGCTGTCGACCATGATGAGCAGGGTTATCTCCTGTCCGTTGCGGTCTTTCGTCTTCACCATGTTGGGAATGAGCTCGCCCGTATCGTCGCTCTCGCCGAAGTGCTCGTTGAAGCAGACGTCGCTCATGAGCACGGTGGAGATGTCCTTACCCACGTAGTCCCAGAACTGGTCGCCGTAGTCCCAGTAGTTGATGTCGAGCCCGCGCATCTTGTCGGCCAGCTTCGACACGTCGCGCCCGTAGTTGATGAGATTGTTGGCAGCGTTCTGAAGGAATCCCTTCACGTCGCCTTTCTTCACCAGATTGGCGGTGGCGTTGATGGCATCGAAGGCGTCTTTGCCGTAACCGATCTGCGTACTGATGGGGCAGGCATCGATGACGAGGGCCGACCCTTTCTCTATCAGCTCGGCTCCCGCCACGGTGATGTTCTTGCCGGGCGTGATGTCGAGGTCGCGCGCCTTGTCGCCAAACTCCGGGTCGGCATAGTTGTAGAGGTTGACAAACACCTGGTTGGCACGGCTGTCGAGCGCTCCTTTGCTGAAATCGCGCCAGAAGTCCTGCGAACTGCTGTAGCCCCGCCGCAGCTCTGAGGGCAGACTGCGGTACACCTCCTGCAGCTTGGCGGCGTTGCTGGTCCAGCCGAGCTCGCGCAAGATGGTGACCACCGACTTGCGACCCATCGTCTGCGTCTTCTTACAGCTCGTCATGAAGCCCCACGCATCGCTCAGGATGCCGCGCGACTGTGGTGTCTCGCGAACGAGCACCTGCGAGTCTTCGAGCCGTTGCAAGGCCTGCTCGTAGGCATCGGCATTCTGCACCACTGCGTCGATGATGTTGTAGACAGACTCGGCATAGCGACGACACGTCTTGTTGTTATCGATATCATCCATCGTTGCAGAGAACGGCTCGTTGCTCCCAAAGCCCTTCGAGGCCATGTTGAAGTAGGCCCAGCGCATGGCACGGATGTCGAGGGCGTAGGTCACGAGGGCATCGAGGTCGGTCTGGAACTGTTGCGTGGCGCCATAGGGTTTCACCTTCTTGAAATCGGTCACCACATCGCCCGGTTTCACGACAGGTTCCAGTTCCTCCTCGGCCTTTGTGCATGCTGTCAACACAGCAGCCAGCATCATCACTGCCGTCAGCATCCATGCCGACAGCCTGCATTTTCTGTTGCTCGTTGCATTCATAGGAAATAATGATGTATGAGTTAATGTTCGTCCATGATGCTGCAAAGATAGGAAAACAGACACAAAAAAGACTTACAAAAAATGAAAATCGACTGACAATTTCCGAAATTGTCAGTCGATTTTCCCTCTTTGTGTATAATTTTCCGGTTTTTCCAGCCTCTGAGGCCCAGTCGCTGGCATTCCGTTCGGTTATGTCTTCAATCAATCTGTTCCTAAGGAAGACCTGTGGAATTGACCAAGAGTTCACCGTACCGGCGCTCCATTCCGCGATAGTCGTATTCCTCGGCATCTTCGTCGGTCTTATCGCCGCGAATGTTCAAGTGAACATCGTGGAGCATCCAGTTCTCTTCTGCTGTGCAGTTCGCATCGGGATTTGATTGCCTCACAGGTTCTGCCACTGTGATTCTTTTCGGCTCAAACCGTACGGCTGCTGCAGTTTTGATATATTTCAGGGAGAAATCAGTCAGGTCTATCCTGTACAGGTAGAATCGACAAAGCCATCCTATGCTGTTCGGGTTCGTGTCACCGACGATGTACAAATATCTGTCGTATGCATGATAGGTCAGTCCGAAGAACCCCTCATCGAAGTCGTCTTGACCATATCGCAGCCTCTTTGTCACACCGTTCTCAATCGAATAGCAGTTCAACCATCCTGATGTATCCCGCTCAAGGTACAAGGCTCTGCCATCCTTATTATACATTGTCAGCCGCTTACCCGTCTTGTGGAAAGCATCCACGCCCTCCACAAGGCCACTTTCCGCCGCAACGCTATCTGCAGCCTCATTTTTGTCCTTGTCTTGCACTGGATTCCCACACGATGCTATCAGCATAGTAAGCGCCAGGAGCGCGTGGGGTATCTTATCGTATTCCATCATTTTAGAAATAGTCTTCGTCAGATAATTCACAGTCAAATTTATGCTACCACAGCCACCTGTAGTTCTTTGGCGAGATTCTTCAGAGCGAGGCCCGCTCTTTTCTTGTTGTTCAATAGGCTTTGCATATATGACGCTTGCTCCAAAAAGACCACCTTAATGCCTTTGTTGCTGACCTCTTCTTTCATGCTCCCTGCCCACTCCTCGTCCAAGATGCTCTCTGAGGCAAAGTATAAGGGCTTCGTCCTGAGCAGTTGCCAGTAGGTCTTCACGTCAGAATCGTTGATGATCAATTCCTGCACGTCTTTACAAAACACATTACTATAGTAGGCGGCCATACACGAGAGAAACGATTGCTCGCTGGTCTTGTTGAGCACCATCAGTACGGGGATGTCCTCGTCGAAGACCAGCCGATGAATCATTTTTATCATCAGTGCCGTTTTCCCGTCGTTAGCATCACCGCAGATAACTGTAATCTCTCCAGGATACAGACCACCCAAATGCTCGTCGAGAAACTTCATTCCCGTCGGCATCGGCCGCTGAATCTGCATATTGTTCAATACCTCTTCCACACTCTTAATCATACACCTTATTATATCTATATATAGTACACCTTGTCACAATCCCCCAAGACTGCCATGCAAAGATAATACATTTCCCTCATTCCCCCAAATCTTTCCGTCTCGCAAGGCTTGCGAAGCGCCTGTTTTTCCTTCAACCGTAAGTCAGTCTGCTTCCCAGACCACCAAGTCGCGCGGCAGGGCAATCTTCTTGGGCTCACCGCTTTTGCCCGTTATAGTATATTGGGCAATAAATGTCTGTGGGACTTCAGACAGAAACGCCGCTTTTAATTTTGAGCATTTTTCATTGATAGAGTTAAGAAGAGGGTTCGTAACATCCTCTATACTACGAACAGCTCTTTCGTTGAGACCATGTGGTTTTATCTTTTGATAGATGTCTGTCAACTCTTTTCTGTAGTCAGAAAGATGCTTAAAAGATATGCCTTCTGGATGATTCAAAAAAAGGATATATACGGCTTTCACAATGGGTTCCAGCTTAATCTCTTTTTGGTAGTCTGATAATATGATGTCGTAATCTTTGGTGATAGTCATTCTGCTTATCCTCACAACGTTCTTCATCTTTTCTTCACGCCATCCTAATAATCTCATTGTCTTTTTGCATCTCTTATCATCAAAGTATTTCCTAAGAACATCGTTAAAAATATCACTTGGTGAAACAAAATCAAAAAGAGTCATACATGACTGCACCCTTAACACATCAGGGAATCCTAAGATGTTGATTGCTGATGGATTATTACAGTTCAACAGGGCTTGTGTTATATCCCGAAGTCTTCTTCCAAGAATTGGATGCTCCAGATAAGCTATGGCCTCCTCTTTACTGCCAATGCCGTAGAACTCAGATCTGATGCTATGCCCCAATCCTTTTAACTGCGGAAACACATACCATATCCAATCTCCTTGTTTATAACCTTCTTTTATTTCGTTCAGAGCATTTTCATAAGAGTGCATCTCTGTATTCTGCGCTTTGAGAAATCTATCCAGATCATAACTTACCCCATCGCCTTTCAGTGCATTGACAAAACTTTTGGGCAGACAGATATTCTTAACTGCCAAAGCATCCTTGAAAAACTGAGCAATCTCTTCATCTTTATAACCTCCGAGACCACATCCGATACGAGTAACGAAAAAGAAGAGATTCTCGTTATCTTTTGCAAAAGCAATGAATCTTTCAACAGAAGTTTTCACCTCTGCATCCTTTCGAATACCTTTACCAAAATCTACAGGGATAGCATAACTCTGCCCCTGTAAGCCTTCTGCTTGTCCCCATACTGCACCGAACTTCTTCCGGGCTGTGCTTGAAGCGCCGCCGGTGTGATAGCCTAAAGTATTGCTGCCGAACACGAAGATCTGGTTTGCCAACAGCTGGTCTATATAGTCGGGAGTAAACCCTTTGTATTCTTCATTCTCCATATCTCTACATAATCACAAGTGAATAATCGTCATGGCCTATTAAACCTTTCTTCTTCAAACCTTTGATGTGGTTCCGGAAAAATGGTCTACTTGGGCAATTCTTTAGCTTGAAGATGACATCTTTTTCAAAGTCAAACTTCTCTATAGACATTGCAGCCTTAATATAATTACTATTTTTTGTCTGAGCATCGATAGCCTTTTGTAACTCCTTAGCGAACTTATCTTTATGAGAAACTTCATACATCATCAATATATAATGAGCCAAGGTGTCGGTGGCAGCAAATACGACACAGTCGCTATTTATATCAAATCTCCCTGATCTGACTCCCTTGGGATTCAAAGGGTCTTTACAATTAATAAGAAAAGGGGGCTTGTTGAAATCCTCCAAAAAAGTGAACGAATGATGCAATTCTCCTGTCCGCATATCATAACAAAAAGCCACGCTGTCTCCATAACTAACCCACTGTCCGTTTTCCCAAATGGCCGCCAATGTTGCAAATGAGCCTTCATCGTAGAATTTGTTTAAGAACAATCCACCAATGGTCTTTGCCTTTTCTTCGCATTCGTTATAAAAAGGTTCCCAAATGCTTTCTATCCAATTGTCAAAAGCCTCATAGCACGTTATCGAATCATCCGGAAGGTTTGTGACCAGATATTGAGACCACTTCTCTGCGAATACGCCACCGCCGCCAGCACCATCCGAAACAACTATTGCTTTACTGCTGGCTGCTACAGCATCTTCGTTTGTGGCGTTTTCTTCAAACTTTGCTATAGATAATGCTCTCATTTATTAAGGTTTATATTATTAGTAGGTGTACCAATATCCATGAGCTGAATTAGAGTAGAGAGGTCCGTGTTTGTAGCCATAGCAACGTGTCTGGAGTTCTCTGCATCACCACGCAAATCTCCAATAGGTTGATTATACCTTGAAGGCAATAAGCTCGACATATCGTAAAGCCACTCTGAATATTTGTCTTCTTTCAGTTCCGTCTTGCTGATGGGCAAGAGAATCTGATTCTGATTGTCTGGCGTAACGTGGATATTCCATAAAAGGACATTACCATCATTGGTAAACAGGGCTTTCAATTCGTTTGCAAGTTGCGTATTTACTTCCCGAGGATTTACGATACCATTAAAAGCTCCGTCCGTGATATTAATGATGGTTGGAGGATAGCAGTCTTTTTCGTGATGCTCTTTCATCCACTTATCAAGTAAGTCTTTCACCAAAGCAAAGGCCTTATGTGCTCTTGTGTATTTACCCGCAGCAACAGGTTCTACCCATTGCACTTTCTCTACCTCCTTTAGTTCAACCCCTTTCCGAGTTCGCTTTTCTTCCTTGACCGTTATCTTCTTGAAAGGATTATTCTTCAATTCTTCTGGCGAAACGAAATCCCTGCCAGCCAATGTGCCTTTCCATCCAAAGTTTGCATCATCACCATAGCAAATGACAGCGATATCATAATAGTGTCGGACTTCATTTGTTTTAATACACCTAAGAACCAACTCGTTTATCTGATTGTTAACGATTCTTGCAACGGCATCTGCAAGCGTAATAAACTCACCATGATAATTCAGCTTGCGGCTCATGGAGATAGACTGGTCTATCATGAATATGAATGCCGTAGGCGTATTCCTTGTTATCTGTGCCGTATATGGATTCTTGACTTGAAGCTCCTTTTGTTTCATCGGTATAGGAATGCCGAAGTTACCAATGTTCTTGATATACTCCAATGGTATGAAATTCTTCACCAATACCTCTGCCTGAAAGTACGGCTGCTCCTCTTCTGGAAGGTCAAAGTGTGTGCGGACTTTCAACGACTGGAAGTGAATCTGTTTAAAATCAGAAATTGTCGGGCCAATATTTGGTTTGATTGAATACCTTGCTGCATTAAGGTTTGCATACAAGCTCTCTTTCCAATAAATAATCTCCGGATTAATCTCCAATATCACTGGATTAGAAATTCTTCCGTCTTTCATGGCTACATACATCATAGGATGCTGTGTCGTAAAGCTTACTCTCACATAATCTTCCAGACTTCTACTACTATCCAATTGTCTCGAAGCTGGACTGCCTCCAGGTTTGGCTATTTTGATTCCTTTTCGTTCACAATCCATCCAAGAATACAATCCCCCATTCTTGATGATTGACTCCAAGTTGTCTCTATCCGTAAAATGATACAACTTCGTTATCTTGTGATCATCCAACACCGCCTTAAATTCCTGCCAGTTACTTTTCTTCTCCATACTTTTCTACTGCTTTACCTTTGTCATTTAAAAACTTACAGAACTCAACAAGACTACGCTGAATAACGCTACCGACCTGCAATTGCTCCTTATATAGCGCTACCATCGTAGGCGACATGCTTCTGTTTAATGCAAAACGTACAATCTCCATATCGGCATCCCTGCAAAGAATGATACCAATGCTTGGATTTTCGTTCGAACGTCGTTCTTCTTGATCAAGTGCCTCAAGGTAGAACTCCAATTGTCCCAAATCTTTGGGATGGAATTCTGTGGTCTTCAACTCTATGGCAACCATGCATTGTAAGAGACGATGATAAAACAACAGATCGACCTTAAACGTTTTGCCGCCGACAGTCACACGATGTTCGTCATCTATAAACAAGAAATCCTTGCCCATCTCCAGTATAAAGTCTTTCATGTGCTCTATGATTGACTTACGCAGTTTCGATTCTTTATACTTTACAGGCAGCCCCAGCATCTCAAGATATACCGTATCTTTAAACAAAGTGCTCCCTTGTGGATATTCGCGATGCATAATTCCCGACTGAACGTCTTTACTTCCTAATATCGAAGACATGGCGTCTGTTTTCAGGGCACGTGTCAGTTCTTTATTCTCAAGCCTTTCCCTACCTGCATATAACATATAGAACAATCGCGACGTATCAGTTTTACAACGACTCAATATAATCTGATGGTTTGTCCATCCTGTGGCAAGCAGTACATTGGGCATTGGTGCCATTTCGAATGGCACAATTATATCTCCTTCTATTTGTGCCATTTGAAACGGCACAATATCTTTATATGCCGACATGTCCATTCCTGCAAGAAGAGACGTAAAAGACGGAGTGGAATACGTGTCATACAACTGAACCATCTTGTAGAGAGTGCGATAGCTCCATCCTCTTGCCTTTGGATCTTTTGTCCGGATAAACTCAGACAATTGCCTGACAACGCCATCACCCCAGATAGATGTCTTGAGTTTGTTAGAGACATATCCGCCAACTTCCCAAACCATCGACATTGATTCATTATTAACTGCCCGGACAACCCTTTTGCGGTGAGCAGTTATAATACGATAAACTTCGTCAAAATCCCGACTATACTCCAAGGGGGTATTATTGTTTCCTGTTTGTTCCATATTCGTCTCGGCTTTATTCATTAAACAACTCCAATTCCTTATTATTGCCTTTCCTTTCTTTCTTTTTTTTAGGAAGATCATTCTGCCTGGCTTCATCATGTTTCCCAGATCCATAAGGATACAAACCTTCCACGTATGCTTTAATCAACGAAGCATGGGACAGTGGCTTCTTCGCATTCTCCACATCGCTATTCGTATCATAGTCAAGCAAGACTATAGTCTTTGCTTCACTCGCCTCTCTCAGCCGTTCTATGATATGAGCCACTTTGTTCTCCAGCACCCATCGATATGTCGGAATATATATTTGCTTCCTTGCCTCTATATAGCCAAGCAGCTCCGTTCCGTTCACGCCCTTCCGGTGCCCTAACGGCTTCCCAAAACGGCGTACAGTACGCTTGATGTTCTTCATCGTGTCGTTCAGGAACAGCGAAGTGTCAACATCAGCGCCCTCAAACACCTTCAGCCCCTGCCAAATAGCTTCCACACAAGTAGCCGTATAGCCCTCACTGAATGGCACAGGTATTCCATAGTGTGGATAGAACGGGCTCAGCTTCACTAAGCCATCCTTCGCTCCACTTGTCACATCCGCCAGTATCGCATCAGGATATTTCTTCAATATCGTGGCAGGCTTCTTCCGTTTCGACTCAATGATAATCATGGTTTGTCGTTTTCGTCTATCAATGGTAGTTCTCCCAAATATTTATCGAAATCACTTTGGAACAGTCTGTCTTGAATAATACGGTATTTCTCGAATTCCGTTTCAGCATGCTCTTTGGCTTCTTCTGCAGTTATGCTTCCAGCCGTTTCCAGCACCTCATTGCCTCCAGCAGCCAATATCTTGTCAATCTGCTTAGCCCAATCCTCCATCGTCATGGGAATATGCCGTTTCGCCATCCGTTCCGCTAATTCCAGCACACCATTCACCAGTTGGCCCATGTCTGCCAGTTCCATTTCTTTCAGATAATTCTTGGCAATCGATACGTCCGTCTTCACAATCTTTCCGTCAGGAGCGTTCTCCCACGATGTCAGTCCCATGTGCTCTTGTTCCGCATCTGCTCGCTCCACTATCAGTTCTGCTGCCGTATGACCATGCACGGCATAGTGCATCTTGTTCTGCATCATCTTAAAGAACAGCCTGGTCGTGGGTGCGTCCCGATTATAATCAATGGCTGTGGCATAGATATCCGTCAGTTTCTGATAGAAACGACGCTCAGAGAGACGTATCTCCCTGATTTCTGCCAACAAATGCTCGAAATAGTCCTCATCAAGGAAAGTTCCGTTCTCCATACGCTTTCTGTCCAGCACATAGCCTCGAATGGCATATTCTCGCAGTACACTTGTGGCCCATTGTCTGAACTGAGTGGCACGGATTGAGTTGACGCGATAACCTACGCTGATGACAGCATCGAGGTTATAGAATTGCGTCAGGTAGTTCTTTCCATCTGAGGCAGTTGCCGAGATTTTCTCGGTAACTGAATCTTTTACCAGCTCTCCACTCGCGAAGATATTCTTCAAGTGCAGTCCAATGTTGTCTGTTGAGCAGTCGAACAACATTCCCATTGCCTTTTGTGTGCACCACACCGTTTTATCTTTGTAGTACACTTCTACACCCTGGTCCTTCCCTTCTATCTGGAAGATCAGGAACTCTGCAGTACTGTTTCTTATTTCTCTCCGTTTTGCCATATATTCTTTAACGCTTTTCGTTCTATGATTATTTCATTTTTACTTCTTACATCAGCTACCTCACATCGCTCAGCCAGTCTTCACCTGCTTTCAGACTCCTTTCATCCAGCTTCTTTCCTTACTCTAAGAAACTCATGAGTAAGCTCGGAAGCAGGCAACAAGCAGCCTAAAGTATGGTTACACCTTGGGTAATGTATGCCTAGGCCGCGAGATACTCCATTTTCTTTTTATATTCCCATTTGTTTTTTAAGCATATTCATCAGCACCTCTTTGCGACGAATTTCTTCATCTTTTTCCTGTCTGGTTGCATAAGGATAACTCTCAATGTTCCGCTTGGTTGATGCTAGAAGAAAGTCCATCGCTTCACGAGCCTGTTCTTTCGTCACATATCGTCCACCCACAAGCGAATCCATAAACTGGGCAGCTCCAAGAGCATGCTCAGCCATTTCTGCATTATACTTCATTGTTTCTCTTTTGTCAATCATATCGTATTCCATATTTGGCGTAATACTAATACTCATTGGTTGTGGCTATTTCGTCGAAGCCATCTCTAGCCATAGAATTAACGCCCTCAAAAAAACTATAAAGTTGAATGACTCTTTTATACAGGATGTCAACATCAACAAACGGAATATCAATGTTCTTGTTAAGTATTTTCTTCGTCAAGCTACTTCCGTATCTGAATAATTCTCCGTTGCTATCATAAGAATTAAATTCGAATATTAACCTCTCTACATTGTTGACTTGAGAATCGGGGTTATCGAAATACATTTTTAGGTTATTCCACAATAAAACCAAATCGTGTCCCTCCAAATTCGATTCACCAGCATATGCCGCTCTCCTTCTTAATCTGAAAAACAAAATGGAATCTTTCATTGTTAACTCCAGATACTGCCTTAAGCAAAATAGCGCAGGAAAAATATAACACTCTCTTAAGAAACTATTTTTTGACTGTCGAATGATTGTAAGCAATAACGCACTTGAACTAGCATATCCATTTTGAATATACATGTCACTATCTAAACTATATGATGAATCTTCATTGCGCTTAATGAACAATGTGTCATCATTATTAATATGCCCTGTTAAACCCTCAATAGAACTAATGTCTTTTTGTGACAATAGGTATAATTCCTGTTCAAGTTGCTTCCTTATGGCATTTTTATAACGTCGCTTTAATTGGTATCCAATTTTACGCTTCTTATGATATTTCTTTCTATTCTTCATAAACTATATTTATATAATTAGGAATTAGCTTTAGAAATAAATTTTTCGTACCTTTAGGCACGCATATCTTCTTTAGCTTAGGACAGTCTTTGAAGACTTTTTCTCCGACATAAGATACAGTTCTTGGCAAAGATACTTTTTCCAAACAGGAACAACCAGAAAAAGCGGCATATTCAATATGGATTACACCTTCTGGAATAACTACACTCTTTAATGATTTAGCACCAGCGAAAGCACTCCTGCCAATCTTTTTGATGGACTTGGGCAACTCAATATGACTTAATTTCGAGCAGAAGAAAAAAGTCTCGTCTTTAATTTCGCTTATATTAGGAGGTAAAGATACTGATTCTAATGAACTGCAGCCAGCAAAAGCACCTGCGTCTATTCTATTGACTGAATTAGGAATTAACAATTTCGTTATACCAGCTTTCCAAAATGCATTATAGCCAATGGTCTTTAATTGTTTAGGAAACTCTATTTCACCTATACTGCAAATAGTAAATGCGTAAGCACCTATTTCGCGTAGTGACTCTGGTAATAGTACCTTCTGAAGTTTATAACATCTTTCAAAGGTCCTATCTTCTATTTTTGTTATTCCTTTTGGAATTATTATTTCTCGCAATGAAAAGCAACTGTCAAAACAACCTTTCCCAATGGATTTGACACTGTTTGGTATTTCTATTTTTTCCAAATTCCAACAAGAATCAAAGGCATGCGCACCAATAAGCTCAACTGATGTTGGAATTTGAACCTCTTGTAATTCCGTACTCCCCTCAAATGTTTGATCAGCGATAACTCTAGTGCCAACTTTAATGCTAAACTCTTTAATTTTTGGACATTTTAAAAGTCGCTTCTTGTCCTTACTATAGATTGCGCCAAATTCGTCAGTCCATGAATTTCTCAAATCATCATCTGTACACTTGGTAGAAAGCTCTTCTTCTTTCTCTATTAGTTTGTCTCTATACTTAGGAAGTAATTTTTCAAATTTCATCTTGGTTCCTATTGGAACAATAATAGAACAAAGGCTGTCACAACCAGAGAATACATCCTCTCCAAAGATTATGGTACTATTAAGAATCGTAACACTTTTAAGGTTCTTGCAGAAATTAAAGGCCCAATTGTCTATTCTTTCTATGGACTTCGGAATAACAATGTGATTTAGGCTTGTACACCAATCAAATAGACGCTCTTCAATAACTCTAATTGAACTCGAGATTTCTACGCTTTGTAGTTTATAGCAGTCGCGGAATGCTCCTTTTCCAATACTTATAACGGAACTTGGTATGATAATATGTCTTAAACTTTTACAACCTGAAAAGGCTTCGTAACCTATGTTAGTTACGGAACTTGGTATGATAATATGTCTTAAACTTTTACAGCCTGAAAAGGCTTTGTTACCTATGTTAGTTACAGAACTTGGGATGTCTATTTTTGTTAAGCTTGTGCAGTCAGAAAAAGCAAAACTACATATTTCTATTGTTTCGTCATTAATTGTGTATTCCTCAATGTCGCAACCTTTTAGAAGCCTTTTTTTTCTTTTGTCATCATAGATGGTCCCAAACTCATCTTTAGTCATAAGTGACGGGTCTAATTCCAATAGTTTGTCCGAGTCTTTTGGTAGTAATTCGTTGAATTTTTTTTGAGTGCCTAATGGAACAAATACGTGCTGCAAAGAAAAAGTAGTACCCCATAAGGCTCCTTCTGCCATTCTTTCAATCGAAGAAGGTAAGTATATACCTTTGGGAGAATTTGACCAAAACGGAAACGCTCCTATTTCTGTTGTTTTTTCATCAACAAATAAGAAAGGTGATTTTCCAAAATACGAGATAAGTAATTGTGGAGATTTTCTATATAATGAACCTTTTTTTGTAAAGAAGAAAGGAGACTTGCTAATAATCTCTACATTTTTTTTGCATAGAAAGTTCATTTCAATAAAAGGATTGTCTCCAATAAATGAAACTGTCTCCGGTATCACAATTTGCGAAATATCTTCACAGCCATAGAATGCGAAGCTATCGATTATCTCGACACCATCAGGGATGACAATTCTTGATTTTTTACTAAAACAGGTAATCAATCTTTTCTTATCAGACGTATACAAAACATCGTCTTCAACAATAAAGTAAGGAGATCTGTTTTCAATTTTTACGAAATCTGCTCGAAATGGATTCCTACCTATAAAACGGACAGTAGATGGTATTGTAACTTTACCGCTAATCATCAACCCTTCTATTACGTCTTCTTCCCATATACCATTCAGAGAATCATCACATATGGTTTCAGTCCCTTCCAGTATTTCATAATCAGGCAAATAGAAACTAATGATACCGAGTAACCTCTTCTTGTCTTTACTATATACAACCCCATATTCATCTTTCCATGAATCTGCCCAATCATCTGTTGTTACCTTTGTACTTATGATTCCTGTTGTAGGGACTTGGGGTATATTCAGATTTAATAGCCTACAGGAAATTAGAGCCAAACTATTTAAAGAGGAAGAAAGTATAAATATAGATATAAGAGTTGCAAGCTCTTTATCTTGCATTAGAGTTTTTAATGCATCTATCAATAGACTTTCTGATAGATTGCGATAGTCTTTCTCTGAGAACAATAACCTGCCGGTTGCGCCATAAAGTTCTATTAAATCAGTCTTAAGTGAAATGGCTTTCAGCGAAAGTAGAATTGACACTAATGGGAAATCATCAATATGTTCATCGAAATCATTCTCTGTCCTTAGCGGATGACGGAAATCGGGAGAGCCAAGTTCTCGGGCTTTTTGTCCTTTCATGGCCGGAACATACATGCCATCGTAATCAACTAACACCAAAGTTCCATCATCACGGACAAGAATATTGTCGGGTTTCAAATCGCCATGAGCGAAGGGTTGGGGAATGAGCCACTGAGCCAACTGGCTGAAACGATAGGCAAGCATCTCCAAGGCATACTTGTCGTCAAGGTTTTCACGAAGATATTTATCCAGCGTCTCGCCCTCTACCCAATCCATCAGCAACACAGGAAACTCAGTCTCATCCGTCTGCGCTGTATCAACGAACAGTTCTTTCTCCAAATAGCGAATTGGAACGAGATAAGGAGAATCCACATTTTCCAGTTCTTCCGTTATTTGTCGATACGCCTCAGCCCGTCCTTCCTGTTCCCTTGTGAAGCACTTCAATGCATAGAACTTCCCCTTTGCATCATCTTTCATCTTGAAGATAACAGCAAAATTGCCGCTGGTCATCACGGGCAGCCCGTCATCATCCAATACTGGCCTAAGATAACTCAACTCCTCAAAGTTGTCTTCTGCCGACTTGATGGCTTCTATGTACTCTGAAATCAGTGGATAGTTCATATGTATAGTAGTTAATAGCGCAAAGTTACATTATTTCTATGAAACAGCAAATATTAATATAAAGAATCTTTTTCGCAAGGCTTGCGAAAGCGCTGTTGTTCTATGAAGACTGTTCTTGTGTCGAGAGGGAAATGATTTGTTGCTGAGCTTATCATTTCCGAAAGAGGAATGGTCCTGTTGCCGTGCTTCTCACTTCCGGGTAGCTATTCTTCCTGCGCCGCCATCCACTCGCCGGGGGTCATTCCGGTGATGGCCTTGAAGGCGCGGAAGAAGGAGGTTTCGTTGGAGAAACCGGCCTCTAAGTAGACGGATGAGACCTTCTTGTCGGGTCGTTGGCGCAAGAGCTGCTGGGCATACTCGATGCGGAAGCCGTTGACGAACTGCGTGAACGAGCATCCTTCGGTTGCCTTGATGCAGTCGGAGACGTAGCGGCTGTTGATGTTGAGCTTGGTAGCCAGGTCGGGCAGTTTGAATTCGCTGTTCAGGTACGGTTTCTCGTCGTTCATCATCTGGCGGATGCGCAGCATCAGCTGTTCGTTTTCATTGATGTTTATCGGTTCTGTCTTCGCCTCGGAGAGCAGGCCGTTGCCTGTGTCAGGTCCTTTTTTGCGGCGCGCATAGATGATCAGCACCATGGCTATCAGTCCGAGAGCCGTCAGCAACCATGCTATCCAGTTGCTGCCGGCGCCGACGACCGATGCCGTCGAACCGTCGACATGCAGCAGGTAGGCCGTGCTGAACGGTGCGAAGTTATCGGTTGTGCTGCCTCCCACGATGGCCAGCAGGCCGTCTTCGGTCAGTACGGGCAGGCTGAAACACTCCTTCGGCAGCGGGTCGGTATAGAGCAGTGTCAGCTGTGCAGGCGATTTGGCAGAACCGTCGTCGCCGGTTGCCGTTCCGTAGTCGACAGCCAGCAGGTAGACGCGGCTCCCCTTGTCAGTCCCCATGACGTATCCGCGCTGTCGCTGTCGGTCAACGATGACGGGCGACCAGTACTTTATCTTACCCCAAGGGCCCCTCATGGGGACAGGCTTGGCCGTGGGCAGCAGCGAGAAGCGCGTGCCCTCGGCCAGTGCGATGGCCATTTGCCCTTGTCGGTCGAAGACCGGCAGCAGGTAGGCATAGCGGCCCTGTTGCTTGTTGCCGATGAAACTCGCGTCGGAACAGTGGGCCCAGAAAGCCGTAATGGGCTCCCATGTCTTGAACAGCGGTACGGCAATCGGGTCGCCGTTCAGTCTGTCGGCCACCGTATCGCTGAAGTGGTTGCCCTTCGTGTCCACGACTCCGAAGACGATGGCGTCGTCCTTGGCCGTCTGGAAGATGAACGGAGTGGACCTGACGTGCGTGACGTCGCGCACATGGGTGAACATCTTCTTGCCGTCGAACCGTTCTATGGCATCGTCGGCATACCAGTTGCCGCTGATCACCATCTGTCCGCTGTCTAACTCGAGCGCACTGGCCATGCTCCGCTTCGTGTCCAGGCAGCCGAAGCCGTTGAACGAGTGGGTCGTGGGGTCGTAGCTCTCCACGACGAAGGTCTGTCCGATGCCGAGATGCTTCTCGTGTCCGCCGCCGAGCAACACCTTCCCCGACTGTTGCAGGGCGAAGAAGCCGTTGTCGTGGCTGTAGGCCATCTGCATCAGGTGCCATTTCCCATCCCGGAAGTACTCCGCCGTCGGTGTGGGCACGAAGCCGTTGGTATGTCCGCCTGCTGCAACAATCTCGCCTCCGGCGCAGAACAGAGCGTGTCCGCCGCGCGGAATGTTCAGGTCGGGGAGCCGTTCGGCCTCGATTTTCACCATCGGGCAGGTGGCGGCCCCAGCGTTACCATCGGCGGCGTCCGTTTGTTCCGCGGTCGCAGTCTTCTTCATGGCAACCGTCGTGAGGCATCCTGTCAGGATGACGAAAAGTGTGATCAGTGCTTTTTTCATATTGTCGACTGCAAAGATACGAATAAGCACTTGTTTTGCAAAGAAATGATGTGTTTTATTTTCACACTGCCGGAAAATCGTGTCGATTGCCTTTTCTTTACGGCCTTTCGTCTGCGATGCTATTTCATGAGTGCCGTCTTGTAAGAAAAACTACCAGAATTTGGCATTCTTGGAGGCTTAAAACAAATTTTTGTCAAGACAAATCATGACACGGCGTTTTTTCTTTGCCAGGCCAATGTGGGCGCAGATGAAAAAGAAAAGGCACCGGCTGTCTGCGCAGACAACCGATGCCCCAAGTCATTATATAGTAATCGTAGGCTTGTTTTTCAGTGTTTCACTGCTTAGAACTTGCAGCGCACACCGCCCATGATGATACCCTGCTCACCGAAGCCGAGCTCTGCAAAGCCGCACACCTTGTTGCCCACTTCGATACCCAAGGCCGATGCATGGAAGTTGAAGAGCACGTCTTTGTCCGTTTCGGTTTTGTCGGAATCCTTGTATTCGGCCTTTTCTTTTGCGAAAGTGACACCGGCGGCAAGTTTCGAATACAGGCCGAAGTTCTTCTTGCGCAGCCAGTTGATCTTCACTGCAGGCATGACGGTGATGTAGGTGTCGGTGAAGTCACCATAATCTTCGCCTCTCCGCTTGGCGTCTTCGGTCGTTATCACGTATGCTCCGATGACACCTACGCCTATCAAGTCGTTGATGCGGTAGAAGTACTCGGCCGAGATCGGTCCAATTTCCACATGGTTGTCGGCGGTGACGGTGCCGAACGATCCGAGTGCCGTACCAATCTTGCTATAAGCGTCGAAAATCTGCGATGTTGATCCTCCACCGTAGCCGATGCTGATTTCGTGTTTCGTACCCTGTGCGTTTGCACTTACGCAGAGCAGCATGGCTGCCATCATTGTCATAAAAATCTTTTTCATCTTTTTTTCTCCTATTCTTTTGTTACTTTGATTGTCTTTTTTCTTTTTGACGATGCAAAAGTAGTGCGCTTTTCTGAAGCTGCAATGCATTTTTCAGGAATAGTAAAAAGATGTATCGGACAGCCGACCTGTTTTCGGACAATTGGCGGAAAGGGGCCTTGAAACTGTCTGAAAGGAGCCTTAAAGGCATTTCTGTGTGAGATTCAGACAGCCACTTTGTCAACAAATTTGAGCGAAAATTTTTGCTGAGATTTTTGATCGTTTTTTGAGGGCGAACGCTTCTGAAACGGAGAAAAATCCGTTCAAAATCGTGCGATTTTTCATTCCGATTTTCAAAATGAGCCGTTTTACTTCGCAAAAAGGCCCATTTTGTCGTTCAAAACGGCTCATTCTGACGAGCAGAATGGCCCGTTTTCGATTGTAAAATGAGTCATTTTGAAAGCCCGAAAAATGTAAAGAAAATACAAGCCGCTTGTTTCCAGCGTCTTACGATTCTCTCATAATTCGCGTGTACGCGTCCGTCTGATTTTTATTTCAGAATTTTGCAGCCACGGAGGCTTAAAACGAACTTTTTGTTCGATTTTTTTTGATTTTTCAAAGCGATTCCGTATATTTGCATTCAGTATGAAAAAGATGTTCTTCCTCTCCGCCCTTCTCTGCTGCATGGCAGCACTGACGGCAAGCGCCGGCCCCATGGAGGTGCAGGCGTCGCAGACCAACGTAACGGTTCAGTTTTACACACCCTCCATCGTGCGCGTGACAAAGGTTCCCGTAGGCAAGAGCTGCCGACAGGACAAGCCGGTGGTCATCGCCCGTCCGGACGATGTCAGCCTGACGCGCACGGCCAACACGCTGAGGAGCAGCGCGCTCACGGTGAAGGTGGATGCGCGCACGGGCAGCGTGGAGTTTCTCACCGCCAAGGGAAAGCGGCTGCTCAGGGAGGGCAGCTGCACGTTCGATGAGCGCACAGCGGGCCCCGATGCCGGCGCATACCGTGTGACGCAGACGTTCGTCCTGGACAAGGACGAGGCCATCTACGGCTTGGGCACGCTGCAGAACGGCCGTCTGAACCGCCGCGGCGAGCACAAGCTGATGGAGCAGTCGAACCTGGAGGACTTCCAGAACGTGCTTCAGAGCATCAAGGGCTGGGGCCTCTACTGGGACAACTATTCGCGCACGCAGTTCGACGACGGTGCGCAGGGCATGAGCTTCTCGTCCGAAGTGGGCGATGCCGTGGACTACTACTTCATGTACGGCGGTTCGGCCGACGGCGTCGTTGCCCAGATGCGCCACCTGACGGGCGACGTGCCCATGTTCCCGCTGTGGACCTACGGCTACTGGCAATGCAAGGAGCGCTACAAGAGTTCGCGCGAGCTGCTCGGCGTGGTGGACAAGTACAGGGAGCTGCGCGTGCCCCTCGACGGCATCATCCAGGACTGGCAGTACTGGGGTTCGAACTATCTGTGGAACGCCATGGACTTCCTGACCGAGGAATATTCCGACGGACGGCAGATGATAGAGGCCGTTCACCGCAAGAACGCGCACTTCATGATCAGCATCTGGGCCAGCTTCGGGCCGCAGACTCCGCAGTTCCGCGAGCTCGGCGAGAAAGGTTTGCTGCTCCCCATCGAGACGTGGCCGCAGAGCGGACTGTCACATATCTGGCCCCCGGTGATGAAGTATCCGTCGGGAGTCAAGGTCTACGACGCCTTCAGTCCGGTGGCTCGCGACATCTACTGGAAGCATCTGAAGACGCTCTTCGACTACGGCACCGACGGCTGGTGGATGGATTCCACCGACCCCGACTTCTTCAATCCGCGCGAGAGCGACTACGACCACCGCGTCCACGGAGGCACGTGGCGGTCGCTGCGCAACCTCTTTCCGTTCGAGACCGTGCGCGGTGTCTACCAGGCGCAGCGCCGTGAGTCGGCCGACAAGCGCGTGTTCATCATGACGCGCTCCGCCTTTGCCGGACAGCAGCACTACGGGTCGAACATGTGGAGCGGCGACGTGGGCTCGTCGTGGGACATGCTGCGCAAGCAAATCCCTGCCGGACTGAGCTATTCGCTGACGGGCAACCCGAACTTCAACACCGACATCGGCGGCTTCTTCTGCGGTTCGTACAACACGAAGGGCCCCGGCTCGGCACCGCAGAACCCGCAGTTCCAGGAACTCTACGTGCGATGGATGCAGTACGCGCTCTTCTGCCCCGTCTTCCGCAGCCACGGTGCCGATGCTCCGCGCGAGATATGGCAGTTCGGCAAGAAGGGTGAACCCGTCTACGACGCCATCGAGAAGGCCATCCGCCTGCGCTACCGACTGCTGCCCTACCTCTACAGCACGGCCTGGCAGGTGACCAGCCGCAACGAAAGCTACCTGCGTCCGCTCTTCAGCGACTTTGCCGCCGACCGTCGCGTGTGGAACATGACCGACGAATTCATGTTCGGCCGTGCTTTCCTCGCCGCCCCCGTGGTGGAAGCGCAGTACACGCCCGAGAAAATCGTGCACGAGGACGCCATGAGCGGATGGGACAAGAAGGAGGTGAAGGACGAAACGGCTGAGCAAGGGGCGGCAGCCATCGACTGGACCGCCGGCAAGACGTGCCGGAAATACTTGCCGAAGGGTGCCGACTGGTACGACTTCTGGACGGGCGAGCGTCTCCGCGGCGGCCGCGACGTCGTGGTGAAGACCCGCATCGACCGCGTGCCGATGTTCGTCAGGGCCGGCAGCATCGTTCCGATGGGCCCCGAGATGCAGTATGTGGGCGAACAGACGTGGGACAAGCTCGAGATCCGCGTCTATCCGGGAGCCGACGCCGTGTTCACGCTCTACGAGGACGAGGGCGACAGCTACCGCTATGAGCAAGGAGTCTACGCTACGATACCGTTCGCATGGGACGAAAAAGGCCGCCGACTGACCATCGGCGACCGCAAGGGCTCGTATCCCGGCATGCTGCAGGAGCGCCGTTTCGTGGTGGTGTTGCCCGACGGCACGCAGAAGACGGTCGACTATCAGGGCCGCAGCGTGAGCGTGGCGTTCTGAGACAGAGGCAGACATACGCAGACGCAGGCATTCGTGGCTTGGTTTTTCCACGAATGCCTGCGTCTGCATGTGTATGCCTTGTTGTCAGTCGGCCGTCGACGGCCGGTCTTCTTCGCGCTGGTAGCTGAAGCTCTCCACGTCCACGTAACCGCCTTTGCGCTTGGTGGCGTAGCAGAAGACGGCGTAGCGCGTGCCCATGAACAGCCGTTGCCAGTCGAAACGCATCTGGTAGTCGCTGCCGATGCGGCTCCACTGCTGACCGTCGAGGCTGTACCAGAAGGTGGCTTTGTCGCTGTTCAGCGTGAAGTCGCCGTCGATGCGCAGCCACACCTGCGGCTGCTTGAAGTTCACTGTGGCGCGTACGGTCTCGTCGACACGCTCCACGTTCTTCTCCTTCTGCGACAGATGGACCACCGTCTCGCTCATGGTCAGGGCGAACTGCTTTCCTTTCTTTTCCACCGTCAGCACGCCGCTGTGGCCGTTGAAGGCGCAGAAGCCGGCACGGTCGCCCTCGCGCAGGCGGCTGACGTCCAGTTTCACGACGCCGCTGCAGCGTGGTCCCTCCATGCGTTGGGTCAGCGTGTTGGGTGCCGTGTACAGATTGTCCGCGATGCGGCTGGTTCTGAGTCGCAGCCAGCCCGGTCTTTCGCCGAGCGACCATGCTTTGTCCACCGGGTTGTGGTTCCACTGCCAGTGCAGGTCGAGCGTCGGTGCGCTGAAGTCGTCGCTGACGGTGATGGGCTGTCGGGGCTGTCCGCTCCTGACGGGACGCATGCGGTCGGGCACACGGCCTTCCTCGTCGCCCAGCATGGGCCAGCCGTCGAGCCAGCGGCAGGGCATCAGCGTGACCACGCGGCCCACGGCTCCGCGGTCTTGGAAGATGATGCCGAACCAGTCGCCGTGCTCCGTGTCGACGATGGTGCCTTGTCCGACGTGCGGGAAGCCTTTCAGCGGCGACTGCAGGATGACTTTTTTCTCGTACGGCCCCTGTATGTTGTCCGAGCGGTAGCACACCTCGCGGCGATAGCGGCCCGGAGCCCACACCTGCGAAATCATCAGCAGGTAGTAGCGGCCGTTGTGCTTCACCATGCGCGAACCCTCCAGGATGCCTGTCTCGTCGGCTTCGGCGGTGAACAGCTGGTGGTCCGACCCTTCGACGACGCCCTGCAGGTCGGTCGTCAGCTCGCAGATGCGGCCTGTTCCGTAGAGGACGTAGACGCGGCCGTCGTCGTCGAACAGCAGCGAGCAGTCGTGGAAGTGGGGCAGACGGCTCACCAGCGTCCACGGTCCGGCAGCGTCGTCGGCCGAGTAGAGGTAGGAACGCCCCATGTCTCCGGCCTCGTTGGGTGCGAAGAGCGCATAGAACTTGCCTTTGTGGTACTTCAGCGAGGTGGCCCATTGTCCGCGCCCGTAGACCGTTCCCTGTTGCAAGCCGTAGCGTGGCGAGTCAGTGAGCCGGTCGTAGACGTAGGAAGCAAGCTCCCAGTTGACCAGGTCTTTCGACCGCATGACAGGTGCTCCCGGTGCCATGTGCATTGTCGTGGTGACCATGTAGAACGTGTCGCCGACGCGGATGACGTCGGGATCGGGCGTGTCGGCCCACAGGATGGGGTTCTCGTGGGTCTCAAACTTCTCCATCTGTGCCGTGACATGCAGGCAAAGCAGGCAGCCCAGCATGCAGGCAATAGTCTTTTTTCTCATTCTCTTTTTCCTGTTTTTGGGGTGTTTATCGTGCTGCAAAGATACAGAAAAAAAATAATTCACACCTGCGAGTCGGGTGTGAATTATTCTCGATTGACACGAAGCGCAAAGCTTCTGTCACTTTTCGTAAACGACAGATGCGCACAAAAGGCCGTCAGGATGTCTCAGTCGGCGATGTCCTCGAAGCGCATCAGATAGGTGTCGTACTGTGTCAGGAAGGGTGAGAACGGGGCTGGCACCGTCTGCGGCTGTGCGAAGAGCGTGCGCAGGATGGACGGCATGTCGGCGGCGTTGACGCTATAGACATAGAAGTCGGTGCTCACCGTGCCCACCTCGCGGGCCGTGACGGGGAAGGCTGTACGTGCGAACTTGGGGCCCTGTCCGGCCACGGCGGCGTTGACGCTGACCACAATGCCTCGGTCGGTCTGCTCGAAGTTCACGTTGCCCTGGTTCATCACGATGAGCAGTCCGTTGCCTTCGCGGTCGGTCAGCAGCGCTGCGTCTACCCCCATGCGGTTGCCTTCAAAGTAGAGGTCGCCCTGCTGTTTGGCCCAGAAACCGTAGCGGTTGGCCTGCCGACGACCCGGATAGGAGGGCAGGGGACCCTGTCCGATCCACTGCACGCGGTCGATGCGCTGGTCGAGCAGGAAGGCAATGCCCAGCTCGGAGAGGAACGTGTCGGTGGTGTCGGGCGACAGTGTGCAGGTATAATGGGTGGCGGTGCCGACCGTTTCGGTCTGTATGTCGGCTCCCATGGCAGGCATGCGCAGCAGGTAGGGCTCCAGTCGCCGGTCGCCTACCTTCAGCCGTTCGGCCATGGTGGCTTTCCTGCCTGCCCGGATGCGTGGGCTCTCGGCAAAGAAATGGTCGGGTGAAAGGCTGCTTGGAGGCAGTGCACCGAGAATGCGCTGCGCTAACGGTTGGGCTGATGTGCCTTCTACGGGCAGCGTCTGGCGCAGGAAGGTGTGTCCCTGGGCGTCGGAGAACGACAGTTGCAGCAGGCAGAGTCGTCCTGCCGTGTACAGACTGGCTGGCAGCTGCAGCGGATAGGCCACCGTGGTGTGCGGTCGACAGTCGGGCGAAAAGGCTCCTTTGGCCACGGTGTCGCGGTCGGCGGTGAGCGTCCAGGCTATGGTGACGTTGTCTTTCAGGTTCAGGAAGTCGTATCGGTTGCGTATGTGGAGCGTGCCGCGGAAGATGCTGTCGGTGACGGCGGCTCGGGCGTAGTTATGTTGCAGTTCGTAGTAGTTGGGCAGCGGCGTGCGGTCGGCGTAGAGCAGGCCGTCGGTACCTTTGTTGCCGAACATCTCGAAACCGCCGTCAGACGATGTGAACACCCGTTCCTCGTAGCCGTAGCGGCGGAACGGAGCCGCCGTGCCGCCCGTTTTGAACGGCATGCCCTGGTCGACCCATTCCCAGACGCTGCCACCGGCGATGCAGGGTGTGCGTTCGATGATTTCCCATTGGCGGTCGTGGTCCTCGAACGAGATGCCGAGCGTGTGGCAGTACTCGGTGAAGACGACCGGACGGTCGGCCCGTTGGTAGAAGTCGGCGAGTTGTCCCGTCGTGGGATAGTGGGGCGCATAGATGTCGGCTACCTTCGGGAAGTCGTAGTTGAAGCGCCGGAAGTACGACCCTACCTGCGGATAGCAGACGGGCCGCGAGGCATCGAGCTCGCGCTTGACGTAGTCGCCCAGCCGGATGCAGATGTCGGTGAGCGGATTCTCGTTGCCGAGGCTCCAGATGAGCACGGACGGATGGTTCTTGTCGCGGCGGACGGTGGCTTGTGCGCGTTGCTGCAGCTGCGCGTAGAAGGTGGAGTCGTGCAGGTTCTTGTCGCCGAACCCGAAGGGCACCTCGTCGATGACGTAGAATCCGAGCGAGTCGGCCAGTTCGTAGAATCGCGGTTCGCGCGGATAGTGCGACGTGCGTATGTAGTTCACCGAGGCTTCCTTCATCAGTTGCATGTCGCGAAGGGTCAGGGAGTCGCTGACAACCTTCACGGTGCGCGGGTCGGTGGCGTGACTGGTGACGCCGCGCAGCTTGATGGCCGTTCCGTTCAGCTTCAGGATGTTGCCCTCGACGGTCAGCTGGCGGAAGCCGAAGCGGTGGGTGAAGGTCTGCAGGAGCTTGCCTTTGTGGAGCAGTCGTGTGCGGAGAGTGTACAGATAGGGCGTCTCGGCCGTCCAGAGGTGCGGTTTCTCCACTCGGTCGTGGCCTACGAGGTGACCCTGTGCGTCGAGGATGTCGTGTTCCACGTGCGTCTTGCTGTCGGCATGGGCTATCTGCACGTCCACGCTGACCTCGCCCGTGAGCCGGGTGCGGATGGTCAGGTCGGAGAGGTGGATGTCGGGGTAGGCCATCAGGGTTACGTCGCGGAAGATTCCGGTGGGGGCCCAGTCGTCGTTATAGTCGAAATCGCTGCCCCGAAACTGGCTGATTACGCGCATGGCCAGTTGCTGTCGGCTGGCCTTGCGGTCCAAGTAGGGCGTCAGGTCGAAGACGGCGGTGTTGTAGCCTGAGCGCCACGAACCCACGAAACGGCCGTTCAGGAAGAGGTCGTAGCCATAGAGCACACCGTCGAAGCGGATGGCCACGCGCTGTCCGCACAACGTTTCGGGCAGCGTGAAGGCCGTCCGGTAGTAGCCGGTGAGTGCAGCTGCATGGTCGTAGCTCGGTTTGCAGAAACCGTATGCCTCCCAGCAGCCTGGCACGGGGATGGTTCCCCACGTGGCGTCGGCTTGGGGTACGTCGGCCTTGTCGCTGATTCCTTCGATGACTTTCAGCTGCCATGTGCCGTTGAGGCTTTGGGTCTGCGTGCGGTCGGTGACGGGCAGGATGCCGCTGAAGGCGTCTTTCACTTGAGCTTGGCTGCAGAGCGACAGCGCGAGCAGCAGAACGATGGTCAGTCTTTTCTTCATGGTGTGCTTCCTTTGGTTGTGGGCAATGTTTCCTTCCTCTTTCTTTCTGCCTATTCCATCTTCTTGTAGATGAGCTCCAGCTTCGTGTAGCGGCGGTCGCGAGAGTTGTTCCAGTGCTCCATCAGGCCGAGCGGGCGGTTGACGGGCTTGCCGTCCTGCTTGTAGACGGTTCTGCTGGGGGCATCAGGGAGGCTGGCTGCCTCGCGCAGATACTCGTCGCAGTAGTTCAGACTGCCGAATTCAGGCCACTCGCCGATGAGGATGTCCATGCCGACGGCATCGCAGGCCAGTTCGTCTTGCGACACGATGAGCGAGCAGGCCCAGTCGTTGTTGAAGGGAGGCTTCTGCCATTTGGGAGCCGGAGCGCCGTTGACGTCGCGCGAACCGTATGTGCCGTCGATGAGGAAGAGCAGCGTCTTCTGTCCGAGGTGCTTATGTGCGATGAAGTCCACGAAGGTCTTGTAGCCCGGTTTGCCGTGGCGTTTGTCCTGACTGATGTTGTTGTGGGCGTTCTGGCGCCAGAGCAGGTTGATGTCCGTGGCTCCGTACCAGTTCTTCGAGGTCAGCGTGACGCCTGGACCGTTGTGCGTCTTCAGCAAGGCGCTGTTGATGAGGTAGTCGGCATCGACGATGCACTTGGCCAGTCCGCGTGCCATCTTGCCGTTGTCAGCAGAATACGTTATCTGTTCGGGGTAGTATTCGCACTTCTGACGGCCTTCACCGCCGATGTTGTCGATGAAGATGACGCCGGGGAACTCGCGGTTCACCTTATTATATATGCTGTCGGTGATGGCACGGCTGGGCTCGCAGAGAATGATGTCCTGCTGGCGGACGCCGCCGTCGCGCACCAACGAGCGCACCAGTGCCAGCGTAGTGAAGGGCGAAGAGTTTAGTTCGATGGTGTCGCGGTGCGTGATGGCGTTGTTCAGGTTCAGCTTCACAGCTATCTTTTCGCCGCGCTTGTAGCCCCGGTTACCGCGCCCGTGCTCGCGGTTGAAGTGGCGGAACAGTGCTTTCCACGCCTTCTTGGCGTCGTTTTCGCCCGTCAGCATGGTGACAGCCTGCCGCATCATCGCGTCAGCCTTCTGCTGATCGTTCCAACGGTCCTCCACCCAGAGACCTGTACGGCCGTCCCACTTCGCCACACCCGGTGAGTGGATCCATGCCACGCGGCCCGGATGGATGCCACGGCCCTCGCCGATGGGTTGGTTCGGGCCCACGAAAAGGTTCGGTCTGCGTCCGTTCAGGTCGCCGAAGAACAGGCGACTGCGGTCGGTTGCTTGGTTCAGCGGCTGAATGGTGGTCGACGGGCCGAGGTCGGGCTCCTTCCATGAACACAGTTTCCACACCACTTTGCCCTCGCGGTCAATCTCGACGGCCTGCAACGGGGCATGGAGCGTGTCCATCGGTGTCTTGTTCCACTCGTTGTACCAGTTGTTGATGATCATATTCCCGTTCTTCAGACGGACCACTTTCTGCGGCTGACTGATGCCGAAGTTGTTGGTGTTGGTCTCCCACAGGGTCTTGCCTTCGCGCGAAATCTCGCGCACCACGCCCTTGCGGGCCACAATGAGCAGGTTGCCCTTCTCTGTCTCGGTGACAGACCACGGGCCTTCGATGTCCCAACGGCCTATCTCGTTGCCGCTGCTGGCATATTCGCTGACGCGGCCCAGTCCCATATTGGCCACGAGCAGGGTGCCGCGCGAGCTGAGTCGGGCGTTACGGAACTGGCCGTGCACCGATCCGCGTTCGCTCGTCGGCAACGTGAATTCCTGCACGACGGCCTTTGAAGGCATGTCCATGACCACCACTTTGGCCGGTCGGCCGTTCTGTACGAAGAGCACATGCGACGATCCGATGGGCTGCACGGTATGTATTTCGGTTCCTTCAGGTGCGTCGTAGCTCCAGACAGTGTTTCCCTGTGCATCCATCTCAACGACACCGAACTGGTGGGCAATGAGAATGTGACCGTCGGTCAGCAGTACGGCATCGCTGATTTCACCTTTACGTTGCTTGTCTTCGTAGGACCAGTCCACGTGTCCGTCCTTGACGATGAACATGCGCATGCGTTTGCTCTGTCCTGCATAGAGGAAATCGTGACGTGACAGGTCGCTGGCGTCCTGTCCGAAGACAGCTGAAAGGGTACACCAAAAGAGCGTCGTGAATAATAATACTCGTTTCATCATAGGTTCAATGGTTTTAATTGAAAAACGCCGCAAAGCGCTTGGTTATTGTATCATTCTTCGTTTTTTTGAAATGAAGGCTGCGCCTCTCGACGCAGCCTCTCGCTTTGCAAACAAATGATACTAACTAATTAATGTATAACTAATGTGTTAAAGAAACAAAGATAACTTGAGTTTTTAATAGCCAGGATTCTGCCATGCCTTCTTCGCATCATCGCTCAGGTTTGTTCCGTCGGGATTCTGAAGCGTGTCGATGAATTTCTGCGGAATGGGGCGCAGTTCGTGCTTGCCGGCAGTGATGTTCGGGGCGGCTTCGGGGTTGAAAGCCTTCGCACGTCTGATCAGCAGACCAGCACGGCTCAGCTCGTCCCAGCGGTTCCATTCGCCGAGCAGCTCACGTGTACGCTCGTTGAAGATGAAGTTCAGCATGCGGTCGTACTCGCTTGAGGCGCCGATGGCCTGCAGGATGGCCTCGTCTTCTGCTGGCAGCTGCGTGTAGCTCTTTATTTGTAGGTCGGAAGGCTCGGTGGTCACATCGATGCCGGTGGACAGGTAGTAAGTATTCTTGTGCGTCATCGAAGCGTAGTAGGCCTCGGTGTTGTTGAGCACGTCGCCCACTTCGTTCTTGTTCTTCTTCACAGCGTTAGCCGTAGCCGTGGAGTTGTCCTTGTCTCCGCCGTCGGCAGCGAGGAATGCCATCGATCCGTCGGTGTAGTAGCTGCGGTCTTCGCCCTGCTTCCACTGTCCACGTGCACGCAGGATGTTCACCGTGTTGATGGCTCCCTGATAGTTGCCCAGGCGTACTTGGGCCTCAGCCTTGACGAGATAGGTCTCGCCTGAGCGTGCCATGATGACGTCGCGGTGGGCATCGCCCTTCTCGGCCGTGCGCGAACCGTCGGCGGTTTTGTTGATGCCACAGAACACGTTGGTGCTGCTGGGTGAGCCGTTGTAGGTGTTGAGCACATACTTGCCGTTTTGGTAGACGACGAAAGCATTGGGAACCCACTTGCCGGTGAGCGGATTGACGAACGAGTGAGCCACGCCGCCGCGTCCGAACGTTCCGTATTGGTTGTTATCGAAGCGTGCATCGTCCTTCTTGTTGAGGATGAAGATGATGCCCTCGTCACCGATATGCGGCACCTGCGAGACGTCGATGCCGTTGTCGGCAGCTACTTTCTCAGTGTCGTAGACGGTTTTCTTCGTGTTGGGGTCCTGCTTTGTCACGGCGATGTTGTTCAGACCGTAGACCGTCTTGAACGTTTTCCACATGCGGGCGTCGTTCACATTGTCGAAGACCGCGTAGGTGTACTCCGTAGGACGGCAGCGCTGGAAGTCCATGCCGCCGATATACTGTCCGCGCTGCACCCATGCACCGGAGAAGTTGGAGAACTGCGGGTCGAAGTAGTTATAGGTACGGTTGCCGAAACGTCCCTGTGTCGTATTGTCTTCGTTGTGCTCGGCAGCCATCAGAATCTCATCCAAGCCCTCATTCTTGCAGTCAACACCGGTCCAGCGGGCGTAGAGATCCCAGTAGTCGGGAGCTAACGGGCAGGCAGCGATGACCTCGTCGCAGAGGGTGATGACGCGGTTCAGATCGGCGTTCTTGTCATATTTCGAAGCCCACGAAGCGCAACGCTCGCTCTGGCGGAACAGCAATGCTTTGGCCAGGAAGTGTGCAGCGGTGTATTTGGTCCACGTTCCGTTGCCGCGCCACTTCTTGGTGGGCAGCATGTTGTAGGCTTGTTCCAGGTCGGCGATGACCTGATTGAGCGTCTCTTCCTCTGTGGCACGCACGTAGTCCTTCTTCACCTCGCCGTTGACGGGCTCTGTCTGCAGGACAACGCCGCCATACTGGGCGAACAACCGGTAGTAGTTGTATCCGCGGAGGAAGTAAGCTTCGCCCATTGCCTTATTGCGGCTGTCCTCGTTCTTCACGTTCGCGGCTTTGTCAATGACCAGGTTGGCAGTTGAAATGCCGTAGTACATCTCGTCCCAAAGGGCCGAAACGGCGGGACAGTTCTTGTTGGCGGCACCCAAGGCGGGTGTCAGATCGAGCGGACTGAGTCGCGGGTCGTAGGTGTTCCAGCATTCCGAGGTCAGGTCGGCGCCATTTGTGAACTCGTCGCAGCCGTAGAGTGTGATGCCGTAGGCCCATTCATAGCCGAAGTGCCAGCGTATGTTACCATAGAGACCGGCTGCCATCTTCAGAGCTCCTGTCTCGTCGTTTAGCAGTGCATCCGTAACCTTGTGTCCTGCATCTTCCTTCAGGAAGTCATCTCCGCAGGAGGTCGTGCCCAGAAGGGCCACCATCGACAAAGCACCGCATACTAACTTATGATTGATATATTTCATAAACAATTTTTTTTTAGATTCTTTTCCTTGATTACTAAGCCCCCAAACGACCAACGCCCAAGCGACTGGTATATCCCCCTCGGGGGCTTTGGGGGGGCTTAAAACTCTACTTGCAGACCTACGGTGAAGCCACGGTTGAAGAATGTGGCTCCCGTGTCGAGATCCATGAAGTCGACCGACGAGGAAAGCATGCCGAGATTGCGGCCTTGGACGTATATTTTCAGGGCGTTCAGGCCGATGCTGTTGAGCAGTTTCTTGTCGAAGTTATAGCCCAGAGAGAGGTTGCGGATCTTCACGAACGAAGCATCCTTGAAGCCGAGCAGACCTGAATAGCTGTCGCCGCCGGCCTGACTGTAAACGGGCTTCTGCCATTCTGCTCCTGTGTTGTTGGGCGTCCAGTAGTCAATCTCGCGCTGCTGGTACATACCGAGCTGGCCTTCGCCGCCCGTGCTGATCATGTACTTGAAGCGACCGAGCAGCTCCACGGACAGTTCGATGCCCTTCCAGGTGAAGGTGTTGCTCCATCCGGCGGTGAGTCGCGGATTCTTGTTGCCGAGGATAACGCGGTCGTCGGCATCAATCTTGTAGTCGCCGTTCTGGTCGACGGGTCTGACGCTACCTGCTGTGAACTTATGTCCGTTAGCGTTGAACTTCTCCATCTCGGCAGCATCGCTTTCCTGCCACAAGCCGTTGCTCTCGTAACCGAAGTGTACAGCAATGCTCTCACCGATGAACCACGTGTTGTTGATGTCGTCTTCCTTGCCGTTGGCCAGTTCGACGATTTCATCTTTTTGGTAAGCCATGTTCAGATTGGAGCTCCACACGAAGTCCTTGGTCATGACGGGGATGGTATTGAGCGTCACTTCGATACCTTTGTTCTTCGTCTGACCGATGTTTGCCATCATGGCAGGATAGCCCGAGAGTGAAGGCACGCTCATGCTGAGGAGCAAATCCTTCGTGCGTGATGTGTAGAGATCGATGGTACCGCCGATACGGCCCTTGAGGAAGCTGAAGTCCAGACCCAAGTTCCACTGCGTTGTCTTTTCCCATCCGAGGTTTTTGTTCGGCATCAGGTTGGCACCGCTGGTGTAGTAAGGCTCGTTGGTGACGAAGATCTGTGTGTTGCCGGTGCTGAAGGGCATCCAGTAGGAACTGATGACGCCGAGCGTTCCGTAAGGTCCGACGGCCGAGTTGCCGGTGACACCGACACCGAGACGCAGTTTCATCTGGTCGATCCACTTCACGTTCTTGAGCCATTCCTCCTGTTCCATGCGCCATCCGAGTGCCATTGACGGGAAGAAGTCCCACTTGTTACCCTCGGCGAGCACAGAAGAACCGTCCCAACGGGCAGAGGCTGTGAGCAGGTAGCGGTCCATGAAGCCATAGTTCAGTCGTATCATGTAGGAAGAGAGCGCGTATTCGGTGAGTCCGGTGCCCATGGATGCCTGGTAAGCAGGGTCTGTGATGTCGATGGCGCCCATGTTGTTCCACAGGAAGGATGGGATGGTGACGCCCAGTTCACTCATCGAGCTCGACTCATTGTTGCGTTTTGAAGCACTTTGGAGAAGTGTCAGTCCGAAGGAATGCTGCCCGAAGATGCGGTTGTAGAGCAACATATTGTCCAGTGTCCACGCGAACTGTCGTTCATCGCTGCGGCTGGCCGAGTTCTTACCGCCTGCGCGGCTGATGGAAGAGCTGTCGAGGAAGTTGCCTCGACGGTAGTAGCGGAAGTCCGGTCCGAACTGCATCTTGTACTGGAGTCCGTTGAGTGCGTCCACAATCTGTCCGAAGTCCACCTGTGCATAAAAGCTACCGAGCACGCGGATGTTCTCGCGCTGGTCGTTGGACTTGTTCCACTCGTCAATAATAGAATAGGTATTGGTGGTGGAACCGCCCGGTTGGAGGACGATTTCGCCGTTGTCATCGTAAGGAAGCGTGTAGCGTAGAATGCTCTTGGCAGCGCTGTAGAGCTCCTTGGCACCCGTGCTTGTGCCGTAAGGAACGGAATATCCGTATTTCTGCACGCCGTAAGAAGCGTTGATGGAGCCTCCGGCCTTGAACCACTTCGTGCCCTGCACGTCGGCCGTGGCAGTGAGGTTGTAGCGTTCGTAGTTCTGTCCCTTCTGTGTTCCCTTGTTGTTCATGTATCCAAACGACACGAATCCTGCAAGATTCTTGGCGCCGCCGCGTGCACTGATGGTGTGTTCCTGCGTGATGCCGGTGCGGGTGACGAAGTCGGTCCAGTCGGTATCGGTCACTTTGGAGCCGTCCCAAGTCCCGCTTTCCCATCCTTTCATGACGTTGGCGAGTGCTATTGCATCGCCTTCAAAGAAGGTCTTGTCCTGTTCGATGGTCGGTTGGTCGCCCGGCGTGTAGTTTTTGGGATCTTGATTGTACTTTGCCCAGCGGCGCCACGTGATGTAGTCGCTGGCTTTCATGGCCGGACTCTTGTCCACTATTTTCTCGAAGGTCATCGATCCGGCGTAGCTCACCTGCATTTTGCCTTCCTGTCCGCGCTTGGTAGTGACGAGTACGACACCGTTTGCGCCACGGCTACCGTAGATAGCAGTCGAAGAGGCGTCTTTGAGGATGTCGATGCTCTCGATGTCGCGCGGGTTGAGTGTCTCGATGCCGCCAGACTGCAAGGGAACGCCGTCGACGACGTAGAGAGGACCTTGGTCGGCAGAGATAGAACGCGTACCGCGGATCCTGATACTGCCTACGGTGCCCGGTCGTTCGCTGGTGGTAATGTCGACACCGGCCGCCTTACCCTGGAGTGCCTCGAAGGCGTTTGTTACGGGCTTCGTATTCAATTCTTTTTCACCCACGCGTGTGAGGGCACCCGTGACGTCGCTCTTGCGCTGCACACCGTAACCGACAACGACCACTTCGTCGAGCTGTTGTCGGTCTTCCTCCATGGTAACGTTCAGCGTTGACTCTCCTTTGAGGCGGATGTTCTGCGTGTAGTAGCCCACATAAGAGATGACCAACGTGGCATTTGAAGGCACGTCGGTGACTGTGAAGTTTCCGTCGAAGTCGGTAATGGCTCCGATGGAAGACCCCTTGACCATGACGCTGGCTCCGATGACCGGTTCGCCAGAAGCGTCAACCACTTTACCTGACACCTTGCTCTGCGCCATGACTGCGGTGGAGCAGATTGCCAGCAAACCGATGAAGAGCAGGCGTTGCAGCCAGCGGTACCGGTTCAGTAAATTCTTTTCGCTTGTTTTTTTCATTCGTTTTAGCTATTTAGTTAGTTATTACGTTATATATTTCTGGGTGCAAAGGTAGTAAGAAATGAAGAAGAGGACGGTTCAGAAAATCGTCAATCAGCGTACAGAATTCCGTCAGGTGCAAAAAAAAGACCACGTCGCTGATGTCTTTACCTTATTTATATGTATATTTGCAACAGGTATCCGCTTGGACTGCGACGGTGTCGCAGTTTACTCAACCTTAATGATTTCATGTTTGCAGGAGGCGCGGCTTTGCCTGAGAGAAGCGAGGGCTTGCCTGCAAAAAAGAGAAAGATGAATATGAAACAACGACTGGGCATTCTGATGATTCTGTTCGTGCTGTCCTGTTCGCCGATGGCAGGCCAGATGATACAGGCCGATAAGCATTTCGGTGCGGAAAAAGCGCTGTCGAACAATTTTGTGACAGCCTTGGCGCTCGACGGCGACGGCTATGTCTGGGTGGGAACAGAGTCAGGACTGAACCGTATTGCCGGGTTCACTTGTACCGTTTTCAAGAAAAGTACCTCACAGAAACAAGAGTCGGGACTCCGATACAACGACAAGATCCTCTCACTCTTCTACGACGAGAACAGCAACCAGCTGCTTGTCGGCACGGAAGCGAGTCTGTCTGTCTACGATTGCGCCCGCGGCATTTTCGTTCACCAGCTCATCGGCGACTCATTGGTGGTCTACGGTTTGGCCGATATTGCCCGTCGTCAGGCCGGAGGCATGTGGCTCTTGTTCGGGAACGGCCGTCTGCAGTGGTTTGACAGCGGGCAGAACCGTCTGACGAACGTGCGTCTGGAAAAGACCGTGGGCAGCCGTTGTGTGCTCGACGACGGTCAGGGGCACCTCTATGTGGGCCATTCGCACGACGGCATGACCCTTTTCAGCGTCAGCAAGACTCCAGCCACCCTCCAACACCCCCAGGGGGGAGGGAAGGAGCGCGGTGACGGAACGCCTACGGCAAAGGTGATGCGCTCCTTTGTGCACGTCGAAGGCGACGAGACAAGTCTTCCGGGTAACAATGTGCGGAAGATATTCCGCGACAGTCGCGGCAACATCTGGGTGGGAACCGACCATGGACTGGCACTCTACGACCCACTTCGAGGTACGTTCAGCCAGGTGGAGCACCAGGGCCAGGACTTCGACGACAACGTCTTCGACATTAAGGAGATGCCCGACGAGAGCTTATGGGTGGCCATGGACGTCGGCGGCATCTGCACACTCAGCCTCCGGGAGGTAGACCACATGCTGCGTCAGGGGCGGCTCCACTTCGGCAGCGAGCCACGGTTCGTCCTGTCGTCGAACAACACGCGCAGCATTCTCCGCGACAACTACGGCAACATCTGGATAGGATGCCACAGCACGGGGCTCGATTTCATCGGCAGCCGGAAGCCTTTTCTCCATCGGCTGCCTTACTTCGACCAGTTCAACCGTCAGAAACGAACCTATGCCGTGGGCAACGACGGCGCGGGCCGTCTGTGGGTGGGCAGTGAGGACGAGCTCAGCCTGTGGTCGGCGGGCCGGCTGGAGGGCGAGTGGCGCATCAACAACATGCGCAACCGGCTCCATTCGTTCCCCCGTTGTCTGATGGCCGACAGCCAGGGCTACGTCTGGTTGGGCATGGAAGACGAAGGCGTGGTGCGCTTCAACGTCCGTACACACACCTTTGAACCCATCGATATCGGTCACGGTGCCGCCGACACACACTCTTTCTTTGAAGACACCGACGGCCGTATATGGATAGGAAGCGAACACGGATTGTGTATCTACGACCACGGACGGATCAGCACCGAGAGCCAGATAGACCAGCTCATCCGCAAAGCTCCTGTAACGAGCATCATCCGTCTGACCGATCATCAGCTGTTCATCACGACACAAGGCGCCGGGGCCGTGGTCCTGAACCAGCAGACCATGACGGCGAAACCGCTCACCATGCGCAACGGCTTGCCCTCGAATAACATCAACCAGGCCCTGCGCGGCAGGCGCGGAGACATCTGGTTAGGTACAAACGAGGGGTTGGTGCACGTGCCCGACGTGGCGACGCTGAAGAACATCGAGGTGTTCAACGCGCAGCAGGGACTCTCCGACAACCATGTCAGAGCCATTGCGCAGGACAAGCGCGGCCGCATCTGGGCCAGTACCTACACCGGCATCGCCTGTTTCGATGCAAACGGCAAGAGATTCTATAACTACAACATGCAGGGTGACATCGCCATTGGCGGATTCGTCGTCGGGTCAGTGGCGCAGACCGGCCAAGGGCTCATCGCGTTCGGTTCGCCCGGAGGCGTCTATCTCTTCAATCCGGACGACACGGGGCACGCTCCCGTGAACGACGGACTGCAAGTGAAGATAGCACGCTGCGAGCTCTTCACTCCGACCAACGAAGGGTATGACCCCATACTCGTCGTACCCGATGCCAAAGGCGTCATCCGTACCAACTATCAGCACAACACGCTGAGGTTCTCCTTCGCCGTTTCCGACCATGCACTGATGAACGACGTCGAGTTCTCCTACCGCATGTTGGGACTGAGCGACGTGTGGTTCCCCGTCGGCGAGGATGCCGAAGTGGTGTTCCGTAGCCTCCCTCCCGGACATTACACCTTCGAGGTGCGTGCCAAACTGAAGATACAGGACTGGCAGCAGGCCAGCATCACAAGGCAGCAGCTCTACATCGCGCCGCCCTTCTGGCTCTCATGGTGGGCCTACACCCTCTACGCGTTGCTGGCAGCAGCCGTCGTCTGGTACCTTTTCCGTCTTTACAAGCGAAAGTTAGTGCTGCAGAACTCGCTCGAACTGGAGAAACAGGAAAACATGCAGCGACAGGAACTCAACGAGGAGAGGCTGCGCTTCTTCACCAATGTGGCCCACGAACTGCGCACACCGCTCACTCTCATTCTCGGACCACTTGAAGACCTGAAGGACGACAGCCGACTGTCGCAGCACTACCGCCGCCGTGTGGGTTCCATCTTCACCAACGCAGAGCGCCTGCGCAATCTCATCAACGGCATCCTGGAGTTCCGTAAGACCGAAACGCAGAACCGGCGGCTCACCGTGGCGCGTGGCAACGTGGGCGATTTCGTGCGCGAAATCGGCCTGAACTTCCAGGAACTGAACCGCAACCCGAGCGTAGAGACCGTTCTCAACGTGGATGATCACCTGCCGCCCGTGTTCTTCGACTCGGAGGTCATCACCACCATCATGAACAACCTGCTCTCGAACGCGGTGAAATATACAGAGCAGGGGACCATCACCATCGATGTGAAAAGTCCCGACAACGGGCAGCACATCGCTATCTCCGTCACCGATACAGGCTACGGAATAGCACCAGAGGCGCTGCCGCACGTCTTCGAACGCTACTACCAGGCGGCCGGAAAGCATCAGGCTTCGGGCACGGGCATCGGACTGGCACTGGTGAAGTCGCTCGCCGTCCTGCACGAAGCGCAGCTCCACGTGGACAGCACGCTCGGCAAGGGCAGCCGGTTCACGCTGCTGCTCGACACTGTCAACACCTATCCGAACGCACTCCACAAGGAGGATTCCGTCGAACCGACGCGCAACGAAAGTGGCGAAGAGCCGACCGAACAACCGCCGCAGCTGCCCGTCTTGCTTGTCGTCGAGGACAATGCCGACATCCGGCAGTACATCGCCGACTCCTTCTGCGAGGATTTCCGCATCTGCCAGGCTGCCAACGGACAGGAAGGACTGGAGGTGGCACGCCGCGAAATGCCCGACATCATCGTCTGCGACATCATGATGCCGCGCATGAACGGCATCGAACTGACGCGGACGCTGAAGGACGACATACGCACCTGCCACATTCCCATCATCCTGCTCACGGCCAAGGACAGCGTCGAGGACAAGGAAGAGGGCTACGACAGCGGAGCCGACTCGTACCTGACGAAGCCCTTCAGTGCCAAGCTGTTAGGCAGTCGCATCCAGAACCTGCTGGCTAACAGGCGTCGGCTGGCCGAAATCATAGCGTCGAGACAGTTGCCCATGGACGTCAGGACGCCTGCCGACGGCCACCGGCAGCCCACCGCCCCGGCCGATTCAGGTCCCAGCGAGCCTCAGATGAACCGTCTGGACCGCGAGTTCATAGACCGTCTGAACCGCGTCATCGAAGAAAACATCACCCTCGAGGACCTGGACATGACCTTCATGACGGACAAGATGAACATGAGTCACTCCACATTCTACCGCAAGGTGAAGGCACTCACAGGCATGACGGCCAAGGAATACATCCGGAAAAAACGGCTACAGCACTGCTACCGGTTGCTCGAAAGCAGCGACTACAACGTCAGCGAGGCCGCCCTGATGACGGGGTTCAACCAGATGGCCCACTTCAGGGAACTGTTCAAGCGCGAGTTCGGCATCCTTCCGTCCGAGGTAAAAGATCATCAAAAAGGGTAGCCCTGACCAACTACGGTCGGGGCTACCCTTTTTCCTGGCATGCAGTCAGCGGCTATTTCACCACCTTGCGGCCGTCGACGATATAGATGCCGCGCGGCAGGGGAGCGATGTCCGTGCCGAGCCACTGGCCGTTCAGGCTGTAGATGCCCTTGCGGCGCGCCGTCCGTTGCTCTGCGCCGACGTTGCGGATGGCCGACGGTATCGGTTTGTAGACCTTCACTTCGTCAATGAAGAAGCGCTTCTTCGTCGACGAGAACTCCAGCGCCACTATTTCGTCGCTCGTCACCTCCACTTCATAGTCGTTCCACTGCTCGGCAGTCATGACAGGAAGCGTGTCGCACTGCAGCACGTGCTTGCGCGACATCACCTTCAACACCATCTGGGCCGACTCTTTGAACCACGGCGCGGCGCGGAAGCTCACGGTGTACGAGCTGCCGTCCATCTGCATGAAGGGCGAAGTGAGCGGAGCCTCCTTTGTGATGGAGCCGATGCGGGCGCAGCGGTCGCCGCCTCGCGCGTAGTCGCATTTCCACTGTTGGTAGTCGGGTTTGAAGTCGCCGATGCCGATGGTCCCGGCCCAGAGGTCGTCGTTGCCGCCTCGCTGGTCGCAGTTGTTGAATGTCTCCACGAAGAGGGTGTCAGTATGGCTCGTGACGACGTCGCTCTCAACGAATCCCGCCCTGTAGCTGAAGCTGATGGCGCCGTATTCTTGGCGCTTGATGTCGTTGATCTCCTGGTCGAATGTCTTGTTGCCCTGGGCTGTGTTGTTGTACCAGAAGGCGGCAGGCGACGTGTCCTTGGTGATGCTGTTGTTGTTTTTGAACGGATAGGCGTCGCCGCTCTCCGAGTATTTCGTGTCGCTGTCGTCGGCATGCAGCAGTGTGCAGCGCTGATGGTCGTTCTTGAAGCGGTTGTAGCGCGAGTCGTAGTAGTAGTCAATGGCGTTCACGCAGTTGTATTGCCACACGTTCGGGTCGAAGTCCACGTGTATCATGAGCAGTCCCGAACCTGCCAGATGGGCGTCCCAGCCCGTCTTTTGCCGGTTTTCCAGCAGGTAGTATTCGTTGTCGTTGCCGCTGTTGCGCAATATGTAGGCGTCGCCGTCCTCGCCCAAGGGCGCCATGAAGTCCACGTACGTGTCATCGTTGCCCAGTTCGATGGGCTCCAGCCATCCGCAGTACATGCGTTCGTAGCTGGTGTAGCCCGCCGGTCGGTAGCCGTAGTCGTTGTAGCAGCCCTTGTCCATGATGGACCATGTGCCCATTCCGAAGTTGCTTCCCCTCGTGTCGTACATGTCGGGCAGGCCCAGACAGTGCGAGAACTCGTGGCAGATGGTGCCCGGACCGTTCAGCTCGCCCAAGCCGTTGAGCTCGCAACCGCAGGCGTAGGTGTCGATGGTCACGCCGTCGAGCTGCAGCGTCTTGCCGTAATTGGTCACCCGCAGCTCCCATTCGTGTGGCCAGATGGTGTTCCTGTCGCCGCCGTCGGCCTCTCCTTTGCCCGCATAGAGGAAGAAGACCTGGTCCACGAAGCCGTCGCCGTCCCAGTCGTAGTCGGCGAAGTTCACCAGACTGTCGGCAGCGAGGCACGCCTCGACGACCATGTCGCCGATGTTCACGTCGTCACCTTTCCCGTAGTACTGGTAGTTCTCCTTCATCATGATGGGCCCTATGACGTCGAACGTCAGGTCGAACACTCCCTTGCTCTGCGCATAGAAGTAGTCGTGCACGCTGCCGAAGAACTGGCCTTCCTTGTAGTTCTCCTTGTTGGCCACTTTGTCGAAGAGCGGCTGGTCGTGCGCCGTCTGGAACTGTTTGTTCTGGAAATCCACCATGATGATGATGCCTTTCTTCGAGCCTTCGTACGGTTGGTGGTCGCCGCCGATGGGGATTTTCAGGGCTTGCGGTCCGCTTTGCGACGGCTGTTCGCGCTTGGCACGGCGGCTTTCGGCCTTGGCAACCAGCTGTTCACGGTCGGTGCGCTCGAAGCGCCGGTCCTGGCGTTCCACGTAGCAGGTCCCGTCTTCGCCCTGCCAGAAGTGCATGTGCTCGTCGCCAACCAGCTCGGCGCGTATCTGTGTGCCGTCAGTGAGCGTGATGGTTCGCCACTGTCCGGGTCTGGCCGGTATGCTCCATGCTGTCAGTGCTGCTGAAAAGAGCAACAGAGAGAGTAGAATTTTTTTCATATCGTTTCTTGTTTGATGTATGTCTGGAGGTTGCGGATGCGGTTGTCGAGGTACTTCAGGAAACCGTCGTCGCCCAGCACCTCGATGTCTTCGAACAGTCCGAGCACGAAACGGCCCACACCGGCGTAGCTGCACACGTTGAGCTGGAGCAGCCAGTGGCGGTCGCCGTCGGGACGGATGAGCGTGCGTGCGGCCGGATATTCCTCTTTCAGCACGTTGCAGGCGAGAGTTCCCAGGCGCAGGGTGACCGGCATCTGACGGTCGTCGCTGAACATGAAGATGTCGGTGTGCATCTGTCGATGCTCCGACTCGTGGAGCCAGTGGTCGTCGAGCACGTCAACGCTGTTCATGCGCGCCAACTTGAACGTCTTGTTCATGTTCGAAGCAGGCTCGAAGCAGCGAACCTCGCGGTTGCTGTTCATCAGCAGGAACGGTTCTACCAGCCGGTCGCGGCTGCTCTGCCCGTGGGGCGAGCTGTAGGAGCGCAGCACGCACATCTGCTTGTACTTGATGGCGTGGTGCAACTGGCTGACAATGCGGGCCTGCGCTTCGCTCACCTGTTCGGGTGCGAGGATGTCCAGGTCGTAGAAGCTGGCCAGTTTCTGCCGCAGACGCTCGATGAGCGCGTTCTTCTCGTCGGCGCTGTTCACCAGCCGCTGCATGACGATGGCCTCTTCCTCGGTGAACGACACGCGGTCGAGCAGCTTCTTGTAGAAAGGCGAGTTGCGGTCGATGGTGTAGCAGCCGTTCACCTTGTCGACGAAGAATCCGCAGTCGCGGAAGAACTCTATGTAGTAGTAGAAGTTCCGGCGCGAGATAGACAGCCGCTCGCACACCTGTTCGATGGTGTGGGTCCTGTTTCCGGTGAGCATGAGCATCATGTCCAGCTCGCGTTCCAGTTTGTCGTGCCTCATGCGGATGTGGAGTAAAGGTTCTAAGTTTGCGTACCGCTGTCACAGAAGTCGAAGTCGAGCGTCAGCTGACCGTCGCCAAGCAGGTTGTACGTGCGGCGGTGGTAGGGCGTGACGCCGTAGCGGCGGATGGCTTCGCGGTGCTTGCGTGTGGGGTAGCCCTTGTTGCTCTGCCAGTCGTACTGCGGATACTCCTCGGCCAGACGGTCCATGTAGTCGTCGCGCCACGTCTTGGCCAGGATGCTGGCAGCAGCGATGGAGAGGTACTTGGCGTCGCCTTTCACGATGCACGTGTGCGGCAGCTGTTCCGACGTAGCGCAGTCGCGGTAGGGTGTGAAGCGGTTGCCGTCCACGATGATGGCTTCGGGCCGCACGGCGAGCTGGTCCAGCGCGCGGTGCATGGCGAGGAAGCTCGCATTGAGAATGTTGATTTGGTCGATTTCTTCGGGGCTGACGATGCCGACGGCCCATGCCAGCGCGTCGCGCTCGATGATGGGTCGCAGGGCGTGGCGGCGACGGTCGGTGAGCTGCTTCGAATCGTTCAGCTCGTCGTTGTGGTAGTCCTCTGGAAAAATGACGGCAGCCGCATAGACGCTGCCGGCCAGGCATCCCCGTCCGGCCTCGTCGCATCCAGCTTCTCGCTTGCCAGTATAGAAATGACTCTTGAGCATCGTGTTTGTACCTGTTGTTTTTCTTATTTGTTTGCACGTGGTGGCGCCCCGGCCGCCCTCCGGTCGGGTTGCGGCGTACCTTCGGATGCCGTCACCGAACGTGCTCTTCGTTTCATATTATAACGTTGTTCGCGCGCGATTATTGTATGGTGGCAGGCTTATTTCTGTACAAAGTCAGTCTGCTCGGTGCCTGCTCTCGGACTTGAAGCTGTACGGAAGTGAATCGGGTAGGGCGGCGTTTCGGGCTGGTTTTGTCTTTTACTGTGATGGAGAGGGTGAAAGTGTACGAAAAAATTACGTTAAAATCGTGTATGGATTTTTTCTCATTCCAGAAGAACGATTTTTCTTTTTTCACAGAAAAATTCACTCTGAAAAACCGTTTTCGCGTTTTCTTTTTCCAGAATGAGCCGTTTTGCACTTCAAAACGGCCCGTTCTGCTCGCCAAAATGAGCCATTTCATCGAACGAAATGGGCCGTTTTGAATCGCAAAATGACTCATTTTGCGGCACATCTTTTTGTCAAGAAATTACAGTCCGTTGGCTTTCAGGGTTTTATAAAATTCACGAGATTCGCGCATATGCGTCCACTTGACTTTTATTTTGGAAAAGTGGCCTGCATTTTGTATAATATTTGTTATTTTGTAAAATATATTCTAATGCGTCGGGGCGCGAGCCAGATGCCGCTTCAACGCAGCAACTGGCACTCTGAATCTGTTGCGGCAGTGCGTTTCTTCAACGATAACACCTTTGTGGGTGACGGGGGAACGAAGGATTTTCAGCTTCTTTCATTGGCATTGATAATGTCCGATCATCAAGAACCCCAAAAGCCTGACAAAGGCTTTTGGGGTTCTGTCCTTTTTGTTGAGCACCGTTTGATGCCGGGATTGCTGTCGAATCACATGTTCGTGATGGAGAAGCGGAAGGTCTTGGGACCGTAGCCGACACGGTATTGCGGCAGTGCGAAACCTTCCATGCTCCAGCTGTTCACACCGCCCACGCCCGTGTGCTCACCGTCGATGAAGAGGTTGCAGAAGCGCGAACGGGGCACATCCTGCGGATGGCGCTGGTGCTTGTCGAGCCCTTCGTCGAGGTCGGCGATGTCGTAGTGCAGTGCCGAGGCATAGAGGACCTGTGCTGAGAGGGGCTCAACGCGGAAACCCCGACCGGTCTCGTCGGTCTGTTGCCACCAGTGGACGTCGCTCTTCAGTCCCGTTTCCTGCGGTCGGATGTAGGGGTAGAACTGCTCGTCGGCCGTCTGGCTGTAGATGCCGAGGCGTTGCGACTGCTTGCGGTCGGCGTAGTTCTCTATCGGTCCGCGGCCGTAGAAGTGGCTGCGGTCCATGTTGTAAGGCAACTGCATGACCATGCCGAAGCGGAGCATGTCGGGAATCTTCACCGAATCGGGCTGTTGCGGGTAGGGAGTGAGCGTCTGTTCGACGTTCATGTCTCCGCGCGCGTATACATAATAGGTGAGTGTGAGCGTTGAGGCGACGGTGGGCATGTCGTAGGTGGCGGTGACGGAGCAGAGGCTGTTCTTCTTATCCTTCTTCGATGTGAGGGAAGTGAGCTTCATTTCCAGGTCTTTCCATACCTGGTAGCGACGCTGGATGCCCGCTCCCATGTCGTTGTCGGTGACGGCACGCCAGAAGTTGGGCTTCAGGGTACCGCCGTCGGCTAGCAGGCTGCGGCCGTCGACGACGTATTCCTTCAGCAGTCCGGTCTGGTTGTCGAACTTCACCGAGGCACCGCCAGCCGTGATGCTGATGTCGGTCTTGCCTTTCTTCAGCTTCATGGGTCCCCTGACGATTTTGTCTTTAGTGCAACCGCCGGCATCGTAGAAGTGCAGCTGGTCGTAGGCCACGAGCTGTCCTTTCTCCATGAGGGGCTCAGCCTGCTTCAGCCGGAAGTCGATGTTGAGCAGATATTCGCCCACCTCATTGGCATCGTCGGCCGAAACGGGCAGCTGCAGGTCGACGGTCTGCTGCGGTTGGCAGCTGATGTTGTCCACGCGTCCGTTCTTGACGGGCTTTCCTTCGCAGAGGAGCGTCCATTCCAGGCAGACATTGCTCAGGTCGCTGAAGAAGTTCTCGTTGCGGATGCGCAGGTTGCCGCTGCCCTGCTGCGTCAGCTCGGCCCAGATGTTCTGGTAGAAGTAGCCCACTTCGTACATCTGCGGGTTGGGGACGCGGTCGGGACTGACGAGTCCGTTGCAATTGAAGTTGTTGTCCGAGGGGTCGTAGCTGTTGTAGTCGCCGCCGTAGGTGTATTGAGGCTGTTCCCCGTTCTTCATCGGTTTCCTGTGCAGAGCCTGGTCGACGAAGTCCCAGATGAAGCCGCCCTGATACTTCGGATATTTGCGCACGAGGTCCCAGTACTCCTTGAATCCGCCGCTGGAATTGCCCATGGCGTGGCTGTACTCGCACTGGATGAGCGGCTTGGTCTGCTTGGGATCGGTGGAATAGGCTTCACACCAGTGATGCGAGGCGTACATGGGACACGTGATGTCGGTGTTGTCGCCCCCGTGGGCCTGCTCCCACTGTACGGGTCGCTGCTCGTCCTGCGCCTTGATCCAGCGGTAGGCAGCCTGGAAGTTGGTACCGTTGATGGTCTCGTTGCCGAGCGACCAGATGATGACGCTCGGGTGGTTGAAGTTCACCTGCACGTTGTGCTGGTTGCGTTCCAGTATCTGGCGGGCAAAGAGAGGCGTGAGCGAGATGGCTTCCTTGCGGTTGTAGCCGAATCCGTGGCTTTCCTGGTTGGCCTCGGCCACGAGATAGAGTCCGTATTGGTCGCAGAGGTCGTACCAGATGGGGTCGTCGGGGTAGTGGCTGGTGCGCACGGCGTTGACATTGAAGCGCTTCATGAGCTGGATGTCCTGTATCATGCGCTCGCGACTGACCACATAGCCGCCGTCGGGGTCCATTTCGTGGCGGTCTACACCTTTTATATATATAGGCTGTCCGTTGACGAGCAGCTGCGAACCACCGCCCTGTTCACCGGGCATGGCCTTGATTTCTACGCGGCGGAAGCCTACGCGCTGCGCAATGACCTCGACATCGGGGCTGGCCGACGGCTTGAGCGACCTTTTGCGCGCTGGCTGGGCCTTCAGTTTGGCCACCAGCGTGTAGAGGTAAGGCGTCTCGGCCGTCCATTTCAACGGGTTTTCCACGACAAAATTGCCTGGCTGCAGCTCCTTCATGGGTACTTCGCGACCGTCGGCATCGAACAGCTGATAGCTCAGGACGGCCTTTCCTGTGACCGAGGCGCTGACGGTGAGCAGACCGTTGCGGTAGTTGTCGTCGAGCGTAGTGGCTATGCGGAGGTCGTCTACGTGGCTGCTGGCGTCGCGACAATAGAGATAGCTGTCGCGTGCCACGCCCGAAAGACGCCAGAAGTCCTGGTCTTCGCACCACGAGCCGTCGCACCAACGGAACACCTGGAAGGCCAAGAGGTTCTCACCTTTCTTTATATAGGGAGTGATGTCGAACTCGCAGGCCGTCTTCGAATCTTCCGAATAGCCGACGAACTGCCCGTTCACCCACAGATAGATGCACGACGTGACACTGCCGAAATGGGCGATGACCTGACGGCCATCCCACGCGTCAGGGATGGTGACCGTGCGGCGGTAGGAACCCACGTGGTTGTCCTTCACGGGCGGCGGGCACCATCCTTCGGGCAACTGGCGGCCGTTCAGCGTGAGACGACCAACACCACGGACAAACTCTTTGTCGTCGCCGGTCAGGGAACGGTCGCCCCACTGGTAGTCAGCCTGCGTGGGCATGGGGTAGTGGCCGCGCCAGGCAAAGCCGATGTTCACGTACTCCGGGTCGCCGTAGCCGTTCAGCTCCCAGATGCCGGGTACTGGCATCGTGCCCCACGAAGAGTCGTCGTAGTCGGTACGGAAGAAGTCGGTGGGCCGCCCGTCGGCGTGCTCCACCCATCGGAAAGCCCACGGCCCGTGGAGCGAGAGGAAGTTTTGCGACTGCTTGGGGTCGCCCTTTCGGGCCAGAGATTCGTTTTCAAAGGCGAAGAACGATGTCCGTGAGGGCATGCGATTGACGCCGTTCACCTGCATGTCCTGCCACTCGGTGAACGTCTGCGCGTGTGCTCCTGTGGCCACGGCGATGGCTGTCAGGAGGCTGAAGAATGTCTTTCTCATGTAGTTTGACTTTACAGGATTCCAAGTAATAAGTGCAAAAGTAACAATAATAAACGGAAGTGACGAATAATTTGGGAACATTAACGCAAAAAGAGCTGTTTTGCATGCCGGAAACTGTTCTTGTATATGCCACAGGAAACGCCAATGAGCGAATAAATAACAATTTGCTTTCGTTTTCTTTGTTTTGGCGACAGAAACACCCTGAATTGTTCATTTTTGACGTAAAATTGTTAAAAACGCACGGTCTGATGTTTTTTTTACAACAAAAGTTTTTCTGTTAGCGAAAATTTACTTAATTTTGCAAAACATTATAACCGCCCATCGAAAAAAGGATAACTGATAATGCGCGGAAACGGTGCTTTGTGAACAAGAAAAATTTATATAATAATTAACGAGAGAGTATTTATGAAAGTAAGATTAACAATGCTTTTGGCATGCCTTTTCCTATGTATAGGAGGGGCATTCGCTCAGACGCAGGTAAACGGTACGGTAGTATCGCAAGACGACGGGCAACCGGTCATTGGAGCTACCGTAATGGTACCTGGTACGAATGTAGGCGCCGTAACCGATGCCGACGGTAAGTTCTCACTGCAGATGCCTGCAAACAAGAAAACAATCCGTATCACCTATGTGGGTATGGAGGCGCTGGAGGTGAGCGCACGTCCGAACATGCGCATCGTGCTGACAAGCGACCGGCAAGCCCTTGACGAGGTGATTGTGGTGGCTTTCGGTACGCAGAAACGCTCATCGTTTACAGGTTCTGCCGCCGTGGTGGGGTCTGAGGAACTGAGCCAGAAAATCACCACCAACGTAGCCGACGCCCTCATTGGTTCCGTCCCTGGTTTGCAGATTCGTGGATCGAGCGGTCAGCCAGGTGCTTCGCAGGGTTCCATCCACATCCGTGGTGTCGCCTCGATGTATGCCGACACCGAACCCCTTGTGATTATCGACGGTGCTCCGTATAGCGGCAACCTCTCCAACATCCCGCAGGATGATATCGAGAGCATCACCGTGCTGAAGGACGCTGCTTCGGCCGCCCTCTATGGTGCCCGTGGTGCCGCTGGTGTGGTTCTTATCACAACCAAGAAGGGAAAGTCGCAAGAGGCACAGGTGAACGTCGACATGAAGTGGGGATCGAACAGTCGCGCCGTGCAAGACTATGAGACCATCACCAACCCCGCACAGTTCATGGAAGTCTACTACAAGCAGTTCTACAACTACGCTGTGGCTCATGGCCTCGACAATAACGCTGCCAACAAGTGGGTGAACGACCGCATCATCTCAGGTCAGTCGTGGGGCTTGCAGTACAACCCCTTCACCATTCCTACAGGACAGTACCTCATCGGTCTGGATGGCAAGCTCAACCCCAATGCTACGCTCGGTCGCGCCTACGTCTATGGCGGTGAGACCTACTACATGTTGCCCGACGACTGGCAGGACGCTGCCTACCATAACGGCTTCCGTCAGGAGTATAACGTCAACGTGAGTGGTGGTACCACGAAGAGCAGCTTCTATACTTCGGCCAGCTACCTGAACGAAGACGGTATCATCGACAACTCCAACTACGAGCGCTTCACCGGTCGCGTGAAGGCCGACTATCAAGCTAAGGAATGGCTCCGCGTAGGCGCCAATGTGGGCTTTGTGCACAGCAACATGGAAGAGAACCCCAACTTCTCTGTCAGTTCGCTGGGCTCGAACAACATGGCTTACTACACCTCGATGATCGCACCGATCTATCCGCTCTACGTGCGCACACTCGATGCAAATGGCAATCCCGTGATTCGCACCGACCAGTACGGACATAAGCAGTATGACTACGGTGTGCCTGCAACCAACTTCCCCGGCAACGGTACCCGTCTGTTCCTCGCCACTGGTAACCCCATCGGTGCCAACCAATACAACGTGGCTGAGACGATCGCCAATGTGTTCACCGGTGCCTTCACCTTCGATCTCGACCTGACCAGCTGGCTGAAGTTCAACTCGAACAACAACATCAACATCGCACAGAGTCAGGGTAGCATTTACGGCAACCCCTTCTACGGACCCTCTGCGTCGGATAATGCCAATATCGACAAGAACACGACCAACACCATGCGTCAGAACTATGTGCAGACCCTCAACTTCCACAAGGTATTTGGCGTGCACGACGTACAGGTGATGGTGGGTCACGAGTGGTACAAGACCACAACTAAATACTTGCAGGCCCTGGCCACCAAGGGATTCTCGCCCGACATCCCAGAGATCAACGCCTTCAGCAACCGCTACGACTCGCACAGCTACACCACGGAATACAACGTGGAAGGATGGTTCGGTAATGCTCTCTACGACTACGACCAGAAATACTTCGGTTCTGTGTCATTCCGTCGCGATGCCTCCAGCCGCTTCCACCCCGATCATCGTTGGGGTAACTTCTGGAGCATAGGTGGCGCCTGGATGATTTCGAAAGAGGCCTTCATGGAGAGCACCAGCTCGTGGCTTGACGAGTTGAAGCTCAAGGTGTCGATCGGACAGCAAGGTAACGATGGTATCGGCAACTGGGCCTATACCGACCTTTACACGCTCTCGAAAGGCGACAGCGGCATGCTTCCTTCGTTCAACCGAATTGGTAATGAAAACATCACCTGGGAGACAACGACCAACTTCAACGTAGGTCTGGAATGGAGACTCTGGAGCGGACGGTTCTTCGGTTCGGTAGATATCTATAACAAGAAAGTGGCCGACCAGCTCTTCTGGCTCTCTATCCCTGAGAGCTTTGGTTCGCGTGGTTACTATGGCAACCTTGGCGACATTCGTAACACCGGTGTCGAGGTTGTGTTAGGCGGCGACGTGGTGCGCACGAAGGACATTGTGTGGAACGTCATGCTCAACTTGGCGCACAACTCCACCAAGATTCTGAAACTCCCTGAGACCAAGACCAAGATTAACGGCGGCTTCCGCGAGAGCGACTCGGGCAGCAATTCGTCTATGTGGTATGAGGAAGGACAGCCTCTCTACAACATCATGCTTCCAGAGTATGCTGGAGTTGATGAGAATGGTCAAGCCCTCTATTGGCAAGATGAAAGTCTGCTGCAGACCGATGACGCAGGAAACGTGACGATGAACACCACCAAGCCTGGTAAGGAGCACTCCAGCAAGACAACCGACTGGAACATGGCTACCTATTATGCACAAGGCACCACACTGCCTGATGTGACGGGCGGCTTCTCGACCACGGTGAATATCTTTGACTTCGATCTGAGCGCCACCTTCGATTTCCAGATAGGCGGACAGCTCTACGACAACCGTTATATGAGCCTGATGGGCAACGTGGCCACTTCGGGTAACGGTCAGACCTACCACAAGGACGTGATGAACTCATGGAGCCCGGAGAACAAGGACTCGGACATCCCACGCTGGCAGTATGCTGACCAGTACACAGCAGCGCGCTCAACACGCTTCCTCACAAACGCGTCGTATCTCAACTTCCAGAGCTTCACCGTGGGCTACACCATCCCGAAGCATCTCTCCAGCAAAATCCACCTCAGTAAGATACGCATCTACTGCCAGGGTGAGAACCTCTATTTCTGGAGCAAGCGCAAGGGTCTCGACCCACGCTACTCTTTCGCCGGCACCAACTCTGGTGGCGTGAACGCTTACTCGCCTGCCCGCACCATTATGGGTGGTATACAGGTGTCATTCTAATCAACACGATAATATAAAAAGGAAATTACAATATGAAAAAGATATTTTCCATAATGATGGCAGCAGCCTTGGTTACGACGACCTTCACAGGCTGCATTGAGGAGATTGACCCGCAGAACAGCACCGTCACCGAGCAGCAGGCCAAGGATGCCCCTGGTGCTTTCGACAACTTCGTGCAGAACCTCACGAGCAATCTCAGCGGACAGTTCATTTATGGTGGAGACAGCCATTACGTCTTCGACTTCGGCTACCCCGCCTTCTTCCTCGTACGCGACGTGATGGGACAGGACATCGTGCCTGTAGGAACCAACAACTGGTTCGATACCTGGTACCAGGACTTCACTTATCTGGCTCCCAACTGGGCTCGCACGCAGTTCCCTTGGACGCTGTACTTCGGTTGGATAAAAGACTGTAACATTGTGCTCAATCAGGCCAACGCCATCGACTATGCACAGCCCATTGAAGGCCGCGAAGCCGGTGCGGGTATCGCCTACGCACTGCGTGCCATGTACTATTTCGACATCGTGCGCATGTATGCTCAGGAGCCTTATGCTGTGAACAAGCAGGCACTTACCGTGCCCAAAGTCACCGAGGCTACCACCATCGAGGAAGTGCAGCACAATCCACGCATGACATGGGATGAGGCTTTCGACTTCATTCTCAAGGACCTCGACACAGCCGAGAAACTGCTTGCCAGCTACAAGCGCAAGGATGTTTATACCCCCGACGTGAGTGTGGTCTACGGCCTGAAAGCCCGTACCTACCTGGAGAAGCAAGACTGGGCCAATGCTGAAAAATATGCCAAGATGGCTCAGGACGGTTATACGATGATGACTCAGGAGGAGTATCTGAGCCGCGACTACGGTTTCAATTCGCCTAACTCGTCTTGGATGTTTGCTGTTACCTTCAAGGATACCGACCCCAACATCGTGGAGAACGACGGCGACTCATCTTGGGGTAGCGTGATGCTTCTTGAGAATGGCTTCGACTGCGGATACGCCGCTAACTATGGTGGGCCGAACGTCATCGACCGCCATCTCTACGAGACCATACCCGTCACCGACTACCGTAAGAATTGCTGGGTTGACTTCGCTCTCGAGGATTTGATTGACCCCGATGCAGAGGAAATTCCTGCTGACCTGCTCGAGGCTTTGGGTGCTTATTCAGACTATCCCGAACGTCTTTATGCCGCTGGTGTCGACAATGCCAGTTACGGAATCGGCGGACTGTCTGTCAAATTCCGCAACCAGGCTGGAAAGGCTAACGTGAAATACGAAGCTTGGGTGGTGGCCGTTCCACTGATGCGCGTTGAGGAGATGATGCTCATCGAGGCCGAGGCTGCTGGTATGCAGAACGAAGGCCGAGGCATCGAATTGCTCACCAATTTTGCCAAGAAACGCGATCCGAACTATGTCTACGGTGGACACAATGATGCTTACGGCAATACTGCCACATCGTTATTCCAGAACGAGATATGGTGGCAGCGCCGCGTGGAACTCTGGGGCGAAGGCTTCGCTACATTCGATATCAAACGCCTCAATAAGGGTATCATCCGCTCGTATGAAGGCACCAACCATATCGAAGGAGACCGTTTCAACACAACCAGCGTGCCCAACTGGATGGTATGGTGCTTCGTGAACACCGAGGCTCAGTACAACGAGTCTCTGGTGGTGAACCCCAATCCTGTACGTCCGTCGGGCGACTCTGAAGAATTCGTCTGGTAATCAGCTAAGTTACAATAAGGAAAACCAGTAAAATCTTACACAAATGATAAAAAAATATTATTATAACTTGTTCATTGCCTTGATGGCAGCGGTGGGATTCACCGCTTGCGGCAGCGACGAAGACGATTACAAGTGGGCCACGACATCGGGGCCGCAAGTATACTTCAGCAGCGCACTGGGCAACAAATATGACATTACAGTTCAGGAGAATTCCTTCACAATTCCCGTGAATCGTGTCGACACGAAGGGAGCACTCACGGTTCCACTTCAAGTGGAAGCTTCCGAGGGCTGCATCTTCAACGTGCCTTCGAGCGTCAGCTTTGAGGACGGGAAGAGCGAGGCTAATCTCGTGGTAAGCTATGATCCCAATGATGTAGTCTACGGTAATTATGCAACAATCAACCTGAAAATCAACGACGAGTCGCTTTCCACACCTTATGGAGCTTCTACCTACTCGTTCACGGCAGGTGCAACGGAATGGGTCGACTATGGAACAGCCATGTACCGTGACGGTCTGGTGGCTCCCCTCTATGGTCTGGCACCCTCTGAATGGCCTGTGAAGATTGAGAAGAGTATCGTGAAGGAAGGCCTGTACAGGATTGAAGCTCCCTATGCCACAGGTGTCTTCTCAGCATACTTCAAAGACGGCGCTGAGCTGAATACGACACTTCTGATCGATGCAAGCGATCCCAACTTCGTGACTATCGATCCGTTCGACAGTGGCGTTACGCTCAACTCCAACGACGGCGAACTCTCGTTCCTCACGTTCGTGAGCTACTATTTGAACCGCGGCAAAGCTCTTGCTGACATCAAGGCAGATACACCTCAGTACTTCGGCAAGCTGCAAGATAACATTATCTCCTTTGCCACACCGCAGTCGTGGTTGGCAACTATCGGCGGCGAAGGCTACTACTATGGCAACTCAACGGGTATGCTGCGTATTGCGCTCCCAGGAGCAGTGCTGAAAGACTTCAGCGTGGATTTCGTCTACTCAGGACGTTTCACCGACATCGCTGATGTTGACTATGCTCAAGGTCAGTTTACGTTCGGTCCCGACATCGATTCGGCTATTTATTCCGTCGTCAAGGCTAGTGAAGCCGATGCAACACTCGAAGGACTCTTGGATGGTTCCATCGAAGGCACCGAGGTTCCCGCCGACGGTAAGATCAGCGTTCCGCTGACCGAATCAGGCAAGTACAGCGCCGTCGTCGTGGCTTATAGCGAGGGCGAGGTGGTTGCTACAGAGTCGTTCGACTTCAAGTTCAAGGCCAGTGGGGAAACCATAGAGACCTGGTCACCTGCCTATGTGGGCACATACGTTTTCGGAGCCAAGAGTTACGCTCAAGACGGTTCTCTCTTCTTCGATGAGGTGATTACACAGGAAGGCCTGACACTCTACCAGAGCGATCAGAACGAGTCGCATTACCGCATTGCACCTTGGATTAACAATGAGAACGGACTCGACTTCATTCTCAACGAAGACGGAACCATCGAGATCGATGAGGTCGAGACGGGTATCGTTGACGAAGAGTGGGGTATGATCTATGTCACAGACATCAAGACCTACGGTGCTGCCGACCTGGACAGCTACTACGAGAAGGGTACGTTCTACTTCAACCTGGCTTATCATGACTATGATGGTGCTTGGGCTTACGTGCAGGATACCTTCACGCTTACAGGCGAGGCTGCTGCCAAGCTGGCTGCCAAGGTCAGCAAGGCCAATGCTTCGAAGGCCTCACTCAAGCATAAGAACCAGTTGGCTGTCCGTTATCTGACGGTTCAGGTCAAGAAATTCACCGCAAAGTGAAACAACCTTCTCATGTAAATATATTCTTATTTGAGATTGAAGTCCCACCTGACGTTGATGTCACGTGGGACTCTTTTTATTTATTCATTATGCATCGCACAAATGCATACAATATGAAAAATGCTTCCCAAAACGAATGTTTTACTGACACTTATAAAAACTCATCCAATACTGATTTCGCATTCAATACAGCCAATTTGTTAAATTTTTGCATATTTTTTTGCTAAAATTTCAGTTTTGCGGGCAATAATTTGCAGCGTAAAAATAAATATCGTATATTTGCAAATCTTATTGTTTCTGTACCTATCGATTTGTGAATAATAATACAAAATAGTTTATAAAATTTATGAGAAGGAGACTGATTTTTACATTAGCATGCCTATTCCTCTCTTTAGGGATAGCCATGGCTCAGACTACGATGTCAGGTACCGTCGTCTCTTCAGAAGACGGCGAACCGATTATCGGAGCCTCAGTACTCGTGAAAGGCACACGTCAAGGTGTGGCGACAGACATTGATGGTAAGTTCTCACTGACAACCAGTCACAAGAACCCCCAACTTGTCGTGAGCTACATTGGCATGAAAACGGTGACAGTTAAAGGTGGACAGAACCTTAAGATTACACTCTACCCCGACGGAGCAGCACAGCAGCTCGACGAGGTGGTGGTGACGGGTATCCAGAAGATGGACAAGCGATTGTTCACCGGTGCAACCACGAAGGTGGATGCAGATAAGGCAAAACTTGACGGTGTGGCCGATGTCAGCCGTGCGCTGGAAGGACGTGCCGCCGGTGTATCGGTGCAGAATGTGTCGAGTACTTTCGGTACTGCTCCGAAGATCCGCGTGCGCGGTGCAACGTCAATCTACGGTTCGTCGAGCCCCCTTTGGGTGGTTGACGGTGTGATCATGGAGGATGCCGTGAACGTGTCGGCTGACGATCTTTCGTCGGGTGACGCTACAACGCTGATTTCCAACGCTATTGCCGGTCTGAACGCCGATGATATCGAGAGTTTCCAAGTGCTGAAGGACGGATCTGCAACCTCTATCTATGGTGCCCGCGCCATGTCGGGTGTGGTTGTCGTGACGACAAAGAAAGGCCGCGCCGGACACAGCACCATCAACTACACGGGCGAGTTCACCTACCGCATGAAGCCCAGCTACCGCGACTACAACATCTCGAACTCGCAGGAGCAGATGGGTATCTACAAGGAAATGGCCGCCAAAGGATGGCTGGAATTCTCACAGGTGGCCAATGCTTCGTCTGCCGGCCTCTACGGAAAGATGTATGGATTGATGGATCAGTATAACGAACAGACAGGCTCTTTCTCGCTTCCCTTCACCGATGCCGCTATGGCTAAGTATCTGCAGGAGGCAGAATTCCGCAATACAGACTGGTTCGATCTGCTTTTCAACAGTAATATCATGCAGACCCATTCGGTCAGCATCTCGTCGGGTACCGACAAGTCAAGCATGTATGCTTCGCTTTCTGCCATGGTAGACCCGGGATGGACCAAGGACTCGAAGGTGCAGCGCTATACTGCAAACATCAATGCTTCATATAACTTGTCGAAGAGCCTTACCGTCACCCTGCGTACCAACGGTAGCTACCGCGACCAGCAGGCTCCTGGTACGCTGAATCAGAGCACCGACGTCGTTTCGGGTGCCGTCAGCCGTTCGTTCGACATCAACCCCTTCAGTTACGCACTGAATACCAGCCGTACGCTGGATCCCTATCAGATGTATACGCGTAACTACGCTCCGTTCAGCATCTTCCATGAGCTGGACAACAACTATATCGACATCAATGTGATGGACCTGAAGTTCCAGGGTGAATTGGAGTGGAAGCCGCTTCGTGGACTTTCTGTCAACCTCCTCGGGTCATACCGTATCAACCGTTCGGCACGTGATCACTCCATCAGGGACAGCTCAAACCAGGCCGAGGCTTACCGCGCTGGTGTTGACAACCCGAATATCATGTATTCGAACCCATATCTCTACAGCGATCCCGACAAACCCAACTCACTGCCCATCTCTGTGATGCCTGCTGGAGGTATCTTTATAGAGAATCTCAATCAGGTGAAGCAGCTTGACTTCCGTGGTACAGTGAACTACAACCACGTATGGTCGGTCAACGATGAAGAAACGCATATCTTCAGCGCACTCGCCGGTATGGAGGCTAACCGTGCTGACTACGACGCTCGTGAGCATCAGGACTACGGTGTGAACTACAACATGAACCGCATTGTTACTATCACACCTGATTTCTTCAAGCAGGCCAAGGAGGAAGGAACCGAATTAACTTCCTTCGCACGTTCATGGAACCGCCGTCTGGCTTATTTCGGCAACGTGAACTATTCTTACAAAGGACGATATTCGGCCAACTTCACAGCTCGTTACGATGGTTCAAACCAGCTCGGTAAGAGCCGACAGAGCCGTTGGCTGCCCACGTGGAACGTTTCTGCATCGTGGAATGCCCACGAGGAGCCGTTCTTCAAGCGCTGGGCTGAAAAGACCAACTACGCCATGTCTCACGCAACACTTCGTCTGAGCTATTCACTCGTAGGTGAGCAGACGGCAGCATCCAATGCCAAGCCTATCTTCCGCTCTACCAACATGTGGCGTCCGCAGGGCGACCAGCAGGAACTCGCTCTCTATCAGTCCAGTCTTGGTAACAAGGACCTTACTTATGAGAAGAAGCACGAGTTCAACGTCGGTATCGATCTCGGTTTCCTGAACAACCGTATCAATATCGTTACCGATGCTTACTGGCGCGACAACTTCGACCTGATGGGTTACTACTACGGCCAGATCATCGGTCGTCAGTATTCTAACGTCGCTTCGATGAAGTCTCACGGTGTAGAGGCTACGATTTCTTCTACCAACATTCGTGCCAAGGACTTCACATGGAGCACTGACCTTACTTTTGCGTACAACCATACCGAGATTACCGACCTGATGTCTGTATCGCGTGTCATCGACCTCGTTTCTTCGAACGGTTACGCACGTGAAGGCTATCCCCACCGTGCTCTATTCTCGTTCCAGTTCCAGGGACTCAACGACGAAGGTATTCCGCAAGTCATCAACGAAAGCGGTGTAAAGACCACCAGCGACATCTACTTCCAGGAGTATGAGCGTCTTGACCATTTGGTGTACGAAGGACCGTCAGAGCCTACCATCACGGGTGGTCTGAACAATATGTTCCGCTGGAAAAACTGGCGTCTGAACGTCTTCATCACCTATTCGTTCGGTAACAAGCTCCGTCTTGACCCCGTCTTCTCGTCCAGTTACAGCGACCTGGCAGCCATGCCGAAAGAGTTTAAGAACCGTTGGGTGCAGCCTGGCGACGAGAACCTGACCGACATCCCGGCTATCGCCTCTGTCCGTCAGAACTACAAGGACAACTATCTGGGCTATGCTTATAATGCATACAATTACTCTACAGCCCGTGTGGCAGACGGTGGTTTCATCCGTATGAAGGACATCTCGCTGACATACGACTTCACTCCGAAGTTCGTCAACAAGATCGGTCTTTCTTCTGCCTCTCTGAAGCTTGACGCGACCAATCTCTTCCTGATTTATGCAGACAAGAAGCTGAACGGCCAGGATCCTGAGTTCGTTAACTCGGGTGGTGTGGCAACTCCGCTTTCCAAGCAGTTCACTCTGACCGTTCGTCTGGGAATCTAAAGCATGTTTTTTCGATTGGATAATAAAAGAATACGAATTATGATGACAAAAGCACATATATATAATAAGGTGAAGAAGATTGGATTCCTCTCACTTTCTTCGCTCCTCTTTGTCTCCTGCAACGATTTCCTTGACAAGGAGCCGGACGACCGTGTGGAGCTGAGCACCGAGAACCAGATCATCATGTTGCTTTCAGGATCCTATCCCGATTCCAACTATGGTTGGTTCTGCGAGCTCTCAAGCGACAATATCATGGACCTCAACGCCGAGCATTATCCCATTGCAAGCGATGCCGAACAGAAGCTGTCGCACTATAATTTGGCTTCTTCTGGACGTCAGGACGACGAGTTATACCGTTTCGAGCCTGTAAAGTCTTCCACTTCCAGCGATACTCCCGGCGGAATGTGGACCAGCACCTACCTGACCATCAACTCTGTTAACGAAGTCTTGCAGGCCATCGACGACCTCGTCAGCAAGGGACAGCCCATGACGGCGAAGCTCACGGCAGCGAAAGGTGAAGCCCTGCTCATCCGTGCCTACTGTCACTTCATGCTGGTGAACATCTTCTCACAGGCCTATAAGACCGATGAACTCAGCAAACAGGACATTGGTATTCCTTATGTCACCAGTGTTATCAGCACGGTTGACGATAAATACTCTCGTGGCAATGTGACTGATACCTATAAGAAGATTATCGAAGACATGGAAGAAGGTCTGAAGTGCATCAGCAACATCAACTACGAAAAGCCAAAATGGCATTTCAATGAAGAGGCTGCCCATGCTTTTGCTGCTCGTGTTTATCTGTTCACGCACCAGTGGAGCAAAGCAGTCGAGCAGGCAAACATTGTGCTGGGTACGGATAACAGTCAGCTCGTGCCGAAGTTCTTCGATTATGGTCCCCTGGATGACTGCTCGTACCTCAGTGACTTTGCTACTGTCTGGCAGACGCCATACGACTTTAACAACTTGATGCTCATTGATACATATTCAACCATCTTCCGTAAATCACGCTATCGCTATGAGCAGGGTGGACTGGTTGCCCGTGAAATCTACTACCATAACACGCCGATGTGGAGGAAGTGGGCTGCCAACGCTACCATCTGGGTGATGGGACTTTTCGGTTCGCGTGACTATGGCTTCGCACCAGGTTGGATCGGAGAACAATTCCAGTACAGCGACAAGGTGGCCGGTATCGGTTATGCTCATACCATCCGTCGTGAGTTCACGCTGATGGAGTTGCTGTTAGAGCGTGCTGAGGCGAAGATTAACCTCGGTGATTTGGCTGGAGCCAGCGACGACCTCTGCACCTACCACCTGAGTACAATGAACTTCTCTGAGAAGACAAAGACCACGCTGGTCGCTAACGGTGGCATGACTCCCATGACTGATGACCTTATCCATAGCTATTTCGGCGTTGCCACCAATTACAACTGCTTTGAGAATTGGGACTTCCTGAAGAATATGGATCCTAACTGGAACATTTCACCCGAGGCTGTTCCCTACATGAACTGTGTTAACTACTGGCGCCGCTTTGAGACGAACTTCACTGGAAAGCGATTCTTCGACCTCAAGCGCTGGGGTATGGAGTACTACCACGTCTATGGTAACAACACCTCTACAGGTGTGAAGAACGACACTCTTCGCATGACGTGGAACGATCCGCGCAGAGCTCTTGAGATTCCGCAAGATGCAATTGCTGCCGGTATGGAGCCAAGTCAGCCCACCAGTAAGACTACCAATGAGAGCACAAGTCGTGTCAAACCCTTCTCGGCTACCACTGACCTGAGCGAGTTGTTGTATAAGAAATGAACTATGAACATTGAAAATTGGATATTATGAATACCAAGAAATATAGTACAAGAAAGGGACTGCTCATCGGTTTATCTTTAATCCTTTGCCAGTTCTCACTGAGTATAGCGCTCACGTCGTGTAGCGAGGAAGATTTGGGTCCCAGTATCTATGATACCACAGACTATCCGCTGGACCGCGCTGCCTACACATTCCCGCTGGATACCTTCGTGAAGAAAAACTTCCTGGAGCCTTATAACTTGAAATTCATCTATAAGATGGAGGATGTAGGTTCAGACATGCAGAAGAACCTCGTGCCTGCCACTTACGAGCGTAGCGTCGATCTGGCCGTTCTGGTGAAATACCTTTGGCTTGATGTCTATGCCAAGCTGGCTGGTGAGAAGGACGTGTTCCTCAAGAAGTATTCTCCCCGTATCATTCACGTCATCGGTTCACCTGGGTATCTGAGCGACGGCTCGCGCGAGCTCGGTGTGGCTGAGGGCGGTATCAAGGTGACCTTGATGGAGGTGAACAAGCTCAACGTGGACAGGATTGAAGGCGCTTATGGACTGAATCAGCTCTTCTTCCACACCATGCACCATGAGTTCGGACACATCCTCGACCAGACCTACCTCCGCCCGACGGCATTCAACACCATCAGCTCCGGTCTTTACGACGCCATGGGATGGGCACAGAAGAGCGACACCATCCAGGCTTCTCTCGGATTCGTCACTCCTTACGGTTCTTCGCAAGCTGGTGAGGACTGGGTAGAGACTTTGGCTTGTTACGTTACCTACAATCAGGACCGTTGGAATCAGCTCCTCAACTCTGCCCAGTACGACTGGGAAGAGATTGACTACACGTTGGAAGAGTATCAGAAATACTATCCGCGCGCTTATCAGGAGTATCAGTCCGGTTATGCCTACATGACGCAGAACTACGACACAATTGGTTATCTGCGCCAGATGGCTAACTATGAATACAAGCTTATCCGAAAGGTGGTGCCCCGCAATGCCAACGGATTTGTAGCACTTGATAACGAGGGCAACTACACCGTCAGCACCAACATGGATAACATCAACGGACAGGCTGTCATCCTGCAGAAACTTGATCTCGTACGTACGTGGCTGAAGGAGAACTGGAACATTGACATCGATGAACTGCGTCGTGAAGTGCAGACACGTCAGTATATGACGGACGAAAACGGCAACTTCATGCGCGACAATAATGGCGACTTCATCAACCGTCTGACCTATGTTTCCAACCCCGACGAACCTTCACTCTACTCGAAGTTGCTGGAGGAGGTTGAGCAATACAAGAAACTGCAAATTAAGAAATAACCTATAACGAACAGACGTATGAAAAAGATCATATTTTCTTTAGCAATAGCAGCCATCGCACTTTCACTGACTGGCTGCGCAGGTGAAGAAGACAATATCTTCGAGAAGTCAGCGGCTGAGCGACTCAATGAGTCCAGCGATAAGTACTCGGCAAGGCTCGAAGCCCAGCCCAACGGATGGGCTATGCAGTATTATCCCACACTGAAGGACGTGTCTCCCGCAGGAAGCGGATATCTGATTCTCATGGACTTCAATCCCGACAATTCTGTGCGTGTAGCCATGGACAACCGTTTCAGCGGCAACCAATATTCCACAGCTACATCAGGATGGGAAGTTATCAAGGACAACGGTCCTGTGCTTTCGTTCAACACCTATAATTCCTGCATGCATGCGTTCTCTGATCCTGAAGATATTCCTTGGACTTCAGATAATGAACAGAGCGAGGGATGTGGCGGTGACTATGAGTTCATCATCGTCGATGCACCCGAGGATGCAAGCTATATGATGCTCAAGGGCAAGAAGCGTGATACCTATAACCTGCTCACTCCTGTTGAGGAAGGCGTTGACTACGAGGAGTACCTTGCTGACGTGAAAGCTTTCCACAACAAGATGTTCTCTGCATCTGCTCCTGTAGGAAATATCATCCATTTCGGCCCCGACTCCATCTACAACATGGACGACTCTAATGACGGTCTGCCCAACATCTATCCGAAAGGCTCCGATGCCATCGCCAATGAGTCCTTCAATCCGTTCCTCATCACCAAGCGCGGCAACGACTACTACATCCGCTTCCGCGACGCTTTCGAGCGCGATTATCTCGAAGGAACGCTGCAGGAACTGCGCTACGACCCTGAGCAGGACATGTTCATCGGCACCGACAATCCTGAGTTCAATATTCAGGGATATCCCGTGACCGAATTCTTCAGAGACTACGCAAACGGAAAGGGAGATCACCAGTTCAATGTCTCTTTGAGCGAAGATGAGATGTCGCCCAAATTCAAGACATACATCGATAACCTCTATACCGACTTCACCACAATGAAAGGGGGAAAAGGCAATAAACCTTATGGCTTCGTCGGTCTCCGTTATCAGTGGAACGTGAAGAATGATTCTTTCCAGTGGCTCGTTCGTTATACACCCGGTACAGCCACCAGTACGAGCGTTGGCTACAACTACACATTTGAGATGAATGGTGACAAGGTCGCCTTCGGTTACACCGGACCAGGTGTCGAAGCTAATCTTAAGCCAGGTCAGACTCCAGCCAGTACAAATGTGTACAACGCTCTGCCCGCCGTCCAGGCCATCGTCAGTCTGTTCTCTCAGGAGTTCGTCGTGACCAATGCACTGACAAAGTTCGACGTCACCCGCGTGAAGCTCACTTCTGTCAGCGATCCTGACCTGTGGTTCACTGTGACAATTTAATGGAAAACTATTTTTTATCTATTTAAACATCAATCATTATGAAAAAATCATTACTGTTCCTCGGTGCAATGCTGTTGGCTTCTGCCAGCACGTTTGCACAAAAGCCGACAAGCAGCGTGAAGGCCGCCATGAAAAGAGCGGCTACCACGGAGTTCGTAAAAGCTCAGGCCGCTCCTGAAGCAATGGCTCCCGTGCGCGATGTAAAGGCTACAAACTCTGTATGGAAGGCTCCACGCCGCTCAGTGGGTAATGGCTTCTGGTACCAGCGTCCTGTAGGCTCGCTCTATGTATCGGGTAGCAATAGCAGTTCTGGCGCCTATTGGTCCTACCTGTACATGCCTACCTTCACTGAGGTTCTCTACAAGAATATGGCTGAAGACAAGGACGGCACTACCTGGAAGTTCATTACCAATACTGGCAACTCGTATACTCCAGAGCAGTTGGGTGCTACTGTAACCGAAGAAAACGACCTCAAGGTTGTGATGCCGAAGATTCCCGAGAACTACATCAGCTCTCTTTACATTCCTCAGCTTTCCATGGGCAGAAGAACATACATCTTTGGTGACGGCATGAACGATGGTGAGAATACTATCGCCTCTACAGTTGCTCTTATCAATGGTGACTCCATTACAGCAGCTACCAATGTCAACCTGGCTGTCGGTTACTACTATGGTTTCAGCAATGGTTCTTCTTTCGGTAATACTGTACGCCAAATGACGATGGATGACGGTTCTGTCGTTGAAGTGAAGACGAATGCTCTTTACGAGTTCTACAAGAAGCCCATCACCCCGCTCTGCATCTCTGAGCTCTTCTTCCGCGTAGTCAACTACGAGGGAACACCACTTATGAACGACGATACCCAGATGAAGGTTACCGTTCGCAAAGTGAACGATGATGGTTCCATTGGTGACGTCATCGCTGACATGCCGTTCAGCATGGCCGACGCTACTTACGTTGAGAATGAAGATGGAAAGACGTTCGGTGCTTTCCTCGTTTCTCAGAAAGAACAGGATGCCTTCGGCACCGAGTATGCCGTTCCGTTCATTGTCAAGGACGAGTTTGTCATCATCATCAGCGGTTTCGAGCAGCCTGACGTCAACTTCGGTCTCTATATGTCTGGTGACCTGAAGGGCACCGATACCGACTGCTTCCTCAACGACGGTCTGGTTACCCCGACTTGCCGTTCTTATGTCAGAGTGGATAATGGTGAGCCCCTCGACGGTTTGTACTACTGCCAGGCCATCACCAAGGAGCAGAGCGACTACTACAACGAACAAGATGGTGACACTTACGACTGGACACGCCACTACAATGCTGTCATCCACCTCTATTGCATGCATGATGTTGTAAAGATTGCTGATGGCTTCGAGAACATGATTGCTGATCCTGAGGGTGGCATTGTCTATGCAAGCATCACCGAGACTAATCCCGACACTGGTCAGGAAGAAACCAATCTGTATGGCAATATTCAGTATCAGTCTACACTCCCCCGTCTTTCCACATGGGAAGGCTACGAAGGAGAGGAGAACTATCAGTTCGAGGGCATGCCCGACTGGCTGAAAATCGTGGCTCATGAAGATAAGTATTACGATCCGGATGTTGATGAACAAAATGATTATTATACGCTGACTCAGTTCGAAGCTGAGCCGCTGCCCGCCGGTCTCTCTGGACGTAAGGCTGAGATCCACATTGTCAGTGAGCGTGGAGCTGATGCCGTCTTTACTGTTACCCAGGGTGAGCCGGGCGATGATCCTCAGCCGCAAGATCCTGTCGTATTCGACTTCGTAGCTGCAGGTGCTGCCGGCGAGGCTGTCACCAAGGCTAACCTGAACTTCCAGGTCAACATGGGTGAGGGCAAGGAAGACCGTACCAACCGCGATTTCCGTGGCTATAAGGACTACACCGGAACCGTTCTGCCTGCAGAGTGCCAGGTGGCTCTCGGCGAGGAGATGAAGTTCGACGCTCAGGGTCTCATCGTTAACCAGAACCGTTATCTGGCCATCTACGGCCTGAAGACCGGTCAGGTTGTGAAGGTATGGTACGAGGGTGCCGGCGACAAGGTCGTGACCTTCTGCCCGGGTACCAGCGTTGACACGAAGGCTTCGATCAACGGCACCGAGCTCGTGACTGGCGTTTCGCCGATCGCTTCGGGCGATGCCATCAAGATTGACGCTGCTGGCGAGAAGAACTATATCGTCATGTCTGTCTTCAGCGGCATGCACATCCGCCAGGTCATCATTGCCGAGGACGAGGCTACAGGCATCAAGAACGTAAACAACGAGGTGAAGAAGAACAACGCTATCTTCACGCTCGCCGGACAGCGCGTCGCTAATCCTGTTCGCGGTCAGATCTACATCCAGAACGGTAAGAAGTTCATGGTGAAGTAAAATCAGCTTATCAATATCTTTCAATAACAAAGAGGGTGCACTCCGCAGTAGAGTGCACCCTCTTCGTTTATATCCTACCTTGTAAGTTCGTCAGTACGATGTTTGTACCGATCTTGTTCGCCTTGGCGAACAGGCGAATTCATTCCACATAGCTTATTGCTTCATGAGCTTTTTCCCACCGACGATGTAGAGGCCCTGAGGCAAGCGATTCCAATCACTTTTCTTACCCACCTTCACACCCTGAAGCGTGTAGACGTATTCTCCAAGCTGTTTGTTGGTGTAGGTTGTATTGGGTATCTCCTTGATACCGGTGGTGACATCGGCGAGTGTGCAGAAAGTGAAGTAGGTGGGCTCGTCGTACTTGGCCGTCGTGGCATCCTTGAGATACTTGCCTGTACCCACATTCATCAGTGTCCAACCCTTTCCTTCCACGTACTCAGGCTTCCATACGGCGCCGTCCGGTATCTCGTAACCCCTCTGCCCGTTCAGTCCTTGTATGAAACAGCAGTCGCCGTTGACATCCTGCGAATTCAGATATCCCGTTTCCCCGTCAATCTGGTACACCTCGTTGTCGGGTGTGATGAGTCGCAGTGCTCGCCCACCGGTAATCCTACCCATTTTAAAGAGGAAGCCTTCGTTCGAGATGTCGAAAGCTTGCTTGTAGTCTCCGTAGTCCAGATTCCGGCCGATAGAACCGTAAAGGGCTTTCCCTTCCGCCTCATTGACAATGGCAAAGGTCTTATCTACGAGCGCCGACGTGCCACCCGTCAGGCGTTCGTCGATGGCAAAGGTCTTGGTGTAGGCTTCCGGATGGTTCATTACGTCCAGTACCTTCTCGGCGTAGCGCCGTCCGAAGATTCGGTAACCCTCAGCCGAGAAGTGCCAGGGGTCGGTTCCGTTGCCCGGGATGCCTTCGGCCGAGACCACATGACCGGTGGGAATCACCTCAGGAATCTTCGCTACCACGGTGTTGTGCCATGAGCAGCCACCGCCCATCTCGGCATACTCTGTCTCGCCTACGAAGAGATGCACGTCGGAAGCCCTGAGACCGAGGTCGCGCAGCATGTCCTTATAGATTTTCTTCACCATGCCTGGCCAGTTCGGATCACCGTTGTTCGACTCGCCCTGATGCAGCAGGATGCCCTTGATGACGCCCACCTCCTGCGCTTTCTTGGCCATTTCGATGATGCGTCCGTAAGGATTGCCACCGTAATATCTCTTGGCTAACTGTGCCCACCACTCGTCGGGGTTCTCATTGAGTTTCTTCTGGTACAGGTCCTTGTCGAACATCTCGATGGGACTGCCACCCATGGCAACGGCAATGACGCCTACACGCTTGTCAGGAAGCTCCTGCACCATGGTCCGTCCAAAGTAGTCGGAAGGTCCCAGCTTCCCGACCGGACTGACGATGGGACACTCTGCCGTGTACCAGTTGCCCATTGTGCGCTTAGGATTGTCGAAATTGCATGTCGCCAGCATTTGGAAACGTGGATCCACATTGCCCACGTCCTGTGCTTCCCACTGCGCGTTGCCTTCCATGTTAGACTGCCCGAAACAAATGTAAATGTAGAAATTCGGGTCTACTTCGGCGCGCACGCTTTGCAGGGCGGCCGCCAGTACTGCCATTGTTAACAAAAACTGTCTCATTTCTTTATTTTTTTTATTAGTAGTATTGATCCTGCGTCATCGGGTTCTGCTCCCGTCTCTCCGTCTTTGCGCGTCAGCAGCGTCCTGTAGAGCCTTCAGGGCTGCCGTTGTCTTTCCGGAGCAAACCGTCATAAACAAGGACAAAGATACACATTTTCTCCGACACATAGCAAATTGTCTGCTGAAATATCGCTTGACGACTCAAAACATCATCCCATTGCAATAAAAACAAACGCTTCGGCCCGCACGGGCCGAAGCGTTCTTGACGATTACAGGAAAAGTGTTTACGTGTGTTGTTTTTCTATTTGATGATTGTTTTCTTTCCGTTGATGATGTAGACGCCCTTGGTCAGGTTGCCCTGCACCTTCTGACCTGTCAGTGTGTAGATTCCTTCTGCATGCTGGTTCTTGTCGAGTGTTACCGTGTTGATGCCCGAGGGAATGCCGCCTTTCTTGTATATTTGAATGTTGTCGCCTGTCGTTTCGGAAGCATAGCAGCAGAAGAAGGTGCCGTCTTCGTTGTATCTGATCAGGTTGTTCTTGTTCTTTCCGACGAACTGGATGACTGCATGGCCCTCTTCGGTGAACGAGATGTCGGCCATGGCATTGGCGTCAGGCTTCGCTGCCAGGCGCAGACCTTCACCCGAATTGCTTGCCGAGAGGTAGTTGGTACCGCATTTCAGGCCCCATTCGCCTGTCGCTGTCTGCAAGAGAACGAATTCCTGCACGTTGCTTTCAGCCAGCACCTTGTTTCCTTCGTCCAGCACGTTGATCGAGACGCCCGAGCGGCCTGTCTTTGTCGACTCCTTGCCGCAGCCGATCAGGTCCGACTCGCTCACGATGACGACGGTGTCTTCCTTGTGCAGTTGGCTGATGTCGGTCACCTTCGTGTAGGTTGTGCCTTCCGTGGGCTTGTACATATCGGGTAGCACGCGCTCTTTCAGGTTGAACGTGATGCTTCTGTCGCTGTGCTTCATGATTTTGTAGATGGGGATATCTTCCGATACCGATGTGTCAAACCATTGCCATGTGTTGATGTCGGTCACGCCGTTGCCGTAGAGGTTGCTCATTTCTGCCGAGTAGTTCAGCTTCATTCCGTCGGCTGTCTGTACGAACGCGCGTTTCGATGTTTGAATGTTGTTCAGGACGTTCTGTGCCCAAAGGTCTCGGTTGTACGTGAACTTCGTCACCATCAGGCCGCTGCCAAATGTCGATGGGAACCATGTCCCCGGCTGTCGGTTCTCCAGGATGTAATACTCGGTGTTGCTTTTCGGCTTCTTGAACATGATGGCGTAGTTGCTGTCTTCGATCTCGGGGTCGCCGAGCGTGATGGCGGCTGCTTCTTCCGGCATTTCAGGAATGTTGAGCCATCCCAGATAGCTGCGTTCGTAGGCTGTGTAGCCGATGGGAGCCCTGCCTTGGTTGATATTGCTACCCGACTCCATGATCGACCAGTTGCCGAAGGGTGCATCGTTCTCGTAGCTGTAGTTGGTGCAATAGAAGTCGGGAAGTCCCAATCCGTGACCGAACTCATGGCAGAACGTTCCGATGCCGTCCAGACCGCCATAGTAGCTCAGTTCGTTGCCCACGAAGTATGACTTAATCTTGAAGCCGCTCATGCTCTGGTAGTAGTCAGTCAGGTCCAGCTGGTGGGGCCAGATGGTGTTCTCGTCGCCGCCGCTGGCTTCGCCCAGTCCTGCATAGATGAAGCTCACCAAGGGTACGCTGCCGTTAACGTAGTACTCAGAGAAGTCGATGCCTTGCATCGCGGCCTGCTTCACGGCTTCGCGCACCATACCGATGACGTTCTTGTCGTTCTTCTGTGCGTTGTTGCCACCGTAGTAAGCATAATTCTTCGACACCTGCACTTTGGCCACTACGGGGAACGACGGCTTGAACATGCCGTAGCTCTGGCTGATGAAGTAGTCGCGTGCTGAGCCCACGCATCCTGGCTCGTCGGCGTAGCCCGTCTCGTTGAAGTAGCGTTCCATCTTCTCGATCGTGTTCTCTGGTCTGAACGCCGAGTCGGCAAACTCCACGAGAATGACCGGAATGACCACCTCACCGATGCTTTTCACCGAGCCCATGCCGCTCTTGCCGTATTCGCCCAGTCCGTCGGCTGTCGAGGCGTAGTGTGCCCGGCGCGGTCCGTTGGCTGGAGCCAGCCGTCTTCTGTTCTCGTTAGCCTGTTCTCTCAGGGTGTTCAGGTCTGTCAGCTGGTAGCTGCCGTCGTTCTCTCTTGTAAAACAACGTCCGTCTTCCGCTCTCCAGAAGTGCATGTTCTCATCGCCTCGTAATTCCACTTTCACTTGTGTGCCGTCCTCTAACGTGACGGTGCGCCATATTCCGCGCTTGGCCGGTATAGCGCTTATGCTGATGGCCGCGACGACCATCGCCATTGATACGAAAAATCTCTTCATGTTCAAGTTTTTTTTCCGCCACAAAGTTAATAAAAAAAACTCATTCTGTGACCCTTTTGCCGCAAGAATCATGCCTTATTTCACTATTTTTATGCCATCCACAATGTATATCCCTTTTGCGAGGCTGTTCAGTGATGACTTCACGCGGCGGCCGTCCAGTGTGAAGATGCCTTTCCGCCTGTCCGTAAGGCGCTTTTCCGCTATCTGCGTCACCGTGCCGTCGTCATCTTCCTTGGTCACCACCACCTCGTCCAGGAAGAACCTGTACTGGTTTGAATAGATGTTCAGGCGTGCGCGGCCGGTCCCAGTCAGCAGCAGGTCCGTCTCGTTCCATTGCCGACACGTCATCGTTTCGTAGCTCAGCTCCTCCAGTTCGGCATCTCCTTCATCCACCACGACGAACATGAAGTTCTCCTCGTCGCCCCACGGAGCGGCCTTGAACCGCAGTCGGCACGTTCCCGACACGCGGATGCTCGGTGTCTTGATGTAGCCGAACTTCGTTGTGTTGCCCACGCGTGCGCAGCGGTCGCCGCCATACAGGGTCACACCTTCCCATCCCTCGTTGTCGGTCAGCAGCTGCCCCAGGGCCACCCTGCTTTCCCATCTGCCGTCGTTGCCGCCCGTCGATGCGCATTTGTCGAAGCTCTCGTAGAAGAGCGTGTCGTTGCCGAGGCCCGTCGGTTCCATCAGGATGCTGAAGCCGACGGTGCCGTCAGCGTTCCGGACGATGTCCGTTATCTCTGCGGCCATCGTGGTGCGGCCGTCGTCGTAGGCGTGGTTCACCGTGGCGGCCGGCACCGACGTCGCTGTCAGCCGGTCGTTGCCGTTCCACGGGTACGCGTCGCCGCTCTCGTCGTCCTCCTCGTTGTCTGCGTGGAAGATGGTACAGCGTTGTACGTCGGCGTCGTTCACCTTGTTGTTGTCCCATGCCGCCTTGTCAAAGTCCACGTGCAGCACTAACAGTCCGCTTCCGGGCAGGGCCTCGTCCCAGCCTGTCTGTTGCCGGTTCTCCAGCAGGTAGCATTCGTCCGGCCAGCTGCTGTTCTCTATCATCCACGCTTCGTCGCCCTCGCTCAGCGGCAACAGCGCCGCCACGTCCGTGCTGCCCGTTGCCACTTCGGGGTACATCCAGCCACAGGCCGTGCACTCCCAGCTTGTGAAGTTGCACGGACAGAAGCCATCGCCGTTGTACAGACCCTCGTCCATCAGCGACCAGTGGCCCATGCCGAAGCCCTCTCCTTCGTCCGACATGTCGTAGAGGTCGGGCAGTCCCATGCAGTGGGCGTATTCATGGCAGAGGGTGCCGATGCCCGCTTGCCGTTGCCCGGCCAGCTCCGGACTGCACGCGTAGATGTCGATTTGCGTGCCACCGATGCTGATGGCCTTGCCAAGTGCTTCGCTCAGGGCCCACTCGTGCGGCCATACCGTTTCGCTGCCGCCACCCGTGGCTTGTCCCTCGCCGGCGTAGACGATGCTCACCAGCTCTGTCTCGCCGTCGCCGTCCCAGTCGTAGTCGGCAAAGTCCACCATGTGGGCCACCGCCTCGCACGCCTCTTTCACCATCTCGCCCGGCCTCACGTCGCGCTCTCCGTCGCCGCTCTCGGCTCCGTAGTAGGCCGTCTCGTGTTTCAGTGTGACGGGCCCCACCACGTCGAAGCGCAGTTTCAGCTGTCCGCCGCTTTGTGCCAGGAAGTAGTCGTGCACGCTTCCGCGCAGTCCGGTGGCCTCATCGCTGTAGTTGCTCGCGTTGGCCAGTGTCTGGTAGAACGCATTGTCGTGCTCGGGCCTGAACGTCTGTTCGGCAAACGCCGTTAGGATGATCAGTCCGCGCCGCGTACCCGTCAGCGATTCCTGCCGCCGGGCTGCCAGTCGACGTTCTTGCCGCTGCCGGTTGCGGACCGCACGCGTCTGCCGGGCCGACTGTCTCAGCTGCTTCATGTCGTCACGTCGGTGCAGCAGGCCGTTGTCGTCCTCCGTGTAGCAGTTCCCCTGGCGGTCCTGCCAGAAGTGTAGCGTCTCGTCGCCGCGCAGTTCCACCGCGACGATCTTGCCCTCGGCCGTCGTCCTGCTGGCCCAGAGTCCGCGCTTGGCAGGCGCAGCCACGGTCGCCAGCGCTGTCAGTACGAGTACTGCTGCCACTACGATTCTTTTCATACCGTTCCCATTCAGTTGTCTCTATATGACCACAAAGATAATGAAAAATCCCTAAAATCCACCATTTATCACGCTTTATCCACTAAGATAACCTATATTTTTCGTATATTTGCAACGCTCATGCGGCGACTACGTTGAAACGACAAAGCCAGATAATAGAACATAACCATAAATACTAACCATTCATTTATGAAAAAAATGAGACTCTTTGCCACGTTGGCCGTGGCAGCGTTGGCCACGATGACGGCCAGCGCCCAGCACCAGATGACGGTGCAGACCAAGAAACTGGGGGCTGCCATCCAGCCCACTATGTACGGAATCTTCTTCGAGGACATCAATTTTGGCGCAGACGGCGGACTCTATGCCGAGCTGGTGGAGAACCGTTCGTTCGAGTTCCCGCAGCGACTCATGGGATGGAACACCTTCGGAAACGTCGACGTGGAGGACGATGACCCAGCCTTCGAGCGCAATCCGCACTATGTCAGGCTGGAGAACAGCGGCCACCGCGACAAGTTCACCGGACTGGAGAACCGCGGCTTCTTCGGCATGGGACTGAAGAAGGGCATGAAGTACAACTTCTCTGTCTACGCACGCACCGTCGGCAGCAACGATGCGAAGATACGTGTGGAGCTCATCGGCTCCGACAACGAGGTGATTGCCAAGCACGGCATCGCCATCCAGGGCAAAAGCTGGAAGAAGTACACCACCACGCTCGAGTCGCCGCGCACGGATGCCAAGGGATACATGCGCGTCTATCTTGAAGGAACCAACGGCGTTGACCTCGATCACGTCAGCCTCTTCCCTCAGGATGCGTGGAAAGGACTGCTCAGGGCAGACCTCGTGAAGGACCTCAAGGACCTCCATCCCGGCGTGTTCCGCTTCCCTGGCGGCTGCATCGTCGAGGGTACCGACCTCAATTCGCGCTATCAGTGGAAAAACAGCGTCGGACCCGTCGAGAACCGACCCCTGAACGAGAACCGCTGGAACTATACTTTCCCCCATCGGCTCTATCCCAACTACTATCAGACCTACGGACTCGGATTCTACGAGTTCTTCCTCCTCTCCGAGGAGATAGGTGCTCAGGCGCTGCCCGTGCTCAGTGTCGGTCTGGCTTGCCAGTTCCAGAACCCTGACGAGAACGCAGCCAAGTGCCACGTGGCCGTGGACGACCTGCAGCCCTACATCGACGACGCGCTCGACCTCATCGAGTTCGCCAACGGTGCCACCACTACCAAGTGGGGAAAGCTGCGCGCAGACATGGGACATCCGCAGCCCTTCAACCTGAAGCAGATTGGTATCGGAAACGAGCAGTGGGGACCTCTCTATCCCGAACGCCTTGAGAAGTTCGTCAAGGCCATCCGCGCCAAGTACCCGCAGATGAAGATCGTGGGCTCCAGCGGCCCGTCGCCCGACGATAAGGACGGCAAACAGTTCACCTACGGATGGGAACAGATGAAGAAACTGAAGGCCGACCTCGTCGACGAGCACTACTACCGTTCGCCCGAATGGTTCATGGAGAACGTCACTCGCTACGACAAGTACGACCGCAAGGGCCCGAAAGTGTTTGCTGGTGAATACGCATGCCACATCGATGCCAATCCCGCATCGCCCACCGGGAAGAACGTCTTCGAGGCTGCACTGGCCGAAGCTGCCATCATGACAGGCTTCGAGCGCAACGCCGACATCGTGCACATGGCCACCTACGCACCGCTCTTCTCTCACGTCGAGGGCTGGCAGTGGCGTCCCGACCTCATCTGGATGGACAACCTCACCACAGTCCGCACGCCGAACTACTACGTGCAGCAGCTCTACGGACAGAATCCGGGTACGAACGTGCTCTCGCTGACCGAGAACAAGAAGCCCGTCACCGGACAGGATGGCCTCTGCGCTTCTGCTGTCTACGACAAGAACAAGGACCAGTATATCCTGAAGATTGTCAACACCAGCAGCAAGGAACAGCCCATCGAAGTCACCTTCAAGGGGCTGAAGAGCCTGAAGAAAGGCAGAATAACCATTCTCCACTCCAGCAACCCGCGTGCCGAGAACACCATTGCGAAGAAGAATGTCATCGTTCCGCGCACGGCTGACGTGCCGGCTGAGTTCATCAAGGGCAACGTCGTCAGTGCAAACATTCCTCCGAAGTCGTTCGTCGTCTTCACATTCTGATGCGTCTCTGAGCCCGTCCGACGCCTGACGTCGCGTCAGGAACGCGTCGGACGGGCTGTCCCCTGAATGATACGAACCGGCATCTGCCCGCTGTTCTGAGGCAATGCCGGTTCGTATCATTCTTTTTTTGTGCCCTGACACAAATGCCTCTCTCCTTTTTTGCCGAGTCATCAGAGCCCTGTCGCCGTGCCATTTTCCCCTCATTGTCTTGTCAGGAGACCCTTGTCGCCGAGTCATCAGGGCCTTTTCGCCGAGTCATTAGATCCTCGTTTCAGTGTCAGAAGGCTGTTGTTGTCTGGCCGTTCGGTTTGTTTTGATGTGGCATATCAGTGAAATTGCAAAACAAAATCAGTGAAATTGTCTGGCAATCTCACTGATTTTACCGTGCAATTTCACTGATTTGTCACGTCAACGGCTGCCGATTGGCAACGAGAAACGGTCCTTCCGGCAACCGGCCGCCGCCCTTATGGCAGCGCATGACGTCTGAAAACCAAAAAACAGTTCCGCTTATTTCTTCTTGAAAGCACCTTTCTTCTTGTAGAAGTCCTGCAGCACGTAGAAGGCCTGCTTGGTCTGGCCGCGCTCCGAAACGACGCCCTTGCGGTTGAAGTAGTTCTGCGTCGTGTGGTTCTGACGACGTGGAGAGCGGAAGTCCATGAGTATCCAAGGTGTGCAGCCGGCGAAACCGGGGATGCGGTCGTACATGGCCAGCGTCTTGCGGTAGACCTCGGCCTGATACTCTTCGGTCCATTTCTCGTCCTTGCTGCCGAAGCGTCCGGCCACGGCTCCGGCTCCGAATTCGCTGACGAAGAACGGTTTGTCCTGCGAGAAGAACCACTTGCGCTCCTCGCAGTCGGCAGGTTTGCCGCCGTACCAGCCTAAGTAGCAGTTGAAGCTGAGTATGTCCACCACGTCGCTCAGCGGGTCCTCCACGGTGGTGATGTTGTCGTGCGTCTCTGTTTCCATGGCCATGGAGAGCAGACGCTCGTCGTCGTGCACGCGTACCACCTTGGCCAGTCCGCGCAGGAAGTGGTTGCGCGCCTCGGAGCGGGGTGTTTCGTTGGCCACGCTCCAGATGATGACGCCGCAACGGTTGTGGTCTCGCAGGATGTTGTCGCGCAGTTGTCGCGCGGCGTTGTTGTAGGTCTCTTGGTTGGTCCAGTCGATGGTCCAGTAGACGGGCACTTCGCTCCACACCATCAGGCCTGCGCGTTCGGCCATGCGCACCATTTTCTCGTTGTGCGGGTAGTGGGCCAGTCGCAGCATGTTGCATCCCATGAACTTCGCCCACGAGATGAGCGTGGAATCGTCTTTCTCCGTGGTGCACCGTCCGGTCTTCTCGGGCGCTTCCTCGTGCACGCTGATGCCGCGAAGGAAGATGGGCTTGCCGTTGAGCAGCACCCGCTTGCCTTCCGTCTCGATGTGGCGGAAGCCTATCTCGTCGGTCATTTCCTCGCCCTCGCACTTCACGATGACTTTGTAGAGCGTGGGCGATTCGGGGCTCCAGAGCTCAGGCTGGGCGTCGATGAGGGCCTCGGCTTCGCCCTTGGCGTTGGTGGTCATGCGCTGGAAGATGCCGAGCTGCGGGATGCGCACCTCCACCTTCACGTCGGCCATGGCGATGTTCAGCCGTGTCTTCACCTGAATGCGGTCGTACTCGTTCTTGGCCAGCCGTATCTCGTAGTCGTCCACGTGGGCCAGGGGCGTTTCCACGAGCATGACGTCGCGCGTCAGTCCGCCGTAGTTCCACCAGTCGCTGTTCACGGTGGGCACGCCGTCGGGCCGTCGCACGTTGTTCACCCTGACGACGATGGTGTTCTCGCCCTTCTGCAGCTGCTGGGTGATGTCGAAGAAGAAGGGTGTGAAGCCGCCCACGTGTGTGCCGAGCTTGACGCCGTTGATCCATACGTCGGTCTGGTAGTTGGCTGCTCCGAAGTAGAGGTAGAGCAGGTGGTCCTTCTTCAGCGAGTACTTGAAGTCCTTTTTGTACCAGACGCTGCCCTCGTAGAAGAAGAGTTCACGCCGCTGTATGTTCCAGTCCTGCGGCACGTAGAGCTGGTCGTTCTTCGAGAAGTCGTACTCCACGTGGTCCCCTTTGTCGCGCGGCTTGGCGTTCATGAAGAATCCGTTGGGCGAAGGCTGCATGCGGTAGTCATAGTAACCGGCGTCGTAGGGGTCGATGATGATTTGCCACCATCCGTTGAGCGAGGTGGTCTTTCGTCCGTACACGTTCTGCAGCACGCCCACGGCCTGTGCTTCGGCCACGGTGGCGAGTGTGCAGAGAAGCAGGAAGAGTATTTTTTTCATGTCTTTCTGTTGTTTTCCCTTGTGGTTATTCTTTCATGTCTTCGCGGGCGGAGCGCGATGCTTTGCGCAGTTTGCGCAGGGCCTTGTCGCGAATCTGGCGCACCCGTTCGCGCTTCAGGCCCATTTCCTCGCCTATTTCGGCCATGGTGAGGTGGTCTTGGCCAATGCCGTAGATGGCTCTGACGATGCGCTGCTCGCGCTCGTTGAGCGTGCGGAGGGCGCCTGTCAGCTCGTCGGAGAGCGAGCGGAGCTCTGTGTGGCTGTCGGCGCGGGGCGAGTCGGTGTTCTCAACGACGCTGAGCAGGCTGAAGGAGGTCTGGCTGCCGGCGGGAATGGGCGCGTCGAACGACAGGGGCTCCCTTCGCTTGGCCTCGGCGCTGTTGCGTTCGCGTTCCGGCACTTTGTAGAGCCCTGTCTGCGACTCTATGGCTTCCTCCATGCTGCGACGGATGAAGGGCGCGGCATAGGCCACGAAGCGCTTTCCGTAGTCAGGACTGAACTTGGCCGCCGCCTGCATCATGCCGATGTTTCCTTCGCTGATGAGGTCTTCGATGGGCAGTCCGCGGCCTGCATATTGCCTGGCCATGGTGATGACGAACTTCAGGTTGTTGCTCACGAGCTGTTTCCGTGCCTGCTCGTCGCCCTGCTGTGCGCATCGTGCCAGGTCGCGCTCCTGCTCGTCGGTGAGCCTTTGCGCGTTGCTGATGTCGCCGAGGTATGCTTTCAGCAGTTCGTTGTCAAAATCGTTTGCCATGTTACTCGTTGTTTGATTCTGTTGCAAATGTAGGCAAAAAAATCGAGATAAGCGTGTGTTGCCAGCAGAAAAACGTGTAAAAGATGAAAAAAGAAAAACGGAGCGCGGCTTCGCAGTCGTGCTCCGTAGCAAACTTAAACAACCAATAAAAGAAATAGATTCTTCCGAATCCACCTTTCCCACTGGAGAAAGGCCTGTCTTGGTCTCGTAGAATGTATGTCATCGGGCGGTTGGCCGCGGCGGACTATCGGATGAAGAGCAGCTCGCGGTACTTCGGGAGCGTCCAGAGCTCGTCGGCAACGGTCAGTTCCAGCTTGTCGATGTGGTAGCGGATTTCCTCCATCTTCGGCTCCACGGTGTCGTGGTAGGCGATGGCTTTCTCGCGTTCGCTCGTGATGACGTTGGCCACCTTGCGCGCGTTCACCAGCTCTTCGACCATGGTCTCGATGGTTTGCGTGCGCTCGGCAATCTCGCGGATGATCTTGATGTTGCGGGCGCAGAGCTTGTCGGCCTCTGCAGGGGCGAAGATGGCGCGCATGCCGGCCACGTTCTTGGCCAGGCGGCTCTGGTAGTGCGTGGCCACGGGGATGATGTGGTTCATGGTCAGGTCGCCCAGCACGCGGGCTTCAATCTGAATCTTTTTCGTATATGTCTCCCATTTCACTTCGTTGCGGGCCCGAAGCTCCTTGCGGTTCATGATGCCGAGGCTCTCGAACATCTGGATGCTCTCGGCGTCCAGGTAACGGTCGAAGATGAGGGGGCAGCTGCGCTCCACGTCGAGACCGCGGCGGGTGGCCTCTTCGACCCATTCGTCGCTGTAGCCGTTGCCGTCGAAGTGGATGGGCTTGCAGGTCTTGATGTCCTCGCGCACGATGTCGATGATGGCACTTGTCTGGTCCTGACCGTTGGCAATGAGCGCATCGACGCGCTTCTTGAAGTCGACGAGGGCCTCGGCGACGGCGGCGTTCAGGGCTATCATGGCGCTGGCGCAGTTGCCTTCGGAGCCGGGTGCGCGGAATTCGAAGCGGTTGCCGGTGAAGGCGAAGGGCGACGTGCGGTTGCGGTCGGTGTTGTCGATGAGCAGTTCGGGAATCTCGGGGATGTCTAGTTCCACTTTCTGCTTGTCGGCCATGTAGAAGAGGTCGTCCTTGTCGGCCCTTTCGATGTGGTCGAGCAGCTCGCTGACCTGCTTGCCGAGGAAGCTTGAGATGATGGCGGGGGGCGCTTCGTTGGCACCGAGGCGGTGTGCGTTGGTGGCCGACATGATGCTGGCCTTGAGCAGTCCGTTGTGACGGTAGACGCCCATGAGCGTTTCCACGATGAAGACCACGAAGCGCAGGTTCTGTTCGGGGGTCTTCCCGGGGGCATGGAGCAGCACGCCGGTGTCGGTGGACAGGCTCCAGTTGTTGTGCTTGCCCGAGCCGTTGATGCCGTCGAAGGGCTTTTCGTGAAGCAGGACGCGGAATCCGTGCTTGCGGGCCACCTTCTTCATGAGCGACATGAGCAGCATGTTGTGGTCCACGGCGAGGTTTGTCTCTTCGAAGATCGGTGCGAGTTCAAACTGGTTGGGAGCCACCTCGTTGTGGCGGGTCTTCACAGGGATGGCCAGTTCGAGTGCCTGGATTTCCAGATCCTTCATGAATGCCTGCACGCGGTCGGGGATCGTGCCGAAGTAGTGGTCGTCCATCTGCTGATTCTTGGCCGAGTCGTGTCCCATCAGCGTGCGTCCGGTGAGCATCAGGTCTGGCCGGGCGGAGTAGAGCCCTTCGTCTACGAGGAAATACTCCTGCTCCCAGCCAAGGTTCGAGATGACTTTCTTCACGTTTGGGTCAAAGTAGCGGGCCACGGCAGCGGCGGCTTCGCCTACTGCACGCAGCGAGCGCTTCAGAGGTGCTTTGTAGTCCAGAGCCTCCCCAGTATAAGAAATGAATATAGTGGGAATACACAGTGTGTCGTCAATGATGAACACGGGCGATGTCGGGTCCCAGGCCGAGTAGCCGCGGGCCTCGAATGTGGCGCGTATGCCGCCGCTGGGGAAGCTGGATGCGTCGGGCTCCTGCTGAACGAGCAGCTTCCCGCTGAATTCTTCAATCATGCCGCCCTTGCCGTCGTGCTCGATGAAGGCGTCGTGCTTCTCGGCGGTGCCTTCGGTGAGGGGCTGGAACCAGTGCGTGTAGTGCGTGACACCGTTCTCGTCGGCCCATTGTTTCATGCCTTTGGCCACGGCGTCAGCAATGGAACGGTCGAGTGGTGCTCCGTTGTCGATGACGTCGATGAGCTTTTCGTACACGTCGCGCTGCAGGTACTTGTACATCTTGGCGCGGGTGAACACATATTTTCCGAAGTATTCCGACGGGCGTTCTGCTGGCACGGCTACTTCCATGGGTTTCTTCTTGAATGCTTCCTCAACGACCTGAAATCTTAAATTTGCCATAATCTTTTAACCGTAAAAATGATACCTTGTTCGTTCGGAGGGTGGCGGTGGTCCTTTTCGGTACGTTGCCCGGCGTTCGGTGCGGATACTGTTCTGCTGTCGGCGAGCCGGTTCTTTTCACTTTCGGCAGCCGTCGGTGAACGGATTGTCGGTAAAAAGGCCGTTTTCCTTCGAATTTCTGTGCAAAGGTACGATTTTTCTTTGAATAATCAATGCTGCCAGCTACTTATTCTGTCAAGTGCTTCCTCGCAGTCTTCGCGGTAACCGAACGAGGTGAGCCTGACAAAGCCTTCGCCCGAGGGTCCGAAACCTACGCCGGGGGTGCACACGACCTGCGCGCCATAGAGCAGCTGGTCGAAGAACTGCCAGCTGCTGATGCCGTTTGGGGTCTTCATCCAGAGGTAAGGAGCGTTCTCGCCGCCGTAGACTGTGAAGCCCAGGCGGGTCAGGGTTTCCAGCATCAGGTGCGCGTTTGACATATAGTAGCTGATGGTTTCCTTCACTTGTTGCTGTCCTTCGGGCGTGTAGGTGGCTTCGGCTGCACGCTGGCTGATGTAGCTTGTGCCGTTGTACTTGGTGCTTTGGCGGCGAAGCCACATCGGGTTGAGGGGCAGTCGCTGCTTGCCGTCCATGGTCGCTGCGGTCAGTTCCTTCGGTACCACGGTGTAGCCGCAGCGCAGACCGGTGAAACCTGCCGTTTTGGAATAGCTGTGCAGCTCGATGGCAACCTTGCGTGCACCTTTGATTTCGTAGATGGAGTGGGGGATGTCTTCGTCTTGAATGTAGGCGTGGTAGGCTGCATCGTAGAAGATGATGGCGTCGTTCTTCAGTGCATAGTTCACCCATCGCCTGAGCTCTTCCTTCGTGATGACCATGCCAGTGGGGTTGTTCGGGTAGCAGAGATAGATCATGTCGACGCGGTGGTCGGGCAGGGAAGGGACGAATTTGTTTTGCTCGGAGCATGGCAGATAGCACACGTTGCTCCATTCGCCCTGCTCGTTCACGACGCCTGCTCGTCCGTTCATTACGTTCGAGTCGATGTAGACGGGATAGATAGGGTCGGTGACAGCCATGGAATTGTCCCATCTGACCAGGTCGCCGATGTTTCCCGTGTCGCTTTTGGCACCGTCGTTGATGAATATTTCGTCGGGGCTCAGGTGGATGCCTCGCGGCAGGAAGTCGTTTTTCACAATGGCTTCGCGCAACCAAGGGTACCCTTGTTCGGGACCGTAGCCATGGAATCCGTCGCGAGTCCCCATGTCTTCGACGGCCTTGTGCATGGCTTCGATGACGGCAGGGCAGAGCGGTTGCGTCACGTCACCAATGCCGAGGCTGATGACCTTGGCGTTTTTGTGGCTCACCTTGAAGGCATTCACGCGCTTGGCGATGTCTGCGAACAGGTAGTTCTTGGTCAGTTTCAGGTAGTGCTCGTTGATGAGTGCCATTGTCTTCTTCTTTTATGGTGTTTCAGTTTGCTTTCAATTGTTCTCCGGGTGTCGTCTTTTCAGCTCATGGTGAATGCACTGTTCTGCATCCGAGGGACTGACAACGGCAGGTGACGACGGCGCATCAGAGGTCGTACTGCGACTCATGCTCGGTCGACGGCAGTTGGCGGAAGAGTGGCTTCGCCTTCAAACACGAAGGCGGCAGGCCCTGTCATGAGTACATGACTGTCGGTCTGCCGCCAATCGATTTCCAGTGTGCCGCCATCCATCGCAATGCTGCTATGTCGGCCCGTCCTGCCTGTCAGGCAAGCAGCTACAGCCGTGGCACATGCTCCGGTGCCACAAGCCATGGTAATGCCGCTGCCTCTTTCCCATACACGGACTCTTATGCTATTTGTGTTCGTTATTTCAGCAAATTCGATGTTGCAACGTTCGGGGAAAGCGGGGTGGTTCTCCAGAAGTGGACCCCAGTGCTCCAGGTTGATGCTGGCCACGTCGTCGGTGAAGATGACGTAGTGAGGATTGCCCATCGACACGAAAGTGCCTTCAAACTGGCGATTCCCAACTGTCAGAACGCCTTCTACGGGCGGATTGTACTGCGAGTTAACGTTCAGTTGGGGCGCGAGCATGTCCACTGTTACGCTTTCCACCCTGTTCCGATTGCCATCCAGGCTGAGGTTCAGCTTCAGTCGCTTGATGCCCGAGCGCGTCTGCAGGCGGATGTCTGTCTTGTCGGTGATACCCTTTTCGTAAAGATACTTACCAATGCAGCGCGAAGCATTGCCGCACATCATGGCTTCTGAACCGTCGGCATTGAAAATCCGCATCTGATAGTCTGCACTTTCGTCGTCGGAAAAACCGATGAGCACAAGACCATCGGCCCCGATACCGGTGTGAGGTGTACTCCATTGACGTGAAGTCTCCTCCGGATTGGGAATGCTGTAGAGCAACGTGTTGACATAAATATAGTCATTTCCTGCTCCGTGCATCTTTGTGAATGGTATTCTGTGCTCCATCTTACTTTTTGTTTGCTTTTTGCTGCAAAGATAAGACATATTGCTCTTTTTATGAAGAAAAGCTGACTTTTTTCATCAACTTTTTGCTTTAAACTTACAATTTGAAAATACTCGTCTGTGATTTCGTTGCGAATCGTAAGCAAAATGGTGCTGTATTACTGAAATTTGGAGCAATCGTAAATTTCTACTTCTTGTGTTAGTAGGTAAAACGGGTATAATGAATGTGTTTCCACAATTTCATTTTCCCTTTCCTATTCAGGATTTCGCCAGCAGGGAAGACATAAAAAAAGTGCCTCCGAAACCGTTTCGGAAGCACTTTCTATGAGGATGAAACAAGAATAGCGTTACTTGACGAATACCTTGCGGACCGTTCCGTCGCTCATCTTGATGATGTTGATGCCGTGTTGCGGTGCGGAAATCAGCTGGCCGTTTACGGTGTAGCGAGCCACTTCGGTAGAGAATGTCTTTGAAACATTCGTGATGGCACTCGGTATCGCTTTCTTCTTCTGCAGCGTGATGACTGCGGTATTGTCTATGGTGCAGTTGTTGGGATCGCTGCTGTCGTACTTCGACATGAATGCAACGACCTTCAGTTGCTTCTTGTTGAACTCAGGCTTCAGGGGGAATGTGTAGTTGTAGATGAAGGAATCGTTCTCCCAGTTGACGGTCTCGCCCCATGTGGAGTTCACGCCGCGGTTGACGTGCATCTGCCAGAATGTTCCTGAGAAACCAGACTGCGAGGTAGATGCAATACTATCCTCGGTCAGGGTCAGCGTCAGGCGCGGTTCCTTGTTGCTCCACATCGGTGAACGCTTACCACGAACGGTGATGGCTACCTCCGTGCTGTCTGCATTGTATTCGAAACTCATCCTGAGATTCACCATCGGTTCCTCGGCATAGCGAGTGTCGACAAGTTGCTTCATGCGTTCGATTGTTCCCACGAAGCGAACAGGTGTATTATTACCGCTGTTGTTGCTCTTATCAGGACTGCCGTCGCCCGACCAGCGGTCGAACATCAGTGCGGGAGCGTAAGTGCCACCTCCATCGTTGTAGAACCAAGTGTATTCCGTGTCGGAAGGCTGTGTGAACTGGTCGGTGTAGTAGCCGTCGTGGTGGCAGATGCCTGCTACCTTCTCTGAATATTCAGGGTCGTGGAGCAGCTGATTCACAAGTGCAGCTACGGGCGGGCAGTTCGGACACTTCTCTCCTGTGAACTCTTCGAGCAGTACCATGCGTTTGAAGAGCTCCTCAACCACGTTCACCGTACTGTTGCTTGTGGCATGCTTGGACTCGTTTGCCTGTCCGTTTACCTTGGTTACTTTGACGGAAACCTTGATTTCGCCCAGTTTCTTGGGTGTTTCCATCGGAATCAGCAGCTCGATGTTGCTGCCAGTCTTGCATGCGGGTGAGATTACCTCGTGTTTTTCAGCGCCTTCAACGCCATCGATGGTTACAATATAGTCGATGCTCTTCACTTCGGCAGAGCCAACGTTGTTCAAATAAGCAGAGATATCGTAGGGTGCGTCGAGTTCGGCGAGCATGTTGAAGTCGTATGCTGCGACAGCGTTCTTCAGTGCTGGACCGTCATTGGTAAGCAGTTGGATGGTCATGTTACCTTTTCCTGAGTTATCCATCCATTCGGGAATGGAGCTTGACGACTTGAAGTAGAAGCTGCCAGTGATGTTTTTTTGCTCACCAATCACCACGGGCGACTTTCCTTGCTTGTTTGAGAGTTTGTTCACTTTGAACGAATAGCCGATGTATGCACCCGTTGCAGGAATCGTGATGGGCGTGTCAAGGTAGATATCCGTGGCGAAACCAAGCAGATTATCGGCTTCGTCGAAAGCCATGATGTCTTTCTTCTTGATGTCCATAGTGAGGATGTCAGCTTCAGCAGCGCTGGCAGGCAGCTTGTTGGAAGCCCAAAGCTTGACGTCTTCGATGCACAGCAGGTTCTGCATGTAGAAGCGGATAGCCTGTATTTGCTTTCCTCCGAGCAGTTCGTGATCGCCGGCCACGAAGATAGCTTGGTCGTATGTCTCAGTGGCATTCAAGCCGAAGTTCTTTCGATTGCTTGTGCCGTCGTAGTATCCGGCCCATGTCTGGGCGTTGACGCTGACAGTTGCTGCCAGAGCCAGGATTGTGAACAGTGAACGTAGAATTTTCTTCATAAGCTTAATGGATTTGTTTAATTGATATTTTTACTACTTGATAATCTGTTTGATGGTCTTTCCGTTGCTCAGCTTCACGATGTTCAGACCCTTGCAGGGAGCCTGAAGCTGCTGGCCGCCGACGGTATAGTAGCCAACAGCGGTAGCTTTGTCTTCCGAAACACCGCCGATGCTGGCCGGATCGGAATACGTGAACTTGATGAACAGCGTGTAGTCCTGTCCTCCGATGGTAGCCACCATCTTTGTCAGCATCTCGCCGAAGTGTGCGGGTTCGCAGTCGTAGCTCAGCTTAATGGCGTTATCAACCACGGGGTAGAGGTCAGTGCTCACGAATGTGAAATTCTTCTTGTATGTGGTTTTCATGATGGGTACGCAGTTTCCACCCATGCACCACGAGATGATTTCGGCTTCCATGGTGTTTTCCTGAATCTCAATGGTGGCTGACCCTTCAGATACTGAATCGTCAGCGATGAGCTTTTTGAACATCACGTGATTAGGATTTGTTGACGGATTGGTGTTGCATTCCACTGCCCCCCAGTCGTTCGTGCCGGCTTCGATGGTGATGGTGGAACCATCTGGCAACGATTTGCCGTCCATTTGGAATTCAAAACTCTGTGCGTTGGCAACACAGGTCATGCCGCAAAGGGCAATGAATAGAGTAAAGATTTTCTTCATAAACTATGTTTTTATTATTATTTTCAGAGGTCTTTCAGTTTTTTCTTCACCACTTGCAGCACACCGCTGTTGTTGCTGACGATGGCAACGATGGCAATGTTGTCGCGGTTCCAGCTGGCATCAAAGCTTGCTTTGTATGACGCTTGGGTTGATAATCCGGCAACGAGGGAAAGGTTGTCGCCCGAAAAGTCGGTGATGGTACCGCGGAACACGTTGTTATGGACATAGTTGCGGTTCATGGTGCCGTCACCCATCTGTTGCGGAGCCACAATACCGTCCTCGACAATCCATAGTTGCAGCTTGCATGTGAGATCCTCGAATGAGGACACGCTGACGTCGAAGCTCACTTGCTCATCTTTCACCACGTTCTTGAAGTCAATACCTGAGACTGGTGTCGTCTTTTGTATTTCCTCGTACACTTTCGCTGCCCATTGCGGTGCATCCTGCAGGCCTCCTGTGCGGTTGATGAGGCCCGAAGGCCACGACTCCACGCCTGCGCTCTTGTTGTATTGGTCGCCCAGTTCGGTCCACAGACCGACGATTGTGGCCGTGCTCTTCACCGAAAGTGCACCTCCGTGAATGCTCACGGCGATGACAGTGGTGTCGCCGTACTGCTCCTGCAGGCGATCAATCTCCTCGTGTGCAGCCGGACAGTTGACGCATCGCTGGCCTGTGAAGTCCTCGATGAGCACGCGGCGCTTCACGTCAGCCGGTTTCACGTAGATGAAGCGTTCGTCCTCGCTGATGTTGTCGCACGAAGCCAGAAGCATCACTGCCGCAAACAGGCAGAGCGGCAAGAGGGTGAGAATGGCTTTCGCCCCGCCTGTTACCTTATTATTATATATATGCATTCTCATATCAGACTATGTTTTCTTCGTTCCTGACCGGTTTCGTTGTCGCAGAACCACAGGGTGGTTCACGTTTTGGGCCGTCAGAAGTTGTAGTTGTACGATAAGGTGAAGCCTTTCGAGGCAGGCACGTAGCGGCAGACGCCGCCCGAGCAGTTGAATCCGGCTCGCGTCCGTCCGTATCCCGCCTGCAAACGGTGGCTTCCCATGTTGAAAGTGACGCTTGCCATGTAATAGTGCAGGTCGGTTTCGCCGCAGTTCCACTGGTCGCTGATGGTGAACATCCAGTTGGGAAGCATCGACAATTCGAGCAATCCGAAGGCCCAGTCGCCCTGATCGTCTTTCGTAGCGAGGTATTGAAGCTCTCCTCGCAGGGTGAATTTCTTGTTGAATTGGTATTTGCCGTCGGCGACGAAGATGTCGGAGTGAATCATTCCGCCTTCGCCCTCGACCACAGTCTTGTTGTAGAACTGGTTCATGTACATCAGGTTGAGCTTGAACTGCTTCGTGAACTTCTTGTCAATCTGGAAGTTCAGGTCCTGATAGTAAGTCTGCTTGCCCCATTTCCAGAACGGCGAGCCGTAACCATCGGTGCCCTGACCGTGGTATTGCGTGCTGCTTGTCGTGCCGTCGTATTCGTTATAAGAGGTTGTTGTGATAGACCTCGGTGTCTTGGCCAGTGAATGCACATGCGAGAAGTTCACCTTCACGTTCGTACCGTACTTGCCGCCGAGCGCCGTTCCGCGTTTGAACTGATAGCCCAGCTCAGCCTGATAGGCCCATTCGCCCAGCGGTTGGGTGGCGTAGGGATAGAGAGCGGCCAACGAGTAGGTGTGGTCCATGGTGAATGCGGGCAAGTGATTGATGAACGACGACGTTCCGTTCATGCTTCTGCGGCTGCGGAACGACATGTTGTCCGACCGTTTGGCCTGGAGCAGAATGCTCATGCCTCGCTTGGAGTAGCTGGCCGAGAGCATGGCCACGTAGCCTTTGCGGTAGATGTAGTTGTTATCGAACGACGGGTCCTGCGTTTTCTGTGCATATTCTGCCAGCACGGAGACGTTTCCTTTCTGCAGTCGGGCTCGAAGGTCGAACGCGTTGACGTTCTCTGGCAGGTTCAGCTTGTGCACCTGATCCACCATGATGTCCTCTGTCTTCTCGTGTTTGTTCACGAACGAAGCCCCGAGCATCAGGTAGGTACCCGTTTCCTGCATGCGTTGGCTCCACTGTTCGACGTTCAGTTCCACGTCGGCACCGCTCAGCCAAGCCTTGTTCCAGTCCCAGTAGCGGCGCTGGCGGCCTGTCAGAGCCTTGACGTTCACGCCTTTGAAAGGTGTCACGGCTACGCGTGCACCAAGGATGGAGTTATCGATGCCGAGCGAACGCTCTTCGTAAGTGCGGAGGATGAAGCCCGACCCGAACTGTTCGTAGAACGTTCCGAGTGTCAGTTCGGCATTCTTGATCTTCCCTTTCACCCAGAAATGGGGCACGCCCCAGCCTTTGAAGTCTTTCTCGTAGCCCGGAAGTGGGTATTCCATGAATTCGCCTCTGACGCCTGCATCGACATATTTGCTCTTCAGGTTCACGTCCACGTAGGTGTTGGTGAGTCCCCAGTCCTTGTATTCGCCGGTGCCGATTTTCTCGTCTTCCTGCGGAATGAGGATGTCGCTTTGCACGCTTCCGTTGACCGTGACTTTGTTAGCGTTGTCGGTCTGTGCCTGAGTCGCGGTGGCGATAGCCCAGAATGCAGCCAGTGCGATGGTAGTTTTTCTCATGCTTTGAGTTTTATAGGGTATTCGCAGTCAGCCGGGCTGCTGCGTTGTTTGGTCGTTCATCCACATGCTTGTGTCTGAAGTCCGCGTGGTTTTGCACTATTGCTTCACCAGCTCGCGCACCTTTTCGATGAGCTCTTCCTCAGCTCCTTCGATGTATCCGTTGTGGCGATAGACAATGTTTCCCTTGCCGTCGATGATCATCGTGTAGGGAATGGCACCTGGAATGCCCATGGCCAGCTTGAATTCGCTGTTCGGATCGAGCAGCACTTCGTATTCCCATCCGTGCTGGTTCACGAGCGGTTTCACCTTGTTCTGGTTGTGCGCCTGGTCGATGCTGACGGCAATGAGCTTCACGCCCGTTTCCTCTACCCAGTCCTGATACACCTCTGCGATGGCGTCGAGCTCGCGGTTGCAGGGCTTGCACCATGTTGCGAAGAAGTCGATGATGATGGGTCGTCCCTGATTCATCAGGTTCAGCGTGTCGGTACGCACTTCTTTACCTTCCATGCTCTTCAGTGTGACAGCCGGTAGCTGTGCCTTTGCCATCTGTGTGCCGGCGATGAGGGCCAGCATCAGAATCATCACGTACTTTTTCATGCTTTTTTCTCTTGTTTTGATTTGGTGTGCTATGATAATAAATTCGGTGCAAATATAGTCGTTTTTTTTGTAATAACCATGAAAAATGCAAAAATATGAAGATTTTTTGCGCTCTTTGTTACGCTTGGTTACTTTCCGTAGCCTACAGGGTGGTTCAGTTCGAGCCACACTTCATCGTTGAGCTGCAATTCCTTGCGCAGCGTGTCGGCGTCCATCGAGGCGCGTGCCACCGTCTGCAACCCCATGGCTGTGCAGGCAAGATAGATGTTCTGCGACACGTAACCGGCGTCCATGGCACCGAAGTGCTCGTTCTTGCGGTTGCGGGCCGTCTGGTCGCTCACCAGCAGCAGGCTCAGCGGCGCATCCTTGGCGAAGGCTTGCTGTCCGGCAATGCTCGCGCGCACGTCCTTGCTGCATACCTTTGTCAGCGTGTTGTCTTTCGGATTCCATTTCCATGCGCCCTTGGCGTCGCATACGTACATCTTGATGTCCTGCATGTTCACGGCCGAAGGGGCGGTGATCAGTCCGCGTTTCTCTTCGCTGATGCCGCACGAAGCCCAGAGCAGTGTGCTCAGTTGGACGTTCGTCAGCTGGCGCGCGCTGTCGTAGCTGCGTCCCGAACGGCGCTGCTTGAGTGTTGTTCCGAGGTCTGTCTTCAGCAGGTTCATGTCCGGCTGTGGCAGCTGAATGGTCTCTTGTGCCTGTGCGCTGCATCCTACGATGAGGGTTGTCAGTGCGATTAGCAACAGTTTTCTCATTTGTTACAGATTTTTGCTTATTATGTATTTTGCCTGCAAAATTACACTATTTTTATAAGAATACAAAAGATATTGATGTTTTTTGAGAGCGGAAAGCTTTATTTCGACATTTTCCGCAAGCGGCTTTCTTCCTTTGGTTACGCTTGTGGCTTGTTCCTGACAGGGCAGGCTTCGAAGCTACACTCAACGCGGCTGTCAGGTCGTTACCGCTGGTGTTAAAAACATAATCTGTGTTTCAAGGGAACGGTTGCCGTCCGAGCGTTTTGTCGTCGATAAGAAGTATTCTGCCAAAAGAGGGAAATGGCTCCGCCGACGGAGCATAAAAAAAGACCAGTCTGCGAAGGTCTTGCAGACTGGTCTTTGGCTTTTGGGTATCTTATTTATGCATCGATGTTAGCGTAGGTGGCGTTTTTCTCGATGAACTCGCGGCGCGGCTCCACGTCGTCGCCCATGAGCATGGAGAAGATTTCGTCGGCTTCGGCTGCGTTCTCAATGCTGACTTGCTTCAGCAGACGCGTCTGCGGGTCCATGGTGGTCTCCCAAAGCTGCTCGGGATTCATCTCGCCCAGACCTTTGTAGCGCTGTGTGTGCAGCTGCTTGTCGTCGTCACGGCCGTCGACGTACTTGTCGATGAAGGCTTGCCGCTGCTGTTCGGTGTAGCAATACTCTGACACTTTCTTGTAGGTGCACTTGTAGAGCGGCGGGGTTGCGATGTAGAGGTGTCCGCCTTGGATGACCTGCGGCATGAATCGGTAGAAGAGCGTCATGATGAGCGTGTCGATGTGCGAGCCATCGACGTCGGCATCGGTCATGATGATGATCTTGTCGTAGCGCAGTTTGTCGATGTTGGCTTCGCGGTCTCCTTCACCGTCCACGCCGAAACGCACGCCGATGGACTGTATGATGTTCATCACCGACTCGGCTTCAAACACGCGGTGCCACTGTACTTTCTCCACGTTCAGAATCTTTCCGCGCAGCGGAAGGATGGCCTGGAAGTGCCGGTCGCGGCCCTGTTTGGCCGAACCGCCTGCCGAGTCACCCTCGACGAGGAATATTTCGCAGGCTTTCGGGTCGCGGTTCGAGCAGTCGGCCAGCTTGCCAGGCAGTCCGCCGCCGCTCATGGGGTTCTTGCGCTGCACGCTTTCACGTGCCTTGCGGGCTGCGATGCGCGCCGTGGCGGCGAGCACCACTTTGTCACAGATGAGCTTGGCCTCTTTCGGATGCTCTTCCAGATAGTTGGAGAGCGCTTCGCCCACGGCTTGCTGCACGGCTCCCGTCACCTCCGAGTTGCCGAGCTTGGTCTTCGTCTGTCCCTCGAACTGCGGTTCTGCCACTTTGATGGAGATGACGGCGGTGAGTCCTTCGCGGAAGTCTTCACCTGCTATCTCTATCTTTGCCTTCTCTATCTGCTTTGATATCTGAGGATCGGCATCGGCGTATGCCTTCAGTGTGCGCGTGAGGGCTATGCGGAAGCCCGTCAGGTGCGTGCCGCCTTCGATGGTGTTGATGTTGTTCACGTACGAGTGGATGTTCTCCGAGTAGTCGGTGTTGTACATCACGGCGACCTCAATGGGGATGCCCTGCTTCTCGGTCTTCAGGTAGATGACGTCGTCGAAGAGGTGCGAACGGTGGCGGTCCACGTAGCGCACGAACTCTTTCAGTCCGTCCTTGGCGTGGAACACCTCAGGCTGGCGCAGGTTGCCTTCGTCGTTGGGGCGCAGGTCGGTCAGCGTGATGGTGATGCCGGCGTTCAGATAGGCCAGTTCGCGCATACGCTTGGCGATGATGTCGTATTTGTACTCTGTCGTGGTGAAGATGGTTGAGTCGGGCCAGAACTGCTGGCGCGTGCCCCTGAGTTCGGTTTCGCCTACCACTTTGACGGGATAGAGCGGTTTTCCCTTCTCGTACTCCTGTTGGTAGATTTTTCCGTCGCGAAAGACCTGCGACATCATGTGCGATGACAGCGCGTTGACGCAGCTCACACCCACGCCGTGGAGTCCGCCCGACACCTTGTATGAGCCTTTGTCGAACTTACCGCCTGCGTGGAGCACGGTCATGACGACCTCCAGGGCCGACTTGTGCATTTTTTCGTGCTCGTCGACGGGGATGCCTCGTCCGTTGTCCTGCACGGTGATGGAGTTATCTTCGTTGATGGTGACTTCTATGTGGGTGCAGTAGCCTGCCATGGCTTCGTCGATGGAGTTGTCCACCGTCTCGTTGACCAGGTGGTGCAGGCCTTTCTCGCTGATGTCGCCGATGTACATAGCAGGACGCTTGCGCACGGCCTCAAGACCTTCGAGCACCTGTATGTTACTGGCTGAATAGTTAGCTTCGTTGTTCTGAATTTCTGCCATTTCTTCTTTCTCTGTAATAATGGTGCAAAGATACGAAAAAAACGCCAAATGTCGCGTCTTTCAGTTGTGAAAAAGTAATAAATATAATATAAAATGAGGGAGTCGTATCCTCACGGATGCGACTCCCTCTACTGTATTGTGCCTATGAAAAGTCTATTACCCTAATTTGTTGATATGCTTGCTGAGGCTCGACTTCAGGTTGGCTGCCTTGTTCTTGTGGATAATGTTTTTCTTAGCCAGCTTGTCAAGCATTTTCTGTACTTTCGGGTACAGCTTGACGGCCTCGTCCTTGTCGGTCAGCGCGCGCAGCTTACGTACGGCATTGCGCATGGTTTTAGCATAATAACGATTGTGAAGAGTCCTTGTTTTGGTCTGGCGGATTCTCTTCTCGGATGATTTGTGGTTTGCCATTTTGTTTTTGAAATGATTAAGATGAATTTAATAAAGCTCTTGGGTCTTACGCTTGCCGCTGCCCTGAGCGGATTCGTGATGAATCCTCTGCCACCTGTTTGCGTGAGCACCTCGTGGGAATCTCGCGTTAGCGCATCGGCTGCGCGATGGCAGATGTTGTAGTCCCTAGGAGAGTCGAACTCCTCTTTAGAGAATGAAAATCTCTCGTCCTAACCGATAGACGAAGGGACCATTGCCTATTTTAGCGGGTGCAAAGGTAGGTATATTTTTCCAATTGGCCAAATTTTCCGTTGTTTTTTTTCTCGTTTACCCAAAAATTCGTAATTTTGCACCTATGCTGACTAAGACGAAAGCCATTGTAATCAGGCATTTGAAGTACGGTGAGCGAAAGCTCATCGTCGAGCTGCTCACCGAGGAAGAGGGACGAGTGTCGGTTGTCACGTCTGTCCCGAAGACGCAGGTGGGACGCCTGAAGGCTCAGTATTTTCAGCCGCTCACGCTGCTGGAGGTGGAACTCGACGTCAGGCAGCGCGAAGGGTTGCAGCGGCTGCGCGATGCCCGCATCGTCCATCCCTACAGTTCCATCCCCTTCGATGCGCGCAAGCTCAGCATCGCACTCTTTCTTTCCGAGTTCTTGTATTACAGTACGCGCGACGAGCAGCACAACCCCAGTCTTTTCAGCTACGTGGAGAGCAGCCTGATGTGGCTCGACGGCTGCCAGACGGCCGTTGCCAACTTCCATCTTGTCTTCATGATGAGGCTGTCGCGATTCATCGGTTTCTTCCCTTTCATCGAGGACTATCAGGAAGGCGACGTCTTCGACCTGCGTGCCGCCTCGTTCAGCAAGCGCATTCCGATGCATACCGACTACCTGGGAGCCGAGGATGCGGCGCGCATCAACACGCTCATGCGCATGAACTATGAGTCGATGCACCTCTTCCGCATGAGCCACGACGACCGCAACCGCATCATCGACGTCATTGTTCACTACTATCGGCTGCATGTTCCCAACTTTCCCGAACTGCAGTCGCTTGCCGTCGTGAGGGATTTATGGGGCTGACGCCGGTCGCAACTGTCAACAAAAAATACCGAAAAATCCTGTCAGGAAAACTGTTCGTTTTTTGAGGCCGGAAGCACTTTCTTCGGAAAATAATCCTTACAAAACAGGCCGAAAAACCTGCCTGATTTTCAAAACGGCTCATTTTACATCGCAAAATGGCCCGTTCTGCGCTTCAAAATGAATCATTCTGCGCGCCAAAAAGAGCCGTTTTGAAGCGTAAAATGGCCCATTTTGCTAACCGTTTATTTTGTAAAGAAAAGACAAGATGCTGAAGTCCAGCGTTTTAGGACATCTCTGAAATTCGCGTATATGCGACCGTCTTCAAGTTAGTTTCAGAATTTTCGATTCTCAGAGCACTTTTTCCGGCTTTTTGTCAGGATACTTCAGACGGCGGCGACGGTCCGTCATGTACGGCAAGTGCATAAAAAAACCGCCCTGACTCTCGCGAGTGGGGGCGGCACGTATTATGGTTTTTAGTTGTATGAGTTAGGTTTTTACTTTCTTGTAGTATTAAGTTTCGTCTGTTATGTGTACGGTATGTCTATGATAAGAGCTTCTTGACGATGGCAGAGACCACGCGTCCGTCGGCCTGTCCGGCCAGCTGCTTGGTGGCTGTTCCCATCACCTTGCCCATGTCTTTCATGCTCGTGGCGCCTGTCTGCGCGATGATGTCGCGCACGACGGCTTCGATTTCGGCTTCGTCGAGCTGCTTGGGCAGGTAGCTTTCCAGCACTTCCACCTGTGCCAGCTCTGCGTCGGCCAGGTCCTGACGCCCTGCCTGTGTGTAGGTGACGGCCGTTTCGCGTCCCTGCTTGGCCAGCTTGGCGATGATCTTGAGTGCGTCGGCATCCTCGAGAGTGTCGTTGGCACCCGGAGCTGTCTTTGCTTCGAGGAATACTTTCTTGATGTTTCGGAGGGTTTCGAGGCGAACCTTGTCACGTGCCTTCATGGCCTCCTTGATGTCGTTGCTTATCTGATCGAATAGTGTCATTGTTTTATTTTTTTTAAAAAGGTTTGACTAACGGTTTCTTTTTCGTGCGGGTCAGTCAGAGCTGTTCCTTATGCAAGGCCGGGCGAATGGCTTATCCGAACTTGATGGTCCCCTGAATGGCTTCACGCTTGTCGTCGTCGTTGGCCTTCACGTGGCCTGCGGCTTTGTTGCGGATCTCGTCGAGCACCTGGCGCGTGCGCTTGTAGGTCGGTGTTTGCTCCACGTCGCTGATAACATCGTCGTTGTCGAGGTCCTCTTGGCGGAAGATGAAGATGTGCGGGCGCCGCTTGTACTGGGCTGTGGAGCCGTCCTTGCCGTAGTAGCGGTTGCGGCGGTCCTGGCGTTCGGCGGCTTTCTCTTCCTCGGCAGCGATGCGGTCGGCTTCTTCCTGCGTGCGCTTGGTGAAGTGTGCGCCCATGCCGTCTACGTCCTCGATGCCGAATCCCGTTGCGAGGATGGTCACTTTCACCTTGTCGCCCAGCTCGGGATCGGTGGCCAGTCCCCATTTTATCTCGAAGTCGTTGCCGAACTTGGCCATGAAGTCGTTCACGTCGTTCATCTCTTCCATCATCAGGCCCGTCTTCGACTGCTTGTCCGAGCAGAAGGAGATGCTGAGCAGGATCTTCTTCGAGTTGAAGACGTCGTTGTCGTTGAGCAGCGGTGAGTTCAGGGCGTCTTCGATGGCCTTCTTCACGCGGCCTTCGCCTTCGCCGAAACCGGTAGACATGATGGCCACGCCACCGTCCTTCAGCACTGTCTTCACGTCGTTGAAGTCGAGGTTGATGAGTCCGTGCACGGTAATGATCTCTGCTATCGACTTGGCTGCCACGGACAGTGTGTCGTCGGCCTTGGCGAAAGCGTCGAGCACGGTGAGCTCAGGATAGATTTCGCGCAGCCGTTCGTTGTTGATGACGAGCAGTGCATCCACGTGCTTGGCCATTTCTTCCACGCCGTCGAGGGCCTGGTCAATCTTCTTCGGGCCTTCGAAGCGGAAGGGAATGGTGACGATGCCCACGGTGAGAATGTCGAGCTCCTTGCTGACACGCGCGATGACCGGAGCGGCACCCGTGCCCGTTCCGCCGCCCATGCCGGCGGTGATGAAAGCCATCTTAGTGCCGTCGTTGAGCATGTTGCGCACGTCGTCGATGCTCTCTTCGGCTGCCTGACGGGCCTTTTCGGGCTTGTTTCCTGCTCCGAGACCCTCCTTGCCGAGCTGCAGATGCACGGGCACGGGCGAGTCGTTGAGCGCCTGGTTGTCGGTGTTGCAGAGCACGAAGGTCACGTCGTGGATGCCTTCGCGGTACATGTGGTTCACGGCATTGCCGCCGCCACCGCCTACACCAATCACTTTGATGATGCTATTCTCTTTTTCGGGCTCTCCGAAGTCGAGTATGTCGAATTTATTATTGTCTGCCATAATTCTGTTTTTTCTGGGATTACTGGATTTTATCTGGGAGGAACAGGCCCCGGAGTTTCCTCATAGCGGCCCGTTGCCTGATGTGAAAAGACCTGAACTGAGACTTATTCGTCCTCGGTTTCAGTTATGAGTTTCTTCAGGAAGTTCTTCAGTTTCTTGCCTGTCTTCTTCAGACCGCTGTCCTCCTTGCGCTTGCGTTCTTCCTCTTCAGCCTTGAGGCGAGCCTCCTCGGCTTCGATCTCGGCCTTGCGGATGGCCTCTTCAGCCTCTTCCTGCTTGCGTCGTTCCTCCTCGGCCTTCAGCTTCTCGGCTTCTGTCTGCACGACGCCCGGGCTCAGCTCGTTGGCCTTTCGGGGCTCGCGGTGGATGTCGGTGGCCTGTGTGGCGGGCTTGTTCTCGGCAAAGAGGTCGGCGTTGGGGTCCACCTCGCTGCCTGCACAGTTCATGTCGCCCTTGGCGAGCAGTCCGAGCACGGTGTTCATCATGCCGTTGCGAGCAGTGATGTCGTTGTCCTTTGCTGTGATGCTGAGCTGCACGAACTTGGCAATCCGGATTTTTTCGATGTGTGTGTGGTTGCGGAAAGCCGTTTCGATATTCTTCATGTTGGCACCGCCGCCGGTGAGAATGATGCCGCCGAGCAGCCGGTCGGCATATTCTGTGGGCACTTGGTACCACACGTTTTCAATGATTTCCTCCATTCGCCCCTCTACAATCTCGATGAACTTGCGCTGTTCCACCTTGCGCTCGGCGTCGATGCTGAGTGTCAGCTGGTTGTCTATCTCGCCGTTGTCGGTCCAGGCACTGCCGTACTTGAGCTTCATCTGCTCAGCGTTACTTTCCTCCATCTGCAGCGATGCAATGTCCTTTGTGATGTTGTTGCTGCCCAGTGGGATGACAGCCAGGTGGCGGAGGATGTTCTTGTAGTAAACGCTGACGGTGGTGGTGTCAGCTCCGAGGTCCACGAGAGCGCATCCTGAGCGCTTCTCGGCGTCGGTCAGTACGCTGTCGGCCAGCGCGAGCGGTGCCAGATACATCTCGGCGATGGCTACTCCTGCGAGGTCGAAGCACTTGTTCAGGTTGCGGTAGAACATTTTTCTCCACAGGATGTTGAGGAAGTTGCCTTCGAGCCTTGAGCACTGAATGCCTACAGGGTCCATCTGATACTGGTTGTCAACCTTGTATTCCTGCGTGGCTGCGTCGAGGATTTCCTGATCCTGGTACGTCATATTGCGGTTGGCGTCCATCAGTTCGTTCACCATCTCCTGTGTGACGATGGTGTCGGCAGGCAGATTCTTCACAATCACGTTCTTCATGCTGCGTATCGACTGCCCGCCCACGCCTACGTAGACATGTGTGATGCTTGTCTTGAGTTTCGCGGTGAGCTTTTTGACGATGTTCGAGATACACTGGGCGGTCTTGTCGATGTTGTAAATGACGCCCTTGCGGATGAAAGAGCTTGACTCTTCCTTCACCACGGCGAGCACGGTGATGCTGCCGTCGATGTTCTTCTTTCCCGCAATACCGGTCATCTTGGATGATCCGAGTTCGATTGCTACGATAAATTCTGCCATACGCTATACTTGTTTTTTGTTGTTTTCGTTCTTTTTCTCTTGTTTCTTCACGGCCGGCGGCGTGCTCTTCGGCTTGTCAGGGCCTGAACTGTCGCGCGGAAGCTCTGTAATGGTTTCGTCGTCGGGTTTCTTCTGCTTCGCGCTGTCCGTCTCGGCAGGCTTGGCCGGTTCAGGCAACGGGAAGAGGTTGGCGTTCTTTTTACAGATGATTTGGTTGTCGTATTCTAAGCTGATGTAGTGGTAACGGTTCCATCCAGCCTGGCTGAGGCCGTAGCGGTAGAACTTCTCCAGCCGTTCGAGCTTCCTGTCGAGGAAGTCGCTGATGCGTGCAAAGCGTTCCTCCTTTGTCTTGGCGGTCGGCAGGTAGCCCATGTAGATGATGTGGTCGCCCACGCGTGGCACGAGTTCGATGCCTTTGTCGGGCATGACGTTGATCTGTACAATCTGGTTTTTCCAGAACTCGCTCTCCATCAACACCTGCATGAGTGGTGTGATGTAGACTTGTGCGAACTCCTTTGTGATGTAGCCCGATGCGATGACGAGGTCGCTGGTGTACTTCGAGCTGGCCATGATGCCTCCCTTGTCGTCGACGTAGTAGTCGTCGCCGGTGATGCTCTTAATGCGGACGATGGGCAGTCGCTGCGTGACGCTGATGCAGACGTGTCCGTTCTGTGTCTTGTAGCATTCGGCGGTGCTGACGAAAGGACTCTTTTTCAGAACCTCCTCGACGTCGCGCGGATTGACAGTGGTCATTCTTTTTTCCAGCGGGTAGAGCTTCTTCCCTTCGAGGATGCGCTTGATTTCAGGCGGGCTGAGGAAGCCGTTGGTGTTCTCGTCGGTGATGTTGATGGTCACTTTTGTGCACATCTTCTGTGTCTCGTCCGGTTTGTTGAACGAGGTCATGGCCAGCACCAGGTAGGCTGCAAGCAGGATGTCGAGCAGGGCGATGGCTGTTTTCTTCCAGTTGATGTGCAATTTCATCATGTTTGTTTCCTTCTTTAATGTCAGGATGATCGTTAATCAGAGTCCGTATTTCTGTCGCAGTATCTTTTCTATTTGCGGTACCTGGTTGTCAAGGTCGCCGGCACCGAGCACAACGAGAACGTCGAAGTCGCGACTGCTGACGAACTGCAGTACGTCGTCCTTTCGGATGATTTGTTTTTCGACGCCTTCGCGCAGGTTGTCGTAGATGAGTTTCGAGGTAACTCCTTCTATCGGCTCTTCGCGGGCGGGGTATATTTCCGTGAGAATGACCTCGTCGAGCTGACTCAGACTGTCGGCGAAGTCGCGGTAGAAGTCACGTGTACGTGTGTAAAGGTGGGGTTGGAAGATGGCAGTGATCTTCCGGTCGCTGTAAAGCTCGCGTATGCTACGTGCGCTTTGGTAGATTTCCTTCGGGTGGTGAGCGTAGTCGGAGAGGAAGACGATGCGGTCGGTCTTCAGCTTGAAGTCGAAACGGCGATCCACTCCGCGGTAGGTCTGAAGGCCGTAGCGCAGTTCTTCGGCTGTGCATCCGTTGAGCTGTGCCATGGCCATGGCTGCGATACCGTTCTCGATGTTGATGGGAATGGGCTGTCCGAGCCGGATGTTGCTGACGTTCTCGATGGGCGAGATGAAGTCGAAGGTTATTTCTCCGTTCTCGATCTTCACGTTGCTGGCGTGGAAATCGCCCTCGTCGCGACTGTATTCATAGACGCGCACGCCTTCTTGCGGGTTGGCTTTCATCTCCAAGCCTTTGTGGATGATGAGTGCTCCGCCCGGTTTGATGAGTGTTGTGTAGTGACGGAAGCTTTCAAGATAGGCTTCCTTTGTCCCGTAGATGTCGAGGTGGTCTGGATCGGTGCTCGTGATGACAGTCATCCAGGGGCGTAGCCAGTGGAAGGAACGGTCGAACTCATCTGCCTCGATGACGACGTAGTCGCTCTCGTCGGAGAGAATGTAGTTCGTTCCGTAGTTTTTTGATATGCCCCCGAGGAAGGCGTTGCAGTCCATCGATGATTGGTGCATGATGTGAGCGCACATGGTAGACGTGGTAGTCTTGCCGTGTGTGCCGGCAAAACAGAGGCCCTTGTGGGCGCGGGTGAGCGTTCCGAGCACCTGTGCGCGCTTCTGTATCTCGAAGTTGTTCTCGCGGAAGTAGACCAGTTCGGCATGGTCGGCAGGTACGGCAGGCGTGTAGATGACAAGCGTCTTCTGCGGATTCTTGCAGGCTTGGGGAATCTCGTCTACGTTTTCTTCGTAGTGGATCAGCGCCCCTTCGTCTTTCAGACGCTCAGTGAGTGCCGACGGTGTCTTGTCGTAGCCAGCCACCACCATTCCCTTTTTCAGAAAATAGCGGGCAATAGCGCTCATGCCGATGCCGCCAGCACCAACGAAATAAACAGATTTGATGTCTTTCAGTTCCATTCTTCTTGTTGTTTCTTTTTTTTGTTTCACCGATTCTGCTTCGGTATGCCTGTCTTTGGACCGCAGGCGATTATCTCCATGCGAGTTTGACAACCTCTTTTGCGATGATGTCGGCAGAGTCGGGAAGTGCCATTTTCTTGATGTTGGCGCTCAGAGTGGCAAGACGTGAGCCGTCGTTGACAGTTTCCAAAGCGAGGGCGATGACTTTTTCACGTGCCTCGGCATCCTTGACGTAGAGGGCGGCGTCCTTGTTGACCAGCGCCATGGCGTTCTTTGTCTGGTGGTCCTCGGCCACATTGGGCGACGGTACCAGAATGACAGGAGTGCCCAATAGGCAAAATTCGGAGATGCTGCTGGCTCCGGCACGGCTGATGACGAGGTCGGCAGCCTTGTATGCAGCACCCATGTCGGCGATGAAGTCGGTCGGCTTGAGTGTGGGTACTGCTTCATGGTTGTTCAGTTCCTTCAGCATTTCGCTGTAGTAGTACTTCCCTGTCTGCCAGATTATCTGTACGTTGCTTGAACGAATGTCGTTAAGATGCTGAAGAACGCTCTCGTTCACGGTTCTTGCGCCCAAGCTTCCGCCGACAATGAGGATGGTTTTCTTCTGCGGATCAAGACCGAATGTCTTCAGGGCTTCTGCTTTTGTGAGCTTTGTATCGAGCAGTTGTTGTCTGACGGGATTTCCGGTGAGCATGATTTTGTCGGCAGGGAAGAAACGCTCCATGCCTTCGTAGGCCACACATATCTTCGCAGCCTTTTTGGCCAAAAGCTTGTTTGTCACACCTGCGTAGCTGTTCTGTTCCTGGATGAGGCAGGGTATGCCCATTGCTGCGGCTTTGTTCAGCGTCGGACCACTGGCATATCCGCCGACACCGACGGCCACCTGTGGCTTGAACTCGCTGATAATCTTTTTTGCCATGCGCTGGCATTTCCATATTTTGTAGAGAACCTTGACGTTTTTCAGCAGGTTCTTGCGGTTGAAACCTTCTATGGGAAGTCCCTTGATTTCGTAACCTGCCTGCGGGACGCGCTGCATCTCCATGCGACCGAGCGCACCCACGAACAGAATCTTTGCTTCCGGGTGGTTCTTCCTGATGGCATTGGCAATGGATACGGCTGGGAAGATGTGACCTCCTGTGCCGCCTCCACTGATGATGACTCTAAGCTCCTTTTCCATGATGTATTTCTTTTTCTTTTTTCTACTGTGAACCGGCCTTTTATGCTGCTACGCGACGCGGTTTCATGTCTGGTTGGTCGTCTTTCTTCTTCGCCGTGTAGCTGACGCTGAGAATGACTCCGATGTAAACGCAGTTGACAATCGTACTTGTGCCGCCTTTACTGATGAGCGGAAGCGGCTGACCTGTGACGGGTGCCAGTCCGACGGCTACGCACATGTTGAACATGGCCTGCGTGACGAGCAACAGGGCAATGCCGATGATGAGCAGCGCCGGGAAGACGTTAGCGCAACGGTTGGCAATGGTTGCTGTGCGGAATAGCAGGATGATGTACAGCAGACAGACGCCGGCAGCTCCCCAGATGCCCATTTCCTCGATGATGATGGCATAGATGAAGTCGGAGAATGCCTGCGACAGGAAGTCACGCTCAACGGAATTGCCTGGTCCCTTGCCTACCACGTTCGACGTTGCGATGGCAATGGCAGCGTGGGCTTTCTGTGCTCCCTTGCCTTCGAGGTCCACATCCTCGGGCCTTATCTCCCTGTTGTCGATGAAATCCATGATGCGTGCCTTCCATGTGCTGGCTCGGTGGAACACTTTGTTGTACGCCTTCATGAATATATTAGCATCGGTTTCGTCTTTCACTTGCTCGATCATGGCCAGTTTTTCCTCATCCTTCGGCTTGGCATCTTCCTCGTCGCCGATCATCCATACCATTGCGATGACAAATACGCCTATTACTGCCAGAACACCGAGCAGTTGTCCCAGTTGGTGCTTGGGCACTCTTCCGATGAACATCATGACGATGACGGTCAGGAACAGGAGTGCTGCCGTGGAAAGGTTCTCCATTCCGATGAGGCAAATGATGGGTAATGACACATATAATATGTATTTGAACGCGCGCCGATCGGCCCCGTCGATGGTCTGCATGGCACTCAGTATCTGTGCTTCAGCCAGGATGACAGCGCCTTTTGCCAGCTCGGAAGGCTGGAACTGGATGCCAAAGAGTCCTATCCAACGCTGGGCACCATTCGTGCTCTGTCCCATTACCAATACGGCTATGAGCATGAGGATGGAGAACAACAGTGCGAATGGCGTCACGAGCTTGAAGTATTTGCACTTGATGTTCATCGTCAGCACCATGAATCCCACACCTACCAGAATGAGCGAAGTGTGGTATAGCACGGGCTTCCAGTAGTTGCCGGCCTTGTAGGTCAGCGCGCTGGAAGCGCTGTACACTTCAAGCACGCTGATGATGCAGAGGAAGAAGAACACCATCCAAATGATGCCGTCGCCTTTTATCTTGATTCGCGATAGTTTGTCGAACATACTTATTGCATTTTCTTAATGTTCTGTGGTCGTTTCCTCGTTTTCTTATAGGTTGCGCACGAGCGTCTTGAACTGTTCGCCACGGTCTTCCATGTTCTTGAACAGGTCAAACGAAGCGCAGCAGGGGGAGAGTAGCACCGTCATACCGGGCTTTGCCATTTCGTAGCAGGCCTCCACACATTCTTTCATCGAGTGGGTGTCGCGCACGGGAATACCCATTCCGTCGAAGTTGTCGTGCAGTTTCTGATTGTCAGCGCCGAGATATACAAGTCCGGCGCATTTCTGCCTGACCAGCTCCTTGATAGGTTCGTAGTCGTTTCCCTTGTCCTTTCCTCCAATGATGAGAATGGTCGGGGTCTTCATGCTTTCCAAAGCATACCAGCATGCGTCCACGTTTGTTGCCTTAGAGTCGTTGATGTATTCCACACCGCCTACCATGCAGACTTTTTCCAAACGATGTTCCACACCGGGGAAGTCGCTGAGGCTTTTGCGGATGATTTCTTTCTTGATGCCGCTCACGTTCGAAGCGATACCAGCAGCGAGCGAGTTGTAGATGTTGTGCTTGCCGGTCAGCGACAGCTCCTCCTGTTCCATGTTGAACGGTGTGGGGTATTCAATCTTGTACTGTCCTTCTTCGATGTAACCGATGGAGCCTTTCTCCTTCAGTTCAGAGAACGGGAGCTGCACGGACTTGATGTCGTACTTCTTCAGCTCGCGGCTGATGATGGGGTCGTCGTTCCAGTAGATGAATGCGTCTTCGGGTGTCTGGTTGCGGATGATGCGCATTTTTGCATCCACGTAGTTCTGCATGTTGTTTTGGTACCGGTCCAGATGGTCGGGCGTAATGTTCAGCAAGACGGCCACGTTGGCTCTGAAATCATACATATTGTCGAGCTGGAACGAAGACAATTCAATAATATAGTATTCGTGTGGCTCTTCTGCGACTTGCAAGGCGAGCGAATGTCCAATGTTTCCAGCCAGTCCGGCATCGTATCCGGCAGCCTTGAATATATGGTAGATGAGCGATGTCGTTGTCGTCTTTCCGTTCGATCCCGTGATGCAAATCATCTTCGAGTTCGTGTAACGGCCGGCAAATTCTATTTCGCTGATGATATGAATGCCCTTGGCGATGATCTTCTGAATCATCGGAGCTTCGTCGGGTATGCCAGGACTCTTGATGACTTCGTCGGCATCGAGAATCTTTTCTTCCGTATGATGACCTTCTTCCCATTCAATTCCGTGCCCATCGAGCATGTTCTTGTAGCGGTCCTTGATTGTTCCCATGTCGGATACGAAAACATCGTATCCTTCTTTCTTGGCCAGAACGGCTGCTCCTGCGCCACTTTCAGCAGCTCCTAAAACAACGATTTTCTTCATAACTTCTCTTACTCCTTCTTTTTCTTTTCCGAATAATTTCGGTCTTTCACATCCTTGTTGCTATCTTTCTTTTCCTTCCAACACAGATTTCGTACTTACTCTATCTGATTTTCAACGTGATAATGGTGATGGCTGTCAGTATGAGTGTTACAATCCAGAAGCGGAATGTGATTTTCGACTCATGGAACTGGCGCTCAGGCCATTTCTTGAATATGTATCGGCTCGTTTGGTCGAGCTGCGAATCCAGCTTGCGGAAGTTGTCGTGGATAGGCGTTGCACGGAAAACGCGTACACGCTGGCCCTTTTTCTTGTAGTATTTGAACACCTGTGTCTGTACGATGACGCTGAGACTCTCCACGAAAAAGATGCCGCAAAGGATTGGAAGCAGCAGTTCCTTGTGTATAATCACCGCAATGACGCCGATGATGCCACCGATAGTGAGCGAGCCTGTGTCGCCCATGAACACCTGTGCGGGGTAGGCATTGTACCAGAGGAAACCAACCATGGCACCCACAAAGGCGCAGACAAAGATAACCAGTTCCTGTGAACCGGGTATGAACATGATGTTGAAGTAGGCCGCGTATTCAATGTGACTGCTTACGTAGGCCAGAATACCCAGCGCAACGCCGATGATGGCAGAATTGCCTGCGCACATCCCGTCCATTCCGTCGTTCAGGTTGGCTCCGTTGGAGACAGCTGTCACTACGAGTATGGTCATCACGACGAATAGTACCCATCCGGCAGCGCGGCTGTTTTCACCCATGAATCCCATGATCTTAGAGTAGTCTAAGTCATGGTTTTTCACGAATGGGATGGTCGTTTTCAGCGATTTCACCGCTTCTGACTTGTGAATGACTGTCTCCGTCTTGTTCTGTTTCTCAAGAGTCAGGTTCTCATTGATTTTCGCATCGGGGCTCAGCCAGAGCGTCAATCCCACGATGAGTCCGATGCTCACCTGGCCCACGATCTTGTATTTGCCCTTCAGGCCATCTTTGTTGCGTCGGAATATCTTGATATAATCGTCCAGAAAACCCAGGAATCCCAGCCAGACTGTCGTTACGATCATCAGAATGAGGTAGATGTTTCGCATACGTCCGAGCAGCAAGACGGGAACCAGGATGCTGACGATGATGATGATACCGCCCATGGTAGGCACACCTTTCTTCTTCTCTCCGAAGGGATCGATGCTCGCGTCGCGCGCTGTCTCCGAAATGTTGCGCCGCTTCATAAACTTGATGAAGTGTTCGCCGAACCATGCTGAGATGATCAGCGAGAGAATCAATGTCAGCAGCGCACGGAAGGAGATGTAGCTCCACATGTGCGAACCTGGTATGTTGTAGTGCTCGAGAAATCTAAAGAAGTAATATAACATATTCTGTTACGGGTTTTCTGAGTGTGAATCGATTGGTTGGGCTGTTGTTGACAGCTGTTGTGGGTGTGACTTGGCAGGATTGGACGCCTTCTTGCTCACTGGGCGAAGATGTCGCGGACCACCTCGCGGTCGTCGAAGTGGTGCTTCACGCCCTTTATCTCCTGATAGTCCTCATGTCCTTTGCCGGCAATGAGGATGACATCGCCCTTCTGCGCCATCATACAGGCCGTGCGGATGGCTTCCCTGCGGTCGGTGATGGCCACCACTTTCTTCATCTGCTGCTTGTCGAGTCCTGACAGCATGTCGTTGATGATGTCTTGCGGATCCTCGAAGCGCGGGTTGTCGCTTGTGATGATGACGCGGTCGCTCTGCTTCACGGCTTCCTGTGCCATGATCGGACGCTTGCCTTTGTCGCGGTTTCCGCCTGCTCCGCATACGGTTATCACCCTTCCCTTGCCGTTGAGCACCTCATGGATGGCTTTCAGCACGTTCTCCAAGGCGTCGGGAGTGTGAGCATAGTCTACGATGGCCGTGAATCCTTCGGGCGAGCGGATGGGCTCCAGACGTCCGCTGACGCTCTTCAGCGTGCTCATAACCAGCAGGACGTCCTCTGCTTTCTGTCCCAACATCAGTGCGGTGCCGTAGACGGCGAGTAGATTGCTCACGTTGAACTTACCGATAAACTGCACTCCCACCTCGTGGCCGTCGATGTCGAGATACATGCCTTCGAAGTGGCATTCCAGCAGACGTGCCCTGAAATCAGCCATTGTCCGGGTGGAATAGGTCTTCACAGTGGCCTTTGTGTTCTGCACCATCACCATTCCGTTCTTGTCATCAGCGTTCGTGATGGCGAATGCCGACTTTGGCAATGCGTCGAAGAACGCCTTCTTCGCGTTGCGGTAGTTCTCCACAGTCTTGTGGTAATCCATGTGGTCGCGCGTCAGATTGGTGAAAATACCCCCGGCGAACTTCAGTCCGCCGATGCGCTTCTGATGGATGGCATGGCTGGAACACTCCATGAATGCATACTGGCAGCCTGCGTCCACCATGCGTGCCAGCAGCTGGTTCAGCTCGATGGGGTCGGGTGTAGTATGGCTTGCGGGAACAGCCTCGTCCTCTATGTAGTTGCAAACTGTAGAGAGCAGTCCGCAACGATAGCCCAGCTTGCGGAACAGATTGTAGAGCAGTGTAGCGATGGTGGTCTTTCCGTTGGTTCCAGTCACGCCTACGAGCTTCATTTTCGAAGACGGATCGCCGTAGAACAGCGTGGCTACCTTTCCCACGGCATCCTCGGTGCTCGCCACCTGAACGTAAGTAGCGTCCGACGTGTCGGCAGGTAAGTCCTCGCAGAGCACGGCAACGGCGCCCTGTCCAATGGCTTTCCCGATAAACTGATGACCGTCCACCTGCGTGCCTTTCATGGCCACGAACAGGTGTCCGGCTGCTATCTTGCGGCTGTCTATGTTGATACCCGTTATTTCCACGTCGTCGTTTCCGACCACCTGGAGCGGGTTGATGTTCTTCAATAACAAGCTAAGCTTCATATATCAATTCAATTTTAACGAACAAGTTTCTCCTTTTCTGTAGCGCATGCCGGGTCCGAGACTCTGAGCCACAACCTTTCCGCGACCTTCTATTCTCACTTTGATGCCACGGCTTTCCATCATGTAGACAGCATCGCGTGCACCCATGCCGCGAACGTTCGGGACCAGCGAGTCGTCTGTGACCTCGGTCTTCGTCAGCTGCACGTCATTGGGGGTACGGGTGGCTGTTCCCCATACGGGTTTTCCGTCACTGGTCCAGTCGAATGCAGTCCTGATGCCGAGCTGTGTCAGCACGTAGTCAGCGGGAATCAGGTTGCCTCCCTTCACGTCGGGCATCAGGATACTGAGCGAGTCGCGCGCATCGTTCACGTCGAGTTTTACGTCTTGGGCCATGATGCCTTCCGAAATGTTGTGGAACACCACACCACTCATGCCGCCGCCCGATGCAGGCAGTCCTGATTTCTGTATGCAGACGATGCAGCTGTAGCGTGGCTTGTCGGCCGGGAAGTAGCCTGCAAACGAGAGCAGATAGTTCATCTGTCCGGTCTTGTAACCTCCCACACCTTTCGAAATCTGTGCTGTGCCTGTTTTCCCGGCTACTTTGAACGAGCGCGACCCGGCTTTCTTGCCCAGTCCCTGGCTCACCACGTGGTACAGTATGGTCTGCATCTTGCGCAGGGTGGACTCCTTGCAGATTCTTTCCTTGATGACCTGCGGCTTGAATTCCTGCAGCACCTGCCCGTCCTTCACGATTTGCTTCACGAAGCGTGGCCGCATCATCCGCCCGTCGTTGGCAATGGCGTTGTAGAATGTCAGCGTCGAGATGGGCGGTACCTGCGTTTCGTAGCCGATGCTCATCCAGGCCAAGGCCGTCTTGCTCCAGTTTGTGTACTGTCCGCGGGCGTTCTTCTTCGGCATGCGGATGCGTGGGGCAGCCGAACCTACAAGAGGTATCTCCAGGTCGGATGCTATGCCGATGCGCCGCAGCCCTTCGACGAATTTCTCGGGATTCTTTCCGTAGTGCTCATCGATGATTCGGCTGACGCCGATATTTGAACTGTATTCCAGTGTCTGCCCAAACGACAGGATGCCATAGCCGCCACGATGCCAGTTGTGGTCGCGCATCTTCGCTCCGTGCATGTCGTACGTTCCGCCAGAGCAATCTACCTTGTACGTAGTGTCGACGACACCGTCGTCGAGAGCCACCATCAGCGATGCCGTCTTGAACACCGATCCGGGTTCCAGCAAGTCGCTCACGGCGTGGTTCTGCCGTTCGCGGTATTCGCCGTCGGCGCATTTCTGCATGTTCACGATGGCTTTTACGTCGCCTGTCTTCACTTCCATGACGATGGCCACGCCCACGTTGCCGTTGATTTCCTTCAGTTCTTCAATGACAGCGCGCTCGGCCAGGTCCTGCATGCCCACGTCGATGGTCGTGATGATGTCGGCACCGTCAACGGGCGGCCGTTCGGTGATGCTCAGGTATTTGTTCAGCACTTTCTTGCGCTGCACCACGCCGGGCTTGCCGCGCAGGGTGCTGTCGAAGTACTGCTCCAGACCGCACTTGGCCGAGTCCTTTGCTCCGTACATTTCGCCCACCGTTCGCCCTGCCAGTGAGCCGAATGGGTGGTTGCGCGAGTTATATTCTTCTACATGGAACCCTCCCTGGAACGAGCGCAGGCAGAAAATGGGCAGCTTCTTCACCTCCGAGTACGTGTCGTAACTGACGCGTCGCGGCCATATAGGGTAGTTGCGGCTCATGCGGGCACGGCCTCGTTCCAGACTGTCCTTGAACGCCTGAACCGACCGTTCGGGGAAGATGTCGTGCAGACCTTCGCAGATGACGTTCACCAACGAGTCTGTCCAGAGTGTGTCGGCCTTGCTGTCCGAGAGCGCTTTGAAGTCCATGAAGAGCTTGTATTCAGGTATGCTGCTGGCCATGAGCCGCCCGTCGCTGCTGAGAATGTTGCCTCGGACAGGTTTCACTTCCACGCTGTCACGTTTCAGCCTGTCGGCCACCACGCTCCAGTAGTCGCGCTTCACGGTAGCCGTGTAGAGAGCCTTTCCCAAGATGAGCAGCCCGAGCAGGACCATCAGGAAGCCGATGATCTTGTATCGAGGTATGATTTTTTCTCTTTCAAAGAAACTACCCATATCGTCTCTCTTTATTATATATTAATGTATACTTATTTATTATTAATCCGAACGTAGTTGTCTGGGACGGTGATGATGTAGGGAGGCTGGCTGGCAATCTTCAGCACGCTGTCCTTGTTCTCCTTCAACATTTCGAGCACATTGCTCTCGCGGCAGCGCTCCGTCAGCTCGCTTGTGCTCGACAACGCCCTGTATTTGGCGTCGATGAGCTCTGCGTTCAGTCGGTCTATCTCCAACATGTCTTTCTGGCAACTGTAGCGGTTGGAGATGTAGACGATGATGAAGCCCGTGACGAGCAGTATGACACCTATTTGTCGTCTCAGCAGTTCGGCCGTCAGCCAGTCGCCACCAAGAATCTTTCTTAGCGAAAAGCTGGTAGATTGTGGCTTCTCGTCCTCGCGGGCCTGGTCTTTCATGGCCTGTTCCAGCTCGGAGATGTTGTCGTCGGCTGCTTTGTTGCCGTCGGATTTCCGCTTCAGTGGCTGTTCGGCTTCCGGGGCCGACTTCTTCGAGGCCGCTTTCTTTCGCAGCGGTGGCTCCTCGGTTGGCTGTTTTTCCTCATTGTTGGGCGAAGCAGGGGCCTCAGCCGGGCCGTTGACTGTTTCCACAACCGTGGCCATGGGCAGCTTCTCACCGGCCAGTTCGGCCTCCGTGGGCAGCAGCTCATCCTCGTCGGCTGGCGAGTTGGCGGTCAGGTTGTTTTTTTCTTCGCTCATTTCTGTATGTTGTCTTTACTCGTTCTCTGTCCGTTTTTCGGCGATTCTCAGTTTCGCACTGCGGCTTCGCGGGTTGCGTTGCTGTTCTTCAGCCGAAGGCTGTATCACCTTGCCCACAGTCACAAACGGTGTCTCTATGTGCCCGTAGAAGTCCTTTTCCACCTTACCCTCAGCATTTCCCGTGCGCATGATGTTCTTCACGATGCGGTCTTCGAGAGAGTGATAGGTGATGACCGACAGGCGGCCGCCCGGTCGGAGCAGCTCGCTGGCAGCCATCAGCATGTCGCGCAGGGCAGACATCTCGTGGTTCACTTCGATGCGCAGTGCCTGAAACAGTTTTGCCATGTCCTTCTTCTCGCGTTCGCGGGCGAAGAACGGGTTCACGACGTTCAGCAAATCCTGGGTCGTCGAGATGGTTTTCTGTGTCCTGGCCTTGACGATGGCCGCTGCTATGCGTCGCGACTGCTTCAGCTCTCCATAGAGGAAGAAGATGTCGGCCAACCGGCTTTCGTCTGCGTTGTTCAGGATGTCGGCTGCCGTCAGGCCCGCGCGCTTGTTCATTCGCATGTCGAGCGGTGCATCAAAGCGGAAGCTGAACCCGCGAGTCTCGTCGTCGAAGTGGTGGCTTGAGACACCGAGGTCGGCCAGCAGACCGTCAATCTGCTCCACCTCGTAGTAGCGCATCCAGTTCTTCAGGTATCTGAAGTTGCTGCGCACGAACGTGAAGTTGGGGTTGGGAAGGATGTTGCGCTCGGCATCGGCGTCCTGATCGAAGCTGAACAGGTGCCCTTCCGCCCCGAGCCGCTTCAGGATTTCGCGGCTGTGGCCGCCTCCGCCGAAAGTGACGTCAACATAGATTCCCCCAGGTTTCAGTCCCAGACCGTTGATGCTCTCGTCGAGGAGCACCGGCACATGGTATGTCTCTGCCGTTATAGCCATCGTGTCAGGGCGTTATCTGATGATGTTTTCAAGAGTGTTCGCCGACAGGGGATTTTCCTGCCCCATCACGTCCTCCAGTGCCTGTCCGAACTCGTCGGGCGAGAGGAACGGTTCCTGTGTGTTCTCGCCGCTCCAGATTTCAATGGTGGCGCCTGTGCCGATGAACTTGATGTCGGTGTTGATACCGGCCATCTCCAGATAGCGCTTCGGGATGAGGAATCGCCCGTTGGCGTCGAGCGATACCTCCTCCACGTCGCTCATGAACTGGCGCATGATGCGCTGGTGAGCCCTGTTCCAGATGCTCAGCCGGCGCGACAGCGTGTCCACGCGCTCATTCCACACCGATTCGGGATAGAGCACCAGACAAGGCTCGAAGATGTCCTTGCGGAGCATCATCGTCAGCTTGCCAGCAGCCTGCAGTTCCTTGCGGAATGTGGCGGGAAGGAATGCCCGTCCTTTCGCATCGGTCTTTGCCTCTATGGTACCTACAAATCGCATGTGTACTTCTTTTAAAAACGAATTTGCCACAAAGGTAATACTTTTCCACCACAATTCCCCACTTTTCCCCACTTTTTTTTCAAAAAAGATTTATTTTTTTTGATTTTCAGCAAAAACACATCATTTGCCGACATGCTCCTGACTTGTTTACTCCGAGCTGAAATGCAGCCGTTGCAGTCACATGCCGCGCCTGCGGTCCGTTTTCCTTGTGACGAACGTCTGTTCCTTTGCTTCAAACACAGCCTTCTTGCTAACCAAAAGTGAATATAACCCTTATATATGTGACAATAAACCATGTAAAAAGAATATTTTTCGGCAAAAGTGTAATGAGTTTCGAAAAATATATGTATTTTTGCATATTGTTTTCAAAAAACATGCAGACAATTACTCAAAAAACAGTCGACGTAGAGGATATTCTGCGGTCGAAGATGGGCAGCAAGGCCAAGTGGGTGCCCAAACCGCTGGTGTCGTGGCTGAAGCGCATTGTCCATCAGGACGAAGTGAACGCTTTCCTGTGGGACAGCCGCGAGCTGAAGGGCACACCGTGGCTGGAGGCTTGTGTGAAGTACCTGCAGATGGACCTCCGCGTGGAGGGCAGCGAGAACCTGCCCGACCCTGACGACGGACGGCTCTACACCTTCGTGTCGAACCATCCGCTCGGCGGCATAGACGGTGTTGCGCTCGGCAGCATCATCGGCCGTCACTACGACAGTCGTTTCCGCTACCTGGTGAACGACATCCTGATGAATCTTCCGGGACTGGCGCCCCTCTGCATCCCCATCAACAAGACCGGGGCGCAGAGCCGTTCTTTCCCCGCCATGGTGGAAGCTGGCTTCCAGAGCAAGAACCACATGCTCATGTTCCCCGCCGGACTGTGCTCGAGAAAGCGCGGCGACGAGGTGCGCGACCTCGAGTGGAAGAAGACGTTCGTCACGAAGAGCATCCAATATCAGCGCGACGTCGTGCCGATTCATTTCGGCGGGCAGAACTCGGAGCGTTTCTACAAGCTCTCCAATTTCTGCGACAAGCACATCAAGAAGGTGAACATCGCCATGCTCTTTCTTGTCGATGAAATGTACAAAAACGTAGGAAAATCGTTTACCGTCACCATCGGGAAACCCATCCCCTGGCAGACCTTCGACCGCCAGAAGTCGCACACGCAGTGGGCGCAGTGGGTCAAAGAGCAGGTGTACAAGCTCTGAACGCGCAGCGACGCCAGCGTGCAGCCGTGACAGCATCCTGTTCCAATCAGCGAAACAAACCATCAAAACATAAATACCCGGCCTCCGTAAAACACCAACCAATGGAACAACCAATCATCCCACCCGTAAGCAGAGATTTGCTGAAAAGCGAGCTGACGCCGGAACGTCAGCTCCGCATGACCAACAAAAGCCACAATGAAATCTATGTCGTCACCGCGCACGACGCTCCCAACGTGATGAAAGAAATAGGGCGACTGCGCGAAATCGCATTCCGTGAGGCGGGCGGCGGCACCGGCAAGTCGATGGACATTGACGAATTCGACACCTGCGAGAACTGTTACAAGCAGCTCATCGTGTGGAATCCCGAGGCAGAAGACATCATCGGGGGCTACCGCTACCTGCTCGGCACCGACTGGCAGATTGACGACAAGGGCCAGCCCATCCTGGCCACGAGCCACATGTTCAGCTTCTCACAGCGCTTCCTCGACGAATACATGCCCTACACCGTGGAGCTCGGACGCTCGTTCGTAGCGCTGGAGTATCAGAACGTGCAGCGCAACACAAAGAGCATCTTCGCCCTCGACAACCTTTGGGATGGTCTGGGCGCGCTGACCGTCATCTTCCCCAACGTGAAATACTTCTTCGGAAAAATGACTATGTACCCGTCGTATGTCCGTAAGGGCCGCGACATGATTCTCTTCTTCCTGAAGAAGTACTTCGACGACAAGGACAACCTCATAACGCCGATGAAACCGCTGAAAATAGAGGCTGATCCACAGGAGTTGGAGGCGCTCTTCTCGGGTGGATCCTTCAAGGAAGACTACCGCATTCTGAACCGCGAAATACGCAGCATGGGCTACAACATTCCGCCGTTGGTGAACGCATACATGGGACTGAGTCCCACCATGAAGCTCTTCGGCACGGCTATCAACGATGGTTTCGGCGATGTTGAGGAGACGGGCATCCTGATTGCTGTTGACGAAATACTGGAAGACAAGCGCGTACGCCATATCGACAGCTACATCAAAGAGCACCCCGAGGCTATGTTTATCACCAGCGGCGCCAACAAGGTCATCTACAAGGAGAAGAAGTGAGGTGCGGCCGGTCGGGGTCGTGGGCCGGGCTGGGGCTGCGGTGAGGCTGGTTGTTGGTGTTGGGGCTGCGTCAGTGACGCAGCTTACGGGACGGATGGGTTTGCGATGAGGTGGTTGTTGTGTGTTGGGGCTGCGTCAGTGACGCAGCTTACGGGACGGAAGGGTGTGCGATGAGGCTGGTTGTTGGTGTTGGGGCTGCGTCAGTGACGCAGCTTACGGGACGGATGGGGCTGCGGCGAGGTGGTTTTTGTCAATAAAAGTTACCGAAAAATTCTGCATGGATTTTTGTTCGTTTTAGAACAACGATTTGGGTTGAAACGTGAAAAGAATCGGACAAAAACGAAAGAAAAACCGGATGCTTTTTCAAAATGAGCCGTTTTACTTTGCAAAATGAGCCGTTCTGCGCGACAGAATGATTCATTTTGAACGATGAAATGGACCGTTTTGAATTGCAAAATGAGTCATTTTACAAGCCATTCTTTTGTAAAGAAAATACAAGTGCTTTGTCTTCAGTGTTTTAAAAAGTCTTCATATTTCGCGCGTACGCGTCCGTCTGATTTTTATTTTGAAATGATGGCCTTCACAGAAGGCAAAAACGGGGTTTTTGTCAAGCTTTTTCAGATTTCTTCGTCGCTTGTTTCATAAGTGTTAAGGCAGTCTTTTTTCCTGTGTTTTCAGTACAGATGCTCTTCGTGAATGAGTCTGGCGACGGCTTTCGGAACGAGCCGTTCGATGTTTTTCCCTTCGGCTATGCGGCGGCGCACCTGCGTGCTGCTGATGGGAATGAGCTTTGTGTTGACTAAGGTCACGTTGGGTGGCAGCGAGTTTACGTCGATGTCGGAGTTCTTCCTGGGGTACACCACGATGCTGTAGCGGCTCAGGATGTCGTCAGCATGGTACCATTTTGGAAACGAGATCCAGTTGTCTGCACCGATGAGCAGGGTGAATTCGTGTTCGGGAAAAGACTGTGCGAGCGCTTGCAACGTGTTCCATGTGTAGGAAGGCTTGGGCAAGCGAAATTCAAAATCGGAAGCGACGAGCCCTTTTTCGCGCTTCAGTGCCAGCTGCACCAGCTGCAGCCGTTTGTCGTCGTCGAGCAGTGTCTGGTTGGTTTTGAACGGGTTTTGCGGCGAAACCATCAGCCACACCTCGTCGAGTCCCGCCAGCTGGCGCAGTTGGCGGGCCAGACGTATGTGTCCGAAGTGTACGGGATTGAACGACCCTCCGAAGATTCCGACGCGCTTCCGGCTCATGCTTTGTCGATGAAAGACTTGATGATGCGGTAGGCCTCGGCCTCGGCAGTGGCCAGGTCGTCGTTGATGACCACGCGGTCGAACTTCTCGGCGAAGGTCAGTTCGAAGGCTGCTCGCTGCAGGCGCTGCTCAATAACCTCGCTGCTGTCGGTGCCCCGGCCTTCAAGTCGCTGCCTGAGCGCTTCAATGGACGGCGGCTGGATGAAGAGGCTCAGCGCTTCGTCGCCGTAGTGCTGCTTGATGTTGCAGCCCCCCTTGACGTCGACGTCGAAGACAACGTTCTGTCCGTCGGTGCGCTGCTGCTCCACCTGAGCCTTGAGCGTGCCGTAGAATCTGCCTTCGTAGACCTCCTCGTACTCCAGGAACTCGTCGTTGGCGATGCGTTGCCTGAATGCTTCGGGCGTGAGGAAGAAGTATTCCACACCGTTCTGCTCCGTTCCTCGCGGTGATCGGCTGGTGCAGCTGACGGAGAAAGCGAGGTTCAGTTCGGGGTGTTCGTTCATGAGCCAGTTGATGATGGTGCTCTTGCCCGATCCGCTGGGAGCGGAAATGATGATCAGTTTTCCTTTCATGTCCTACAGTGCGTTAAGTACTTGTTCCTTGATTTGCTCCAGTTCGTCCTTCATCCTGACCACGATGTTCTGCATCTCGGCCTGGTTGCTCTTTGAACCGGTGGTGTTGATCTCGCGACCCATCTCCTGCGCGATGAAACCGAGCTTTTTGCCCTGGCAGTCGGTCTGCAGCATGGTCTCACGGAAATACTTCAGGTGGTTCTGCAACCGCTGCTTTTCTTCGCTGATGTCCAGCTTCTCTATGTAGTAGATGAGCTCCTGTTCGAGGCGGTTCTTGTCGTAGTCCACTTCGGGAATCGACTTCAGTCCCTCAACGATGCGGCTGCGGATTTTCTCTACGCGCTGCTTCTCGAAAGGCTCGATGCTGGCAAGCAGGGCGGCGATGTTGTCGATTTTCTCGGTGAATTTGCGCTGCAGGGCGGCACCTTCCTGGCGCCGGAACTCCACCAGAGCGTCGATGGCCTGGCCGATGGCCTGCTTTGCGGCTTCCCATTCTTCGTCTGTCAGCTCCTCCACTTCGGTCTTTGTGGTGACGTCAGGCATGCGCATGAGGGTTGAAAACCAGTCTTGCGGTTCGGGAATGCCTGTCTTCTCGGCGATGTCCTTCAGCTGTCGGTAGTAGTTTTCGACGAGGGCTGCATTCACCGGCGTGGCGTCTGTGCCGGCTTCCTTTTCCACCCAGATGCTGAAGTCCACCTTTCCGCGGACGAGCGCCGTGGCCACCATCTGCCTCATTTCCATTTCCTTCTCGCGGTAGAGAGGTGCGATGCGCGTGTTCAGGTCGAGCTGTTTGGAGTTGAGCGACTTGATTTCAACGTTGATTTTCTTTTCGTTAAAGGCGACGACAGCCTTGCCGTAGCCAGTCATGGATTGTATCATAATGCCTCTAAGCTGTTTTAGTGCTTGCAAAGTTACGCATTTTTCTTCAATCAGCGGCTATCTGCAGCGTTTTTTCTTACAGTCGCCAACCGCAGGGAAGTGCGGGCGAACCGTGCTTCCGCGTTAAATTCCCTGAAACGTGCACGTATTGCTCGAAAAATGAGTACCTTTGCACATTATTTAAATAAAGGAAGAAAAAAGAATGGCTTGCATACTGCATATAGAAACGAGCGCCACGGTGTGCTCGGTGGCCGTATCGGAAAACGGGCAGTGCATTTTTGACCAGGCGGACCACAGCGGTCCGAACCATGCCGAGCGGCTTGGAACGATGATGGACGAGGCGATGTCGTTTACCGATAACCACGGCATCCCGTTCGATGCGGTGGCCGTGAGTTGCGGTCCCGGCTCGTACACGGGACTTCGCATCGGCGTGTCGATGGCGAAAGGCATCTGTTACGGGCGCGACCTGAAACTTATCGGCGTGCCTACGCTGCAGCTGCTCTGCGTGCCCGTGCTGCTGCGCCACGAGCTGGAAGACGATGCGCTCGTCTGCCCGATGCTCGATGCGCGCCGCATGGAAGTCTACGCCGCCGTCTACGACCGTGCCCTGCGCGAAATACGGCCCGTGGGCGCTGACGTCGTGAACGCAGACACCTACCGTGGCTACCTTGACGAGCATCCGGTGTACTTCTTCGGGCCCGGTGCCGCGAAGTGCATGGACACCATCAACCATCCGAACGCGCACCTCATCGAAGGCATCGAACCGCTGGCCAAGTACATGCAGCCGCTGGCAGAGCGCCGTTTCCTGAACGGAGAGTTTGAAGACGTGGCCTACTTCGTGCCTTTCTACCTGAAAGATTTCGTGGCCAAGCAACCCAAAAAACTGTTATAAACAAAGAAAAAGGATATGAACATCGAAGGATTAGACTACAATACGCAGCGCGAGCGGTTGATCTTGCCCGAGTACGGCAGGGAAATACAGAACATGGTGGACCATGCCGTCGGCTTGCCTACGAAGGAAGAGCGGCAACGCTGCGCTCAGACCATCGTAAACATCATGGAGCGCATGTACTCGAAGACCCTGGACACGGCCGACAACAAGCGCAAGCTCTGGGACCACCTGGCCATCATGAGTGATTTCAAGCTCGACATCGACTATCCGTACGACGTGAGCGACGCCCGCAAGATGAAGACCAAGCCGGAACCGCTGTCCTATCCGATGGCCCACATACCTGTGAGGCACTACGGCAAGCTGGTGTTCGAGCTGTTCGAGAAGCTGAAGAGCATGCCGGCAGGCGACGAGCGCGACGAACTGATGCGGCTGACGGCCAACCAGATGAAGCGTGACCTCGTGCAGTGGGGGCACAGCTCGAACGAGGAAGAGAAGATAGCCGACGACATGGCACGCTTCACCGACGGTGTGATCCAGCTGGATCTGGACCGTTTCAAGTTTGAGAAAATCACCGAACGCAGTCAGCAAGGCCAGCGTTCGAAGAAGAAAAAATAATCCTCCGAAGTAAAACCAGTATTTCTATGGACTCATTTGTCATTGAAGGAGGACATCTCCTGAAGGGCGAAATCACTCCGCAGGGAGCCAAGAATGAGGCCCTGCAGGTGATTTGTGCCACGTTGCTTACGGACGAGGAGGTGGAAATCAGCAATGTTCCCGACATTCTCGACGTGAACAACCTGATACAGTTGCTGCGCGACATCAACGTGAAGGTGACGCAGCGCGCGAAGGGCTGCTACGCCTTTCAGGCCGACGAGGTGAATCTGGAGTACCTCGGCAGCGACGAGTTCGTGCGCAAGTGTGCCGCGCTGAGAGGCTCGGTGCTGATGATCGGGCCGCTGCTGACGCGCTTCGGCAGGGCCATCGTGGCAGAACCCGGTGGCGACAAGATCGGTCGGCGCCGTCTGGATACGCACTTCCTGGGCTTCAAATACCTTGGCGCGAAGTTCGATTTCGTTGAGGATCGTAATGTCTACGAGATTCATTCTCCCCGACTGAAGGGGCGCTACATGCTGCTCGACGAGGCATCGGTCACCGGTACGGCCAACATCATCATGGCGGCTGCGCTGGCGAAAGGCACGACAACCATCTACAATGCTGCCTGCGAACCCTACATACAGCAGCTTTGCCGACTGCTTTGCCGCATGGGAGCGCGCATCAATGGCATCGGCAGCAACCTGATCAGCATCGAAGGGGCCGACCGCCTGCACGGTGCGAGTCACCGTCTGCTGCCCGACATGATTGAAGTGGGGTCGTTCATCGGCATGGCTGCCATGGTGGGCGACGGCATCCGCATCAAGGACGTGTCGCTGAGCGACCTCGGCATCATTCCCGATGCTTTTCGCCGACTCGGCGTGAAAATCAAAACGGAGGGCGACGACCTCTTCATTCCGCGACAGACGCACTACGTCGTGGAGTCGTTTATCGACGGTTCCATCATGACGCTTGCTGATGCACCGTGGCCGGGACTGACCCCCGACTTGCTGTCCGTGCTGCTCGTAGTGGCCACGCAGGCACGCGGGTCGGTGCTCATCCATCAGAAAATGTTCGAGAGCCGACTGTTCTTCGTCGACAAGCTGATTGACATGGGTGCGCAGATCATACTTTGTGACCCACACAGGGCCGTCGTCATCGGTCACGACCGCAAGCTGAGGCTGCGCGCCGGGCGCATGTCGAGCCCCGACATCCGTGCGGGCATCGCGCTGCTCATTGCCGCTCTGAGTGCCAATGGCACCAGCCGTATCAACAATATTGCCCAGATAGACCGCGGATACGAGAACATAGAGGCCCGTCTGAATGCACTGGGTGCTCACATCAAGCGAGAAAACCAATAATAAACGAGCAAGGAGAGGACTTGTCCTGAGGCTTTGAAGAAGAAAAACGAATGATTAAACAAGAGGACGTCTACAAAATAGGCCGTTTGGGAAAGCCGCACGGCGTCAGGGGAGAGCTGTCGTTCATGTTCAGCGACGACGTGTTTGACCGTGTCGATGCCGACTATCTCATTGTCGAGACAGAAGGAATACTGGTTCCGTTCTTCATCGAGGAGTATCGTTTTCGTTCCGGCGAGACGGCTCTGCTGAAGCTTGAGGGCATCAGCACGGTGGAACGGGCTCGCGAACTGACGAACAGCGACGTTTTCTTTCCTCGTCGGCTGGCACAAAACGATGACGAAGAGATGACGTGGGCCCAGATTGTGGGTTTTCGTCTGGTTGACGAACAGCTCGGTAAGGTCGTCGGAAGCATCAGTTCGGTTGACGATTCGACGGAAAATGTGCTGTTCGATGTCGCAACACCCGACGGAAAGAACTTGCTGATACCGGCTGCTGAGGACTGGATCAGCGATGTGGACACTGAAAAGCGTGAAATCCGCATGCGATTGCCCGAGGGTTTGCTCGACTTGTAAGAACTGTGTTGAGAACAGAATGTTTTTATAGTGGCTGAATGTGTTTTCCTGTGCACGAATGAACGGGGCTGTCGGAAGTTTCTGACAAGAGGTTTTCGTTCAAAAACGGGAAAGAAAAGGTCGCTTTAGTGATAGAGAAAAAGATGATGAAGAAACAAATTGCCATACTCGGCTCAACCGGAAGTATCGGCACGCAAGCTCTTGAAGTGATTGAAGAGCACCGAGACTTGTACGAAGTGTACTGTCTCACGGCCAATAACCGCGTCGAACAGCTGGCGGCGCAGGCCCGGAAATTCAAGCCCGCAGCCGTCGTCATTGCCAACGAAGCGCATTACGAAGAGCTGAAGGAATTGCTGTCCGACGAACCCGACATCAAGGTGTACGCCGGAAAACAGGCTCTTGACGACATTGTGGAGGCCGATCCCATCGACATGGTGCTTACTGCCATGGTAGGTTTTGCCGGTCTGTCGCCTACCGTACATGCCATCAAGGCAAAGAAGAAGATATGTCTGGCCAACAAAGAGACGCTCGTGGTGGCCGGTGAGCTCATCTGCCAGCTGGCAAACGAGTATCATGTGCCCATTTTGCCTGTAGACAGCGAGCATTCTGCCATCTTCCAGAGTCTGGTGGGGGAGGGTGACAATGCCATAGAGAAAATATTGCTGACGTGTTCCGGCGGGCCGTTCCGCACGATGAGCGAGGAACAGATCGCTCGGGTGAAGGCTGCTGATGCACTGCGTCACCCCACTTGGGACATGGGGGCGAAGATTACCATCGATTCTGCTTCGCTGATGAATAAAGGTTTTGAGGTGATAGAGGCGAAATGGCTCTTTGGCGTTCCGGCGGAAAGAATACAGGTGCTCGTTCATCCGCAAAGCATTGTGCACAGTGCAGTGCAGTTCTGCGACGGTTCAGTGAAGGCTCAGCTTGGAGTTCCCGACATGCGGCTGCCCATTCAGTATGCTTTCTCGTTCCCCAACCGCCTTTCACTGTCTGGGGAACGTCTGGATTTGTTCAAGCATCCGCTGGAGTTCTTCGAGCCAGACTTGAAGAAGTTCCGCTGTCTGGCCCTGGCCTTCGAAGCCATCAAGCGCGGTGGCAACATGCCCTGCATCGTCAATGCCGCCAACGAGATTGTGAACGAGGCTTTCCGAAACGACCGTTGCTCATTTTCACAGATGGCTCAGATCATTGAACAGACCATGGAACGCGCCACTTTCGACGCCAACCCGTCGCTTGATACGTATTTCAAGACCGATGCCGAATCGCGGACGATTGCTGCCAGCCTGCTTTAGGCTGTCAGGCTGTTCCTGTTGACGGTTCTGTCAGGTTTCTGTTTCCGGTGACATCAATTCTTTTATTTACAAAAAACAATATTCAATACACCCGAAAAAATCTCTTGTTAAAAACTCAGAATAACAATGGAAATATTTTTTATAAGACTCCTCCAGTTCATGCTGGCCATTTCGCTGCTGGTGCTGCTGCACGAAGGCGGACATTTCTTCTTCTCGAAACTCTTCGGCGTACGCGTTGAGAAATTCTATCTCTTCTTCGATCCGTGGTTCCATCTTTTTGAATGGAAACCAAAGAACAGCGAAACTGCCTATGGTGTGGGTTGGCTGCCTCTCGGAGGCTACTGCAAAATTGCCGGAATGATTGATGAGAGCTTCGATACAGAACAGATGAAACAACCTGTACAACCCTGGGAGTTTCGCTCAAAGCCTGCGTGGCAACGGCTGCTTATCATGATCGGAGGCGTTCTTGTGAACTTTCTGCTGGCATTGTTCATCTATTCCATGGTCCTTTTCGTGTGGGGCGACTCCTACATGGCTGCCAAGGACATGACCATGGGCTTCAAGTTCAACGAAGAGGCAAAGGCTATCGGCTTCCAGGACCACGACATGCTGGTGGGCTATGATGATAAAACTTTCGAGAAGTTTGATGTTGACCTATACCGTCACATCGCTGATGCGAATACTGTCAAGGTGAAACGAAATGGCAAACTGATAGATATCAATATGCCGGAAGACATGAGTCTGCTGCAAATGCTGCAGGCCGATCCTGCTTTTGCGCGTCCGTTTGTTCCTGCTGAGCTTGACAGTGTGATTCCCGGAACGCCTGCCGAGAAGGCTGGTTTGCGCAAGGGGGACCGCATTCTGGCCATCAACGGGAAAAAAGTGGATTCGTGGAATGAGTTCACCTACCAGATTGGTGTCCTGAACGACATGATGACAGCTGCAAAAACGTCTGCCGACAGTCTCAAACTGCGCACCGTTCAACTGGTTTATGCGCGCCAGAACGAACCGTTCAAGGCGCAACTGGTAAAAAATGTCGCTCAACTCGATGCAGACACTGTTCAACTGGTGCTGTCGCAGGAGCTGTTGCTTGGTGTAGGACAGACGACAATCTACAATTATTATGAGCCTACGAAAGTTTCATATAGCTTCCTCAGTAGTCTGCCGGCAGGCATCAAGTATGGTTGGAACGTGCTGAGTGGATATGTAGGTGACTTGAGATACGTCGCATCTGCTGACGGAGCTAAGTCGCTTGGTGGCTTCGGTGCCATCGGAAGTCTTTTCCCCTCTTATTGGGATTGGCACCAGTTCTGGCTGATGACCGCCTTCCTGAGCATTATCCTTGCCTTTATGAACATCCTACCCATTCCTGCTCTCGACGGAGGACACGTCCTTTTCTTGCTCTATGAGATCATCACGCGTCGCAAACCGTCGGAGACGTTCATGATCCGGGCAGAATATGTCGGCTTCAGCATCCTGATTCTGCTTATGGTCGTTGCTAATCTCAACGATATTCTGCGTTGGCTGGGATATATGTAAGGTCTGTGGGCTTATCAGTGCCATCGTTGCCGACTGCTCATCAATGATTCAACTCCTGGCAGGCATGTGCTCCACAGTACTTTTGACGCCGCGGTCATCGAAGTGTCTTCGAACACTAAGTCTGTGAAGTGCGTGCCTGTTCATTTTAATATCGCAAATTTTACTTAAAGACTACTATTAATATGTATACCAGAAGAATGATAGCAGTTGTGGGACTGCTATGCTCTGTCGTCGTGACACTGGCACAGTCAGAGCCCTATTTCATCCAGACTTTCGACGATGTCAATCTTGTCACGAAGGAACAAGCTGCTGAAGAGTACGCCACAACGGTGGAAGGGCAGGGAGAATGGCGCTTCCTCCGTGCGTATGTCGTACTGGGCGAGTCCATGAAAACAAACTATGTGAAAGACGGCTCCTTAGCCGATCTGCGCATGCAGAAGAGTGGCTCCTATGTCATTACACCCGTTGTGCGGCGTGGCGTGAACCGTGTGACATTCGATGAAGGCCGCACAGGCAAATACCTACGCGTATATGTCTCTACTGATGAAGGTGCGACTTGGACCTTGGCGAAGGAATTCAACAAGAATACAGCCCTTCACAACACGGTTTTTGTGCGCGACGAAGCAGTGAATCGCATCAAAATAGAGAACGATAACGGTTCAAACGACTGCGATGTTGACAATGTCGCTGTCTATCCTTACGACGCAGAAGAGCAAGGAGACACCGATCCTACTGAGGACAACGGTGTCATTGACACATTCTGGTGCTCCCCTGACGGTGACGATGCTACCGCCGACGGTTCCGAGGCGCATCCGTTCTTCTCGCTGAAACAGGCCGTTCGGTTGGTCGGACCTGGCGATACCATCTGTATGAAGGCTGGTACGTATGTCTACGATGCGCGTATTGACATCAGCAACTGTGGTAAACCAGACAAGCTCATCACCTTGAAAGCTGTCGATGGACGCGCTGTTCTTGACTTCTCTGCCATGCCTTACCACAAACATTCCGATAATCCGCAGCAGGGCATACGCCTTAGTGCCTCCTATTGGCACTTCTATCGCATCGACATCACAAATGCCAGTGACAACGGATTGCTCATTGAGCGCGAATCGAGTACAGGATATGCTGACTATCAGGCTCACGACAATCTCATTGAAGAATGCAATTTCTACAAAAACGGCGACACCGGACTTCAGATGAAGAACCTTGCCTCGTGGAACAGAGTGGTCAACTGTGACTCCTATCTGAACTGCGACGAAGGACAAGGTGACGCCGACGGCTTCGCGCCGAAGATTTCCGTCGGTGACGGTAACTACTTTTATGGTTGTCGTGCATGGCTCAACAGCGACGACGGATGGGATGTCTTCTACAAGCAAGACAGCGGACAGCCCGACGACATGAGCATTGTGCTGGAGCACTGCATTGCCTATAAGAACGGCTTTCTTGATGAGGAAACGCTGGCTCCCGACGGTAACGGTAACGGATTCAAGATGGGTTCTAACCAAGGAGCGATGAATCTGTACATGAACCGCTGCCTGGCTGTATGCAACAAGGCGAAGGGATTCGACCAGAACCACAATGCTGGTGACATCATTCTGAACAACTGCACCGGTTTCACGCTGAAGAGCATCGGTTCCAAAGCCTATAGCTATCGCATCTTCGAGAAGATAGCAGAAGGCCATGAGGCTCGACTCACCAATTGTGTCGCCATCAACGACCGCGCAACGACCGACAAGAAGAATAAGGACGGCTCGTGGAAAGCTGGTGAGAACGGACAGAACGGCCTTTATGGGCGTGTGGAGATTGACACCACGCAGGCCCGTCTCACCGTTGTCACAAGTGAGTTCCGCTATGCGGCCCCCGAGCAGTTCGTCTCTGTCGACAATCATGCCGAGCTCATTGCACCGCGCCAGTCAGACGGCTCTCTGCCATACTCTACATTTGCCAGGTTGCGCCAGGAATCCATGCTCATTGATCGGGGTACGCCTGTCGAACCGACCGTCTACCGTGGTATTCCCGTCAATGGCATCAGCTACCTCGGGGCTGCCCCCGACTTAGGTGCCTACGAATATGGCGAGGAACAGGAAACATCAGTCGGAAGCATCACCGTGGAACCCTTGCAGGGCCAGATCAGCGTGCAGCAGACAGCCGGTGGGCTTTCACTCATCACCATTGCAGGAGCACCCGACATCCGACAGCTCCAGCTGACTGTCAGCGATGCTGCCGGACGTATGCACACGCTGCACGACTTTGCCGGACATACTACAGCTGTACGTTTGCCTCGTGGCATCGCACTTCTGCGTGTCACCGACAACAAAGGATTGGTTGCAACGGCTAAGGTTTTGGTCAAATGACCCACATAAAAGTACTGTGAACGGAATCGTCATTGCGTGATGACGGTTCCGCAAGTATTGAACAACCAGTAGGGCGTAGCCTCCCAACAACGTAAAAATTGCACCGTTTCTCCGGTCTAATCACTTAGATGGAGAACGGTGCAATTTTTTTGCTTTTCCATAAACATGCTCAAGCGCGTGGCTGATAGTCATAAATGACAACCCGACCAGCGGCCAGCGACTTCTTCACGTCGATGAGACGTTGGTTGCGGCTGCCTCTGAAGTAGAGGTCCGCGTCGCGCTGAGCCTCGATGAAGGGGCCGTCCACCAGCACATCCAGCTCTTCGAGCAGAGCGCGCTGCTTCGGCATGCGCATCAGTGTCTCGAAGGTGTAGCCCGTGAAGCACCAGATAGTCTTTTGGGATTGCGCGTGGATGGCTTGTGCCAGTTCCGTGAATCCCTCAGCCTGATACATCGGGTCTCCACCGCTGAAGGTGACATTGGCAAAAGGATCCGCCATGATGACAGTCATGATTTCCGAAGTCGTCATTTGATGTCCGTGGCTGATGTCCCATGTCTGTGGGTTATGGCAACCCGGACAGGCGTTGGGACAGCCTGCACAATAGACAGACGTTCGGAAACCAGGACCGTCGACCATGGTGTCTTCAACGATATCGATTATGGAAAGCATTCTATAAATAATGAAAGGTAAAATGGTTCTTGTTCATATTGCCGTCACAGACGGTCGAAGAGCGACAGCTGGTTGCCGCTGTCCACGTGCGTCACGCGGTCGTTCAGCTCGCACAGCTTGCCGTGATTCCATCGGTCGGTCGTTCCGACCAGATAGCCTGTGATGCGTTGCAGACGGTCAATGTTGCGGCTTCCGCACTTCGGGCACACGTGCATGTTCGGATCAGCATTCTCGTAGCCGCAGTCCATGCAGCGGTTGCGGTTGTGGTTCACCGAGCCGTAGCCCATGTCGTAGCGGTCCATCATGTCCACGATGTTCATAATCACCTCCGGATTGTGCGTGGCGTCACCGTCTATCTCCACGTAGAAGATGTGACCGCCGCGTGTCAGGTTGTGATAGGGAGCCTCCACCTCCGCCTTATGGCGTGCCGTACATTTATAATATACGGGTACGTGGTTCGAGTTCGTGTAGTAGTCGCGGTCCGTCACGCCGGGAATCACGCCGAAGTCCTTGCGGTCCACCTTTGTGAACTTGCCCGACAGACCTTCTGCCGGCGTGGCCAACACGGAGAAGTTGTGCTGGAAGCGCTCCGAAAAATCCGTGATGCGGTCGCGCATGTACGTGACGATGCGCAGTCCCAGCTGCTGAGCCTCTTCGCTTTCGCCATGATGCTTGCCGATCAGTGCCACCAGACACTCCGCCAAACCGATGAAACCGATGCCCAGCGTGCCCTGGTTGATCACTTTCTCCACCTTGTCGTTCGGTTTCAGCCCTTCGCAGCCAATCCACAGACTGTTCATCAGCAGCGGGAACTGCTTGGCGAAGGCCGTCTTTTGGAACTCAAAGCGGTCACAGAGCTGCTTCGCCGTGATGTCGAGTGTCTGGTCCAGCTTCGCGAAGAACGTGTTGATGCGCTGTTCCTTGTCCTCGATGCCCATGCACTCGATGGCCAGGCGCACGATGTTGATCGTGGTGAACGACAAGTTTCCGCGTCCGACGCTCGTCTTCGGACCGAAGCGGTTCTCAAAGACACGTGTGCGGCAGCCCATCGTTGCCACTTCGTGCAGGTAGCGTTTCGGGTCGTCTGCGCGCCATTCCTCGCTTTGGTTGAACGAGGCGTCCAGATTCAGGAAGTTCGGGAAGAATCGTCGCGCTGTCACCTTGCATGCCAGCAGGTAGAGGTCGTAGTTCGGATCCTCGGGCAGGTAGTTCACCCCGCGCTTCTTCTTCCATATCTGAATGGGGAAGATGGCCGTCTCGCCGTTGCCAACGCCCTCGTAGGTCGAAATCAGTATCTCGCGCATGACACAGCGGCCCTCGGCCGACGTGTCCGTTCCGTAGTTGATGCTCGAAAAGACCACCTGGTTACCGCCTCGCGAGTGGATGGTGTTCATGTTGTGGATGAACGCTTCCATGGCCTGGTGCACGCGTGCCACCGTTTTGTTCACGGCGTGCTGCACCAGCCGTTCTTCGCCCTCCAGGTTGTCCAGTGCTTTCTTCTCGTAGTCCCTGAACTGTCTCTCGTACAGGTGTTGCAGGTTTTTGCCTGTCAGCTGTTCCAGATTCTTCACCTCTTCTATATATGACGCGCGCACGAAGGGAGCCAGGTAGAAGTCGAAAGCCGGGATGGCCTGACCGCCGTGCATTTCGTTCTGTGCCGTCTCCATGGAGATGCAAGCCAGCATCGAAGCCGTCTCAATGCGCTTGGCGGGTCGGCTGCTGCCGTGGCCGGCGTAGAATCCGTGCTCCAGTATGTTGTCCAGCGGATGCTGCACGCAGGTGAGCGATTTCGTTGGGTAGTAGTCCTTGTCGTGAATGTGGATGTAGTTGTGCATCACCGCGTCGCGGACCTCTTCCGAGAGCAGGTAGTCGTCGACGAAAGGTTTTGTCGACTCGCTCGAGAACTTCATCATCATGCCCGCAGGCGTGTCGGCGTTCATGTTTGCGTTCTCACGCGTCACGTCGTTGTTCTTGATGTTGATAATCTCAAGGAAGATGTCGCGCGTCTTCGCTTTGCGGGCTACAGAGCGCTGGTGGCGGTAGGCAATGTATTTCTGAGCCACGTCTTTGCGTGCACTCTTCATCAGCTCCATCTCCACCGAGTCCTGAATGTCCTCCACCGTCATCTGTGGCTGTCCGTTCACGCTGATGCTGTCTGCAATCTGTTGAATCAGCGTCTCGTCGTCGCCCTGCTTCGTGTGAAGCATAGCCTTGCGGATGGCTGCCATGATTTTCTGTTCGTTGAAGCCCACGATACGCCCGTCGCGCTTCACAACTGTCTGTATCATATTGACTGATAGAGTTTTGGGTTTTCTATGAATGTTGATTGGAATTGCCGTTATCCTGAACGGCATTGCAAAGATACTATAAATAGTTTAATGTTTGTCCTTTTGGATAACTTTTGTCGCGTTAAAAAATGTCAAGTCGCTGAATGTCAGTATGTTATCTTTTCGTTTTGGAAAACTTTTGCATCATTACGGTTTTGAAAGTTTGTCAAAACGTAGAACAATTACTTTCACAAAACATGCGTAAGTCGTTCTGTTTCAGACGACTTCAAGTTTGTCCGGATTCAGGAAGTAATCCATTTACAAGTACGTCTGTAGCAGTCTGCTGCCATCAACCACTGCTCATCGGTCAGCAGTCGGTTGTCAATTGTAAACATTTTGTACCGAAAAATCCTGCACAGATTTTTTATCATTTTAGAGTGCCGATCCGTTCTTTTTCGGTAAAAAATCCAAACAAAACAGGAGAAAATGTCGTGCCGTTTTTCAAAATGAGCTGTTTTACATCGCAAAACGGCCCATTCTGCTCGCCAGAATGATTCATTCTGAACGATGAAAAGGGCCGTTTTGAAGTGTAAAATGAGTCGTTTTGAAAGCGTGAAAAATGTAAAGAAAATACAAGTCGCTTGCTTTCAGTATTTTAAAACTCTCTCATATTTCGCGTGTACGCGTCCGCCGGATTTTTATTTCAGAACGATGGCACTCTCAGAGCGCAAAACGGAGCTTTTTGTCCGCTTTTTTCCTACGGAAGTCCTGCCTCGTTTTTCACGTTGCGGCTATCTGCCGAGCCACACTTCCGGGTTGAGTTTCTTCGTTTCACGGCGCAGCTGGAACTGCAGAATGTTGTCGGAGCCGATGGTTCCGAGCGTCTGGCGTGTGTCCACGTGTTGTCCACGGTGCACGCTGACAGACTTCAGGTTGCAGTAGACGGAGATGTAGCTGCCGTGACGCACCATGACGACGCTGGAACCGTCGAAGTTGAACACGGCACTCACTTCGCCGCTGAAGATGGCCCGCGCCTGTGCGCCTGCCTGTCCGCGTATGCTGATGCCCTTGTTGTCGAGCGTCACGTTCTTCAGTCCCTCCACGTTGTACTGTCCGTAGTGGCTGACGACGCGGTAAGGCCCTGTGATGGGCATGGGCAGACGGCCGCGGTTGCTCTCGAAGTTGTTGCTCAGCTTGCGGTCTACGGACGACATGGTCAGTGCCTCCTCGTTCTTCTTGGCACTCTCGGCCACGTCCTTCTCGTGGCGTCGGCGGTCGGCATCCGCTTTGCGCTCAGCCGCTTTGCGGTCGGCTTCGGCTTGCAGTGCCTCGCGTTCGGCTTTCTTCTTGGCGGCCTCATCGCGCCGTGCAGCGCGCCGCGCTTCCTCCTTTGCTTTGTCTTCGCGCTTCTTGGCTTCAGCTATGCGCCGTTCGTTCTCGCGTTCGGCGGCCTCGGCAGCCGCCTTTTTCTTCCGCAGCTCCTCAGCGCGACGCTTCTTGGCCTCGGCCGCTTCGGCTGCCTTCTTGCGTGCTTCCTCTTCGGCGCGCGCCTTTGCCTTTGCCACTTCGATGGCGATGAGCCTGTCTATCTCGGCGTTGAGGGCAGCGTCTTTCTTATGCTGGTCGTCGATGATGCCCTGTATGGTCTTCTGCTGGCTCTTCAGGTTGTTCACCATCTTCTGCTGTTCGTCCTGCTTCTCCTGCAGGGTGGCCTGTGCCTTTTTCCCCTTTGAGAGCAGCACGTTCTTCTTCTGGCGCACGCTGGCCAGTTCCTTGTGCTTGGCTGCAATCTGTTCCTGCTTGGCTTTGACCTCTTCCCCCTGTGCTCTCTGGTAGGCAGCGTACTCGCGGATGAAGCGGATGCGTCGGTACATCTGTGCAAAGTCCTTGGCTGAGAAGATGAACATCATGCGGTCCTGTATGTTCCGGTTGCGTGCCATGTAGCGCATGCTCTTGACGTAGCGCTCGCGGTGCTGCTCGAGCTGTTTCTCGAGCGTGTTGAGCTGTGCCTTGAGCAGGTCGATGTTACCGTCGAGATGGCTGATGTCCTGTTCAATGCCGGTAATGGTCTTCTGCTGTTCGGAGATTTCACTGTTGATGGTGATCAGGTTAGCCATTCGTTGCTTCACGTCGGCCTTGTTGGCCTGCAGCATGCGTTCGTGCTCTTTGAGCTTTTTCTGCACGTCGGCTCGTTGTTTCTGCAGGTTCTTGATGTCGGCGTTGGTGTATTCGTTGGCCTGCTTGCCTTTTCCTTTGTTCTTTGTGTTCTTCGTCTGCGTTTTCGTTTTCTGTGTCTTGTTGTTGGCCGACGCCTTTCCTTTGGCGTTTCCCTTTCTGGCTACGGTCGTCGTACTGGCCTTGCCTTTGGCAGAGCCTTTTTTGTTCTGCGCCTGCGTTGTCGCGATGCAGAGCAGGGCAGTGAGTATGATTAGTATTTTTTTCATTTACAGATTCATGAGTTTTTTCATCACGTCGTCGACACTTACCTGCTTGTATTTCTTGGTCAGGGTGGTCCGTGTCTCCCAGTCATCGTCGTTGCTCACCTTTTTCATCAGTATTCCCATCGTGATGTTGCGAGCCTTCTGTGTGGCAGAGGTGTTCATGTTGAGCACGATGGAGTGGGGGAACGGCTTGCCGTTGAGCGTCTTGAAGTCGTCGTAGGTGCAAGTGAGCTTGGTGTTTCCTTTCGTCTTTTTCGTTCCGTATTCGGCCTCCACGCTGTTGATGCGTCCTGTTTGGTTGTCGGTGTTCCAGAGATAGCTCATGTTGTCGCGGTTCAGTGCGAGTGTAGGCTTGTCGGCCTTGTCCATGTTCACGGTGAAGTGGTTGAGCATGGCTTCCGTGACGTTCTGTTCGCCGGGCACGAAGAGCTGGTTCCAGAAGAGCGCCTGCAGGGAGTTGAAGTTGAGCCCGTTGTTCTTGAGGAACGACACCTGGTTGTAGTCGCCCTTGACGTACTCCGAGTGGATGCGGTCGACAATCATGACGTAGTCCTTTGTAAATTCCAACCGTCCGGCTTCCATTCCGAGCAGCGGCACTTGTAGCTGAATGCGTATGACATCGTCGCGTCGCATCATGAGCTTTCCGCTGACGGTGATGTCCTTGGTGCCGCTTTTGAGGTTGAACTCAATCTTCGACGTGATGTTCTGGCAGTCGACGGCGTTGGCAGCCACTTTGCGTGCGAAGCTGAGGGCACGCTCCTTGGCGTTGACCTCGGCGGGTGAGGGCGTGCTGACGGCCGCGCCGGGCGTGGCAACGGCAATGTTGTCGGTGACGGCCTTCTTTGAAGCACATGAGGCGAGGCCCGTGGCCATGGCCAGCAGGAGGCTGGCAGCGATTGTAAGAGTGTTATTTCTCATCTTCTCTGATGTATTTTCGGTTTCTGATCTTGCGTAGGAGCACCTTGCTGTCGTGCCCGGCATCGACGGCCTTCTGCCAGAATTCGACGGCTTTCTCCATGTCTCCGGTCATGGCATAGATGTCTCCGGCGTGCTCGAGCACCACGCCTGAGGGCACAGAGTCGTTCAGCAGCGTCTGGTCGATGTAGATTTTGGCTTCCTCGTAGCGCTCTTCTTCGAACAGGATCCAGGCGTAGGTGTCGAGGAAGGTGGCGTTGTTGGGCTCTGCCTTGATGGTGCGGTAGCTCATCTGCTCGGCCTTTTGCAGGTCAGTGCGCTTCAGGCTGAGGTAGTAGGCGTAGTTGTTCAGCGTGCCGAGGTTGTCGGGTTTGTAGTGCAGACAGCTGTCGTAGGCGGCGAATGCTTCCTGTTCGCGCCCCTTGTCATGCAGGATTTCGCCCATGAGTCCGTAGAACTCGGATGCGAGGTCCTTGTCGGTCTGTGCGTTGATTTGCGCTGCACCCTGTCGCAGAGCGTGAAGTGCCTGGTCGCGGTCGTTCTTTTGGTAGTTGGCGAGCGCGAGGAAGTAGTAGAACACCATTTCTTCGGGGTTGTACTCCACGCCTTGTTCGGAGAGGCTGATGATGCGGTCGGTTTTCTCGGCGGCCCATGCTGCCTGCAGGAGCTGCATGCGTACGGATGCGTTGTCGGGCTCTATGCGCAGAGCGTGCTCCAGAACGTTGTCGATGCTGTCCTGCGGCATGTTCTTCACCTTCATGTATGCTGCCATGAGTTCTGCCATGTCGGACTCTTGCTGCGGCTGTGCGAGAATGCGCTTGAAGATGTTCAGCACCTGTGTGCTGTCGCCTCCGTGTTCCTCGTTCCATTGCACCACGTTGCGCATGAGCTGCATCTTGGTGCCGAAGGGGACGTCGTTGCTGACGAGCATCTGCTCCTGCATCATGTTGGCGATGCTGTCCTTGTCCTGACTGCGGTAGTAGTCGAGGAGCGACATGCGCACGGCAAGGTTGCCAGGCTCTTCTTTCAGCACCTTGTTATATTCCTGAAGGGCCTCGTACGACTTCCCGTTCTGCAGCAGCCAGTTGCCCATCATCACGCGGTAGTTCATGTCGTTGGGGTACTTGTCGGCCAGTTTCTTCAGCTCGTTGAGCTCTTTCTTCTTCTCACCGCGCAGGGAGTAGACGCGCATGCGGCCGAGTGCTATCTGCTCGTTGCTGCCCTCGACGGCTTCGATGCGGTCGAGCGTGCGGATGACGTTGTCGTAGTCTTCTTGGTAGCTGTAGAGCTTCAGGATGGTTTCGAGCACGTCGGTGCGGTTCTTGTGCGAGGCATAGAGCTGCTCGAAGGCTTTGGTGGCTTCGGGGAAGTTCTTCACGCCGATATAGGCATCGGCGAGACGTTCCTGATAGATGTCGTTGTCGGGCGACAGTTCGGCAGCCTGCTTCATGCAGACGAGTGCCATCGAATCCTGATTGAGCTCGGCATAGTAGGCCGAAAGGCTGAAGTATGCCTCGGCAGCGTTGGGATTGATGGTGAGACAGTGGCGCAGCAGTTCGAAGGCCGCGTCGTAGTGTCCCTGTGTCTGCTGGTTGAGGGCTTCGTAGTAGAAGTACTTGAATCGCAGGTTGTCGTTTTCCGACAGGGGTGTCAGTGGCTTGGGTGCCGTCGTGAGTGCTGTCTTGCGGGGCGTTGGCGCGTTCATGGAACTGCCGCACGAGCCCATCAGCAGTGTGATGGCACAGAAGCAAATGCAGAGAATGATTTTTCGTGTCATGTTTGAAATGTCATGTCGTCGCTTTTTTCAGACGGGTTGCGGCCTTGTGCAGGCGTGGCGTGCACGGTGACCGGACCCTGAAGTCTGCTGTCGGCGACGATGGTGGTTGTCACTTCACGCCGGTGTGTCCGTATCCTCCGGCTCCGCGTTCGGTTTCGTCGAGCTTCTGTACGACTTCAAAATCGACTTGCTCGTGGCGCGCGATGACCATCTGAGCGATGCGTTCGCCGTCGTTGATGACGAATTCCTCGGCCGAGAGGTTGATCAGGCAGACTCCAATTTCGCCGCGATAGTCGGCATCGATGGTGCCGGGTGAGTTCAGGACGGTGATGCCATGCTTCAGGGCTAGTCCGCTTCGTGGGCGTATCTGTGCCTCGTAGCCTTCGGGCAGTGCGATGTACAGGCCCGTCTTCACCAGCGCGCGCTGCATGGGTTGCAGCGTGATGGGTTCGTCGAGGTTGGCGCGCAGGTCCATTCCTGCGCTCATTGGCGTGGCATAGCGTGGCAGTTGCTGATGTCCTTTGTTTACGACTTTTATCTTTATCATTTTTATGTACAGGTTTTGAATTCTTTACTCCTTGTTCATTCCAAGTATCCGAACGGGATGGGCAGCGTGTAGAATGGACCGAACTTGATGTTTGCCTCCATTTCGTACGGCAGCCCAACCTCAGCGAGGTGGACGGGAATCAGCTGCCCGGGGTCCGTGAAACGGCCTGTCAGCGGACCGCGAGCCTGCAAAATGTCGAGTGCATCGCGGCTGCTGCCTTTCAGTAGGAACTTATGTTCCGTCATGACGGCTCCCTCGGCATCGCTCATGGTATTGTCTTCCGACGAGCATGGGTATCTCATCACCACGTAGTCGGCGTCGCCTTCGGTCATGGTACTGTAGGTTCCGCGGGTGAAAAAGAGCAGTCCGCCTCCTTTTTGTACGAAGAACAGGACGTCGCGCTGCTCTTTGTCGCTCGGAATGAAGCAGCTGACCAGGTCGGGCTTCAGCGAAGGGTGACGGCTTTGCGCCATGCTCATCATGTAGAAGTTCGAGGAAATGACCTTCACCGCGATGTCTACGCTTCGCTGCACCTTCGTATCGGTGACGGTGATGGTCGTTTTGCCTTTCTTCAGACCTTTCACCACGATGCCGCCATAGTCGAAACCGCTGGCAGAAGGCACGTATTCGGCCGAGACGATGCTTGCGTCTGCTATGTTCAAGGTGTACGTTCCGTTGCCCGAATAGATGGCTTGCCGCTGTGTCAAGCCTTCGATGATTTCGGCTTCGCGCTCCATGTTGAAGGGCAGTGCTTCGCGCTTCAGCTCGTCGTCGTCGCTTCGGCAGGCCGTTGTCAGCAGCAATGTCATCGCCAATGGCAATATCAGCCTGAATGGCATCCGTAAAACATCACTTTCACGCTTCATTCTTCGCTTTGCAATTATCATTCTTCGCTCTTCACTCCTCTCTTTTCAACTCTTGTTCCTTAGATTTCACTCTTCGCTCTCGGCTTTCTTTGCCTCGCGTTCCTTGCGCTTCTGCTCACGCTTGGCTTCGCGCTCCTTGCGCTTCTGCTCCTTGCGTTCGGCGCGTTCTTTGCGCTTTTGTTCTTTCAGCTCAGCCTTCAGACGCTTCTTTTCAGCCTTGGCCGCTGCTTTTTCTTCGTCAGTCGGGCTCTCGTCACCTTCTTCGAGCGCCTCACGCAGCATCTTCTTGTCGAAAGTGAACACATGACCGAACATGCCGACAGACAGGAGCTTGTCCTTACCGTCCATGCGGACGTGCGTCGTATTGAACAGATAGTAGTCGTCAAGCTTCAGTTTCGAGCCCAAGGCCAGCTCAATGGCTTTGTTGACCACGTTCTTGCCGAAGCGTGTCAGGCCGTTGTCCTTGAACCCTTTATTCTCGGCTTCCTCGTCGACCAGTTCTTTCACAGCCTTCATCATGGCCTCCTTGTGCTCCGCTTTGTTGGGGCGGGTCAGCGTCATGAGTACTGCCACCAGCAGTACGATGACGAGAAACATCAGTTTTTTCATGTTCTTGCGCTCTTTGTTGTTTTGCTGGCAAAGTTACGAAAAAACGCTGATATAGCCGTCATGTTTTGAAGAATTAACGCAAAACGGCTTCATTTAAGGAAAAAACGTGTGCAAGCGGTAGTGACAAAGGCATTCAAAACCGTGTAAAACGGTGGAAACAATAGCGTAAGACACAGGAAAACCGCAGAAAAATTTGCTGTGTTGGAAACAATTGCGTACATTTGCAAGAATTATGAAAGCAATGGACTGGAATCAACTCATCACCGCCAAACGTCTCGGACAGGAGAATCGTCACACCGAACGGCACGACGACCGCTCTGAATTCAAGCGCGACTACGACCGTTTGATTTTCTCTGCTCCCTTTCGGCGCTTGCAGAACAAGACACAGGTGTTCCCCTTGCCTGGCAGTGTCTTCGTGCATAACCGGCTGACACATTCGCTCGAAGTGGCCAGTGTGGGCATGTCGTTGGGTAACGATGTCGCTCATGCCATTCTGAAGCAGCGTCCTGAACTGGACAACACGCTCTTTCCGCAGATCGGAACGATTGTAAGTACAGCCTGTCTGGCTCACGACATGGGCAATCCGCCCTTCGGCCACAGTGGCGAAAAAGCCATTCAGGCTTTCTTCAGGGAGGGTCCGGGCATGGATTTGCAGAAAGAAGTGACGCCGGAGTTTTGGAATGACATCACACATTTTGAGGGAAATGCCAATGCCTTCCACCTACTGACGCATCGGTTCAAGGGCCGTCGCGACGGAGGCTTCGTCATGACGTACTCCATGTTGGGCAGCATTGTGAAGTATCCGTGCTCGTCGTCGGCAGCAGGAAAGAAGGGGAAGTTCGGCTTTTTCGATATAGACAGACCCATTTATCAGCGTATCGCCGATGAAATGGGCGTTTTTTGTACTTCACAGCCTGGCGAACCGCTCCGTTATGTGCGTCATCCGCTGGTCTATCTTGTCGAAGCTGCAGACGACATCTGCTACGAAATCATGGACATTGAGGATGCTCACAAACTGCGCATCCTATCGTTCGATGATACGGAGCGCCTACTTCTCGCTTTTTTCGACGACCCTGTCAAGCAGAGTATCCGCCAACGTATTGTTGATGAAGGCATCACCGACGACAACGAAAAGGTGGTCTACATGCGTGCCTGCGTCATCGGAAAACTGGAAAACGAGTGTGCTCGCGTCTTTTGCGAGCACGAAGAAGATATTCTTTCAGGAGCTTTTGAGGGTGCATTAATCGATCATATCCCCGAACAACAGCTGCAAGCCTACCGCCAGTGCGCCTCTCTCAGCGTGGAAAAGATATACCGCAGCAAACCCGTTCTCGACGTTGAGTTGTCTGGTTTCCGCATCATTGACAACCTGATGGAGGTGATGATCGAGGCAGCACGGCATCCCGACCGCTTTTATTCCAAACAAATTATCCAGCGTGTCAGCAGCCAGTACTACATTGACAGCCCCGACCTGCAGACCCGCATTATGGCCATCATCGACTACATCAGTGGCATGACAGATGTCTATGCGCTTGACATCTTCCAGAAAATCAACGGAATCTCGCTTCCTATTGTTTAATGTTGCTGAGAAAAGGAATCAAAAGCGTTGGCAGAGTCTTTCAGAAATCTGTGATTCATCGATGAAATGGGCAAAAACTGATGCTTCCAGTTGTTTTCTAAACCATTTCAAAGACCCATCGTCTTAACTGATGTCGGATGAAAAACGGGCAGCTGTTACATTTTTGTTAACTTGTTAACGGTTTGTCAAAGCCATCATGAAAGCCCTTTCACCAAGTTCGGAGAAAGGGCTTTGCTGTGTATGCTCGGCATGAGCAATGTCTAACGGGTGAGAGTCCCGAGTGAGCCCTAATAGCGGAAATCACACAGGCCAAGACAAGGGTGTCCACTGCGAGGTGGAATCTGAAAGAAGTCGGCGGCAAACATCTGGCCTGACGAACAGGAACCACATACAAGGCATTTGACCGTGGGTAAGGTTGCACAACAAACCAAAGCCCTATTGCTATTCGGAACGGTTGGTGTAAATGTGGCGGGCATAAGATGGAAAGACATTGCCCTTATCCGAGGAGGTCTCACGGACGCATTGAATAGTTTCTATTACGAAAGGTGCGCAGTAACAACGAACCGTGAGAAGTCAGCCGAGGTCATAGTAGCGGAGTAGTCGATAACGCTCCGTGAAGGACTGAACCTAAATTAAGCGATAAGTAATTGAACGTTACCGTATGAAAGCAAGAATGCAGAAAACTCTGTCAGATGTCATTGGCCACCCTCAAAGGAATAGGACGGAATCCGAAAGGTATGAGGGGGTGCAGACTTTCATGTGGATGACAGAAGACAACATCGTGGAAGTTCCATTCGACAAGGAGCATCTGTTGGAAGCTATCCTCGACCCGTCGAATCTGAACCGCGCCTATAAATCGGTGATGATGAACAAGGGTTGTGGCGGTATCGACGGAATGCCATGCGAGCATCTGCTTCCATGGCTTCTGGCCAACAAGGAAACTCTGACCCGCTCCTTGCAGGACGGTTCCTACCGTCCGAATCCCGTCCGTCGCGTAGAGATACCGAAGGACAATGGCAAGATGCGCCTTTTGGGTATCCCGACGGTCGTAGACCGGTTGGTGCAGCAAGCCATCAATCAAGTACTGACCCCAATCTATGAGAAGCAGTTTTCCCATTGGAGTTTCGGTTTCCGTCCTGGGAAGGGCTGTCACGACGCACTGAGGGGAGCGCAGAGGATAGTCGATGAAGGCTATAAGTATGTAGTCGACCTCGACCTTGAGCGTTTCTTCGACACGGTGTGCCATAGCCGCCTCATAGAGATACTTGGCCGTACGATAAAGGACGGTCGTGTGGTCAGTCTTATACACAAATATCTGCGCAGCGGTGTAATCAGTCACGGGCTGTTTGAGTCGAGCGATGAGGGTACTCCGCAGGGAGGACCGCTGAGCCCTCTGTTGAGCAATATTATGCTTAACGAGCTGGACAAGGAACTCATACGTCGCAGACACCCGTTTGTCCGCTACGCCGATGATGCGCTGATATTCTGCAAGTCCAAGCGGGCGGCAGAGCGAGTGCGTGAGACGATAACAGCGTTTGTCGAGAAGAAACTCCATTTGAAGGTGAACAAGGAAAAGACCGTCGTGTCGTATGTGGGAGGTGTGAAATACCTCGGTTATTCCTTCTACGTGCAGAAAGGCAGATGCCAACTCTGTGTTCATCCCAAGTCAAAGTCGAAGATGAAGTCCGCGTTGAAAGACCTGACACGTCGAAGCAATGGCTGGGGCTACGACAAGAGGAAGCGGAAACTGTCGGAGTACGTGCGCGGTTGGGTGGGGTACTACCACCTTGCCAACATGAAGCGATTCCTTGAAGAGACCGACGAATGGCTTCGCCGTCGCATCCGTATGTGTATATGGAAGGCATGGAAGAACCCCAAGACTAAGGTGGCAAACCTCATCAAGTGTGGTGTTGAGAAGCACCAAGCCTATATGTGGGGCAACACGCGTTTGGGTTACTGGCGCATATCACGCAGTCCAATCCTGCTGAGTACCATCTCCAATGGCAACTTGAAGAAACAGGGCTATCCATGCCTACTGGATTCATATCTCGAATGGCACCCAAATTAGGAACCGCCGTATGCCGAACGGCACGTACGGTGGTGTGAGAGGTCGGTAAACACGAAAGTAGGAGATAAACACCTACGATTAGTGTTTACCTCCTACTCGATTGGATGATGATTCCTGTTCGATTATTCGTAGTGAGTGTCTAAGTAGACAACCTTGGTGACAAGGTACTCTTCCATGCCGTGCTTACCGTCAGCACCGCCGATACCGCTCTTCTTCACGCCTGCGTGGAAGCCCTGAATGGCCTCGAAGTGCATGCGGTTGATGTAGGTTTCTCCGAACTCAATCTCGCGGCAGATGCGTGTAGCTGTGTCGATGTCCTTTGTGAAGACGCTCGAAGCCAGACCGTATTCGCAGTCGTTGGCCCACTCGATGACCTGGTCGATATTGTCGAATTCAACGAGCGGAAGCACCGGACCAAAGGTCTCTTCGTGTATAATGTCCATGTCCTGTGTGCAGTTGTCGAGCACCGTTGCGGGATAGAAGTAACCCTTTCCGCCTGCAGGTTTTCCGCCACAGAGCACCTTTGCGCCCTGTTCTACGGCGTGGTTCACCTTGGCTGTGACGCTTTCGAGTGCTGCTTTCTCTACGAGCGGACCCATGTCAACGTCCTTGTCGACAGCAGGATTGCCGAAGCGGACAGCCTCGAACTTCTTCACGATGATGTCTGTGAACTCTTTCTTCACGTCCTTGTGCACATAAACGCGCTCTGCATTGTTGCAAATCTGGCCCGTGTTGCCGATGCGGCTCTCCAGAATGGCCTGGGCTGCCAGCTCGAGGTCAGCATCTGGGAAGACGATGGCAGGAGCCTTACCGCCCAGTTCGAGCGATACTTTCGTGATGTTGGGAGCAGCAGCCTCCATGATCTTCACGCCTGCGCCTACAGAACCAGTCAGACTGACGATGCCTACTTTCGGATGGCTGGCCAGAGCGTTGCCGACGAGCGAGCCTTTACCTGTCACGACATTGAACAATCCTGCAGGAAGTCCGCTTTCATCGACGATTTTGCAGAATTCGCAGCAGTTTTCCGGTGTGATCTGTGCCGGTTTGATGACGATAGAACAGCCCGTGATGAGGGCAGCCGCAGCCTTGCGTGCAATGAGGAAGAACGGGAAGTTCCACGGCAGAATGCCAGCAGCCACGCCAATCGGCTTCTTCACGAGAATCATGGTCTCGTTGGGTGCGTCGCTCTGAATCACTTCACCCTCGATACGGCGTGCAAATTCTGCCATGTAATCGAAGTAAGTAGCTGTGACACCAACCTCGGTAGCAGCCAGAGCCTGCGTCTTTCCCTGTTCGCGGACAAGGATTTCCTGGAACTTGTCGAAGTTGGCACGGATGCCGTCGGCCATCTTGTGCAGGTAGACGGCGCGCTCGGCAGCGGGCACCTTCGCCCATTTCTTCTGAGCGACGTAGGCAGCTTCGACGGCTTCGTTCACGTCTTCCACCGTACCGGCTGGCTGACGGCTCGTTACTTCCTCCGTACTGGGGTTCAAAACTTCAATCCACTCGCCTGAACGGCTCTCAACGAACTTGCCGTTGATATACATTTTCAAGTCTTTCATGTGTGTAATAATTATAAAGTTTTAATAGGTTAAAGATGTTTCGTAGCTTGTAAATCAGTTACAAAGATAGGAAATATAATTGTAAGTGACAAATAATTGTCAAATATTTATAACAATTTATCAAATGTCTCGGCCTCGGACACTTCATCGGCAGAACTTTCTGAGGCCGTCAGTTGGCCTTGAACATCAGGGCATCGGCAGCAATCCTTCCCAGCGGACGTCCCACTTGCCGTCCTTGGGGAAGCCTGGATTGCGCTCGGTGCAGCCGTCCCATCCGGCACACATCATTGCCAGTGCCGTGAGCAATCCGCCGTTGCCGGGCAGATAGAGGCGCAGCCGCTGGTCTTGATAGTTATGTCCGCTGACGAGATAGGTGTTCGTGCGCTTGTCCATGAGCAGGGCGTCGACGGCTTTCTGCGCTTCTCCCAGCCTTGCGGCCGTCATGGCCACCATCGGGTAGTCCCATCCCCACGTCTTGTTCCAGTTCCAGTTGTCCCATATCCAGAGGAGCGTGTTGCGCATGATGCGTGCGTCCACCTGCGGTGTGGCCGGCATGATGCCGTAAGCACCGAGCAATGCTGGATGGTCGCTCGTGAAACGTATGTCCGTATACGTGTCCTTGGCTGACTCGGCGGCGATATAGAGCCCGTCTTTGTTGGCTGCGAGCTTTGAAAGCTTGCCAACCATGCGCTGCCACGCCGTGTTCTGAGTCTCGTTCCTGAGCTGTTGCCACTGCAGGGCGGTCTGCATGCCCCAGTGCCAGTAGGAGAGTTCGAAGGGCGGATTCACCGTTTCGGCGGCGCGGAGCGTCTCCTGTGCCGGAATGATGCCTTTCAGTATGTAGCGGTCACCCTTTTTGTCGAAGTCGGCGAAGTCGAACATGAAGGCCGCCGTCTCGTTGACCAGCGGGCCGAACTTGTCGAGCAGTCGTCGGCCGTTGCCGTTCTTTTCAGCACGCCGCAGCAGATCTGCTAAATAAATAAGGTGTGGCTGCTGCCAGATGAGGAAGCTGCCCACCTTCGACGGTGCCTCCTCGGCGCTCGGATCGGTCATCTTCATCCAGCGCAGGCCGTCGAACCCTTGTCGGCGCGCTATCTCGCGGGCTTTCGGTGCAGCCTGGAAATACCAGTCGAGCGAGCGTTCCAGCAGTTCGGGGTGGCCCCAAAGGGCGAACTGAGCCTGATGCCACCAGATCATTTCCAGATGGTATTTGCCGAACCATGAGTTGTAGGTGAGGCCTGTTTCCTGCGGCGGTGTGTCGCCGGCACAGTTCACGGCCAGCAGGTATTGGCTCAGCACGGCGCGCCGCTCCAGCTCCTTGGCCCGCGGGTCGGTGCAGTGTGAGAAGTCGATGATGGCTCCCTGCTCCCAGTAACGGCGCCAGTGGCTCTTTGTCTCTTCTATTGCTACGGTGCTGACGGGCGCTTCCGTCTGTGGCATCTGCTCGGAGTATTCGCACGAGAAGGTCAGACCCTGCTCGCGCGGCGTCAGTCGGTAGTCGTTGTCGGCCGTGCAGGTGAAAGTGGCCGGAGCTTCCCAGCGGATGCTGACGTAGTAGGTGGTGGCATCGAGCGTGCGCCGCAGGACGACCGACGAGCTGTCCTGCCTGACGATGTCGGTGCGGTTGTTGGCATGGGGCGCCCAGTCGCAGCCCGAGTCGGTGTGCTTCCCCGTGGGATAAGGGAATCGGAATCGCACGGCGAGCGGCTTTTCGCTGTCGGTCATGTAGCCGGCGTAGACGATGTCGCGGTCGGGATGCACCCATGTGAACGTGACATAGCCTTTCCCTCCGTAGCCGAAGGTGCTCAGCATGTGCCCTTCCCACAGCTCGATGGACTGACCCTTCGGCTCCACGCGGGCCGTGTCGGCCAGGGGAATGTCGAAGCCGATGCAGCCTAGATGCAGCCGGTGCGGATTGGCGCGCAGGTAGTTGGCCGCTGCCCGCGACCGTTCGTCGCCCCGGTTCTCCACGCTGTAGGTGCCATGCACGCCGCTGTGATGGCCAAAGTCGTACTCCTTGAGTGCTTCTTCGGCGCGATAGTTCTCAGTATTGGGAAACGAGTGCCAGCCCCAGTCGCTCATCGTGCCCAGGGGGACGCCGCTCTCGTAGTATTCGGGGAAGGTCTGCAGACCGGTGGCATCGACGGTAAAGGCGAATCCTCCGTTGCCTACGGTGAGCGACGACAGTCGGTCGAGGCGCTCGACGACGGGATTGTTGCGGCGGACCACGGCGTGGCGGTCAATCTGACCCTGCGCAAAGAGTGCAAGCAGAGAGCAGAGGAAACATAGCACAGTTCTCTTCATTTTCACGGTAGTTTGTTGTTTGAGTGCAAATTTATACATTTTTGCCTGTACGACAAACGATTTGCTTGAAAAATATACCTGTTTGTTGATAATAATTTGTCAGTATAATAAAAAAGCATTATCTTTGCCAACATTAATAATACTGTTTTTTTATAGATTGAAGCTTATGAGACGTTTTCTTGTTTTCATCGCCTTCGCCTGCTGCATGGGCCATGCCGCGAAGGCTTCCGACTACAAATACCTCGTGTTGCAGAAGACCGACGGCACCACCGTATCGCTGAGAGCCACCGGACTGACGTTTACCTTCGCTGACGGCTACCTCGTGGCCAGCGACAACACCGTTGTCGAACTGAAAAGCCTGCAGAAGATGTTCTTCTCCAACGACGAACCGACGGCCATCGAGGCCCTCGTTGCCGACCCGTCAGTCAGCGGCGACGTCGAAATCTATACCACGGCAGGAGCCCTCGTGGGCCGTTACGGCAGCGTGGAGCGTGCCCGTCAAGCCCTCTCGCAAGGAGTCTATCTGATGAAAAACGGTGAGAAAACCATTAAAATAGCAGTGAAATGAAAAAGATAGTCCTTTTCCTGACAGCCCTGACATGTGCTCTCGCAACGTCAGCACAGACAATGAACATCCGGCAGGGCAACGTCACCTACGCCATTCCTGCAGCTCAGGCCGGTGAGATGACCTACACCGACGGCACGACGCTCACCGTTGGCAGCCGTTCTTACAACATCGCCGACATCACAATGATTGAACTGAACGACGACCCGGTTGCCGACAACACCGTCAGCGTCATCTATGGCGCGACATCGGCAGAGGTAGTCATCGCCGGAAACATAGCCCCCTACATAGAAGCCAAGGTCAACGGCGCACATGTTACGCTGCTCGCTGCCGATGCGCTGGCAGAGGAGGTGACCTACACGCTCAGCGGCGAGTCGTCCGCGGGTTCGTTCTACATGGACGGTCCCTACAAATCTACGTTCGTGCTCAGCGGTCTTGGCCTGATGAATCCTGACAGCGCGGCTGTCAACATACAGTGCGGCAAGCGCATCAAGATAGAACTGGCCGAGGGAACAGAGAATAATCTTGTCGACGGACTGCGCGGTACCGACGACGGTTCGGACGGACACAAGGCGGCTTTCTACATCAACGGCCACTCCGAGTGGACCGGAGCAGGTTCACTGACGGTCACTGGCAACGTGAAGCATGCCATTTCGGCCGATGAATACGTGGAATTTGGCAAGAAGACGGGTACCATCCTGGTCTATTCCACGGTGGGCGACGGTCTGCATGTGAATGAGTATTTCGAGATGAAGGGCGGCGTTGTCAGCATCCATTCAACCGGCGACGGCATCGACGTGGGCCTGAAAAGCAGCTCCACCGACGCTCAGAACGGCCAGCTCATCGTCAAAGGCGGCACGCTGACAGTCATAACGACCGGCGATGCCGCCAGAGCGATGAAGTGCGAGGGCGACATGCTCATCAGCGGCGGCGCTATCCAGGCGCAGACCACGGGGTCTGCCATCTACGAAGCTTCTGAAAACGATCTCTCTTCCTGCGCTGCAGCGAAGCCCGAAGGCGCGTTCACGATGACCGACGGCACGGTGTCGTTCACCAGTACTGGTGCCGGAGGCAAGGGCATCAACGGTACGGGCGCGGTGACCGTGTCGGGCGGCGAACTCACCGTGTGCACGACGGGCGACACTTTCGAGTACAACACCGAGCTCGACTCGAAGCCGCAGGGCATCAAGAGCGACGTGAACATCGTACTGGAAGGCGGAAAAGTGCTCTCATGCGCTTCCGCAGACGGCGGCAATGCCTTCAAGACCGACGCCTACGTGCTGATGAACGGAGCCACGGTGATGGGCATTGCAGGCAAGAAGACCACTCCCAGCAGCACCTCCACCTGCAAGTTTGTCAACTATAAAGACGTGAATGTCAGCGGCGGACAGACCGTCAGCTACGACGGCGTCAACTTCACCGTCCCCGACATCTACAGTAACGACAGCGCAAAGATTGTCGTCTCGTCGCCGACAATGTAGCTCGGTTTCAGTGCCTGAGGTTCTGTTTCGTGACGAAGTTCAGGCTTTTCAGATTTCTGAATTATGTTGACAAAAAGTTCGTTTTTGGCCTCTGAGAGTGCCATCGCTGAAAAATAAAAACCAGACGGACTCGTACGCGCGAATTTTGCGGTAGTTATAAAAGATTGAAAACGAAGCAGTTGTAATTTATTGACAAAATAACGGCCTCCAAAACGGCCCATTTTACACCTCAAAACGGCCCATTTCATCGTTCAGAATGAATCATTTTGACGAGCAAAATGAGCCGTTTTGCGATGTAAAATGGGCCGTTTTGAAAACGCCGAAGATTTTTCTTCGGTTTTTGTACGGATCTTTTACCGAAACCACTGCTTCCGTCTTCGTAGAATGAAAGAAAATCCGTACAAGATTTTTTGGTTAGAAATATTTACAAAGAGCAACGGAAGCGTGGCTCCCGTTGCTCTTCGTTTACAGGCGGAAAAATGCTCTCAGGCACTTCTCCCGACGCAGTCCGCAGCGTCAGACTGTCACCATTTCAGCTCGTCCTGCAGGATGACGCCGTCTGTCATGGGGCTGTCGGCCTCACCGAACGCGTTGGCCTTGTACTGGATGCAAAGCATGGTCAGGTTCTCCGAGCCCGTGTTCTTCAGTGCACGCTTTCCGTCGGGTGCCACGCGCACGATGGTTCCCTCGCTGACGGGGAAGATGTCGCCGTCCACTTGGTAGTGGCCTTCGCCTTTCAGGATGATGTACAGCTCCTCGTGCGTCTTGTGTGTGTGCAGGAAACCGCTGTCCTGTCCCGGAACCAGTGTCTGGAAACTCAGCTCACTGCCCGTTGCTCCCACGGCCTGGCCTGCAAACACCTTGCCTTGTATAGTGATGTCGGGCCCCATCGGAAGCACGTGCTCGATGATTTCGTCTATTTTTCCTACACTCGCTGCACTGTAATTCTTACCAGTCTTTACTGTCTCAATCTGTTTCATGATGTTTTTATTGTTTAAATGTTAATGATTTCAGTGCAAAGGTACGTCAATTTTTTGAATCCTGCAAGAAGGTACTTTTCAGTGGGATAGTTACCAAAAAGTAGGAATTGTGCAGTTACGGGGATTCTGTTTTGCAGCTGTTAACTTAGATTAACGCATGCTGTTCGGTTATTAAGTTTCTTTTGACTACCTTTGCGATGAAATCGAGAATTATGGAAGAGTTGAAAGCTAATCGTCCTCAGCAGCAGGAGGCGCCGAGGGTGCTCCGACAGAAGAGTCGTGACGAACAGACGCGCAGCGAATACCTGGTCTGTCCCATCCGTCATGTAATCAGCCGTTTCGGCGACAAGTGGTCGTTGCTCGTACTGTTCCTGCTGAACAGGAGCGAAACGGGCGTGCTGCGATTCAGTGAAATCCACCGTTTCATGACCGATTGTTCGCAGAAAATGCTCTCGCAGACATTGAAGAACCTGGAGCGGAGCCATCTTGTTCACCGTGAAGTGTTCCCCGAAGTGCCGCCCCGCGTGGAGTATTCGCTGACCGAAACGGGCCAGTCGCTGATGCCGGTCGTCATGGCTTTGGTGGACTGGGGGCAGCAACATTTCGGCGAGGTGGTTACCGACTGACTTTTTTCCAGCTTGTTCCCCGCCCCTGAGTGGCACTAAGGAAATATAGGCGGTACTGTCTATGTTTTACGCCAATTGGCGGTCCGACAGTGTGGCGTGGTCTTTTTCTCAAGTGCAACCCATTAGGTTTTCCTAAAAAAATTGTACCTTTGCAGCCGACATGAACAAGAAGAAGACGCAGATCCTGCTCATCAACGACCTGGCAGGCTATGGCAAGGTGGCCACGGCGGCCATGTTGCCCATTCTTTCGTATATGGGCTACCCCGTGTATAACCTCCCGACGGCTCTGGTGAGCAACACGCTCGACTACGGGAAGTTCAACATCATGGACACCACGGAGTACATCCGCGGCGTGTTCCCCGTCTGGGAACAACTCGGTTTCAGCTTCGACGCCATCGCGACGGGATTCATTGCATCGCCCGCCCAGGCTCGGCTGGTGTCCGACTGGTGCCGCTTGCAGGCCGAGAAAGGGACGACCGTCTTCGTCGATCCCATCATGGGCGACGAAGGACGGCTCTACAACGGCGTCACCGAGGTGACCATTCAGAGCATGCGCGACATGATTCAGGTGGCCGACCTGATTTTCCCCAACTACACGGAAGCCTGCTATCTGACTGAGGCTGCTTATCGTTCCGAAGGCGTTACGTGGGAAGAGGCCAAGCATCTGCTTGACAACCTGCTGCGGATAGGCACGCGTTCGGCCCTCGTCACCAGCATCCGCGTCGACGGGCGCACGGCCGTGGTGGGCTACAACCACCTGAAGGACGAATACTTCCTGTTGCCCTATGAGGAGATACCTGTTCATTTCCCCGGAACGGGCGACATGTTCTCTGCCATTCTCATCGGTCATCTGCTCGGCGGCGAACCCCTGAAGCACGCCACGCGCGCCGCCATGGACGCTCTCTACCGGCTCATCGACCTGAACCGCAACAACGAAGACAAGAACCGCGGCATCCCCATCGAGAACTACCTGAGCGTGGTGAAGGGCTGACAACCTATCTTAACAGCCGGTGACGACGTGTCTGACGTCACAATCCTGATTTTGTGGAACTATATGCAGCTGGCCGAGGTGAAGATAACTCCGGCCAGGCGCGCTCCCTGGCAGCAGGACGGCGGCAACAGCTTCCGCTACGATGACATGGTGGCGCCTTTCACCAAGAACGGAAAGACCATCACGCCCACGACCATGGCACGGTTCGCCGACCAGACGCTGCGCCAGACGGACAAGCTGGTGGGCATGTTGGGAAGGCCCGTGGGCCTGGTGTCGTACAAACCGTACCACTCTTCTGGCGAAGACTTCCTGCAGAACTACCTCGGCATGATAGGGCTGCCCATGGACATGCACCCGCAGTGGAGGGAAGGGCAGCAGCAGATTCTGCTCACGGAGCAGGCTGCCAAGGACCCGCAGCTCGTGGAGCGCATCAAGAAGCAGCTGAAAGGTGGCGGCGATGTCATCATTACGACCGGGCTGCTGAAAGCCATCAACAAGCAACTGGCTGATGTCACGGAGCTCTATTGCGGCGACCTGAAGGCCATCGTCAGCGATTTCGGCTTTGCAGGTAAGGCGGAGCGGGAGTTCATTATTCCGCAAGTGAAGTATTACACGAACGACGCCTGGGAAGTAATCAGCGCCGGACGGCCCCTCACCGGGGGTGTCTCGGGCTATCCCATCCTGCTGCGCAATACCTATTCCAAGGGCACCTTGTTCGTGCTCACCATTCCCGATGACTTCGGAAACCTGTACGACTTTCCTGCCGGAGCTCTCAATGTCGTTCGCCGAATCATGAGCAAAGACGTGGGGGCCTACATCGAAGGGCCGTCGAAAGTGGCGCTGTTCCCTTACGACAACAAGACGCTGGTCGTGGAGAACTTCAACGACAAGGCAGTCAGCCTGCGCGTTGTCATTAATAATAAGGTGAGCGTGCTGCGCAATCTCCTTTCTGGCGAACAACTGAAGCCTGTCGAAGTGAAAACCAGTCGCAACCGTTTTTATGGCTATGGCGACGGTCAGACCGTGTTCGAACTGAGCCTGCCGGCTCACAGTTATGTCGGACTGGGGTATTAAGAGGCTTTCAGATGAAGTGAATTGAATGAGGACAATGCAAATAATAAAAAAGTTTTGAGGAATGAAAACGACGAAAAGACAAATCATCAAGATGTTGGTGGCGGGAGCCATGAGCTGGGGATGCGCTTGCGGACAGGTTGAGGCACAGACACTTAGCTCACGACTGATGCAACACGAGCAGCAGATTGACGACATCATCAAGGGCATGACGCTTGAAGAGAAGATAGCCATGCTGCACGGGAAGAACATGTTCTCCTCGGCAGGCATACCAAGGTTGGGGATTGCCGACGTGGAATATGCCGACGGACCGTTCGGCATTCGTGAGGAAATGGAGCCGCACTCGTGGAATTCGCTGCATCTGACGACCGACTCGGCAACCTTCTTCCCCACCGGTTCGGCATTGGCTGCCACCTGGAGCACCGACTTGGCCTACGCCTATGGCCGTGCCATGAGCCGTGAAGCACGTTGGCGTGGCAAGGATATGATTCTTGGACCGGCCATGAACATCCAGCGCATCCCGACGGGTGGGCGCACCTACGAGTATCTGAGCGAGGATCCGCTGCTCAGCGGGATGCTGTCGGTGGCCTATACGCGCGGAGCACAGGACGACGGGACGGCAGTTTGCCTGAAACACTACGCGTTGAACAACCAGGAAGACTACCGCGGATTTGTCGATGTGCGCATTTCAGACCGGGCCATGCGCGAAATCTACCTGCGACCCTTCGAAATGGCGGTCCGAGAGGCTGATGCCTGGGGCGTGATGGCTGCTTACAACAAAGTGAATGGTCGGTGGTGCTCTGAGAATGCGCTTCTGCTTGACACCATCCTGCGCCGTCAATGGGGCTTCGCGGGCATGGTGATCAGCGATTGGGGCGGCGTTCATTCCACCGTTGATGCCGTCGCGGCAGGTCTGAACGTCGAGATGCCGGGCGACCGCTACTTGGGAAAGGCGTTGCTTGACTCGGTGAAGGCCGGCAAGGTGAGCGAATCGGTCGTCGATCAGCGCGTCAGGGAAATCCTCCGCGTGCGTCTGACCGTTCGACCCATAGCAAAAGAAGAGGCCAACAAACGGCCCGTCGGCAACGAGGAAGAGATGAACGTAGCTTTGGACGTCGCGCGGCGGTCCATCGTCTTGATGAAGAACGAGGGACTGTTGCCCCTCGACTTGAAGCGCGTTCGGCGCATAGCGGTTATCGGCGAGAACGCTGTCACGAAGATGGCACAGGGTGGAGTGGGGGCCGGAGTGAAGACCCGACGCGAGATAACACCGCTCGAAGGACTGCAGTCGCTGCTTGCCGGCAAGGCCACCATCACCTACGTGCCGGGTTACAAGAGCTTCGACCGTCAGAGTCGTGACAAGAAACAGCGCCCGCAACAGAAGGCCGACCGGCAGCTGATGGCGCAGGCTGTGAAGGCTGCGAAGCGTGCAGACCTCGTCATCTTCTTCGCCGGCGACAACCGCGAGGTGGAAACAGAAGGCTCGGACCGCAAATCGATTGAGCTGCCTTCGGGTCAGGACGAACTGGTACGCGCCTTGGCAAAGGCGAACAAGCGCTTGGTGACGGTCGTTGTGTCGGGCGGACCGGTGGATGTCAGGACTGTCGACAGCGTGTCGGGGGCCTTGGTGGCATCATGGTTCAACGGTTCCATGGGCGGACAGGCCCTGGCCGAGGTGCTCACAGGCAGTGTTTCACCTTCGGGCAAGCTGCCCATGAGCTGGCCGCGTCAGCTCAACGATGTTCCGGCATACGCTACTGGCTCCTATCCTCAGCTGATGGTCGGCAATCAACAGGGCGACATCTTCGTGGGATTGGTCAACAACCAGTCGAACGAGAGAAAGCAACAGCTATTGGCACGCTATGCCGAAGAGGACTTGGTGGGCTACAGGTGGTACGACTGCTACGGTGTTGCCGTGGACTATCCCTTCGGACACGGGCTTTCCTACGCCAAGTTCCAGTACAGCGACCTCTCGTTGAAGCGTACGCCCGACGGTATTCAGGTCGGGTTCGTACTCACCAACACGTCCGATGTAGATGCCGAGGAAGTGGCGCAGGTGTATGTATCGCGGCCGGAATCGGCCATCGAGCGGCCAATCAAGGAGCTGAAGGGCTTCCGGCGCGTGGCTTTGAAGGCTGGCGAGCGTAAGGAAGTGACCATTCCCATCCGTCTGTCCGACCTCTGCCATTGGGACGAAGCTGCGCAGACGTGGATGTTCGAGCCGGGAAAGGTCTCTGTGGGCGTGGGTGGCACGTCCGCCAGTCTGCCTTTGCGCGGTGAGTGCTGCCTTTTTGTGCCGTAGGCTGTTACTTGCCGGAAGCTCCCGGCTATGGTCATAAGTAGTGTGAGGTTCGTGTCTTCTCTTTCTTGGCACACGGACCTCACCAGATTCTGTAAAGATCTTACCGGATGAAGTTCGTCCAGACGCGGGACTCCTCTTCAGGATGACCTTTCTCGCTCACGTTCAGATTCTTCAGTATCCAAGCCATGTTGCGACCCAGAGTGCGCATGGTCTGCATGCCTTCCTCGTCGAGCGCAGCCTGGCCGGGAGTCTGACCGTAGACCATGTTCCAGTACTGCGAACTCACCACGGGCATGTTCGTCATGGTGAAGTATTTGTTCAGCCGGTCGAAAGCGGCCGAGGCCCCTCCGCGCCGGCATACCACTACGCTGGCTGCCGGTTTGTACTGCAAGTGGGACGACAGCGAGTAGAACACACGGTCGAGGAGGGCGCACAGCGAGCCGTTGGGGCCGCCATAGTAGACCGGAGAGCCGACCACCAGCCCGTCTATACCGTCCTTCACGGCCCTTGCGACCTTGAAATACGGGTCGTCGTGGAACGTGCATCGTCCTGACTTTCCGCACATGCCGCATGCGATGCAGCCCGGAACCGGCTGCTTGCCGATGTTGACAATCTCCGTTTCGACGCCTTCCGCGTTCAATGTCTTGGCCACTTCGCTCAATGCCGCGAACGTGTTCCCGTTGGCTTTGGGACTTCCGTTAATCAATAATACCTTCATTTCTTTTGATTCCTTTTTTCTTTTTTTCCTGTTCAAAAATACCAATATGGGATGGAATGAGCAGAACGGTAGTCTTGTTCGCTTCTTTTGGCTTTCCTATTCGTCTCAAATCCTGTTGCAAAGATACGTATTTTCTTTTATTCTGCTAAATATTTTGGGGATTTACAGCCATTCCGAGGATTTGTCGGAGGAAAATGCTATCAAGAAACAACCGACAAGACAAGCATCCAGAACACAAAAAGTGCAAAAAGTGAGGTGTAAATCAACATGAAGTTAGGTGGTATTACAAATTATGCTTATATTTGCAATAGTATAGCAGAGAACCTAATGAACTTCCTGTTCGTGCCGGAACACAATGGGATGTTCACTGATCTGACAGACCGGCTTCTGTGTTCAGGCATCTGAAAAATCCATTTCAACACGTCGGACTGTCTCTGACAAATTGAGTTACCATGAAGATGAAAGAACGTATACAGGCCCTGCTTCAGGAAATGAACAGGGGAATCTATGAAAAAGAGACGGAGGTGATGCTGGCACTGCTGGCCGCCATCGCCGGTGAGAGCATTATCATACTGGGACCGCCGGGGGTTGCCAAGTCGATGGTGGCGCGAAGGCTGAAGAGTGCATTCAGGGATGCACGGAGTTTTGAATACCTGATGTCGCGCTTCTCCACGCCCGACGAGATCTTCGGGCCTGTTTCCATCTCGCTGCTGAAGTCGTCGGACAAGTATGAGCGCGCCATCGACGGCTATCTGCCCACGGCCGACGTCGTTTTCTTAGACGAGATATGGAAGGCGGGGCCTGCCATACAGAACACGTTGCTGACCGTTATCAACGAGAAACTGTTCCGCAACGGTGAACGCGAAATCCGACTGCCGCTGAAGCTGCTCGTGGCTGCCAGCAACGAACTGCCTGCCCAGGGCGAAGGACTGGAGGCGCTGTGGGACCGTTTCCTTGTCAGAGTGGAAACGGGTTGCGTCAAGAAACAGGAGAGTTTCGACCGGATGCTGCTCGACGATGCCGACGGCGACGTCGCGTGCGACAGCGAATGGCAGGTGACGGATGAGGAATACGCCGAATGGTCGGAGCAGATACGGGGCATTGCCGTGGCCGACAGCGTGCTGGGGTGTATTCATGTCATCCGCAAGGCGCTGGGGGCCGTCGCGTTGACGAGCAGTGACGAGCGCCGACAAGTGTATGTCAGCGACCGCCGATGGAAGAAGATCGTGAAGCTGCTGCGGGCTTCGGCCTTCCTGCAAGACCGAAAGGAAGTGGATCTGACAGACCTCCTGCCCGTCTACCACTGTCTGTGGAACGAGCCCGACGAGCGGGATGACATCCGTCGTATCGTCATTCGCTCGCTCTTTGCTGAATACGGCACCGACCTGGCCAAGATGAAACAGTCCATTGAGGCTGACATCAGAGTGAAGAGAATGCATGGCGCCACATGGAAAGCCAAGGCTTCCATCATGAAAAGGGACGGCGACAAGAAAATCTTCGACGGTTTCTACTACCATCTGGTTGACCATGACACGGGCAACAGTTACGTCTTCATTGCCGACTACCAACGCATGAGAGACTACAAAATAGCTGAAAAGGGACAGTTGGGCGTGCTCTACAGAGACCCGAAGAACCCCGTGCGAACCATTATCCGCGGCTATGACGGCGCGGACTTCCCCGAAGGTGCGCGACAGGTGATTCTGGCGCGCGACGACCATCACCTGTATATCGACGGCGTAAGGTTCGAGGTGGAGAAGCTGAAGCCAGGTGAGAAACAGCAGATTCCCGTAGCCAAGGGCAAGGTGACCGACCGTGACTATTACAGCGAACTGGAAACTCTGGGCGACAGGGTGAGAACACGGGAGAAAGGAATCCTCGGCAACATCTTCCTCTCCGAAGACGACTGCCGGGAAGTGGCCGACTACCTGAAGGGACTCTACAATGAAATAGCGTTGACAAGACAGGAACTGGAGAAACTGGATGACTGACACGCGCAAAAACAACGATGTAGACTACTGGATGGAGCGCATCCGGAGGCGAAGGATGACGGCTGGTGATTATCTCAAGTTGCTGGAGAACTTCGTGAGGAACGGAGAGCAACCTGAGATGGAGACCGACGTGCTCACCGACTATCCGTGGCAGATGTACGACGACCCCATCCTGCGCTATATCGTGGAAGTGACGCATGACGCGATGATTCAGGCACGCGTGCTGACCAGCAAGATGGCAGGGAAGGTGTTCTACGAAACCATGGGGCGCTTCGTCGTGGACTGTCTGCACGAAGAGAAATTCTGCATGCAGAAGTCGTGGTCGGAACGCAACGAGATGGGGAAGACCTGCGAGTGGTCGGTGCAGAAGAAAAAGGACAACTGGCAGTCGCTCCTCACGGCCATAGACGAAAAGCACCGCGAGGATGGATTCAACAAGGAGTTCGCCAAGAAGCTGTTCCAACGACAAGGATGGCGCGACGAGGCCAACTGGGAGAAGCTTCGGCAGGAATGGGCTGGTGCCCTGGAGCGGCAGATGCAGCGCGAGGTAGGGGAAAAGGTGCGCAAGAAGATGCCTTCGACGCGTGCTGCTCTTACGAATATGATGAAAATGATGAGCGAGCAGCACCACCGTTTCGACAATGCCGACGAAGCCTTGATGACTCAGGCTTGGGATCTGATGGACGGACAGTTCTCGGAGAGTGAGTTTGAGAAGAAACTGAACATTGTCAGGATTCAAAACAAATACCCGGAGATCGGAGATGTGGCGCGCCGCATGGGACGAACGGTGCAAGAGGAAGGACGTGACCATATCGCCGTGCAGACGGGTTTCCGCTTTAAGATAGACCATTCTGCGGGCAGTGACATTGAAGGTGTCACCGTGGGCAACGACATCAATGCCCTGTTACCACTGGAACTGACGCAGTATGCCGACGAGCAGCTGGAGGATCTCTTCTACAAGAAATTCCTTACGCGTAGGCTGCAGACGTTCCGCTATCGATCGGAGCTGAACAAGCCAGCTCGCCAACTGCATCAGCAGCGCGCCGTCAGAAGAGGTCCGATGATTGTATGCGTCGATTCATCAGCCAGCATGTACGGCGTGCCGCAGAAAATAGAGATGGCGCTGCTCTCGAAACTGGAACAGACGGCAGAGGAACTGCAGCGCGACTGCTTCCTCATCGACTTCTCGGTGTCCATTCGTCCCATCGACCTGCGTGCCCGTCTGCGCAAACGCGCCATGCAGCGTATGGGAATGAAGCCGGAGAAAGACAGCGAGTTCGTGCGCGGTGACTTTCCTTTTATCGGTGGCGGCACTGACGCCGAGAAGATGCTGCGCCTCACTTTCGCCCTGCTCGAGGGCGGAGACAATCACTACATGAATGCCGACGTGTTGTGGATAACCGACTTCCTCATTCCCCGAACGACAGAGGACCTGTTGAACAGACTCCCCGAATACAAGAAGAGGGGCACCCGTTTCTACGGATTCCAGATCGGTGAAGGCAAAAACAACTGGGAACATCATTTTGACCATATCTACAGAATCCACTATGTGAGGCCGAGAATGTATTAAGATGTTTGAGGCGCGGCGCTATTGCAATGTTTCATCGAAACGCGAACTGGCGTTACAAACGAAAGCCGAGTTCTGAAAGTTGAAAGCCGAGAACTGAGGATTGAGAACTGCGATTGTAAATATTTTTATCAAAAAAGTGGTTTCACATTTTTACTTCATGCTACAAAGACGGAAACGGTTGCTTTGGTAAAAGAATCGGACAAAAACTGAATATTTTTCTTTCTGTTTTTCAAAATGGCCCGTTTTACATCGCAAAATGGCTCATTCTGTTCGTCGGAATGAATCATTCAGCACGACAAAATGCGCCATTTTCAAGTGTAAAATGAGTCATTTTGAAAGCCCGAAAAATGTAAAGAAAACACAAGTCCTTTGTTTCCAATGCTTTAAAACTTTCTCATAATTCGCGCGTACGCGTCCACCAGATTTTTATTTTGGAAAACCCACCGAGATTTTGTGAAAATATGTTATTATGTAAGCATAATTCAGCGCTTACACAATCATCAACTACAGAGTGGAAAGCCAAGCTTTACAGGCAACCCATACAAAAATGAAAATCTCGCAAAACGCTTGTTCCAGCTTCTTGCGAGATTTCAAGTGATTTTAAAAAGTACCCAGAGCCGGAACATAACCGCCTCAAACAAAGGAAAGAAAAAGCAACAAAGTAATTGATATACAATGATTTGCAATGTTTCTCAATTTTTCTGATTTTTGACAAAATACCCCATTTTTGCCCTTGTTTTGTTAGAAT
>JAFPME010000010.1 GCA_017402445.1 Prevotella sp. | reverse complement strand
GCTGGCAACGATGGTGCGGATAGTGCTGATGGAATACCTTAACATGAATACGTTCTTCAACATGCCGGATGCTGACATGAAACTGATGCTTGAAGAGGCTGCGGAATCACCGCCATGTGACTCTGAAATTATTTAGGGGGGCTTGTCACAAACACAAAAACATCCCAACTCTTGGGCTTCAATGAGTTGGGATAGCTATAACAATGTTTAGCGGACAGTAATAATTCCGATTTGGCCAAACGACACAATAGATCCGATTTTTTTGTATCGATAAATGCTGACTGCCGGAGTCAGCTACGATGAAACTATAAAACAAGTCCAAACCCGAGACAGACGAGTCACACAGGTTTGGACAATATTTATATGGATTTTCTATTTACAAAGCTTGCAGCCGTCGCACTTGTTCAACTCACCACGGAAGCGCTTGTCCACGAGATAATGCAGTCGGTCGCGCAGAGGAATCAGATGAATTTGATCGATAACTTCACCCACGAAAGCCTGCTGCAAGAGCAATCGTGCCTCTTTCTCACTGATGCCACGTTGCCTCATGTAGAACAGAGCAGCGTCGTTGAGTTGTCCGACGGTACTACCATGCGCACACTTCACGTCATCGGCATAGATTTCTAACATCGGTTGCGTGAACATGCGCGCATTTCGGGTAGATGTCAGATTCTGATTTGTCATTTGCGAGCTCGTTTTCTGAGCTCCGTGTTCCACGTATACTTTTCCTGCGAAAGCCCCTGTTGCCTCATCATCAAGCACATACTTATAGAGTTCTGTGCTGGTGCAATGAGGCACTTTATGTGTAATGAGCGTATTGTTGTCCACGTGCTGATGCTTGTCGGCAATCACGCAACCGTTGCAATGGCATTCAGCTCCTTCACCGCTGAACGCCAGGTCCAGGCGATTGCGTGTGATGCCGTTGTGCAAGGTGATGATGTGATGGTGTACACGGCTGTTGGCCTGCTGCTCTATGTAGACATTGCTCACGCGTACGTTCTTGGCGTGCGTCTCCTCCATGCAGTAGAGTTCAAGCGAAGCGTTCGCACCGACAAACGCCTCGATGACCTGCGTGGTAAGGAAGCGCCGGTCGTCAGCAGCATGATCGCAGAAAAGGAGCTTGATTTCGGCACCTTCTTCCACGACGACCAGGACCCTTCGGTTCACCATGAGGTCCACATCCGATCGCAGAATATTGATGACCTGTACCGCCCGTTCCACAACGACACCCTTGGGAACATACACCAGCAGACCGTCCTGGGCCAGCATCGTGTTGAGAGCCGTGATGGCATCTTTGCCCGTCTCCGCTATTCTGGCATAATAACGGCCGACAAGTTCCGGATTCTGCTCCGCAACATCCCTGAGCGACGACACGACGACGCCCTCCGGCAGCTGGCTCTTCGGCATCGTCTTCCTATGAAAGCCGTCGTTCACCACGAAATAGAGTGACGTGCTGAGGTTCGGCACGTCACAACGAAAAGCCTGATATGGATCCACAGGTATCTCCAGACGGTTCAGATTCAGTCCGTAGTCAGGGGCGAAAAGCTCCTGCATGTCCGTATACTTGTAGCGTTCCACCTTCTTCGACGGGAACCCCTGCCGCTTGAAATCCTCGAAAGCCCGGTCCCGAACCTCATTCAGCACATTCGCCGAATGCGAGAAAATTATCTGTCGGGCAGCTTCGTACAGCTCTATGTATTGTTTCTCACTGTTCATAGTCGTCGCCTATTCTTCACCCACTTCTTCCTTGATCCAGTCGTAGCCGTGCTCTTGAATTTGCTGAGCCAGCTCGGGTCCGGCCGTCTTCACGATGCGCCCCTTGTAGAGCACATGCACGTACTGCGGACGAATCATCTCAAGCAATCGGTCGTAATGAGTGATGACAATGCACGACGACTGCGGCGTGCGCAGCTTGTTCACGCCTTCGGCCACGATTCGCATGGCGTCCACGTCAAGACCGGAGTCGGTCTCGTCGAGGATGCTGAGCGTCGGTTCGAGCATGGCCATTTGGAATATCTCGTTACGTTTCTTTTCACCGCCGCTGAACCCCTCGTTCACCGAACGGTTACTGAGCTTTGCGTCCAGTTCCACTATCTTGCGTTTCTCGCGCATCAGCTTCAGGAACTCGGCTGCGTTCATCGGTTCCTGACCGTGATACTTACGTTTCTCGTTGATGGCAGCACGCATGAAATTGGTCATCGACACGCCGGGGATTTCCACAGGATATTGAAACGAAAGGAACAATCCCTCGTGCGCCCTGTCTTCAGGCTTCATTTCCAACAAGTTCCGCCCGTTGAAGAAAGCCTCGCCTTCGGTCACCTCATAGAGCGGATTGCCCACGAGCACTGCGCTGAGCGTTGATTTTCCAGAGCCGTTGGGACCCATGATGGCATGCGTCTCCCCGTCCCTGACAGTCAGGTCGATTCCTCTCAGTATCTCTTTGTCGCCAATCTTGGCGTGCAGGTTACGAACTTCTAACATTGATTCTCCTCTTTTATTATACGGGTGCAAAGTTACAAAGAAGCAGACAAACGGCAAAAGGAAAAGGTGTTTTTCTTGAAAATGCGGCCGTCACAGGTTCCTACACGCTGTCGAACCAGCCTTGGCAGCGGTTCACCAGACCCATCGAGGGCGCCAATTAACGTTTTTACCGAAGCTGTCATCACCGTTTCAGGATTCTTATGTATCTTTGTCACACAGGAAGACAGAATGCAACATTCAGATAGACCAGTCCACCTACGACCACCTTCTGAACCTGGCCATCGAAGGAAAGAAGCGTCATGACGGCCTGATTGGTTCGCTTGTCAACGAAGCCGTCGACGAAGCATTTGACCACAATAGCCCAGACAATGTGCTGAAAATCATGCAGACAGGATTCCGCTTCTGTTCCCACACTGCTGTTTCGACCCCAGGCGATGTCGAAGTACGCTATGAGGCCCCCAGCCCCAGTCAAGCCGTAACCGTCGTGGGACGCATCTCTGGCGACTCGCTGGTGTCGTTGCGTACCGACGGCGTGCAGCAATTCGTCGTTACGCAGGGAGCAGTCCCGGTTGAACAGCTGGTGCAGCAAGAACAAGAGTCCGACGCTTCCGGGCGACTATGGATGCGAGTCTTTGCAGTATGCCTGTTGTTGCTGGGCGTCCTGGCTTTTGTGAAAAAGGAACGTACCTGACCGCCGTACGTAAAATGTCCACGGGGCATTCCCGTACAGCCGTGACACAATCGGCAGGAAGCAGTTGCTTCCTGCTAACCCACCGTACCTTCGAGCGACACGGAGAGCAGTTTCTGTGCCTCCACGGCAAACTCCATGGGCAGTTTGTTGAGCACCTCCTTCGCATAGCCGTTGACAATGAGCCCCACGGCCTGCTCTGTCGGAATGCCGCGCTGGTTGCAGTAGAAGAGCTGATCTTCCGAAATCTTGCTCGTCGTGGCCTCGTGCTCGAAGATGGCCGACGGATTGTGCACGTCCATGTAGGGGAACGTGTGGGCACCGCAGTCCGAACCGAGCAGCAACGAGTCGCACGACGAGTAGTTGCGCGCATTCTCCGCTTTGGCCGTAGCGCGCACCAGTCCGCGGTATGAGTTTTGCGAGTGTCCGGCCGAGATGCCTTTCGAGATGATGGTGCTCTTCGTGTTGCGCCCCATGTGTATCATCTTCGTGCCCGTGTCGGCCTCCTGGTAGTTGTTCGTCACCGCAACGCTGTAGAATTCGGCCACCGAGTTGTCGCCGCGCAGCACGCACGACGGATATTTCCACGTGATGGCCGATCCCGTTTCCACCTGCGTCCACGACAGTTTCGACCCTTCGCCGCGCAGGTCGCCGCGCTTCGTCACAAGGTTCAGCACGCCACCCTTTCCGTTTTCGTCGCCGGGATACCAGTTCTGCACGGTCGAGTACTTCACCTCGGCGCGGTCGTTGACGATTATCTCCACGATGGCGGCGTGCAGTTGGTTCTCGTCGCGCATCGGCGCCGTGCAGCCTTCCAGGTAGCTGACGTAGCTGTCGTCGTCGGCCACGATGAGCGTGCGCTCGAACTGTCCCGTGTTGCGGGCGTTGATGCGGAAATAGGAACTGAGTTCCATCGGGCAGTTGACGCCCTTCGGAATATATACGAACGATCCGTCGCTGAAGACGGCCGAGTTCAGAGCCGCAAAGAAGTTGTCGCGGTAGGGAACAACGGTTCCCAGATATTGCCTCACCAGCTCGCCATGCTCCTTGATGGCTTCACCGATGGAACAGAAGATGACACCTTTCTCGCGCAGCTTCTCCTTGAACGTGGTCTTCACGGAGACAGAATCCATGATGGCATCCACGGCGGTGTTGCCGCTCAGGGCCAGCCGCTCTTCCAAGGGGATGCCCAGTTTGTCGAAAGTCTTCTCCAGTTCGGGGTCTATGCCGGCAGCATTACTGCCGGAAACAGGACGAGCAGTCGGATCGGCGTAGTAGCTGATGGCCTGATAGTCGATGTCGGGAATATGCACGTGCCCCCATGTGGGCTGCTTCATTGTCAGCCAATGGCGGAACGCCTTCAGTCTGAAATCCAACATCCACTCGGGTTCGCCCTTCTTGGCAGAGATGAGCCGGACGACGTCCTCGCTCAGTCCCTTATCGATAATGTCTGTATGGACGTCGGTTGTGAAGCCGAACTCATATTTCTGCTCGGCAATTCGCTTCACCAGCTCGTTGTCGCTCTCCGTCCGGCGGCCGTCCTCCGTGGAATCTTCTTCCAGTTTTCTGTTCTTAATGATATCTTCCATTCGTCCGTGTTCTCCTATTTGCCTGCAAAGTTACGAAGAATCGGTTGCAGAACAAAAAGAATCACCGTATTTTTTAAAGCCGTCACAGAGATTCCGACATGCCGGAAGACCTTCTCAGCGATGCCGACAGAACCAGACAGCACTGCCAATGCTTCGGTTTCATGATGGAATATCAGTGAGATTGCCACACAATTTCAGTGAGATTGCACGGCAATTTCACTGATTTTGCACGGCAATTTCACTGAAATGGCAACCCGCGACGCGTCTGCCGTCAACCCAGAACAAGCCTGTTGGCAGGCCAGTCCGCACCAGTCGGCACAAAAAAAAAGGACGAAGCACCGTTTCCAGGCTTCGTCCCTTCTTTTTTATGTTTTCAGAAGAGAGGTCAGAGTTTCTGATCTACCTCTATCTCCGTGAACGTCTCGATGATGTCGCCCACCTGAATGTCGTTGAAGTTGACCAGCGAGATACCGCACTCCAGACCGGTTGCCACTTCCTTGGCATCGTCCTTGTAGCGCTTCAGGGCGTCGATGTTGGCCGTGTGGATGACGATACCGTCGCGGATGACGCGCGCCTTGTCCTTGTTGTGCACCTTTCCGTCGATGACCAAGCCACCGGCAACAGTGCCCACCTTGGAGATCTTGAACACCTGCTTCACCTCGATTTCGCCCGAGACGACTTCCTTCTTCACCTTGTCGAGCATGCCCTCCATGGTGGACTTCACTTCGTCGATGGCGTCGTAGATGATGCTGTAGGTATTGATTTCCACGCCTTCGCGCTCGGCCAGCTTGCGGGCGTCGGCACTCGGGCGCACTTGGAAGCCCACGATGATGGCATCGGAGGCACTGGCCAGCATGACGTCGTTCTCCGAAATCTGTCCTACAGCCTTCGAGATGACGTTCACCTGCACCTTTTCGGTGGAAAGCTTGATGAACGAATCGGAGAGTGCCTCGATGGAACCGTCGGTGTCGCCCTTCACGATGATGTTCAGTTCGTGGAACTCGCCCAGTGCGATGCGGTGCGAGATGTCGTCAAGGCCGAGCGTCTTGGTCGTGCGGAGCGACTGTTCGCGCTGCAGCTGCACACGCTTGTTGGTGATTTCGCGCGCCTCCTGCTCCGTCTCCATGATGTGGAACGTGTCACCGGCCGTGGGAGCTCCGTTCAGACCGAGGATGATGGCAGGCTCGGCCGGCCCAGCATCCTGAATGCGCTGGTTGCGCTCGTTGAACATGGCCTTGATGCGTCCGTAGCTGGTTCCGGCCACGACGATGTCGCCCACGTGGAGCGTTCCGTTCGAGACGAGCACCGTCGAGACGTAACCACGTCCTTTGTCGAGCGACGACTCGATGATCGATCCTGTAGCCTTTCGGTTCGGGTTGGCCTTCAGGTCGAGCATTTCTGCTTCGAGGAGCACTTTCTCGAGCAGTTCGTCCACTCCGATTCCTTTCTTTGCCGAGATTTCCTGGCACTGGTATTTGCCTCCCCACTCTTCGACGAGGAGGTTCATGTTGGCCAGGTCTTCGCGAATCTTGTCGGGATTGGCTCCGGGCTTATCAATCTTGTTGATGGCAAACACCATCGGTACATTGGCAGCCTGTGCGTGGGCAATGGCCTCCTTGGTGGTAGGCATGACCGAGTCGTCGGCAGCAATGATGATGATAGCGATGTCGGTGACCTGCGCACCACGAGCACGCATGGCGGTGAACGCCTCGTGTCCCGGGGTATCGAGGAAGGTAATCTTGCGTCCGTCCTTCAGTTCAACGATGTAGGCACCGATATGCTGCGTGATGCCGCCGGCCTCACCGGCAATGACATTGGTGTTACGGATATGGTCGAGGAGCGACGTCTTACCGTGGTCAACGTGTCCCATGACGGTCACAATCGGAGCGCGGGGCACGAGATCGTTCTCGTCGTCCGCATCTTCGGTAATGGCATTCTGCACTTCGGCGCTGACATATTCGGTGGTGAACCCGAACTCTTCGGCCACGATGTTGATGGTCTCAGCGTCGAGACGCTGGTTGATGCTCACCATGATGCCGATAGCCATGCAGGTGCCGATGACCTGATTGACGCCGACGTTCATCATCGTTGCCAGTTCGCTGACGGTGACGAACTCGGTCAGCTTCAGCACCTTGCTGCCTGCCTGTTCTTCAACCATCTGCTCGTGCAGACGTTCCTGCACGGCGTCACGCTTCTCCTTGCGGTAGCGGGCGCCCTTCTTGTTCTGGTTCTGCTTGTTCGTCAGCCGTGCCAGCGTCTCCTTGACCTGACGTGCCACGTCCTCTTCGTTCACTTCGAGCGGCTTCTGCACGCGCTTCTTGTTCTTCTTCTTTCCGGCATTGGCGTTGGCGTTGCTGCCAGCACCGCTGTTCTTGCCGCCGCCGTTGTTGCCGCCCTGCGACTTACGGCCTTCAGCCTCGATGTCCACACGCTCTTTGCCGATGCGCTGGCGCTTTTTCTTCTCGCCGCCACCGCCTGCCGACTGTCCGCCGTTGGCCTGACGTGCTTTCTCTTCACGTTCGCGACGCTTCTCTTCCTTCGTCTTCTTCTTCGGCCGCGTGTTCTGGTTGATGGAAGACAGGTCGATTTTGCCCAGCACATTCACCTTCGGAGCCAGCTTCTGCTCGCTCTTCAGGGTGAACACACCGTTCTCCCGCACCTCACCCTGGGGCGACTTCTGCTTTTTCTGCTTTTCTTCGGGCTCGGCCGGTTGCTGTTCAGCTGCAGCGACGGGGGTAGTGTCGACGGTCGCAGGCTTTGGTTCGGGTGCAACGGTTTTCTGTGGCTCGGGTTTAGGCTCTGCGGCCTTAACAGGCTGAGGCTTAGGCATCGGTTCGGAAGGCTTCGGTGCTTTCTCCGTCTTGGGTTTCTCCACGACGGGTTCCTTGCTTGGCTCCACGACAGGAGCGACCGTAGCAGGCTCTTCCTTGGGCTCGGCTTTCGCCTTGGGTTGGGGCGCTTCGGCAGCGGGCGCCGCGGGTTTCTGCTCGGTTTTCTGTGCTGGTGCTTCCGGCTGCTTCGCTGCCGGTTTCTTACCGAGGCTGTCCAGGTCGATCTTACCCAGCGGCTTGAACTGCTGCTTGGGCTCGCTGCCCGTCTTGGCAAGCTCGGGAGCCGTCTTTTTGGGCTCAGGCTTCTTTTCTTTCTGGTGCTTTGCGAAGAGCTTTCCGGCCATGCCCTTCACTTCCTTGTCCTTGCGAAACTGCTCCACAAGGGCCTCGTACTGCTGATCGCTCAGCTTGAAGCTCAGGTCGGACCTCACTTCTCCCAGGTCGCTTCTCTTCTCAAGGAACTCCACTGCCGTCTGGAGTCCGATGTTCAATTCTCTGATTGCTTTATTTAATCTGATACTCATTCTCTGTATTTGTTAGGTGACTGATGATGGATGATGGTAGTCAGCAAGGGCGTTGGGGACACCAAACACCCAGGCACCGATCGCCAAACTCGGGATTATTGTTCGAATTCTGCTTTCAACACGTTGATAACCTGGTCGACTGTTTCCTCTTCCAGGTCGGCTTTCTCCACAAGCATGTCGCGCGGAGCGTTGAGCACGGCCTTGGCCGTGTCGAGTCCGATGGCCTTGATGGCATCGATGACCCACTGGTCAATCTCGTCGGCGAACTCATCGAGGTAGATGTCCTCGTCTGCCTCGTTGGCATCGACTTCGCGGAAGACGTCGATGGTGTATTCAGTAAGCATAGATGCCAGCTTGATGTTCAGTCCGCCGCGTCCGATAGCCAAGCTGACTTCCTCGGGTTTGAGGTATACTTCTGCCTTATGGTTCTCTTCGTCGACGGTGATGCTCGACACCTCGGCAGGACTCAGCGCACGCTGGATGAAGAGCTTGATGTTGGACGTATAGTTGATGACATCAATGTTTTCGTTGTTCAGCTCGCGCACGATGCCGTGAACGCGGCTTCCCTTCACGCCGACGCATGCGCCTACGGGGTCAATGCGCTCGTCGTAGCTTTCGACAGCAATCTTTGCGCGTTCGCCGGGCATGCGGGCCACGCGCCGGATGGTGATCAGTCCGTCGTTGATTTCAGGGACCTCGGCTTCAAGCAGCCTCTTGAGGAACTCGGGACTGGTACGCGAGAGGATGATTTTCGGGTTGTTGTTGTCGTTGTTCACCTGATGGATGACGGCGCGGATGGTCTCGCCCTTGCGGTATTGGTCGTTGGGAATCTGCTCGGACTTGGGCAGGATGAGCTCGTTGTTCTCGTCGTCGACGAGCAGCACCTCGCGCTTCCAAACCTGATAGACTTCCGCGCTGATGACCTGTCCGACCCGGTCTTTGTACTTGTTGTAGAGCGAGTCGTGCTCCAGTTCAAGGATTTTCGAGGCCAATGTCTGGCGAAGGTTCAGGATGGCGCGCCGTCCGAACTTGGTGAAGTCCACCCGTTCGGACACTTCCTCGCCCACTTCGTAGTCGCTCTCAATCTTCTGAGCGTCGCTCAGCGCTATTTCCTTGTTCTCGTCGGCCACTTCGCCATTGGCTACGACGATTCGGTTGCGATAGATTTCAAAGTCGCCCTTGTCGGGGTTCACAATCACGTCGAAGTTCTCGTCGGACCCGAAGATCTTCGCGATGACGTTTCGGAAACTCTCCTCCAGGACACTGACGAGCGTCGTACGGTCAATGTTCTTGGTGTCCGTAAACTCTTTGAACGTTTCGACCATGCTCACGGTCGTTGCGTCTTTCTTTGTTGCTGCCATAGCTTTATTTGAAACTTATTAGATATTTTGTATATTTCACTTCATCCATGCTGAAGTCGTGATCGACGTCTTCGAGCACGGGGCGCTTCTTGCCTTCCACCTTCACTTTCTCTTTGACCGTGACAGTGAAACGACGGCCGTCAACGCTTTTCAGTACTCCCTTCAGCTTCACACCGTCGGCGGTCAGCACTTCCACCTCCTTACCGACGAAATTATGGTACTGCTGCTCCACCTTGAACGGCTGTCCGAGTCCTGCAGATCCCACTTCCAGTTCAAAATCCTCCTCGTCGCGGTTGAGCCTGTCCTCAATGAAACGGCTCAGTTCCACGCAATCCTCAATCCATACGCCGTCGGCATGGTCGATTTCCACTACAATCTTGTTGTCGCTGCTAATTTCCACATCCACGAGGAAGTACTCCTTGTCCTTAAGCCATTCCTCTACGATTGTCTTTACAATGTTCTTGTCAATCATACAATTGCGTTATATAAATTAAAATGAGGAGCTCTCTCGGAGCCCCTCATTCCACTGAACGGGTGCAAAGATACGACAAATTCTTCACACCGCCAAATATTTCTTGGTTTTATTGTCGATTCGCGAGTCAAAACACGGCAAGAGCGTTCCTTGTCTGCCGTTCTGCACAGTCACTGCTGCCTTTTTCTCCGTTGTGTCCGTGGCTTTCGCTATTGTTTCCAAGTCCATATTCATGGCTCTCGGCCTGCGGACTGTTATTCTAACTGTCACGCTCATGCGACGTCGTGCCCAGCCGGAGTTCTACAGAAGCTCTGCCGATTCACTCTGCCGATGACGGCTTATAGTTCTTCAGCCCCGTGTTGAGGAACTTCATGTAGAGGTCGATGTCCTCTTTATAGACGGCCGAGGGGCCGAGCGGGCGGCCATCGTTGTCGAGTGTGACGTAGAACGGCTGTGCATTGTAGTTGAACTTCGAGCGTTCAAGATAGCTCCATTTGTCACCCACGGTGCGTAGGATGCGCTTCTGCCCGTTCTCCATGATTTCGATGCGCTCGGGGAGCGGCGTCTTGTCGTCGACGAAGAGTGAGATGAGCACGTAGTCGTTGTTCAGTCGGGCTGCCACCTGCGGGTCGGTCCACACGGCAGCTTCCATCTTGCGGCAGTTCACGCAGCCGAAGCCGGTGAAATCGACCATGACGGGTTTCCCCAGGGCGCGCGCGGCCGCCATTCCTTCCTCATAATTGGTGTACTTAGCCTCGACGACATTCGCCTTGTAAAGGTTGAAGTCCTGCGTCGACATGGGCGGAGCGAAAGCGCTGACAGCCTTGCACGGAGCGCCCCACAGGCCAGGGACCATATAGATGGCGAAGGCGATGCTGCACAGGCCGAGCATGATGCAGGCCACGGGCATCGGTTTGTCCATCTCGCCACCCTCCCAGTCGCTCTGGAACTTCAGCTTGCCAATGAGATAGAGGCCCATGGCACCGAAGATGACGATCCACAACGAGAGGAACACCTCGCGGTCGAGCAGTCGCCAACCGTAGGCCAGGTCGGCCACGGAGAAGAACTTCAGCGCAAAGGCGAGCTCGATGAAGCCGAGCACCACCTTGATGGTGTTCATCCATCCGCCCGACTTCGGTGCCGACTTCAGCCACGTGGGGAACATGGCGAAGAGCGTGAAGGGCAAGGCCAGGGCTAAGGCAAAGCCGAACATGCCGACGGCCGGTCCGAGAATGCTGCCACTGGTGGTGAGCTCTACGAGCAGGAAGCCGATGATGGGACCCGTACATGAGAAGCTGACGAGCGTCAGCGTGAAGGCCATGAGGAAGATGC
>JAFPME010000009.1 GCA_017402445.1 Prevotella sp. | reverse complement strand
TCGTGGCAGTATTGAAATCGTAGCTGCGTCCTGTCTCAGATACGTAGGTCGTGTTGGCTGTGCTCAGCTCAGAAATACCTCTCAGAATGGTGTCGGAGGAGCAGGTGCGGAGGGTGGGATGAAGCGAGAGATGGGGCATCAGGTGGCTCGTCACATCTTCGACACAGTCACCGCCACAGAAATACATGCTCATCAGCGAGCGTGTTATTTCGCTGTATTGGTAGCCGAAAGTGGCGCACCGAAGCCCCAGCTCGCCGTCAACAACAGGACCGATGTAATGGTCAAATTTCTCCATCACGTGAAAAATTCCACCGAAAGGGGTGATTTTCTGAGATTTAATGCTTATATTTGCCATGCCATAGATGATTTTGCTTGTCTTGAATTGCAGCACTAAGGTAAGTGAAAAATCTGACATGGCAAAATCCTGAGCAACTTTTTGTTTCTCAGGAACTTATAAAAATGTTTAACTAAAGTACTGCGGAATTTAGGGTTAAAAGAAATTGGTTTACAAAATGAAGGTTATGGTTTCTTTAATTATTTTAATAAGGCATTTAATAATGAACAAAACACTAGAATTTATAAAAAATACTATGAAAACTATTGGAACAATTGGCCAGGAACTCCTGTCAAAAATCAGTAGATTTTGTTTGATTTTTATAATAATAACAAGTGTATTTTCCTGCAAATCTCTTGAACATAAGCAGGAATATACCCAATATGATAAAATAACACGCAAAAATGTCTATATGGTTGTTGAAGAGATGCCCCAATACAAAGGTGGTGAAGCCGTGTTCTTAAAAGAACTTGTCAATAATATCCAATATGCTTATTCTGAAAATGACAATCTCCAAACAAGAGTGCAGGTACAATTTGTTATTGACCAAAATGGACATTTAATTGGAGCGAGAATTTTTGGCAAAGAATCTGATGCATCATCTGATTTTGAAAAAGCAGTATTGAAAGCGTTAAATTTAACGAATGATTGGCAAGCCGGAAGACAAAATGGCAAACCTGTCAACGTATTATTAACTAAGACAATAAATATATGTCCAAATAATTAAGGTTTCCTTGTATCACAGTTACTATGTTTGTAAGTAGCTACCCCCGCCTCTTGGCGATACCATTCAAATATGACGGGAATATGGTGAAAGAAACTTTAGGTTAGTAAAGCGTTTTTTTTCGATGACATAGATACAAAAAAATTCGTTAACACACGTTGTTCGTCCTCCGAAATAAAGTTAAAATCCCCAATACGAATAACCATTTACAATTACATCGGTTGCTTGTCGGCCGTCAACAGCTACTGTTCATCGGTCAGCAATCGGCTTTTATTGTAAACATTTTGTACCGAAAAATCCTGTCGAGATTTTTTTTAATTTTAGAGGACCGATTCATTCTTTTTGGGTAAAAAAACTAAACAAAACAGGAAGAAAATTCCCGTCGATTTTCAGAATGGGCCGTTTTACATTGCAAAATGGCCCATTCTGTTCGTCAGAATGAGCCATTCTGCGCGGCAAAAAAGGCCATTTTCAAGCGTAAAATGAGCCATTTTGAAAGCTCGAAAAATGTAAAGAAAATACAAGTCGTTCGTTGTCAGCTTTTTAAAACTCTCTCATATTTCGCGCATACGCGTCCGTCGGATTTTTATTTCAGAACGATGGCACTCTCAGAGGGCAAAAATGAGATTTTTGTCCGTTCTTTTCACAAAAAAAACCGACTGCCAGTGGGCAGCCGGTGACATGTTTTTTAAATGGTTTTATATGGAATTTTTTTTAGCACTCGTTGCTTGTTCCTCCGCGTCATCATTGCAGATGTCATGATGTTCGGCGTCGGTGTGTTTTCGTGTCTGTGTGCACCAGGTTCAGAACTTGTAGCGTATACCGGCCAGAACGGCACCCTGCTCACCGAAGCCAAGCTCTGCGAAGCCGCATATTGACTGACCGAATTCCACGCCGAGGGCTGTTGCCTGGAAGTTGAACATGGTGGAGTTATCCGACTTAGAAGTGTTTTTTGTATCGTCCGTCTCTTTCCTGGTCTCGAACGTGACGCCGATTCCGATTTTTGAATACATGCCCCAGTTCTTCTTGCGCAGCCAGTTGAATTTCACAGCCGGCATGATCGTAATGTCTGAGCGTTTGACATCACCAGCTTTCGAACCGCCTTCGAAGGCGTCTTCAGTTGTTTTCTCGTAGGCTCCGATCACACCCACGCCGACAACTGGACTGATGCGATAGAAGTATTCTGCAGAAATCGGTCCGAAGTGCTTCTCGTTTTCAAACGTTGAATGACCTCCAGTGAACATGAGGGCTCCGACTTTTCCCCATCCGTCAACGAAGTCTGTCGTTGTTCCTGCTCCGTATGTTACGGCGATTTCGTGCTGATTGTCCTGAGCGTTCATTGTTCCGCAGAGCAGCATGGCTGCCATCAAAGTCATCATGATCTTTTTCATTTTTCTTTTCTCCTTTTTTTTTTTGTTGTTATTTATTTGTTTATTGTTTTGTCCTTTTGACGATGCAAAGGTAGGATGAATTTTGAATCACGGCAAGAAAAAAGAAAAAAAACTCGCAAAGCGCATCGGACAGCAAGGCGATTGCAGGACAAATGCCTGAAAAGGGGCTGAAAACTGTCCGAAAGGCGATGAAAATCAGCACGGACACGTATCTGTTGGCCTCCGACGGTTCAGTGCTGCTGCGACGGTTTCAGGTTGCGCACGACGAACCAGGCGTGCATGGCGAGCGTGGTGAGCAGGCCGTAGTGCCGCCGCATCACGTCGAAGCGTTCGCGCAGCGACGCCTTGTGGTTGCGCGTGGTCTGCCCTTCTTCCAGGTAGTGGGCCACGGTCTGCCGGGTGTTGGCCAGTGGGAGCTGCCTGCGTTCGGCCTCCTTCATCACGCGGATGCACCAGTCCACGTCGGCCGAGAAGCGGTAGCGCAGGTCGTAGTCCACGGTCTTGGCGATGTCGGTGCGGGCGTAGAAGGCCTGATGGCAGACGAGCATGCCCTGTCGGAAGGAGCGCCACGTGAGGTGTTCGGGCGGCGAGAGCCGTCGGTGGTAGAGGAACTGTCCGTCGTTGCCTACGACGTCGGTGTCTCCGTAGACGACGGCCGGCCGCGGTTCGGCTTCGGCCTGCGCAGCGACGACGGCGAGCGTGTCGTCGCAGTGGAAGCAGTCGCCTGCGTTCATGAACACGATGTAGTCGCCTGTTGCCAGCTTCAGGCCCTTGTTCATGGCGTCGTAGATGCCGTGGTCGGGCTCTGATACGATGCTGACCGTGTGCCCGTTGTTCTGTTGGTCGGAGCGTTGCTTGTAGCCGAAGGCCAGTGTGAGTGTCTGGTCGGTGGAGGCTCCGTCGACGATGATGTGCTCCACGTCGCGGTGTGTCTGCGCGATGGCGCTCTCCAGCGTGCGTTCCAGCACGTCGGCCGCGTTGTAGGTGATGGTGACGATGGTTATCTTGGTCATAGCTTGATGTCTGTTTTCTGTCCGTCTTTGCGCACGATGCGCGCCGGGTTGCCCACGACGGTGCAGTGGTCGGGGACGCTTCGGCGCACCACGGCGCCCGCTCCGATGACCACATCGTTGCCGATGGTGATGCCGCCGAAGACAGTGGCTCCGGTGTAGATGCTCACGTTGTCGCCGATGGTGGGCCGCCGTCCCTGCGCGTCGTTGCCCAGGGTGACGAGCTGCAGGCAGTAGAAGTTGTTGCCTATGCGCTCGGCGTTGAGGTAGGTGGCGTAGTTGTGCTCGAAGTGGCAGCCCTCTCCGATGTGCGGGCACCAGATGTTCAGTGTCCGTTCCGGCGGCAGCATCCACTTGATGAACACCGAAACGTACTCGCCCATGCGGTAATAGAAGAGGTTGCGGAAGACTCGTTGGCGCGTGGCCACCTTGATGAAGGCGCGCAGTCCGCGCCCGTCGGGCGAGTATTTCTCGAGGTCGGCGTCTATCTGTCGGCGTTTCAGCAGGTAGAGGCCGATGTGTGGCAGCATGCGCACGGTGGATGCCGAGAGGATGATTGCCTGTGTGTATGGGTTCATAGCTTGAATTGTTTCTGCACGATGGCCTGTTGGTACACTTCGACATAGCGCAGGGCGACGCTTGTCTGCGAGTAGTTCTGCGACACCTTGCGCAGGGCTTGGCGGCTCAGTTCGCTGCGGTCGGCCCCGCTGAGCACCCATTGCATGCCGTCGGCAAGGTCGTTGCTGTTTCGGAATTCGGCCACGTAGCCGTTGCGTCGGTGGTCGATCATCTCGGGAATGCCGCCTACGCGGAAGCCCACGCAGGGCACTCCGCAGGCCATGGCCTCCATGATGGTGTTCGGAAGGTTGTCTTCGAGCGACGGAGTCACGAAGACGTCGGCCGCGTTGTAGACGTTGACGATGGTCGGCTCGTCGCTGACGTAGCCCAAGGGGTGCACGGGCAGGGCCAGCTGGTGGGCCACTTCCTCGGCATGTCCGCCCAGAATGGCGATGGACGTGTCGCTCTTCAGCTCGGGACAGCGCTCCGCAAGGTGGCCGACGGCGTCGATGAGGTAGCCGATGCCCTTGCGCTCGTCGGTGACGCGCTGCGACACGAAGAGGATGATGCGCCCCTGCTCGGGCAGTCCGACGCTTCGGCGCGCCTCGGCCTTGTCCTTCGGGTGGAAGATGCGGGTGTCGATGGCGTTGGGGATGCTCGTGATGGGCATTCCCTTCAGCAGTGCGCTCTTCTTGGCTTCGCCCTCGAGCCACCGGCTGCAGGCCACGAAGAAGATGTTGCCTGCGCGCAGCATGGCTGCCTTCCGGCTCCAGACGGTGGCCGACAGGTCGCGCTTCGAGCCGCCGCCGGGCAGCAGCGGACAGTGGTGGCAGCTGCTGCGGTACTGCTGGCAGCCGCGGGCGTAGTGGCAGATGGCGGTGGCCGGCCAGAGGTCGTGCATGGTCCAGACGACGGGCTTTCCGCTTTCGAGTATGCGGCGTATGCCTTTCAGCGAGAGCATGCCCTGGTTGATCCAGTGCAGATGGACCACGTCGGCCTGTCGGAACTCTTTCGTCCGCGTGATGTCCGTGCCTGCGTTGGCAATGTCCACTTCAAAAAGGTGCTTGCGCGAGCACCGCATCCGGACGTAGATGCACAGCCGCTCCCAAAGGAAATGCCACTGTCGGCGCCAGTTCTGCGGCAGTCCCACCACGGTGAGGCTGTCGGTCTGCTTGTCGCGCACCAGCATGTGCGCTTTCTCGCCGTTGTTGTTCAGCGCGTCCATCAGCCGGTTGGCCGCTACGGCTGCGCCTCCCGTCTTCTCGCTCGTGTTCACTATGAGTATGCGCATGGTCTTGTCTTTTTTAGTGAATGGAGCCTTCGCTCCGCCTGCGGAGTGCAGGTTCTGCAATGCAAAGGTACGAATAAAAACGTTGCTGTCAGCGAAACGGCGAGCAAAATGAAACAAATTCGGCGTTTTTTTTTGTTTATTGAACCATAAACACTAATTTTGCACATACTTACGATGGAAACACTGAAGGAGAAAACGGCCCGGGGGCTCTTCTGGGGCGGAATGAACAATGGCGTGCAGCAGCTCATCGGACTGCTCACGGGCATCATACTGGGACGGCTGCTGTCGCCCGGCGACTTCGGGCTGGTGGCCATGATCACCATCTTCTCGGTCGTGGCCACCGAGCTGCAGAGCAGCGGTTTCAAGACGGCGCTGACCAATCTGAAGCAGCCGACGGCCAACGACTACAACAGTGTCTTCTGGTTCAACATCGTCGTTTCGGCCTGCATCTACGTCGTTCTCTTCTGCTGTGCGCCGCTCATCGCCGACTATTACCACCGGCCCGAGCTCGTGGCGCTGTGCCGCTACCTGTTCCTGGGCTTCGTGTTCTCCAGCTTCGGTCTGGCACAGTCGGCCTGGCTGTTCAAGAACCTGCGCACCAAGCAGCAGGCCAAGAGCGGCATGACGGCCATTGTCGTGTCGAACGTCGTGGGCATCGTGATGGCATGGCGCGGTTTTGCCTACTGGTCCATTGCCACGCAGACCCTTGTCTACATCCTGACCAACACGCTCATGCTGTGGCACTACTCTCCGTGGCGGCCCACGCTGAGCTGGGACAGCGGCCCCGTCAGGCGCATGTTCCGCTTCAGTTGCAAAATCATGGCATCGGCCATCCTCACGCAAGTGAATAACAACATACTGAACATCATCCTCGGCCGCTACTATTCGGCACGCGAAACCGGCTACTACAACCAGGCCTATCAGTGGAACTACAAGGGCAGCTACACGCTGCAAGGCATGGTTCAGACCGTGGCTCAGCCCATCTTTGTGGACCTGAAAGACGACAGCCAGCGCCAGCTGCGGGCCCTGCGCAAGCTCATCCGCTTCGCAGCCTTCGTCTCGTTCCCGCTGTTGTTTGGCTTTTCGCTCGTGGCTAAGGAGTTCATCGTGCTCGCCATCACGGACCGGTGGCTCACCAGTGCTGGCTATCTGCAGGTGCTGTGCCTGTGCGGTGCCGTCATGCCGCTGTGCACGTTGATGTCGAATCTCATCATCAGCAAGGGGCGTTCCGACATCTACATGTGGTGCACGCTGGCACTCGGATTGTGTGAAATCGCCCTGATGCTGTCGCTGACGGCCTTCGGCGTGCGGCAGATGGTCGTGGCCTTCACGGTGCTGAACGTGGCTTGGCTGTTTGTGTGGCATTTCTTCGTATGGCGGCTGACGGGTTATTCGCTGCCGATGCTGCTGGCCGACATCCTGCCCTTTGCCCTTAGCGCCGGTGCGACGATGCTTGTCACTTACTATGCCACGCGTGGTATCGGGAATCTGTGGCTGTTGCTGGGTGCCCGAATAGCGATGGCAGCCGTCGTCTACGTGGCTGTTATGAAGCTGGCCCACGCGAAGATTCTTGATGAAGCACTCGGTTTCCTCCGGAAGAAGACAGGCTGACGGGCTGTTTTTCGTTCCTTTGACCTGGCGAAAGATGAATTTCTTTCTCTTTCCGACGCATAAATCAAGATTTTTTATGTACATTTGCCCTGTGAATAGAAAAAGAAGAAAACCATGAAACACCCTGCGAAGATTGACGTCGCCGTGCTGATTCTGTTCTTCAACCGCCCCGATCACCTCAAGGAAGTGTTCGACGAAGTGAAGAAAGCACGACCGACGAAGCTGTTTCTCTATCAGGACGGACCCCGCGGAGAGCGTGACATGCCCGGCATCGAAGCCTGTCGGCAGGTGGTGGACGACATCGACTGGGAGTGCGACGTCCATCGTAACTACCAGGAGCGCAACCGTGGCTGCGATCCTTCGGAGTATCTGTCGCAGAAGTGGGCCTTCTCCATCGTGGACCGCTGCATCGTCCTCGAGGACGACGACGTGCCCTCGCAGTCCTTTTTCCCCTTCTGCAAGGAACTGCTCGACCGCTATGCCGACGACGAACGCGTGTGGATGATTTCCGGTTTCAACACCGACGAGGTGACAAAAGACGTTAAGGAGGACTATTTCTTTGCGCAGACGTGTCTCATTTGGGGCTGGGCCTCGTGGAGACGCGTGCTCGACACGTGGGACGGCAGCTATTCCTTCCTCGACAACGAGCAGACCATGCGCCAGCTGCGCACGCTCGTCCACCAGCGCAAGCAGAACTCCGACTTCATCCGGATGCTCTACGACCACCGCGCCGCCGGAAAGGAGTACTACGAGAGCATCTTTTGGGCCAGCATGATGCTGAACAACGGGCTGGCCATCGTGCCGAAGTATAACCTTATTAATAATAGAGGGCTGACAGACGACTCCACCCATTTCACAGGAAGCATACACACCACGCCGCGGGCCTACCGACGCATCTTCACGATGAAGCGCCACGAACTGCAGTTCCCGCTGAATCACCCGGAACATGTCATCGATCACGTGGCTTTCAAGGAGCGACTCTACAAGGTAAATGCCTGGGGGCATCCTTGGATCAAGGTGGGACGCTCCGTGGAAGAGCTGTGGCTGAACCTGAAGCATGGCAACTTCAGCAACATCGGAAAAGCTTTCGGCAAGCGGATCGACCGGTGGCTGGGCCGCCATAAGTACGCCTGATGATTCGTTCCGGCTCCCGCTGACCGCAGATGGAGGAGGAAACAGGCATTTTTCAGACGCTAATCAACAAACCATGGCTATCACAAATTCACCCATACAGAGTCTGTTGCAGCAGAAGATGCTGCTCGAAATAGAGTACAACGCAGAGAAAGAAGCATTCAGACAGCTCACAGAGCAGATGGGATTACAGCGGAAAGTGAAACGGGGCGACGCGTGGTACCCCGTCAAACCGGGCCGCAGCTACTGGAACAGCCTCAACCAGCTGTGCATAGAAGTGCACCGTACGGGCGACGAAGAGATAGAACACAACTTTGAGTTCGGCCGACCTGTGATGTTCTTCAGGCTGAAGAGTGAACCGACGGCAGGCAAAAACGGCCGGAACATGGGTACGACGGTCACTCCGAAGACTCAGACGTCCATCCTGATGCAGTTGACCGGGACGGTGAGCTACGTGGACGGCGACCGCATGGTGGTCGTCGTTGCCGACTCGGCACCCGTAGGTGAAGTGCTCAACAGCACGGAACCCGTCGGCGTTCAGCTGTCGTTCGACGAGACATCCTACAAAATGATGTTCGATGCGCTCGATCGCGTGATGCGTGCAAAGAACAATCGGCTGGCCCATCTGCGCGATTTGTTCTATACGAAGAGCATCAAGACCGAGCACTTCACGTTCAGTCCGCTGCGGTTCCCCTATCTGAACGCTACGCAAGAGCAGGCTGTCAACGAGGTGTTGCGCGCCAAGGACGTGATGGTTGTGCACGGTCCGCCCGGCACGGGAAAGACAACTACCCTCGTGGAAGCCATCCGCGAGACACTCATGCGCGAGAATCAGGTGCTGGTCTGTGCGCAGAGTAACATGGCAGTCGACTGGATCAGCGAGCGTCTGGTGGACCGCGGCATTCCTGTTTTGCGCATCGGTAATCCGACTCGCGTAAACGATAAGATGCTCAGCTTCACTTACGAGCGCCGCTTCGAGGCCCATCCCGACTATCCGGCACTGTGGGCCATCCGCAAGACCATACGTGAAATCAGGCAGCACCGGCGCCGTGGTGACGAGAAATACCACCAGAAAATAGAACGACTGAAGAGCCGTGCCACCGAAATAGAGATACGCATCAACCAGGAACTCTTCGGCGAAGCGCGCGTTATTGCCTGCACCTTGGTGGGAAGTGCGAACCGGTTGCTGCAGGGAATGAAGTTCGCCACGCTGTTCATCGACGAGGCTGCGCAGGCACTTGAGGCAGCCTGCTGGATTCCCATGCGCAAAGTGAACCGCGTGGTGCTCGCCGGCGACCACTGTCAGCTGCCGCCCACGGTGAAGAGTCTTGCCGCCCTGCACGGCGGACTGGGCAAAACGCTGATGGAACGCATCGTGGAAACTCATCCGGAAGCCGTTTCGTTGCTGCGTGTGCAGTACAGAATGAACGAGGAAATCATGCGTTTCTCTTCCGACTACTTCTATGGCGGGCGTGTGGAGAGCGCACCCGAGGTGAAATACCGCGGGATTCTTGACTACGACGACCCCATCGAGTGGATCGACACGTCCGACATCGACGCCCGCGAAGAGTTTGTCGGCGAGTCGTTCGGGCGTATCAACAAGACCGAAGCCGAGCTGACGCTGGCCGTTCTGGAGCGTTACTACGAGAAAATCGGTAAGGAACGTGTCCTCGGTGAGCGCATCGACGTCGGTGTCATTTCGCCCTACCGTGCCCAGGTGCAGCATTTGCGGCAGCTCATCAAGAAGCGCGCCTTCTTCAAACCCTTCCGTCACCTCATCTCGGTGAACACCGTTGACGGCTTCCAGGGCCAGGAGCGCGACGTTATCCTCATCTCATTGGTGCGTGCCAACGATGAAGGTCAGATTGGATTCCTTCGCGATTTGCGCCGAATGAACGTGGCCATCACCCGCGCCCGGATGAAACTCATCATCCTCGGCAACCGTCTGACGCTGGCCAGTCATCCGTTCTACAAGAAACTTTACATATATATAGAACGCCTTCAGGATGATATTTAAATGAAAATAATTCTTAAATAATAAGAATTTGGCGGTATTTTGTACTAAAAAACGATGATTTTTAATTTATTTGTTTGTGCGAATAAAAATATTTGACTATATTTGCATCGGTAAATGTATCAAATTGAATATCATCGTTTCATAATATAATTATACTTTTTGTTTGGTCTGACGAGAGTCACGCCAAACTTTTTTTACATCATGGTTTTTGCATACTGTGCACAGATGTACAAACCGCCGATAACGGACACGATAAAGATGAAAGAACCGGCAAAGAACCAGATCAGACGGCGGTTCAGGTCGCTTTGTGTCGGCTCGGTATGACTGTGATGGTGGTGCGACGATTCCGAAGGACTGTCCGACGGAATGTGCACGGGAATGAGACTGCCACATGTCGGACATTTGCACATGATGTCGCCCGGACCGCTGGCTTCCACCATGCTGCGCGCACCACAGTTTCTGCAAGTGATGGAGTATTTCATTTTCTTGCTGTTTTTTTGAGCGTTCTTTTTTTATGCTGCAAATTTACATAAAAAACACGACTTACAAGCCTGCATCCCTAAGTTTTTCACTTTCTTTGTCCGAAAATCCCGAAAACAGCCTCTCGGGAGTCAGGACAGCGGAGCCCCGTTGCTTCTGCGAAGCAGACAGTGCAACGTGCCGTCCGCAACGCCATCAGGTGTCATCTGACGGCTAATTTTCACAAAATATTGACTTAAAGCAACATTCTTCGTACCGATTCAATTTTAGTGACGAAAAGCCATCAGCGTTTCAATGTTTTTTCTTAATTTTGCACCTTCAATCACAAAAAGATACAATCTCAATCAAAAACAAGAGAAGGTAAGACATGAAAGACAAACCGGCACAGACATTTGTGATGATAGGCATTGTCGTCGCAGTGCTGCTTTTTATGCACCTCATGCCTCAGCTCACGCTCGCAGGCACCGAACTCAGGACCGTTGACGTGCTGAGCGACGTCGTTCCGCAGGTCATCGACATCTACGACGTGGAGGAAGAAGAAGAGGAAGCACCGGTGAGCAGCTCCGCCCTGATGGCCGGCCAGCCTGCAGCGGAGCCCGAACCCGCACCTGTGAGCACCCGTCCGGTGCCCAAAGGGCTCACCCCGATACAGGATTTCTCGAACGGAAAAGCCGGTGGCATGTCGGCTTTCTACAAGGCACTGAAGCAGTCGGGCAGCATGAACCGCCCGGTGCGCGTGGCATATTTCGGCGATTCCTTCGTCGAGTCGGACATCATGACGAGCGAGCTTCGCGAACAGCTGCAGCAGCGTTTCGGCGGGGCAGGAGCCGGATGGGTGGACTGCGGCACGACGACCAACAGTAACCGTCCCACGGTGAAGGTGCGTACCAGCGGCTTCACGTCGCATTCGGTGATGGAGAAGCGCACGTTCGCAGCGCGTCTGCAAGGCATTTCGCAGCGCTATTTCACCGTCAACGGGTCGGCCTCGCTCACCCTGAACGGCACGAAATGGAAGAAGCACGTGGGCTCCTGGAACCGTGCCATGCTCTACTTCAAGACCAATGGCGGCCTGACCATCAGGGGCGAGCAGCCCGGCGGCGACGGTCGTACGTTCCGCCCCGAGGCCAAAGGCACTGTCCAGTGCGCCTCGGTCGAGGGCTTCATGAACCAGGTGAAGTGGTCGGTGAGCGGTGCTTCGGCCAGCGACGTCTTCTACGGAGCCTCCCTCGAGACCGACAAAGGAGTGGTGCTCGACAACTTCAGCATGCGCGGCTGCTCGGGCAAGACGCTGCTCGGCATTCCTGAATCGACGCTGAAGAGCTTTGCCGAGGTCCGTCCCTACGACCTCATCATCATTCACTACGGCCTGAACGTGGCCGGACCGAAGACCACGGAGAAGTATGGCGAGCACTATCGCGGCGAGATGGGCAAGGTGATCCAGCTCTTCAAGCGCTGCTATCCGCAGGCTTCCATCCTCGTGGTGGGCGTTCCCGACCGCGACCAGCGCACCGCCTCGGGCGTGAAGACCATCAAGGGCATCGAAGTCATCCTGCGCAACCAGCTGAAACTGGCGCAGGAACAGCATGTGGCTTTCTTCAGTATGTTCGACGCGATGGGCGGCAAGAACGGCATGAGCAACATGGTGAAGCAGGGCTTGGCCAGCAAGGACTACACCCACATCGGCCATAAGGGCGGCGACCGCCTGGGCCGCAAGTTCTTCGATGCGCTGATGTTCGGCTACGGCGACTGACCTTCCGGAGCTCGTCCGGGACCGTTTTCCATACCAAAAGAGATAAAAACATAATAAACACACACACGGCATGACCATGCAGGACATTCTTGGTTCGTTCGACTGGGAGAGCTTCCAGAGTGTGCTCACCTACGATCCCGAGCAGCCGCTGATTTTCAGCAGCGGGCTTTTCCTGTTCATGTTCCTCGCCTTCTCGTTCGTTTACATGTTGTTGCAGCGTGCACTCAACGCCCGTCTGGTGTTCGTGACGCTCTTCTCCTACTATTTCTACTACAAAAGCAGCGGCATCTATTTCTTCCTGCTGGCCGTCGTCACGCTCAGCGACTGGCTCATAGGCCGACAGATAGGCCGTCTGGCAGCCCCGCCCGACCATCAGCTGCCCCCAGGCAGTTTCGACAGCGACGAGGACGAGCTGGAAAGCGACATGGACGAGATTGCACAGCGCCGCCGCAAGGCCAAGTGGCTGGTAGCCCTGAGCGTCGTCATCGACCTGTCGCTGCTGGCCTACTTCAAGTACACCAACTTTTTCGCCGGCACCATAGCCGCCATGCTCGGCAACAACTTCCAGCCCTGGGACATCTTCCTGCCCGTGGGCATCAGTTTCTTCACCTTCCAGAGCCTGAGCTACACCATCGACATCTACCGGGGCGAGATAAAACCGCTGCGAAACCTGCTCGACTATGCGTTCTTCGTGTCGTTCTTCCCGCAGCTTGTGGCCGGACCCATCGTGAAGGCGCGCGACTTCGTGCCCCAAATCCGCAAGCCGCTCGTCATCACACGGCGCATGTTCGCCATGGGCGTGTACCTTATTATAATTGGACTCTTCAAGAAAGCAGTCATCTCAGACTATATCAGCGTGAACTACGTAGAGCGTATCTTCGACCAGCCCGAAATGTTTTCCGGCGTGGAAGTGCTGCTCGGACTCTACGGATACGCGCTTCAGATCTACTGCGACTTCTCCGGATACAGCGACATGGCCATCGGCATCGCACTGTTGCTGGGCTTCCGGTTCCCCATGAACTTCAATGCGCCCTACAGGAGCACCAGTGTCACCGACTTCTGGCGACGCTGGCACATCTCGCTTTCCACCTGGCTGCGCGACTATCTCTACATTTCGCTCGGCGGAAACCGCAAAGGCCGCATCCGGCAGTACCTGAACCTCTTCATCACCATGCTCTTGGGCGGGCTCTGGCACGGCGCTTCGTTCAACTTCGTGGCCTGGGGTGCCCTGCAGGGAGCGGGACTCTGTGCCCACAAATGGTTCAGTCAGGTGGTGCTCCGACGCCCCAAGGACTACCAGAGCCGCGGCCTGCGACGGCTGTTGGCCATCGTCGTGACGTTCCATTTCGTCGTGGCCAGCTGGATTCTCTTCCGCGCTGCCGACGCCGGAACGTGTGCTACCATTGTCGAAAAGGTGTTCACCGACTTCAATGCCCACCTGCTGCCCGACGTGCTGGCCGGTTATCCGTGGGTGTTCGCGCTGATGTGCTTCGGATTCGTGACGCACTACCTGCCCGACCGCTGGCAGACCCGCATAGTGGCGCGCCTGTCTCTGACCAATGTCGTGGTCTATGCGCTGCTCATCACGGCGGTTATCTACATCGTCATACAGGTGAAGTCGAGCGACATACAGCCTTTCATCTATTTCCAGTTCTGACTTTTTCCTTTTCAGATGCTTTCTTTTCTGGCACCCGACAGGTGTCCGAAAGCCGACGGTCTGCCCTCCGACAGCCTGCTGTCGCGCTTTCGGCTCAGCCAGGAACCATGCCTGTAGCCCACAGAAAGGGCATCTGAACCCCTTGAGCCCAAACGTGCGCCGACTGTGAAAAAAGCGGACAAAAAGTTCGTTTTTGCCCTCTGTGAGTGCCATCGTTCTGAAATAAAAATCCGGCGGACGCGTACACGCGAAATATGAGAGGGTTTTAAAATGCTGAAAACAAACGACTTGTATTTTCTTTACATTTTTCGGGCTTTCAAAATGACTCATTTTGCAGTTCAAAACGGCCCATTTCTTCGTTCAGAATGAATCATTTTGGCGAGCAGAATGGGCCATTTTGCGATGCAGAACGGCTCATTTTGAAAAACGGCACGACTTTTTTTCTTGTTTTGTTTGGATTTTTTACCGAAAAAGAATGAATCGGCTTTCTAAAACGAAGAAAAATCTGTGCAGGATTTTTTGGTAATTTTATTTGAAAGAAACAGCTTGCAGCACAGGCTGCGGCCGACCGTCGGCCACGCGAAACAGCCGACGGTCAGCGTCAGGTCAGCTTCCTTCAGCCTATGGTGATGATGTATTCCGAGAGGAAGGAGGCGCCGGGCAGCAGATGGTTCATGAGGTACTTCTTGCGGAAGTCGCCCTGATAGTCCACAGAGTCGTGCACTCCGAACCACGGTTCGATGCACACAAAGGGCGCATTCTTGCCGTAGGGGCTCCAGATGCCGACTGCGGGCGTCTTCATGTCGACCGTCACCACGGGCCGACGCGCCTTGTCGAGCAGCTGTACCTGCTTCACCTGGCAGCGGTCCAGGATGACGGCATCCTCGCGGAACGACGCTTCGTCGAACGTCCAGAAGCCTTTCTCGGTGGGCAGATCGAAGCGTCCGGGCACGATGCAGCCTCCCACGTTGCCGATGAGGCGCTCCAGGTGCCCCTCGTTGTCGAACTTCAGACAGCCGTGCATGGGCTCGCCCTCGCCGACGTCGGGCAGGTTGAAGGCCGGATGACCGCCTATCTGGAAGTGAATCTCGTTGTTGTCGGTGTTGTGCACGTGCCAGATGACGTGGATACGGTTTCCGTCTAAACGGTAGCTGACGGAGAGCATGAAGTCGTAGGGGTACAGCCGGCGGGTCGCAGTTGTCGATTCCAGTGCGAAAGTCACCTTGTTGTCCGTGCGGCCGATGAGCTTGAACTCCATGTCGCGGGCGAATCCGTGACGCTCCATGGTGTATTCAAAACCGTCGATGCGGTAGCGTTTGTTCCACAGTCCGCACACGATGGGGAAGAGGATGGGCGAGTGGCGGGGCCAGAATCGTTCGTCGGCCTGCCACAGATACTCCTTGCCGCTGCTGTCCTTGATGCTTTGCAGCTCGGCACCCATCGGGCTGACGGCCAGCTGCAGTTGTTCGTTCTTTAAGATTTCCATGGTTTCGTGTAGTTGTTTGGTTAAGATGTTCTGCCTACAAAGATACGACAAATCCTGCATATCACAAAAAATAAGGAATGTTTTTGCCCGTCAGGCTTTCGCATTGGCCTCCGATTATCCTAAATTACGTTAAGACCGTGGCCGATTATTTGTTTTTGTGCGAGATTAGTCTTATATTTGACGAACAATCGCGTCGTCGTTCAGGACGACGGGAAACGTGTTATGAAGAAACTGGTGTTCTGCCTTTTCATGCTGGTTGCGCTCGCTGTGGGCGCCCAGAATGCCGACAGACCGACGCAACAGCGCACGGTCCACCTACGCGGTACCGTCTGCGATGCCTTCAGCGGGCGGCCGCTGAAGGCCCGAATCGTGCTCTTGCGGCCCGACTCCAGCCTGGTGGCTGCCGACTCGTGCCTGATAGCCGGTTCGCACTCGCAGTTCGACCTGGCGGTGCCGGCCGTGGAGGCTAGCTTCATCGTGCGTGCTTCGTGCGAAGGCTACACCGACCGCTGCCTCGACTACGAGCTGAAATATCCGCGGCGACGACGGAACCACACCGTGCCCCGCATCATGCTGAGCCGCTCGGACGACATCTACAAAGAGCTGGAGCTGGACGAAGTGCACGTGGAAGGAACGAAAGTGAAGCTGCAATACAAGGGCGACACCATCGTCTACAACGCTGCTGCCTTCAATCTGCCCGAGGGTTCGATGCTCGATGCACTGGTACGACAGCTGTCCGGCGCCGAACTGCGTCCCAACGGCGACCTATACGTGAACGGACAGCGCGTGGACTACCTCACGCTGAACGGCAAGGACTTCCTCGACGACGACCGGACGCTGATGCTGCACGACCTGCCTGCCTACATGGTGAGGGACCTGAGGGCCTACCACAGGCCGTCGAGGCGCAGCCGGCGCGTAGGACATGACGTGGAACGGAAGGACTACGTCGTGGAAGTGAGACTGCGCAGGGAGTACAACGAGGGCTTCGCGGGCAACGCCGAGGCCGGGGTGGGCACCAGCCGCCGCTACGACGCGCGCCTCTTCGGACTCTATACGGACGACTTCACGCAGCTGTCGGTCTACGGGCGCACGAACAACGTGAACGAGACCGACCATCCCGACGAAAAGGGTGAGTGGGAGACCGACGGCGACTCGCACGGACGGGTGGCCACGCGGGTGGCCGGACTGCACCTGAGCCGCTCACATCCGGAGGGATTGTACGAGGAAGAGCTGACGGCGAAGGTGGGATGGAGCAGCGCAGAGAGCCGCCAGCGCGGCATGTCCGAGCTCTTCACCGACGGTGCCTCCGTCGTCAACCGTTGGGAAGGCGCAGCGCACAGCCGTAGTTTTCTCGCGGATGTGAGCAACGAATTCATTCTTCAGCGGCCTTTCCGGCTGGCTGTCACCCTCGGACTGGAGTATGAACACGGGCACACCGACACGGAAAAGCGGGACACCACGCTGCATCAGGCGGTGCTCAACCGTCTGCAGGACGCCGGGCTGGCCCGCAACGACCGCTTGGAGCTGAGTGCGGGACTGGTGTGGACGAAGGAACTGGCGTGGGGCGACTTCCTGACGGTCGACGGGAAGGGCAGCTACAGCAAGGTCAGTCCCGACCGTACCTTTGCCATGAAGCATATCGACTTCACGCACTCCGAGCTGCCCGATTTCAGCAATGCGCTGCTCGAGTACCGTTCGCGAGCCTATGATTACAGCCTGTCTGCCGACTACACCTTCGTCTTTCCCTCCGAGCTGCGTGCCTCGGTTGGCATCGGCTACGAGCAGGCGTATAGCCATGAGGACAACGACTTCTTCAGACTGGACTGGTTAGAGGGTTACTACGGCATGCACGAACGTTCTCACATAGGAGTGTTGCCTTCCACACGCGACTCGATGATGATGGTTGTCGACATAGACAACACTGATAACTACGACTGGATGAGAAAGCAGTTCAAGGGCGCTGCGCGCGTGTACAGAAACGGCAGACAGAGCTATTTCAACGCTGGCCTGTCCGTAGCGCGCAGGCGTGAGAAGATAGACTACCATTGGGACGGCGTCGATCGTGAGCGTCGGAGCTACACCGTCGTGAGGCCCGAGCTGACCTACAACCGATGGGCGCAGCCCAGTGTGCAGCTGGCCTACCACATGGACACCGAGGTGCCCGAATTTATCGATGTGCTTCCTCTCGACGACACCACTGATCCGCTGGAATATGTTCTGTTCAACACGTCGCTCAAGAGCAGTCGCACGCACAGTGCCAGTGTCTCCGTGGCGTGGAACAACGATTCGACGAAGCAGAGTCTGGGGTTCAGTGGAGGGCTTGACGTGGTCAGGGACGCATGGGGAATGCACCGTGTGTACTCGCCCGAGACGGGAATCCGCTTGGTGGAGGCCGGAAACGTGAACGGCAACTGGATGGGCCGGGCCGGATTCACGTTCAGCCGTCCGCTGGACCGTCGGCAACTGCTCATGTTCGAGCAGGAGACCTCCGTCATGTACCACCACAGTGTGGACTTCAACCCGCTGGTGGCCGATTATTTTAAGATGATAGATGAGGAAACGATGACCGTAACGGACTGTTCGTTGAGCAAGGTGAACAATCTCTTGCTCAAGGAACGGGCGGGAATTACTTACCAAAAGGGTGACCTTACGCTCGGCGTGAGTGGGCAGCTGGCTTGGAGAAGAGTATCGTCGAAGCGCGTCGGCTTTGAAACCATCTCTGCTTTCGACTACGACTGGGGCGCATCGCTCGTGGTACAGTTGCCGCTCGGCATCGGTCTGTCCTCGGACTTGCGAATGTTCAGCCGACGCGGCTACGCCACCGACTTGCTCAACGGCGACCATCTGGTGTGGAATGCGCAGCTGACGCGTTCGTTTCTTTCCGACAGGCTGACGGCCAAACTGCAAGCCTGCGACCTGCTTCAGCAGCGGAGCAACGTAGACTATGAGGTGAACGCACAGGGTCGCACGGAGGTATGGTACAACAGTCTGCCGCGCTATGTGATGCTCTCGCTCGCGTGGCGTTTCGGAAACAAGCAGGATGATTAGTCCTTGCGGGGCTTCAGAAATAGAAAAGACGTCTGTGCCTGCCGGTCTTCATGTTCCTCTCTGAAGCTTTGCTGCTCTTTCTGCTTCGTAAACTTCGCTCGAATCCTTGGACTTCAAGCTCCACATTTTGAAGCATCGCAGTCTGTTTAAAACAAAAGCCCCAGCACGTAAAACGTACCGGGGCGTTCAAATAAACGGTGAATTTGGAAAATTCTGATTTTATGAACAACGCAGCACCTGGCCAGGACGGATGTGCTTGTTCTTGCCAATGCGGTTGATCTTGCACAACTGCTCTACGCTGACACCGTAGCGATGGGCGATAGAATAGAGCGTGTCGCCCTTCGTTACCTTGTGTGTGCGGGTGCTCTTCTTGGCCATTTCCTTCTTTTCCTTCTTCAGGTCAGCCTTCTTCTGGCGCTTCGACTCTCTTGTCTGCTTGTCGAAACGGCTGTTGTTCATGGCCAGTTCCTTCTGTCTTGAGCTCTGTGAAGAAGCGGGTGCGGACGTCACAGGGTTGCGTGTGTCGGCAGGTTTGCCGTACATGCGCGTCGCGCGGTCCGAATCGCGGTCGTAGGAGCTGCGGCGGAAGGTGTAGAAATCGCCCGTCACGTCCTGGTTTTTGAAGTCGAACATCAATGCGGGATTCAGTGCCACGCCGCAGAGGCGGGTCTCGAAGTGCAGGTGCGAGCCGGTGCTTCGTCCGGTGTTGCCGCCGAGTCCGATGGGATCGCCGGCCTTCACGTTCTGGTTTTCGGCCACAAGATGCTTTGACATGTGTCCGTAGATGGTTTCCAGACCGTTGTTGTGGCGGATGACGACGAAGTTTCCGTAGCCGCCGGCTTCGTAGCGTACGACGCGAATCTTGCCGTCGAAGGCAGCGCGGATGGTGTCGCCGATGTATACTTTAATGTCGAGTCCCTTGTGCATACGACCCCAGCGACGTCCGAAATTGGATGTAATCAGACGGCTCGGTGTGGGCATGCAGAAGTGACGGAGATCGATTCTGAAGGAGTCGGGGAGCGCGGTGGCGCGGTGTGCGTACTTGTTGCTCCACTCGTTATAGAGCTGTGCGACGGCAGCACTGGCTTCGTTCTGCTCGATAAGGTGCAGTGCCATGGTGTCAACTCTTGTTGCTCGGCGGTCAATAGGAGCCTGACGGGCTAAAAGGTCCTGTCCGAACGAAGGCGTAACTCCTATTGCCAATATTGCTGTGATTGCGATTCTCTTGATCGTCTTCTTAATTTGCATATTCAAAATTTAAGTTATTACAAAGCTTCTTGGTGAGTAGTCTTCACCTGGTAAAACCGACAAAATAAGTAAATAAAGAATCGGTTTAATCGAAATTCGATGCAAAGATAAGAAAAAAAAGTTAGGCGGAGAGCTTGTTAACAGTTTTTATTTTGGTTTTAACATTCATATTGTGTACGCTAACAAGCTCTGTTGTCATGAAATGGCAGCCCAATTGATGTTCGTCTTGCGCAGTTCGGCAAGACGTTTCCATAGCATTTGGTATTCGGATTTTTGGCATTGAGGGTCGTCGTCAACGATGCGCTGCGCCTCGTCGCGTGCCATTTGGACGATTTGTCCGTCGCGGGCAATGTCGGCAATCTTCAAGTCGAAGGCCATTCCGCTCTGTTGCGTGCCTTCAAGGTCGCCGGGCCCGCGCAGTTTCAGGTCAGCCTCGGCAATGCGGAAGCCGTCGTTGGTGTCGCACATGATGTCGATGCGTGTCGAAGTCTCCTTGCTGAGCTTCCGGTTGGTGACAAGTATGCAGAAAGATTGGTCGGCTCCGCGCCCGACGCGCCCTCGCAGCTGGTGAAGTTGGGAGAGACCGAAGCGCTGTGCGTCGAGAATGACCATGACAGAGGCGTTGGGAACGTTCACTCCCACTTCGATGACGGTGGTGGCAACAAGCATTTGCGTCTCTCCTTTAACGAAGCGTTGCATTTCTTCTTCTTTGTCTGCTGGTTTCATCTTGCCGTGTACCTTGCTTAAACGGAATTCCGGGAAAGCCTGCCGCAGCGTTTCAAAGCCTTCTTCGAGGTTTTTCAGGTCGATTTTCTCGCTTTCCTTGATGAGTGGGAAAACGACGTAGACTTGTCGACCGAGGCGGATCTGCTGGCGGATGCCGGCATAGAGGGAAGTCGTTTGGTCGTCGTATTTGTGTATGGTCTGCACAGGTTTGCGGCCGGGAGGCAGTTCGTCGATGATGCTTACGTCCAGGTCGCCGTAGATAGTCATGGCCAATGTGCGCGGAATGGGCGTGGCTGTCATCACGAGCACGTGTGGCGGGTTGCTGCTTTTGCTCCACAGTTTGGCGCGTTGGGCCACTCCGAAGCGGTGTTGCTCGTCGACGACGACGAATCCGAGGTGTAGAAACTGTACTTTGTCTTCGATGACGGCGTGCGTACCGACTAATATTTGTACGCTTCCGTCGGCGATTCCTTCGAGCACTTCGCGCCGTTTCTTGCCCTTGACGATACCCGTGAGCAGTTCTACGCGCACGTTCATGTCTCCAAGGAAGGCGCGGATGGTGGACAGATGCTGCTCGGCCAGGATTTCGGTGGGTGCCATGATGCAGGCTTGGTAGTTGTTGTCGAGGGCAATGAGCATCGACATCAGGGCCACCAGCGTCTTTCCGGAGCCTACATCGCCTTGAAGCAGACGGTTCATCTGACGTCCGGACCCCATGTCGGCGCGTATTTCGCGAATCACTCGCTTCTGTGCTCCTGTCAAGGGGAAGGGCAGGTGTTGATGAAAAAAGTCGTTGAAGATGGCTCCGACGTGCTGAAACACGTAGCCGCGGTACTTCCGGCGATGGTCGGCAGCGTAGCGAAGGATGTTCAGTTGCACGTAGAACAGTTCCTCGAACTTCAGTCTGAGGCGTGCATGCGACATATCTTCGGCGCTCTTTGGGTAGTGGATGTGCCGGAAAGCAGTATCGCGGCTCACCAATCGCAGTCGGTTGACGATGAAGGGCGGCAGCGTTTCGGGCAGTGGTTCGCGCATTCGTTCGATCATCGACTTCGTGATCCGCTCGATGGTGCGCGATGTCATGCCGCTGTTCTTCATCTTTTCCGTGGTCACATAATAGGGCTGCATGCCCATTTCAGACAGTTGCACGCCATCGGCTTTCTCTATTTCAGGATGCACAAACTGATACCGGCCACCGTAAACGGTCGGTTTTCCGAACACCAGATAGTCGATATGCACCTTCAGGTCCTTCGTGAGTTGCTGTGCATGAGCGAACCAAACGAGGTCAACGATGCCCGTCCCGTCAGTGGCATGCGCCACGATTCGCTTTTTGCGAGGTCCCATTTCGAACTCCTCAAAGCTCAGAATGTTCACTTTCACCTGCACGAACGGCATTTCTCCGGTGAATTCCGAGATGCGGTAAACCTTGCTTCGGTCCACATATTTGTAGGGATAATACTCCAAAAGGTCACCGAATGTCTCGATGCCCAGCTCACGTTTCAGGATGTCCTTGCGCTTCGGACCCACTCCCGGAACGTACATGATGTCTTGTCGGAGTATGTCTGGCATGATGAATAGCGGCACAGGCGGCTGGCGGAGGCCGTCGTCGGGCTCAGTTGCTGGCGTTCACGATGGCTTCAGCCACGGTGATGTCGAAAGGAGTGGTTATTTTGATGTTCTCTCGGTTGCCTTCCACGAGCGTGATGGCGTGCCCCATGGCCTCGACAACGGAAGCATCGTCGGTGAAACCAACATTGTATGGCTGCCGGTAAGCTTCCTTGTGAAGCTGGATGTCGAATGCCTGTGGAGTTTGGACGAGTCGGTATTCGTCCCTCGGAACAGTTGTTGAGCCCAACGAATGTAGGCTACTGTCGGCCAATATGTCTGTTTCGGGAGCCTTCCCAAGATGTCTGACCGTCTCCACCACAGGAATCACGGGCACGGCGGTACCCGTTTTGCGTGCCGTTTCGTAGCAGTCACGGATGACTTCGACGGAAGGAAACGGCCTTACACCGTCGTGGACGCTGACCACACCCTGCGCCTCGTCGGGTACCAATCGCAGTCCGTTCACGATAGAGTGGAAGCGCGTGGGGCCTCCTTCGGTCACGTCGTAGTCTACATCGAAACCGTATTCGTGGCAGAGTTGGTCCCAGTAGTCGTGCTGTTCCTTTGGCAGTACGAGGATGATGTGCAGGTCTTCGCTGTAATCGCGGAATCGTTGGATGGTGCGCATGAGTATAGGCACACCACCAATCGGCAGGAACTGTTTCGGTATGTCGCTGCCCATACGCAGCCCTTTGCCTCCTGCCAGGATGATAGCATAATCAGCCATTGTCGTCGAAAAGCAGGCTTACATCATTCTCGAAGCCATCAGGTGCAGGTAGCGCATGCCTTCGGCCACTTCACGTGCTTTTTCTTCGCTCACCAGCATGGCCAGCAGCGAGTAGGCGTAAGGCAGTGCAGCTGCAGGACCTTCACCTGTTGTGATGTTGTGATCGGTTGTCCACAGGTCGGCAGTGTATGTGGCTCCCTTCAAAGTCTGCTCAAAACCGGGATAGCAGGTGGCACGGCGGCCTTCCAGAATACCCAGTCCTCCCAGCACGAGCGGCGCTGCGCAGATGGCTGCAATCTTTTTCCCGGCTTCGTTCTGCGCCACGAGAGCCTTCTTCAGCCCCTCGTGAGCGTTCAGATTCTCTGCTCCGGGCATGCCGCCGGGGAGCATCAGCAGGTCAGCATCCTTCAGTTCGTCCTCTACATCCTCAAAGAGCGCGTCAGTCATCAGCACGACCCCGTGGGCACTTTCCACCATGTTCGACCCCGTGATGCTCACGGTCTTGATGTCAACACCTCCGCGACGCAGCACGTCAACGGGAATCAGCGCCTCGATATCCTCGAAGCCGTCAGCCATGAATTGATATACTTTTGCCATAGTCATTTCGTTTTGTGGGATTAAAAAGAGCCCACGTTTCTTGTTTGATAATCAGGTAGTGTCCTTCCTCGGAAAGGTTTTCAGGTGCAAACTTACGCATTTTTTTTGAAAACTCATCATCCATTGGTATAAAAATATGTGTATTTGCTCGTCTAAATGGATTTTTTATGCTATCTTTGCGCTCGTTATCAAACCGTAAGTGCACAGAAGCATGAAAACCCAAGACAAGCGGCGGTTCGCCATTTTCGGCAATCTTTATCAGCCGAAGAAGTCTGCCGGAGTGCAGAAAATACTTTCATGTCTCGCTGCCAAGGGCGCCGAAGTGCTCATGGAGCGCGATTTCTACGACTTTCTTGTCAGCGGACAGCAGCTGAGAGTGGAAGGCGTGGAGGTGTTCGACGGCAGCGACTTCGATGCAGACTTCGTCATCTCGATGGGTGGCGACGGCACTTTTCTGCGCTCTGCCCATTTCGTCGGCAGCAAAGGCATACCCGTCATGGGCGTCAACATGGGCCGTTTGGGATTTTTGGCCGACGTGAATCCTACTACCGTCGAGGCTGCTGTCAACGCGCTTTACGCAGGTGACTACGAACTGGAAACGCACGCCGTGATTCAAGTGAAGACCGACAACCAGCCGTTGCAGACCTGTCCTCGTGCGCTGAACGACATTGCCGTGCTGAAGCGCGACAATGCTTCGATGATCAGTATACGTACGGTGGTGAACGGGCAGCACCTTGTCACCTACCAAGCCGACGGCTTGATAGTCAGCACACCGACCGGTTCGACGGCCTATTCGCTGTCGAACGGCGGCCCCATCATCGTGCCGCAAACTGGAACAATGTGTCTGACGGCGGTGGCTCCGCACAGTCTGAACATCCGCCCCATCGTGCTGAAGGACGACAGCCGCATTGAGCTGACTGTGGAGAGTCGCTCGCACCAGTTCCTCATCGCCATTGACGGACGTTCGGAAAAGTGTGCCGAGGGCACGCGTCTGACCATTACCCGTGCACCATACGGCATTCGCATCGTGCGTCGAAGCGGCCAGAGCTATTTCGCAACGCTTCGCGAGAAAATGTCGTGGGGCCTCGACGTCCGCTGAAGAGACGGTGATGAGAATGTGGAACCGCGACGATGTGAGTCAAGAAAAGTAAGGAAGGACAACAGAATGAAGCGAATGACGTTGAGAGAACTGCTCAACCGCACGGAGAGCAAGTACACCATGGGCCAGATTCTGCGGTGGCTGTGGCGTGCATGGCGCGGCAATCAGCTGCAGGCAGTGCTCAATGCCATGCTCGGACTGTTCGGTGTTGCTGTCAGCCTGACGCAGGTGTGGGCGGTGAAGCATGCCATCGACGTGGCGGCCCACACTTTGGGCGACACTCTTCCGTCCTTTGTGGCCTTCTTCGCCGACAGCAGTCCCGCCGTTCTCGACGCGTGGCGGTCGCTGCCCTGGGCCGTTGCCTTCATGGGATTCCTCATTCTCTGCAATTTCGCCATCAGCATCAGCGCCATCTGGGTGCGCAACATTTTGGGCATACGGGCGCAGAACCGCATGCAGCAGCGCATGCTCGACCGCATTCTGCGCTCAGAGTGGCACGGCCGCGACCGTCTGCACAGCGGCGACGTCATCAACCGACTGGAAAAAGACGTGAACAACATCATCGGTTTCCTCACCGAAACCATTCCCAGCACCGTTTCCACGCTCGGACTCTTCCTCGGTGCTTTCTTCTACCTGTTCTCCATGGACCGCACTCTGCCCCTCATTATCGTAGCCATGCTGCCTGTCTTCATCTTTGTCAGCAAGTACTACATGCGCCACATGCGCTCGCTGACCCGCCAGGTGCGCGACAGCGACTCGCGTGTGCAGAGCGTTTTGCAGGAAACCGTGCAGAACCGCATGCTCATCAAGACGTTGGAGAGCGACTCGGTGATGGTGGACAAACTGGAGAACACGCAGAGCGAACTGCGCCATAACGTCGTCAAGCGAACGGTGTTTTCAGTCTTCAGTAACCTCATTTTGAACTTTGGCTTCGCACTCGGCTACCTTGTTGCCTTCCTCTGGAGTGCCACTCGCCTGTATCATCACACGCTGACGTTCGGCGGAATGACCGCTTTCCTGCAGCTGGTCGGAAAGATTGAGGGCCCTGCGCGCAGCCTGACCCGACTTGTTCCGGCCTTTGTCAGCGTGTTCACAGCAGCCGAACGCCTGATGGAACTGGAGGAAGATCCGCTGGAGGAGCAGGGCGAACCTATAGAAGTGAGTGCGCCCTGCGGAGTCCGGATGGACCATGTCAGCTATGCCTACGACAACGACCCCGTACTTCGCGACCTGTCTTTCGACTTCGCTCCGGGCACTTGTACGGCCGTTCTCGGCGAGACCGGTGCCGGAAAGACCACCCTTGTGCGCCTCATTCTCGCCCTGTTGAGTCCGCAGCAGGGCCGTATGCTCCTTTATAATAATAAGGAGACGCTCGTCATTACGCCCCGGATGCGCTGCAACTTCGTCTATGTGCCGCAGGGGAACACGCTGCTCAGCGGAACCATTCGCGACAACTTGCGGCTGGGTCGCTTCTCGGCCACCGACGAAGAGATGGAGGAAGCCTTGCACAAAGCCTGTGCCGACTTCGTCATGGAGCTGCCCGACGGCCTCGACACTCTCTGCAGCGAAAGCGGCGGCGGTCTGAGCGAGGGACAGGCACAGCGCATAGCCATTGCCCGTGCGCTGCTGCGCAACCGGGCCGTCATGCTTTTCGACGAGGCCACCAGTGCCCTCGACCCCGAGACCGAGCGCCAGCTGCTCCGCAACATCCTGTCCTCGCGCGACCATACCGTCATTTTCATCACACACAGGCCTGCCGTCGTGGACTATTGCGACCAGACTCTGCACATCGATAAGCTCTGATGCGCAACCGTTTGCACTTTGCAAACGCCTAAAAACGATTTCCCTGCCGACACGATTCCGCTTTTTGCGCTACCTTTGCATGTAAATTCAACCATGATATTACCTATGAACAGTTTTACCAACAACAAGATTTTCAGATGGCTGAAGGTGCTCTTCCTGCTCCTTCTGCTCAGCATCGTGAGCGACACACAGAGTCTCAGAGCCCAGGCGTGGCCTGAAAACTACGGCGGTGTCATGCTCCAAGGCTTCTACTGGGACTCGTTCTCTGCATCACAGTGGTCCAAGCTTGAGGGACAGGCCGACGACCTGGCCTCCTCGTTCAGCCTCGTATGGATTCCGCAAAGCGGCAACTGCGGCGGAACGTCGATGGGTTACGACGACCTTTGGTGGTTCAACAACTACGACAGCTCGTTCGGTACGGAGCAGTCGCTGCGTTCCATGATTCGCACTTTCCGCGACAAAGGCCTGCTGACCATTGCCGACGTGGTCATCAACCATCGCCGTAACGTCTCCAACTGGGTGGACTTCCCGAAAGAAACCTACATGGGCGAGACCTACGAAATGCTGTCTACCGACATCTGCCGCAACGATGACGACGGAGCAACGCTCAACTGGGCTACGCAGAACGGCTATCAGCTCAGCGACAACAACGACACAGGCGAGGGGTGGGGCGGCATGCGCGACCTCGACCACACCAGTGCAAACGTGCAACGCATCGTCAAAGCCTACCTCGACTTCCTGCTCAACGACCTCGGTTACGCCGGATTCCGCTACGATATGGTGAAAGGCTACAGCCCGTCGTACACAGCCATGTACAACCAAAGCGCGCAACCGAGCTTCTCCGTGGGCGAATGCTGGGACAGCAACAGCGTCATCAAGAAATGGATTGACGGAACGAAGGTCGACGGCGTGCCCCAGTCGGCTGCTTTCGACTTCCAGTTCCGCTACAAGCTGCGCGATGCCATCAATCAGAACGACTGGACGCAGCTGAACAACGTCACCAACCAGACGCTCGCCGGCACCGATGGCTATCGCCAATGGGCCGTCACCTTTGTCGAGAACCACGACACCGAGCGCCGTGCCAACGCCGAGCAGGACCCCATCCGGCGCGACACCCTCGCCGCCAACGCTTTCATGCTGGCCATGCCAGGCACACCGTGCGTCTTCCTGAAGCATTGGCAGGCCTACAAGCCCGAAATCAAGGCGATGATCGACGCACGTCGGCTGGCCGGAATCACCAATACCAGCACGTACACGAACATGCGCAGCAACAAGGACTATTTTGCCAACTTGGTGAAAGTGGACAACGAGGGCCGGCTGATGGTTATTGTGGGTAAGAACACGCAGGGCTTTGTGCCTTCGGCAGCGCAGTGGAAGGAAATCCTTTCAGGCTATCATTACAAGTATTTTCTGCCGCGCAGCATGGAAACCGCGTGGGCCAACCGTTCGACGGGCGTCTACGACGAACCGTTCCAGGTGCGGCTGACCGCCGTTTCCGAGTCGGACGAAGCAGCGTTGGTCTACACTCTTGACGGCTCGGAGCCTACGGCAAGCAGCCTGACAGCCCGCGATGGCCAGCAGCTGAGCATCGACGGCGATTGCACACTGAAGGTCGGACTGCTCGTCGGCGGTACCGTGAAGGGCATCATCAGCCGTAACTACACCTTCACCAAGGTGGAGAAGCGCGAAATCACTGTCCATGTGAACGCCGACCAGGTGGGATGGACTACCATGAACTACTGGACATGGGGCGGCGATGACACGCATGCACCCCAGAACGGCAAGTGGCCGGGCGATCCCATCACGCAGACGAAGAGCGTGAACGGCAAGAACTGGTTCTACAAGACGTACACACTGAACAGCGCCGACGACTTTGTGAACTTTGTCTTCAGTACGGGTTCGGGTTCGCCGCAGACTGTCGACGTGGAGAATGTGCGCGAAGACAAGTTCTTCGAAGTGCTCAACCAGCAGAGCGGAAACAAGTACAAGGTGGCCGACGTCACCGTGGAGACCGGCATCGAACAGCCCGAGCGCGACCTGTTGCCAGCGTGTCAGGCCGCAGTCTACACGCTCGATGGCCGACAGGTGCGCCCTGGAACGTCGCTCGACGGGCTGCCCCGTGGTGTCTACGTGGTCAACGGGCGCAAGGTGGTGCGCTGACAGACGTCCCTCGACGATTCATCTTTCAAACCCCATTCCGTTCCATCTGAACGTGAGTGGGGTTATTTTCTTCCCTTCGTAAATCTTTGCCACGAGGTCTTTCCCCTGTCGCGGCAGCTCATAGACCAATAGCGGCTGGTTCCGGTACCATTCTTCGAACTCCTCCTCGGTCATTTTGATGCGGTCTTCCTCGTCGGTGTACTGGATGAAGTAGCTATTCTGCTTGCTGTCGAAGCCGTAGACCGACGGACCTTTTTCCTTTGGGCCGAAGACGATGCCCAAGTCTTCTTCCTGCATGTGCTCCCATTCGCCCGTTGCCGGGTCGTAGAGCATGAAATCCAGAAAGGTACATTCCGTGAAAACGGGTCTCTGCTTTTCAATGATGAAGCTGTTCCACGCCAACAGTTGCTTGCCGTCCTTGCGGTTCCAGAAGTACATGTCCACATACGTGCAGGTTTCTTCCTCTGGATATGCTTCCTTGAAGCGGAAGTAGCCGTTCTTCGCGTCGAGCGTGATGGTGACGCCCTCGTCCTGCCGTTGTCCTTTCAGGTGCTTCTGCCACACCTCGTACACTCTGCCGATGAGTTCGCCTTCCGGCTCGTCGAGATAAAAGGAGACGAAGTCCTTGATGTTCTTGCGCTGTCCGGCTCCCTTTTTCTTTGAGGTCTGCGCGTCGGCGACACCGCACAGCAACAGCAAACAAGCGACGGCGAAAGCCGTCTGTTTCATTCTGCTTAGTTGTTTCATATCCCTGATGTATTGGTTAGACTGTTTGTGAACACTTGTCCATTTGTTCGCAAAGATACTTTTTTTCCCGAAAACGGCCATGGAAACATGCCTTTTTATTCGGAAAACGCGTCAGCAAAGCTCCCTTTAGCCGTCGTCGCACACTTTTTCTGCCCCGAAACGAAACGGATTGGCGGAAAAATTGTAATTTTGCAGCAGTAAACGATACGATGAGCGAAATCTTATGAAGACAAGAACATTTCTGACAGGATGCCTGCTCGCATTCGCGGCAGCCCTGCAGGCACAGAACCTGGTGGGAGGTGACCTCTCGATGCTGCCGAAATACGAAGCGGCCAGCGTGAACTACTACGACATGCAGGGCAACCGCATCGGCGAGATGCTGCCTTTCCTGCGCGACGAGGCCGGTTTCAACGCCGTCCGTGTGCGGCTGTTCGTCAATCCGACCGGTGCCACGGGCGTGGTGCAGGACCTTGACTACGTGAAGACGCTCGCACGGCGTGTGAAGGAGGCAGGCATGCAGCTGATGCTCGACTTCCACTACAGCGACACCTGGGCCGATCCGTCGAACCAGTGGACGCCCGACGCGTGGAAGACGCTCTCCGACGATGCCCTCGCCCAGCAGGTCTACGACTACACGCGCGACTGTCTGCAGCAGTTGAAAGCCGCTGGTGCCACGCCCGACTACGTGCAGACGGGCAACGAAATCAGCTACGGCATGCTCTGGGGGCCCAAGGGAACGGGCTCGCCGAAGAAGTGCTATACCAACAACGACGCCAACTGGAGCCGCTTCCGCACACTGCTCGGCAAGGCCATCGAGGCTTGTCGCGAGGAATGCCCGGCGGCAAAGGTCATCATCCACACCGAGCGCACCGCCAACTGGAGCGCCACGAAGGGCATCTACGAGCGCTTGGCCAGCGTGGACTACGACATCATCGGACTGAGCTACTACCCCGAATGGCACAACAACCTCTCGACGCTGAAGACGACGCTGCAGAACCTGAAGACGACCTTCGCCGGAAAGCCTGTGATGATTGTCGAGACGGGCTACTACAACAACTGGTATCCACAAAACGCCTCGTATAACTTCACCTCCACATGGCCTGCCTCGGCCGCCGGACAGAAGAAGTTCCTCGACGACTTGGTGGCGCTCATCAAGGATATGGACCACATCAAGGGACTGCTCTACTGGTTCCCCGAGGAGAATCCCTATAACAACCGCGTCTACGAGCCTTGGTACAACCACGGACTCTTCGATCCCAGCACGGGAAAGGCCGTGGAAGCGCTCTTTTCCATGAAGGATTTAGGATGGAGTTCGGGTGTCGATGCCGTGGCGGCTACGCCCGACGAGCCTTCAACCGTGCTCCATACGCTCGACGGTCGCAGGGTGAACGCCAGCCGGCAGTTGCCCCGCGGTGTCTACGTGCAGGGCTCGCGCAAGGTCATTGTGCGCTGACCGACGGCCGTCGTGCGCCTGTTCGCAGAACGAAAAGCGGCGTTCGCTGAATAAAGTTGCAGCGAGCGCCGCTTTGCCGTACCTTTGCAGCGTATTCATTCACATAGTATTAGGTTATTAGTTTTAGGTATTTAAGATTCAAAAACAGAGCAAGGGCTGCCGTGAGGCAGTCCTTTTTTCAATCTGAAAAAAGCGGACAAAAAGTTCGATTTGGGCCTCCGTGAGTGCCATCTTTCTGAAATAAAAATCTGGTGGACGCGTATGAGCGAAATATGGCGATGTTTTAAAACGCTGAAAACAAGCGACTTGTATTTTCTTTACATTTTCCGGGCTTTCAAAATGACTCATTTTACACTCCAAAATGGCCCATTTTGCCGAGCAGAATGATTCATTTTGGAGAGCAAAATGGCCCGTTTTGCGATGTAAAACGGCTCATTTTGAAAAACGACGAGATTTTTCTTCCGTTTTTGTTTGGATTTTTTACCGAAAAAGAATGAATCGGCTCTCTAGAATGATTGAAAATCCGTACAAGATTTTTCGGTAACTTTTTCTGACAAATTCGCACTGCTTCGATGCGACGTCGGCATCTGCCGACTTGCTATGAACGCCGCGACGACATGCCGCCCGGCACCGCTTCCAGCGACCGCAGCAGTCTGGTTGGCGAAGCCGTGTGTCAGAGCTGGGCACCGTCGAGCAGCTCGGTGTAGACGTCGATGGCCTTCCTGATTTCGGAAATGCGGATGAACTCGTCGGCCGAATGGGAGCGGCTGCTCTCGCCCGGCCCTAACTTGAACGACGCGAACGGCATGAGTGCCTGGTCTGAAAGGGTGGGCGAGCCGAACGGTTGCATGCCCATGGCCCTGCACCGGCTGACGAGCGGGTGCTCAGGGTCGATGCGCGAGGAGTGCAGACGGAAGGAGCGTGCCTTCACTTCGCTCCTCAGATGGCTGCAGATGTATTCGTAGACCTGTTCGTTCTGGTAGTATTCGTTGGTGCGGATGTCCACGACCATGTGGCAAGTGTCGGGAACGACGTTGTGCTGCGTGCCTGCCTCGATGACGGTGACGTTCATCAGCGTGGGGCCCAGCAGCTCGCTCGTGCGCTCGAAGCGGTGCGAACGCAGCCACAGCAGGTCGTCGAGGGCCTCGTAGATGGCGTTCACGCCCTCGTTGCGCGCCGCATGTCCCGACACGCCGTGCGCCCATATGTCGAGCACCATCAGGCCTTTCTCGGCGATTGCAGGCTGCAGGCCCGTCGGTTCACCCACAATGGCCACGTCGATAGGCGGCAGCAGGGGCAGTACGCGCTCGATGCCGTCCTTGCCTGACACCTCTTCCTCGGCCGAGGCGAGATAGACAAGGTTGTACGGCTGCTGCTTCTGCGTGAGCAGGCGGAACGTCTGCAACAGGCTGACGAGCCCTCCGCCACAGTCGTTGCTGCCCAGTCCGTAGAGCGTATCGCCCTCGATGGTGGGTGCGAAGGGGTCGCGCGTCCAGCTGCTGACGGGCTTCACCGTGTCGATGTGCGCATTGAGGAGCACGGTTGGACGCTTTTCGTCGAACCATGGGTCTGTGATCCAGATGTTGTTGGCCTCGCGGCGGCAGTCGAGACCATAGTCTTCGCTGATGGTCTGCTGCAGGATGTCGGCCGCGTCGCGCTCGTTTCGGCTGACGCTTGGCGTGGCGATGAGCCTGCAAAGCAGCTCCACCGCATCGTTGACAAATTGTTCGTAGTCTTTCATATCTGCATGGCAAAATTACGGATTTAGCCGAAGAAAGCCAAATAAATCGAATTAAAATTTGCCATTTCGGAAACTTTTGTTAACTTTGCACTGATATATAAAAGGATTTGGGTTATGCAAACAAGATGTCATCTCTCTGTATTGCCTCACGAGCAGGCGAAGAAGTACGGCGACAGAGTGGTCATGAACTATCGCGATTTCGGCAGTCTGAAGTGGAAGACCATGTCGTGGAACGAGTTCTCGCAGATTGTCCTGCGCGTGAGCAACGCCATGCTGAACCTGGGCGTGCGCGTTCAAGAGAACGTGGGGGTGTTCTCTCAGAACACGGTGCAGTACATATGTACCGACTTCGGCGCGTTCGGCATCCGGGCTGTCACCGTTCCGTTCTACGCCACGAGCAGCGAACAGCAGATACAGTACATGATTGGCGACGCACAGATTCGCTTCCTTTTCGTGGGCCAGCAGGAACAGTACGACAAGGCGTTCCGTGTGCTGCCTCAGAGTCCCACTTTGGAGAAGATCATCATCTTCGACCGCTCTGTGCACATTGCCAAGAGCGACCCCAGTTCCATGTATTTTGACGACTTCCTGAAGCTGGGCGACAACCTGCCGAGACAGAGCGAGGTGGAGAAACTGTGGAGCGAGGCCAACGAAGAGGACCTTGCCAACATACTGTACACGAGTGGAACGACGGGCGATTCGAAGGGCGTGATGCTCACCTACGGCCAGTACCACGCTGCGATGATAGCCAACGACAAGTGTGTCCCCGTCGGTGAGGACGACCGCGTGATGGATTTCCTGCCGATTACGCACATCTTCGAGCGCGGCTGGATGTTCCTTTGCCTGACGGAAGGCGCGCAGCTCATCGTGAACACTTACCCGAAGGAGATACAGGAGAGTATGCGCGAGACGCATCCCACGTGCATGTCGGCCGTGCCCCGCTTTTGGGAGAAGGTCTACATCGGCGTGCAGGAGAAGATAGAGAACTCGAACCCCGTGCAGCGGAAGCTGATGCGCCACGCCGTGGAGGTGGGCCGGAAGTACAACATAGAGTACCTCAGTCGCGGCAAGCGGCCGCCGTTGGCCTTGAAGCTGGAGTACGAGACGTACGACAAGACGCTCTTCGCCTTGGTGCGCAAGCAGTTGGGACTGGAGAACGCCCATTTCTTCCCGACCGCCGGCTCGTACGTGAGCGCTGAGGTGGAGGAATTCATCCACAGCATCGGCATCAACATGATTGTGGGCTACGGCCTGACCGAGAGCCTTGCTACCGTGTCGTGCGACCATCTGGGCGAGCCTTACACCGTGGGAAGCGTCGGACGGCCCATCGAGGGCATTGAAATCAAAATCGGCGAGAACGACGAGGTGCTGCTCAAGGGTCCCACCATCACGAAGGGATACTACAAGCGCGATGCGCTGAACGCCGAGTCGTTCACCGAGGACGGTTTCTTCCGCACGGGCGACGCTGGTTACATGCAGAACGGTGAGCTGTTCCTGAAGGAGCGCATCAAGGAACTCTTCAAGACTTCGAACGGAAAATACATTGCTCCGCAGATGATCGAGTCGAAGCTGCTCGTCGACAAGTACGTCTCGCAGATTGCCGTCATCGCTGACCAGCGCAAATTCGTCTCGGCGCTCATCGTGCCTTCTATGCCCGAACTGGAGGAATATGCCAAGGACAACGACATCGACTACAACTCGCCCGAGGACCTCTGCACGGACGCACGCATCATACAGATGGTCGGCGAGCGCATAGAGACCCTGCAGCAACAGCTGGCCAGCTACGAGAAAATCAAGCGGTTCACCCTGCTGCCGCAGCCGTTCACGATGGAAGCCGGCGAGCTGACGAACACGCTGAAGATACGGCGTGCGGTGCTCAACAAGAATTACAAGGAGCAGATAGACGAAATGTATAAGGAATAGATGATAACAGCAGAACAGTTGAAAGATGTACAGAGGCGCGTGGACGAATTGCACCGCTACTTGGACATCGACAGAAAACAGATAGAATTTGAGGAGGAAGACCTGCGGACGCAGGCTCCCGACTTCTGGGAAGACCCGAAACGGGCTCGTGAACAGATGAAGAAAGTGAAAGACATTCAGCGTTGGCTGGATGGCTACAAGGAAGTTCGCGTGCTGGCTGACGAGTTGCAGCTGGCGTTCGACTTCTATCACGACGAGATGGTGACCGAAGAGGAGGTGGACGAGGACTATTCGAAGGCCATCACTGCCATCGAAAATCTTGAACTGAAGAACATGCTGCGCCAGAAAGAGGACCCGATGGACTGCGTGTTGAAGATTAATTCGGGTGCGGGCGGCACGGAAAGCCAGGACTGGGCGTCGATGCTCATGCGCATGTACATGCGCTGGGCTGAGGCACACGGCCACAAAGTGAGCATCTCGAACTTGCAGGACGGCGACGAAGCGGGCATCAAGAGTGTGACGATGGAGATAGAGGGCGGCGAATATGCGTACGGTTACCTCAAGAGCGAGAACGGTGTGCACCGTCTGGTGCGCGTCAGTCCGTTCAACGCACAGGGCAAGCGCATGACAAGTTTCGCCTCGGTATTCGTCAGTCCGCTTGTCGACGACACGATAGAGGTGTATGTCGACCCCGCCAAACTGTCGTGGGACACGTTCCGTTCGAGCGGTGCCGGCGGTCAGAACGTGAACAAGGTGGAGTCGGGTGTGCGTCTGCGCTACTGGTATACGGACCCCGACACGGGCGAAGAGGAAGAAATACTCATCGAGAACACCGAGACGCGCGACCAGCCGAAGAACAAGGAGAAGGCATTGCTGCTGCTGAAGTCGCAGCTCTACGACCGGGCCATGAAGAAACGGCTCGAAGCGCAGGCTAAGATAGAGGCTGGGAAGAAGAAGATAGAGTGGGGTAGCCAGATCAGGTCGTACGTCTTCGACGACCGTCGAGTGAAGGACCATCGCACGAACTATCAGACTTCTGACGTAGACGGCGTGATGGACGGCAAGATTGACGGTTTCATCAAGGCTTACCTGATGGAGTTCCCCGTCAACGACGAAGAATAAGAACCGCGAATCGGCTGCACGAAGCGCATGACCGGCTGTCCTCCGGCTATTGGGCGACGCGAAGAGAAAGAGAAAAAGTTAATTTTAAATATGTATTATTATGAGTCAGAAGAGAAAAATTCAGCGTGCCAAACATGAGGCACAGGAAAGCAAGAAGGCGGAAAAGGTGATAAACTGGATTATCGGCGTGCTCGTCGTGCTCGCGTTGGTCCTGATTATCGTCATGGGATTCCGTTACGCTTGATTGACTATGAGCGGATTCGAGATTGAACGGAAGTTCCTGGTGAAGGGATATGGCTATCGCGAACAAGCCACCAGTAGCAGTCGCATTCAGCAAGGGTACATTTGCAGCTCTCACGGTAGAACCGTCAGGGTGCGGATACGCGACGAACGCGCTTATCTGACCATCAAAGGGCCGGCGCGCGAGGGCGGATTCAGCCGCTACGAGTTTGAAAAAGAGATTGAAATGGACGAAGCCCGGCAGCTGATGGCGATTTGTGAGCCCGGCATCATCGACAAGACGCGCTTCCTCGTGCCCAGTCCTGACGGACGGCACACATTTGAAGTGGACGAGTTCTACGGCGACAATGCCGGTCTGGTGATGGCGGAGGTGGAGTTGGAAAGCGAAGATGCCCCATTCGGGAAACCTGACTTCATCGGTGACGAGGTGACGGGTGACCGTCGGTTCTACAACGGCCACATGCGCAAGATGCCGTTCATCGTTTGGCGCGGGACCATACCCACAGCATTCCGCCACCCAGAGTTAGAGTAGCACCGAGTGCGTTGGCAATAAAGTCAATCCAGTCGCCGCTGCGACATCCGCCTGTACAATAGGCTTGAAGCACTTCCAACAGTCCGCCCATGAGTGCGGGTGCGAGCCAGGCAAGGAGAACCAGCTTCTTCTTGCTTGGTTTTTTATGGCTACGCAGGTACTCTGTCCAGATGACGGCGCAGGTTCCGCCGTACATGACGAGGTGGGTCCACTTGTCGATGTACCTGATTTCCTTCAGTGGTGTTTCCGGAACGGGCATCAGGCTGAGCACCCATACCGTGATGATGCACAGGATGGAGAGTGGATATTTCTTAAGAAATCGGGTAAAAAACGCCATTTCTGCTTCTTTTTTATGCAAAAGTACGAATATTTTTATATATTTGCAAGCAAAAAGAAATGCAATGAATCAGGAAAGAGGTAATTTCGGATCGAAAGTCGGCATCATTCTGGCAACGGCAGGCGGTGCCGTGGGACTGGGAAACGTGTGGCGTTTCCCTTTCGTGACAGGGCAGAACGGTGGCGCTACCTTCATATTAATATATATAATATGTGTATTGCTCATCGGTGTTCCCGTCATGCTCTGCGAGTTTATGATCGGAAGAAGAGCTCAGGCCAATACGGCGCGAGCCTATTCGAAGCTGTCCCACGGTACTCCGTGGAAGTGGGTGGGGTTCATGGGGGTCGTCACGGCGGCACTCATCATCGGCTATTACGGTGTTGTTTCGGGCTGGACGTTGCAGTATGTGGAAGCGGCCCTCACCAATCAGCTGCATGGTTCTCCGCAATACTTTAAGGATTACTTCTTGCAATTCGAGCACAATCCGTGGAGACCGGTCTTTTGGATGGCCGTTTTGGTCGGTATCACACACTTCGTCATCGTCAGGGGCATTGAAAAAGGCATTGAGAAGGCATCGAAACTGATGATGCCGCTGCTGTTCATACTGTTGTTGGTGCTCGTGGTGTGCTCGTTGATGCTGCCGGGAGCTATGGCTGGCGTGGAATTTCTCTTCAAACCAGACCTCTCGAAAATAGACAGCGGAACCTTCCTTGAAGCTCTTGGGCAGGCATTCTTTTCGTTGAGCATTGCAATGGGGTGCCTTTGCACCTACGCCAGCTACTTTAAACGTGACACGGACCTGCTGGGGTCTGCTTTTCAGATTGTCACCATTGACACGCTGGTGGCCGTTCTGGCCGGTCTGATGATTTTCCCGGCGGCTTTGTCGGTAGGTATTCAGCCCGACAGCGGCCCGTCGCTAATCTTCATCACGCTGCCGAACGTCTTCGAACAGGCCTTCGGAGATCTGCCGGTCGTGGAGTATATTGTCAGTGTTTCGTTCTACGTGCTGCTGGCCATAGCTGCCCTGACGTCAAATATTTCGCTTCATGAAGTGAGCACCTCTTTCCTGCACGAGGAAATGAAAATCAGCCGTACCAAGGCTGCGTCTATCGTGTCAACGTTCTGCATCCTGATGGGCCTTCTTTGTTCCATGTCGCTCGGCAAGTGGCAGTGGGCAAGTCTCTTCGGGCTGCCGCTCTTCGACTTCCTTGACTGGTTTACAGCCAATCTCTGCCTGCCGTTAGGCGGACTGCTCACCTGTCTGTTCGTGGGATGGTACATTGACAACAAGTTGGTGACTGATGAACTTACAGATGGAGGAATGCGCAACGTGGGCTTCGTGCCTGTTTTCCGTGTCATGGTGCGCTACTTGTGCCCCATCGCCATCGTGCTCATTTTCCTCCATCAGATGAACGTGATTTGATCGCGGTCGGGCTGAGGATTAATCGTTGATAATTGTGAAACGAAAAAAAACATGAAGAACGAACAGAAGCGCGGCAATTTTGGTAGTCGGCTGGGTATCATTCTCGCTACGGCAGGCTCGGCTGTGGGGTTGGGAAACGTGTGGCGGTTCCCCTATATGACTGGGCAGAACGGCGGCGCAGCCTTCATTCTCATCTATCTGGCCTGTGTGCTCCTGTTGGGCATACCCGGCATGATTGCCGAATTCATCGTGGGCAGGCACGGATCATCGAATGCTGCCAGTGCCTACGGCAAGCTTTCGGGCAGCAGACGGTGGCGTATCGTGGGTTATCTCGGTATCATTACGTCCACTATTATTCTGGGTTTCTACGCCGTGGTGGCTGGTTGGTGTCTGCAATATCTCTTTGCTTCTATTGCCGGACAGCTGTCGGGCGACGCCGGTTACGTGGCCCGTTACTTCGCCGAGTTCTCTTCCGACCTGTTGAAACCCTGCCTCTGGGCTGTCTGTTTCATCCTGATTACCCATTTCGTCGTTGTCCGTGGTATCGAGAAAGGCATCGAGCGTGCATCGAAACTCCTCATGCCTGCCTTGCTCGTGCTGCTTGTAGTCATCGTTGTGGCCTCATGCATGCTCCCTGGTGCGGCGAAGGGCATTGAATTCTTATTCAAACCCGACTTCTCCAAGCTCTCTGGCAGCGTTTTCCTCGAAGCACTTGGCCAGGCGTTCTTTTCACTTTCACTCGGAACGGCGTGTCTCTGCACCTACGCTTCCTATTTCTCTAAGGAGACGAATCTCGCCTCTTCGGCTGCGCAAATAGCCATGCTTGACAGTGGTATCGCCATTCTGGCTGGCTTGATGATTTTCCCAGCCGCCTTCTCGGTGGGAGTGACGCCCGATGCCGGGCCTTCGCTCATCTTCATCACGCTGCCTAATGTCTTCCAGCAGGCTTTTGCTGCCGTGCCCGTGCTGGGTTACGTTATCAGTATTCTCTTCTATGCGCTGCTGGTGTTTGCCGCGCTGACCAGCACCATTTCCATGCACGAGATAGGAACGGCTTTTTTTACCGAAGAATTTGGCGGCACTCTCTCCGCGACACCTGATGATGGAGAGGACAACAGTCGGCAGTTGGCGTCGCGTCACCGCTCGGCTTGGGTGCTTACGGCAGTCTGTTCCGTCATTGCCGTGCTCTGTTCGCTGTCGATGGGGGCCGTTCCGTCGCTGAGGCTGATGGATCTTGACATTCTTGACTTCTGCGATCATCTGACGGCGCAGTATCTCCTGCCCACAGGAGCTCTGCTCACCTGCTTGTTTGTGGGCTGGTTCGCACCTCTTACAGCCGTGCGTGACGAGTTTTCCAACCGCGGAACGCTCAACAACCACCTGTTCCCACTCTTCCTTTTCGTCATTCGCTTTGTCTGTCCGCTTCTCATCCTGCTGGTATTTCTCCATCAGGTGGGCGTCGTTTGATGAGCATTGTTTTTCATTTCGGACGTCTCGCCTTTGCCATTCAGGGTTACTGAGAGCTGCGTAGCTGCGGTTATTGTCCGTTGACGGGAAAGTAGACAGGTCTGTTCTTCATGCCGATAAAACACAAAAAAAGAGGATGTGTCACCATTAGGCACATCCTCTTTTAAAGGTTTATGTTTTGTGTTCTGATGGATTAAAATGCGAAGACGCTTTCCATCTTTATGTCGAATGTCTTATTTTCTTGTACGAAGTTAATCTGGCATTTCAGTTCTTTGTCCTTGATAGAAATAACCTTCATGCGGAAATAATCCTTACCGTCGATTTTTGCCACCACGTCGTTGCCGCTGACGGTGTATTGTGCTTCTACATCCTTATAGGCCTCGTCTCCCAAGGTGATGCGGACGGTAACGTTTTTGCTCTTCTTGAAGTTCAGCATCAGTCTGTGTAGGTCAGACGTCACCTCGTAGCAATTTTTCCAATCGCCCTGAACCTTTATCTCTTGCAGGTCCCACCATCCGATACCGATCAGCTCGGAGCGTGTGTTGTACGTCTTGTTGTCTTCATCATGGTCTCTTTCGATGCAGCTTGTCATACTCATGGTTATAAAACCGATCATCATCACTACCCAAAAAAAACTCTTTTTCATTTTCATTTCTCCTTTTCTTTTTTTTATTGTTATTCTTTTTATAATGTTTTGTCTTTTGACATTGCAAAGGTAATATCATTTTCATGTCCATTCCAAACATATCCTTCCGATTCTGTTTCATTGTATGGGACAGGAGAATGAATATCGGACAAATGGAAGAAAATGCTTAGATACTTGTCCGAAAAGATGCTTCAAAAAAGAAAAAGGTGCGTAGAAAACAAAGCGTTTTGTGCTGTCAGTACACAAAACGCTTTTCTTGCATGCCGTCGTAGGTATTTACTTTCAGGTAAATTTCGTCGCCTTTCCTGAGAATAGCGGAGAGGCGCGACAGCGAAATGCAGACGTAGATGGGAGCCGAGTAGTATTCCGGCATGTTGTTCTGGTTGTGGAACAGTTGCAGATGCAGCTCGCGGACACCGTCCTGACGCGCGATGATGGTGTCACAGACCATTCCTACGGACTGTTTGAGATCTTCGGCGTCCACATTTCCCATTTTCAGGGCGATTCCGAGGTTCAGATAGCGACCGTTGGTGCTGCGCCATACGCTCTCGAGCTTTACGGGATGCGCGGCCATCGGTTCCTTCATGGTGCTTCGCATCATGATGTTCAGCACCGGAACGGGCGAGAGCGAGCTGGGTTCCACCCGTCCTTTTACCTTATTATAATATAGGAGCGTGCGGTAGACGCTGTCCTTCTTGGCTGCCCAGTCGTATTTGGCCGGTTCGCTGAAGACGAGCGAATCGCCTTCGTCAGTCATTGCACTGACCACTTTGGCCTCGTTGTCGGTGTACACGTCGGCAAAGTCCACGTGCATGTACGACAAATCGTTGTCACCCACTTCGTAGCTGTCGGTGGTACAGGCGCTGATGGCCAGCGAGATGGTGAACAAAGCCAGGAGTTTCTTCATCGGGCAATGATATAGTTGACCACGGGATTAGCGTACATAGTGAGAATCTGTTCGCGCAGGAAAGCCTCGTCTTTCTGCGGCACGTCCGTAATCTTTGCCAGCTGAGCCTCTAAATAGTTGCTGAACGCCTTGACGTCGTCTTCGTTGTACTGTTCCTTGAAGGCATCGGCTCCGCTGATCATGTCGAGTGCCACGTAGTTGCAGGGGTAGAGGCGGTAGTTGCGGTGGATTTCCTCGTCGATGTGGGCAGCGATAAGGTCGAAGATGTCAGCTCTCGGCGTGTCCTCGGGCAGCTGTTCGAGCCATTCATCGATGCAGGGTGCGCAGTGGTAGTGCACCCGTCCCTTTGCTCCCATGATGCCGGTGCGCATGGAGAGGATGTCGTCCTGTGCCGATTTCTTCCATCCTTCGACGTCGCGTTTGAGCTGCATCTCCCGAGCTTTGAGGTAATCGCAGGGGTCCAGTTCGTAGCTGATGCTGAGTGGGACGATGTGCAGCTGCTTCAGTCGCTCGCATACCGACCCTTCTCCTCCCATGGCCATCATCTTCAGTATGGCAGGTTGGGTGCGGTCGTTCGAATCTTTGGCCCTCCCTTCGCGCTGTGCAATCCACACGTTGTCGTTTTTCTGTCCGATGACGTAGTGCATGTAGTTGCCCATTCGTTTGCTGGCGGCGAGCATCTGGCGCGGTGACAGTGAGCGTTCGACGATGAACGACTTGTTGATTCTCACCAGATCCTTCACCCACGGCAGCGAGAGCAGGTTGTCGCCGATGGCTATTTCGCACGTTGTGTCGAAGCCGGCGTCAATGAGCAGCACGTCGAGCAGTGCAGAGTCGAGCACGATGTCGCGGTGGTTGCTGACAAAGGTGTATCGCCTTTTGGGGTCGATGCTTTCCACGTTGATGTCCATTCCCTTGGAAGCTTGTGCCATGAGCTTCTTGAGAAAGCCATAGCTGAACGCCTTCTGGAATTCGAGATTGTTGCGGCAAGCGCGCATTTTCTCTCCGATCTGTTCGTGTGTGACCTGCGGATAGAGATAGTCCAGCACCTGCTGGAACTGTCTGTCGCCGAGCAGCCGTTCGTAGGCAGCGGGCAACTCTTCCGGTTCAAAAGGTCTTATGGCGTCAAAATCTTTTAGTTCCATGTTCATCATTCTCGATTATCGGTTCGTTGATGGATAAATAGCGGCCTGTCGGCGTAACCGTGGTCCGCGGAAGGAGCTGTTGACGAGAGCCTGCGAGGGTCGTTCTGCCCGCAGGGCTCAGTCGAACTGGTTCTCCACGATGTCGGTGAGCACGTCCTTGATGTCGAGTCCGGCGGCGCGGACCTGCTGCGGAATGAAGCTGGTGGCGGTCATTCCCGGGGTGGTGTTCACTTCAAGCATGGAGATGCGGCCCTCTTTGCTGATGATGTAGTCAATGCGGATGATGCCGTTGCAGTGCAGGATGTCGTAGATGTGGCTGGTGATCTTCGTCACCCGTTCGGCTATTTCGCTGGAGATGCGGGCCGGTGTGATTTCCTGCACTTGTCCGTTGTATTTTGCGTCGTAGTCGAAGAACTCGTTGCTCGTGACCACTTCGGTGATGGGGAAGGGCACGGTTTTCTGTTTCGTCTTGTAGATACCCTGTGTGATTTCTGTTCCTTCGAGGAAGCTTTCTACCATCACTTCGGGGCTTTCCATCATGGCCTTGCGGATGGCGGGGGCCAACTGGTCCTTGTTCTTCACCTTTGTCACGCCGAAGCTGGAGCCGTCGGCGGCCGGTTTCACGAAGCAAGGCATGCCGATGCGCTCCTCTATCTCGTCGTCGCTGACGAGTTCCTCGTAGCCTTTGCGGATGAGCAGCGACTCAGCCACGCTGACGCCGTAGCTGCGCAGGTACTGGTTGAGCACGAACTTGTCGAACGTCATGGCTTCTACGAGCACGCCGCTGGTGCTGTATGGCAGGTGGATCAGCTCGAAGTAGCCCTGCAGGATGCCGTTCTCGCCCGGTGTGCCATGGATGGTGATGTAAGCATAGTCGAACATGACGAGCTTACCGTCCTCTTTGAATGAGAAATCGTTTCGGTCGATGGGCGTCGTGGTGCCGTCGTTGAGATTGACGTGCCAGTCTTGTCCGCGCACCACGACGATGTATACGTTGTAGCGCTCTTTGTCGAAGAAAGAATACAGACCCTGAGCAGAGCGCATGGAGACGGCATGCTCAGAGGAATCGCCACCGCAGACGATGGCAATGTTTCTTTTGGTGTTGTTCATTGTTGTTTATATAGTTACTTTTTCTGTTTTTACGATGCTTGCTGTACGGCCTGTTCCGCGGCCTTCAGCTACGTGCCTACTGCTCCAGGTCGCGACGCGTACCGGCTATGAAGGCGCGCCACTTGCCCAGCAGGGCTTCCATGTCGGCGGGCAGCGGACTGCTGAAGTCCATCTGTTCTCCGCTGACGGGGTGGCGGAATCCCAGTGTGCGGGCGTGCAGTGCCTGCCGTGGGCAGAGCTTGAAACAGTTCTGTATGAAGGCTTTGTAAGTGGCCGAGCGCTCACCGCGGAGTATTTCCGTGCCTCCGTAGCGTTCGTCGCCGAACAGGGGGTGCCCGATGTGGCGCATGTGTGCGCGTATCTGGTGCGTGCGTCCCGTTTCGAGAATGCATTCCACGAGCGTGGTGTAGCCGAAGCGCTCCATGACGCGGTAGTGCGTGACGGCCGGTTTGCCTGTCTCTGACTCGGGTGGGAACACCTCCATGCGGAGCCGGTCGCGCGGATCACGTCCGATGTTGCCTTCGATGCGTCCTTCTTCTTCGGTGAAGTTGGCCCAGACGAGTGCGTTGTACGAGCGGTGAGTGGTCTTGTTGTAGAACTGAATGCCGAGTTCCGACTTTGCCTCGGGCGTCTTTGCCACGACCAGCAGACCGCTGGTGTCCTTGTCGATGCGGTGGACGAGACCCACTTCTGGGTCGTTCGGGTCGTAGTCCGGATTGTTGCGCAGGTGCCAGGCGATGGCGTTGACCAGCGTGCCGTGGTAGTTGCCGCAGCCAGGATGTACAACCATGCCGGCCGCTTTGTTGACGACCATGAGTTGGTCGTCCTCGTAGACAATGTCGAGTGGGATGTCTTCAGGCTCAATGGTGTCGTCGTGGCGCGGACGGTTCATCATCAGCGTCACCACGTCGAGCGGCCGTACCTTGTAGTTGCTCTTCACCGGGCGGTCGTTCACGTGGATGAAGCCCGCTTCGGCCGCTTTCTGTATCCGGTTGCGGCTGCTGTGCTGCAGGTGCTCGAAGAGGAATTTGTCCACGCGCATGGGTATCTGGCCCTTGTCGGCCGCGAAGCGAAAGTGCTCATAGAGCTGTACGTCCTCGTCGCTGTCGTAGGTTTCCAGTCCGTCCAGTTCCTGTTCCGCTGTCAGCAGTTCGTCGTCCATGGGCTTATTCCTCCGGTAATGGTTCGTTCGGCGTTTTGACTTCGGGAGTCGTAGTGGGCTCCTTGCTCTCTGTCGTGGACGGTTGTGTGGGCTCTGTGTTCTGTTCAATGATGACGCCCGTGGTCACCTCCGGCTCTTCGTCCTCGTCGACGACGTAGCCTTCGGGCAGTTCTTCAAAGTCGTCCTCGGGCACATCGATGTAGAGAACGGAGTCGTTCATGTCGCGAAGGCCGTCACCTACCTGAATGACCAGCAGCGCGTCGATGGGAACTTTCTGTCCGTTGCCCACCAGGCGGCCCTTCACCTTGATGCCGTACACCCAGTCCTGTTCGCCGTTCACGTACTGCGGTTCGCCCACTTTGAATCCCATGGCCTCCAGTTTGGCGCGCGCTTCGCGGTAGGAGCTGTTGTCGATGACGTCGGGGATGGTAAGCGTCGGCGTGTTTGATGCGTTGATGACCAGGTAGACGATGCGTCCCGACTTGACAATGGAGCCCGGAACGATGCTTTGCTCGAGCACACAGTCGGGTGGCAGGGCCTTCACGTAGCCGGTATCGCTGATCATGACCTCCAGCCCGGAGTTTTCAAGTATTTTCTCAGCATCGGCATACGACTTGTTCCTGACGTTGGGAACTCTGATTTTCTCTCCGTGGTGCGTGTAGAAGTCCAAACCGTAGCGCACACCGAAGCACAATGCCAGCACCACTGCGCCCATGGCAAACAGATTGAGCCACAGCATGGGGCTGAATATTTTTCTGAAGAATGTGCTTGTCTTCATTTGTCTATGCGTGAATTTGACGGCAAAGTTACGAAAAAAGCTTGTAACAAACGAGCAATTTTCGAAGATTAACGCAGAAAGCTCGTAAATAAAAGGCAAAACGGGGGGAGTAATGGGGAAGCGGCGTAAGCCCAAAGGTCAATAAGAAACAATTTGTTGCGTGTGTCCGGTAGAAAAGAGTTGCTCTGCAAGAAGCTGAGTTCGACAGGCTTCGCTCGTCGGAGACGACCTTTCAAATCTTTCCGAGTCTTACGAATATGAATAAGGTCTTGAATGGGAATGTATGATGTTTTGTAAACATTTCATACCGAAAAAACGGGTACGCATTTTCTTTCATTCTACGAAGACGGAAGCGGTCGTTTTGTCAAAAGAATCGGCCAAAACCGGAAGATTTTTCTTTCCGTTTTTCAAAATGGCTCATTTTACGCCGCAAAATGGCCCGTTCTGCCGCGCAGAATGATTCATTCTGTCGAGCAAAATGGGCCGTTTTCGCGTGCAAAATGAGTCATTTTGAAAGCCCGAAAAATGTAAAGAAAATACAAGTTGTTTGTTTCCAGCGATTTATAACTTCCTCATATTTCGCGCATACGCGTCCGTCAGTTTTTTATTTTGGAAAGATGGCCTGCATTTCGTATAATAAATGTTATTTTGTAAGCATAATTCAGCATTTTCATAGCCATCATCCGTAGAGGGGAAAGGCTTGGTTCTTACACCATTTTCCTATTCCGACGTGGCGTATGAAATGAAAGTTGCTTGCTTGTCAGCATCTCCACTTCGGCGCGATGGCGTTGTTTTTACTGTCATCAGCATTGTTTTTGTACCGTTTTTTAATATTTATTCCGTTTGAGGGTTCGTGAAACGGCGGTTTAGCATGAATTTTGTATTTAAACTAAATAATTTTACTGAATTATTTGTCAGTTTGTAATATTATGTATACATTTGCATGCGAATTTGAATAAAAATACTTATAGACTATAAACGAAAGAAGGATGAAGGTAAAGAACAGCAGGATGGAAGCCCTGAAAATGCTCATTTCGAGCATGGAACTGGGTTCGCAGGAAGAAGTCCTCCGAGCGCTTGAGAAAGAAGGATTCAAACTGACACAAGCGACACTCAGCAGAGACCTGAAGCAATTGAAGGTGGCCAAGGCGGCGTCCATGAACGGAAAGTACGTCTACGTGCTGCCGAACGACACGATGTACAAACGCATTCCTTCGCCTCGTTCGGCCATGGAAATGTTGCAGACGAGCGGTTTCATCAGCATCAACTTCTCTGGAAACATGGGAGTCATCAAGACACGTCCCGGCTACGCCAGCTCTATTGCGTACAACATTGACAACAGCGATATCCCCGAGATCATCGGAACGATAGCCGGCGACGACACCATTTTCATCGTCATCAAGCAAGGCGTGCACCATAGCGAAGTGATCGACGCCCTGAGCATCGTGATTCCCAACATCCGATAGCGTTTCGGTCAACCTGATGCGCCCGTTATCGCTCGGGTGCGGGAAATGTCTAAGCTAAACGACAAGCTACAGGAAAGATTTATACACCAAGAGTCCGCCGCGCAACAGCGGAATACGATAAAAAAAGAAGGTAAAAGGAAAGAAATGGAAGAAATAAAAGTGTTGGTGGCTGACGAGACGCACGAAAAGTATGTTGACATCATTCTGGACACCATCAGCGAGGCTGCGAAGGTACGCGGAACGGGTATCGCCCGTCGTACGCACGAGTACCTGGCCACTAAAATCAAGGAAGCCAAAGCTGTCATTGCTCTTTGCGGCGACGAATTTGCCGGCTTCAGCTACATTGAGACGTGGGGCAATAAGCAATACGTCACCACTTCGGGTCTGATCGTGCACCCTAAGTATCGCGGTATGCACCTGGCGAAGCGCATTAAGGATATGACGTTCTCGCTGGCGCGCACGCGTTGGCCGAAGGCGAAGATTTTTTCACTGACGAGCGGTGCCGCCGTGATGCAGATGAACACCCAGTTGGGCTACAAACCCGTGACATTTGCCGAGCTGACAGACGACGAGGCTTTCTGGAAAGGCTGCGAAGGTTGCGTGAACGTTGACATCCTGCGGCGCACAGGCCGCAAGTATTGCATCTGCACAGGCATGCTGTTCGACCCGGAAGAGCATCTCCCGGCCAAGATACCAGAGGACGTGCTGGAACGCATCCGTCATCTGGAACAGTCGGAACAGTCACCTGAGTCGGAAAATTAAGCTCTTCATACAATATTATATATGATATTTTGAAATTCGGAAAACTAAAAAACAGATAAAAAATGGAACATAAGAAGAAAGTCGTCGTCGCTTTCAGTGGCGGTCTTGACACGAGCTACACCGTCATGAAGCTTGCACAAGACGGATATGAAGTGCACGCAGCATGTGCTAACACCGGTGGATTCAGCGCTGAACAGCTGAAGAAGAACGAAGAAAACGCCTACAAACTGGGCGCAGTGAAATACGTGACACTCGATGTCACGCAGGAGTACTACTCGAAATCGCTGAAATACATGATTTTCGGTAACGTACTGCGCAACAACTGCTACCCCATTTCCGTTTCGTCGGAACGCATTTTCCAGGCCATCGCCATCGCTCGCTATGCGAAAGAGATCGGCGCTGACGCCATTGCCCACGGTTCTACGGGTGCCGGCAACGACCAGATCAGGTTCGACATGACGTTCCTTGTCATGGCTCCTGGGGTAGAAATCATCACCCTGACGCGCGACAAGAAGCTGACGCGCAAGGAAGAGGTGGACTTCCTGAACGAACATGGCTTCACGGCCGACTTCGCCAAGCTGAAATACAGTTACAACGTGGGCATCTGGGGAACCAGCATCTGTGGCGGCGAGCTGCTCGACCCGACTCAGGGACTGCCTGAGGACGCCTATCTGAAGCATGTGTCGGCGCAGGAAAAGGAGGCGCTGCTGAAGATCGGATTCGAAAAGGGCGAGATAGTGGCTGTGAACGGCGAGCATTTCGACGACAAGGTGAAAGCCATCCAAAAGATAGAAGAGATTGGTGCCTCTTATGCCATCGGCCGTGACTGCAATGTCGGCGACACCATCATCGGCATCAAGGGCCGCGTGGGCTTTGAGGCCGCAGCGCCGAAGCTGATCATCGAGGCCCATCGCCTGCTTGAGAAGTCAACGCTGTCGAAGTGGCAGCAGTACTGGAAGGACCAAGTGGCCAACTGGTACGGCATGTTCCTGCACGAAAGCCAGTATTTGGAGCCCGTGATGCCCGACATTGAGGCCATGCTGACCTCTTCGCAGCGCAACGTCACCGGTACGGCCATCCTGAGACTGCGTCCTTATGGCTTTGAGACCGTGGGCATCGACTCGGAGAACGATCTCACAAAGTCGAAGCTGGGCGAATACGGTGAGACGCAGACCGGCTGGACCGCCGATGAGGCCAAGGGTTTCATCAAGGTGTCGAGTACTCCGCTGCGGGTGTACTATGGGTTGCATCCGGATGAGGAGAGGTAGGGCAGCCCCCCTCAATCCCCCCGAAGGGGGGAGGAGATTATTTCCTTCAATACAAGAATGAGGGGAGGACAAAGGAGGAATATGAGCAAATGAACAATGAATCCGCTGAAGAAAAGAAAAGCAAAGGATTAAATATACAGCTTGCTGATCCATTCCTATACGGGCTCCTTAAACAGTTTGTCAAAGAAAACAGACGTCACGAAACTCAAGCAGAGACTGTCCTTTGGAGATTTCTTCGTGAAGACCAATTAGGAGTGCACTTCCGGAGACAGCATATAATAGGACCTTTCATTGCAGATTTTGTATGCCTGTCTCGGCGGTTAATCCTTGAAGTGGATGGTGGGTATCATCAATTGCCTGACCAGCAAGTAAATGACGAAGAGAGAACGATATGGTTGGAAAGCCAAGGCTTCAAGGTCATAAGGTTTACTAATGAAGAAGTCATCGGCGACTTAGAGACTACAATAAGAATTATCAAAGAAAATATAAAATGAAAACAGACAATCATGACTCTTCCTCCTCTCATCGGAGAGATGTTGAGGGTCTTCGAGAAAGTATCCTTGGAACAGACAAACACAACACTTCCTCCCCCCTTCGGGGGGATAGAGGGGGGCTTTCCGTCGGCATCCTCGGCGCAGCAGGCTACACGGGCGGCGAATTGATTCGCCTGTTGCTGAATCATCCTGATGCGAAGATTGTCTTTGCCAACTCTGAGAGCAACGCAGGTAACCTGGTGAGCGACGTACATGAGGGCCTAATTGGCGAGACTGACCTTCGCTTCACCGACCAGATGCCCTTTGAAGACGTAGATGTAGTGTTCTTCTGCTTCGGTCATGGCAAGAGCGAGGCGTTTCTGAAAGAGCATTCCATCCCAGACCATGTGAAAATCATCGACCTCGCTCAGGATTTCCGCATCAAAGGGAGCCACGACTATGTCTACGGCCTGCCGGAAATCAACAAAGCAGAAATCATGCAGGCGATGCATGTGGCTAATCCTGGCTGTTTCGCCACCGCCATTCAGCTCGGATTACTTCCAGCAGCGAATCTGAACCTGCTGAAAGAGAATGTCGCCGTGAATGCCATCACAGGAAGTACGGGTGCAGGACAAAAGCCTGGCGCCACCACACACTTCTCGTGGCGCAACAACAACCTGAGCATCTACAAACCCTTCCAGCATCAACACCTTGCCGAGATCAAGCAGTCTCTGCGACAGGTGCAAGGCTATCTGGACGCTGACATCGACTTCATTCCTTATCGCGGCGACTTCGCACGCGGCATCTTCGCCACGATGGTCATTCGTACAAACGCCCCCGCTGAAGAAGTCATTGAGGGTTACCGGCAGTTCTATGCCGATGCAGCCTTCACCCATTACACGGATAAGCCGATCGACCTGAAGCAAGTCGTGAACACAAACAAGTGTCTTGTTCATATTGATGCCTTCGAAGGCAAGCTGCTCGTCACGTCCTGCATCGACAATTTGCTGAAAGGGGCCGTCGGACAGGCTGTGCAGAACATGAACCTGATGTTCGGTCTCGACGAGACAGCCGGATTGCGGCTGAAGGCATCGGCCTTTTGAGGAAAATGTTCTTTGTGGTAATAAATAAAGAAGAATGAGGGGCGTGCCGTTGCTGTCTGCTGGCCCAACGACGAGCTGACGGCTTTCGGCGGCCGCACCTTATGATTTTCATAATTACGTTCGCGAACAAGTTAAAGGGAAGAGAAAGGGAAAAACGACGTTTTATAACTAAAATGGAGTGGGAAATGCCGTTTTGTGATTTTTTTGCTTTAACTTTGCATGCGATAACTCTTTGAAAAGACAGGAAAGACAATGAAACTATTCGACGTTTATCCCCTTTTCGACGTGAACATCGTCAGTGGAAAGGGATGCAAAGTGTGGGATGACCAGGGGCAGGAATACCTCGACCTCTATGGCGGACATGCCGTAATCAGCATCGGCCACGCGCATGAGCATTATATAAAGAAGGTTACGGAACAGCTCCAGAAGATCGGTTTCTACTCCAATTCCGTTGTCAATCGCCTGCAGACGGAGCTGGCCGAACGGCTGGGACGCATCAGTGGCTATGACGATTACCAGCTGTTTCTCATCAACAGCGGTGCCGAGGCTAACGAGAACGCGCTGAAGCTGGCCTCGTTCACCAACGGCCGCACGCGTGTCCTCTCTGCCCAGAAGGCTTTCCACGGTCGCACGTCGCTGGCTGTGGAAGTAACGAACAACCCGAAGATCATTGCCCCCATCAACGATAACGGCCACGTCACCTACCTTCCGCTGAACGACCTGCCTGCATGGGAAGCCGAACTGCAGAAAGGCGACGTCTGTGCCGTCATCCTGGAGTGCATTCAGGGCGTCGGCGGCATTCAGATGGTCACTGAAGAGTTTGCCAAAGGGCTCGCTGAGGCCTGCAAACGGTATGGCACGGTGCTCATCTGTGACGAGATACAGTGCGGTTACGGCCGTTCGGGCAAGTTCTTTGCTCACCAGTGGCTGGGCATTCGTCCCGATATCATCACCGTGGCTAAAGGCATCGCTAACGGTTTCCCCATGGGCGGTGTGCTGATCAGTCCGGATTTCAAACCTGTATACGGACAGTTGGGAACCACATTCGGCGGCAACCACCTTGCATGTGCTGCCGCCTTGGCCGTCCTCGACGTCATGGAGGAAGAAAATCTCGTGGAAAATGCCCGTATCATCGGCGATTATCTGATGGAACAGCTTCGTTCACTGCGTCCCGACGATGCGGTCCATGCTACCGAAATCCTCGATGTTCGCGGTCGAGGCCTGATGATTGGCGTGGATCTCAGCGTGCCTTACAAAGAAGTGCGCAGCCGACTGGTCTACGAGCAGCATTGTTTCACAGGATGCGCCGGCACGAACGTACTGCGCTTGCTTCCGCCATTGTGTCTGAGCCGGGCCGAAGCAGATGATTTCATGGAAAGACTAAAGAAAGCATTATGAAGATAGCAATCATTGGAGCAGGAGCCATGGGCGGTGCCACCGTAGAAGGGCTGTTGCAAGGAAAGACATTCAGGGCTGATGACATCACTGTCTCCGATCCTTCAGAACAGGCGTTGGCACGTTTTGACACGTCGGGCGTAGCCCTTACGTCGGACAACACAGCCGCAGTTGTCGGTGCCGACGTCGTCTGTGTCGTTGTGAAACCATGGTTGGTGGAGTCGGTATTGAAGGGAATCAAGGACAGTCTCGACTATCAGAAACAGATTCTCATTGTCATTGCGGCCGGTGTTCCTTCAGAAAACATCAACCAATGGCTCGACAAAGGCGGAGGTCTGCTCATTCCTTTGTTCCTTGTCATACCCAATACGGCCATTGCTGTGAAGAGTTCGATGACATTCATCGTGCCTGTTCAAGCCACAGAAGCCCAGACCAAGCTTGTCACTGGCATCTTTGACGAACTGGGTGGAACCATCGTTACGGGTGAACACCTTCTTGCTGCCGGTACTACACTTGCATCTTGCGGCATCGCCTATGCCATGCGCTACATACGTGCAGCTACGGAAGGTGGAGTGGAACTGGGCTTTAAGGCCAAGGACGCGCAGCAGATCGTCCAGCAGACAGTGAAAGGTGCCGTGGAATTGCTTCAGACCACTGGTCATAATCCGGAAGAGGAAATCGACAAGGTGACTACACCTGGCGGTCTTACCATCCGAGGACTGAACGAAATGGAGCATGCTGGCTTCACCAGCGCTGTCATCCGTGGTCTGAAAGCTGGGCTTTGACACTCTGATCCGAAAACTGGTGCTGACCATTTCCGCAAGGCGATGCACCCTGTTTTCACCCGTACAACCTTCATTCAAAACATACCACACCATCATGGAAGAAGCAATCAAACAAATAGGCGAGCGCCTGAAGGGCCTACGCGATGTCCTTGACATTCCTGTACAGGAGATGGCTGACCTCTGTAACATCTCAGTTGAAGCATACGAGAAAATGGAAGCCGGCGAGAGTGAACTCTCGGTGAGCAATCTGCACAAGATAGCCAAACACTACGACGTACCACTTGACGTGCTCCTCTTCGGCGAAGAGCCGCACATGAGCACTTATTACCTGACCCGTAAGGGGCAAGGACAGAGCGTGGAACGCCGCAAAGCCTACAAGTATCAGAGCCTGGCCAGCGGATTCCGCGGACGTAAGGCCGATCCGTTCATGGTTTATGTGGAGCCAAAACCTGCCGATGCCCCCATCGAACGCAATTCGCACGAAGGGCAAGAGTTCAACATGGTGACCGAGGGCAGCATGGAACTGGCCATCGGCAAGAAAACACTTGTACTTAACGAAGGCGACAGCATCTACTTCGATGCTACACAACCCCACGGCATGCGCGCGCTGAACGACCATCCCGTCAGGTTTCTTGCCATCATATTCTGACCAAGGGAAATAGGTATCAGCATCTCCTACAATACAAAAAAGAACTATGGTAGAAAGATTTTTGCGTCAGACGTCTTTCACGTCTGTAGAGGATTACAATAGGAATTTGGAGTTCATGATCCCGGAGCATTTCAATTTTGCCTATGATGTCATGGACGCATGGGCGGAAGAAAAGCCCGATGGACTGGCTCTGCTGTGGACTAACGACGAGGGCAAAGAGATTCGCACCACGTTTGCACAGCTGAAAGAAGAAACCGACCAAACCGCTTCTTACTTGCAGTCGTTGGGCATCGGGAAGGGTGACCCTGTGATGCTCATCTTGAAACGCCGCTACGAGTGGTGGCTCGCCATGCTGGCACTGCACAAACTCAGTGCCGTGGTGATTCCTGCCACGCACATGCTGACGAAGCATGACATCGTATACAGGAACACGCGAGCCTCGGTGAAGGCCATTATCTGCGTGAACGATGCCTATGTGACGGGACAGATACGACTGGCTCTGCCCGAGAGTCCGACGGTGAAGACCGTAGTGGTCGTTGGAGAGAGCCAAGCCTCCCTGTCGTCCGCCGAGGGGAGCACGACAGAAGCACCGGCAGGGTCCGTTTGTTCCTGGCACTTGTGGCAGGAAGAGTGGCGAAATGCCCCGGCATTCGTGCGTCCTGCAGAGAAGAATGAGAACAGTGACACGATGCTGATGTACTTTACCAGCGGAACTTCGGGCGAACCGAAAATGGTGGCCCACGATTTCCTCTACGCCATGGGCCATCTGACGACAGGTGTCTTCTGGCATAACCTGCACGAAGGGTCGCTCCACCTGACCGTTGCGGACACTGGATGGGGCAAGGCAGTGTGGGGAAAGTTCTACGGACAATGGTTTGCCGGTGCCACCGTGTTCGTCTTCGACCACGAGAAGTTCAACGCCGACACGCTGCTGCGTCAGATGGAGAAATACAAAGTGACGTCGTTCTGTGCGCCGCCCACCATCTACCGCTTCATGATACGTGAAGATCTGTCGCGCTACGACCTGTCTTCGCTGGAGTATTGCACCACGGCAGGCGAAGCCCTGAACCCGGCCGTCTTCGACAAGTTCTTTGAGAAGACCGGCATCCGCATGATGGAGGGGTTCGGACAGACAGAAACAACGATGACGCTCGGCACGATGCCCTGGATGACTCCGAAGCCCGGCAGCATGGGTATGCCCAATGCACAGTACGACATCGACCTCGTGCGGCCCGACGGCACTCCGTGTGAAGACGGTGAAAAGGGCGAGATCGTTGTGCGTGTCGGCGACAAGAAGCCGATAGGACTGTTCAAAGAGTACTACCGTGACGAGGAACTGACGCACGAAGCTTGGCACGATGGTGTCTATCATACGGGCGATGTGGCTTGGCGCGACGAAGACGGTTATTACTGGTTCGAAGGCCGAATCGATGATGTTATCAAGTCGTCAGGCTATCGCATAGGTCCGTTTGAAGTGGAAAGTGCGCTGATGACGCACCCCGCTGTGGTGGAATGCGCCATAACGGGAGTTCCCGACGATATCCGCGGCATGGTGGTGAAAGCGACCATCGTGCTCGGCAAGGAGTGGAAAGACAAGGCTGACGATGCTTTGGTGAAGGAACTGCAACAGCACGTCAAGCGCGAGACCGCTCCTTACAAGTATCCGCGCATCATAGAATTTGTCGACGAGCTTCCCAAAACCATCTCGGGTAAGATTCGCCGCGTGGAAATTCGGAGGAAGGACGCGAAGTAAAGACAAGGAAATCAGCGAGAAAAGAGAAGTAATCAGTGACAAGAGAGAAGTGAGCACGATGGAAAAGAAGCAAAGAATGGTGGTGAAAGTGGGCTCGAACGTGCTGACACGCGAAGACGGGAAGCTCAACGTCACCAGAATGTCAGCACTGGTTGACCAGATAGCATGGCTGCGTGCACAGGGATACGACGTCATCTTCGTGTCGAGCGGCGCCGTGGCTGGCGGCCGGGGCGAGCTGAGTGTGGACCATCGGCTCGACAATGTGGAGCAGCGCCAGCTGTTCTCGGCCGTCGGACAGGTGAAGCTTATCGGTCTGTACTATGATCTGTTCCGCGAATGGGGTGTCCCCGTGGGCCAGGTGCTCACCATGAAGGAGAATTTCCAGCCTGGCGAACAGTTCAACAACCAGCGTGCCTGTATGGAGGTGATGCTCGAAAACGGTGTCCTACCCATCGTCAACGAAAACGACACGGTGTGCATCACCGAGCTGATGTTCACCGACAACGACGAGCTCTCGGGCCTCATCGCCCAGATGATGGGAGCCTCCACGCTCATCCTGCTGAGCAATATTGACGGTATCTTCACCGGATCGCCCGACGATCCGGCTTCTGAACTCATCCGCGAGGTGCCCGCCGGAACCGATCTGAGCCACTTCATACAGAAGGAACACAGCCAGGCCGGACGCGGAGGCATGGTGTCGAAGTACGCAACGGCTACGCACATGGCCCAGCAAGGCATCCGCGTCATCATTGCCAACGGCACTCGCCCAGGCATCCTGCAAGCCCTGCTCGAAGACCGTGGCAACGTACCGCACACGGAATTTATCCCGAAACACCAGACGTCATCCAATTAAATAAACAGGAAAATGGAACTGAAAGAAACATTCGAGAGCGTGAAAGCTGCCAGCCGCGAACTGGCTCTGCTCAGCGACGAACGCAAGAACGAGCTGCTCTACGCCGTGGCCGATGCCATAGAGGCTAATACCCAGAGCTTACTGACTGCCAACGAAAAGGACCTGGCACGTATGGAGCGTTCCAATCCGCTCTATGACCGTCTGCAACTGACCGCTGCCCGCCTGCAAGCCATCGCTGCCGACATGCGCCATGTGGCCACCTTGCCGTCGCCGTTAGGCGTGATACAGAAGGAGCGTACGCTGGAGAACGGGCTTCGTCTGCGCCGCGTGAGCGTTCCTTTCGGTGTCATCGGCGTCGTCTACGAAGCTCGGCCCAATGTCACTTACGATGTCTTCTCTCTTTGTCTGAAAAGCGGAAACGCCTGCGTCCTGAAAGGCGGACGCGACGCTGTTGACTCTAACGAGGCCGGTGTGGCTCTGATCCATGACGTTTTGCGGCGCAAAGGCATCAACCCATCCGTCGTAGAACTGCTTCCTGCCACGCATGAGGCTACCGGCGAAATGCTCAATGCCGTAGGCTACATCGACGTCTGCATCCCCCGTGGCGGCAAGCGGCTCATCGATTTTGTGCGCGACACGGCCCGTGTTCCTGTCATCGAGACAGGTGCCGGCGTGGTAAACACCTACTTCGACAAGGACGGAGACCTGCAGATGGGGCGTAACATCATCAATAATGGGAAGACACGCCGCGTTTCTGTATGCAACGCGCTCGATTGTCTCATTGTCCACCGGCAAAGGGCCAATGACCTTCCCGAGCTTGTCGAGCCGCTCATCAGCCATCAGCCACCCGTGACGCTCTACGCCGACGAGGCTTCCTATGATGTTTTGGCTTCACGTATGCCATCCGACAAGTCTCACCTTCTGCAACATGCCACTGAAGACTCGTTCGGAACGGAGTTCATGGACTACAAAATGGCCATCAAAGTGGTGGACTCGCTCGACGAAGCTCTGGCGCACATCGCTCTTTATGGCAGCGGTCACAGCGAAGCCATCATCACCAGCAATGCGGAAACGGCCCGTCGTTTCCAGCAGGAGGTGGATGCCGCGTGCGTTTATTGGAACGCCCCGACAAGCTTCACCGACGGAGCACAGTTCGGAATGGGAGCCGAAATCGGCATCTCCACGCAGAAACTCGGTCCGCGCGGCCCCATGGCACTCGAGGAAATGACGACTTACAAGTGGCTGATTGAGGGCGAAGGGCAAATTCGTCCCGCATGAGGATGACACTCGTTGACGAGGCCCTGTCGTCTTAAAATCTCGTTATCGCGTAATTACGCCATAACGAAATGACGCCACATCGAAACGATGTTGTCACGACAAAACGTCATCATGTCAACATCATCATCGCGAATTAACGAAAAAAAGGAAATAATATGAAATCATTTATCAATGTAGAAGATATCGGTCCATTAGAAAAAGCACTGGCCGAGGCAATGGAAATCAAGAACGACCGTTTCAAATACCAGCATCTGGGCAAGAACAAGACGCTCATGATGATTTTCTTCAATAACTCTCTCCGCACACGTCTGTCCACCCAGAAGGCTGCAATGAACCTTGGCATGAACGTCATCGTGCTCGATGTGAACGCCGGAGCGTGGAAACTGGAGACCGAGCGCGGCGTCATCATGGACGGTGACAAGTCGGAACACCTGCTGGAAGCCATTCCCGTGATGGGCTGTTACTGCGACCTGATCGGCGTCCGCTCCTTTGCCGGGCTGACCGACCGCGAATACGACTACGCAGAAACCGTGCTCAACCAGTTCATCCAATACAGCGGACGACCCGTTTTCGCCATGGAGACCGCTACTGTCCATCCGCTTCAGGCCTTTGCCGACCTCATCACCATCAAGGAAAACCCAGTGACTGCCGACGGCAATCAGCCGTTGAGCAACCAGAATGGCCGAAAGCCAAAGGTTGTGCTCACGTGGGCACCCCACTGTCGTGCCCTGCCGCAGGCCGTCCCCAACTCGTTTGCCCAGTGGATGCTTGCCGACAAGGACATCGACCTGGTCATCACACACCCCAAAGGCTACGAGCTCGATCCGAAATTCGTAGCAGGAGCACAGGTCGAATACGACCAGAAGAAGGCTTTCGAGGGTGCCGACTTCATCTATGCGAAGAACTGGAGCAACCCTGGCGTGACCAATCGCGCCGACTACGGAAAGATTACGTGCGACGATCGCTCATGGACGGTGGACACCGAGCACATGTCGTGGACCAACAACGGCAAGTTCATGCACTGTCTGCCAGTGCGCCGCAACCTCATCGTCACCGACGACGTCATCGAATCGGCCAACTCGCTCGTCATCCCCGAGGCTGCCAATCGTGAGATTTCCTGCTCCGTCGTCCTCAAGCGCATGCTCGAAGCCCTTTGAGCCTCATTGAGAATACGCCTGTCCGGAACAAGAAAGCGGTGCAAGACCTTGGCTTTCCCCCTCTGTAGGTGACGATTGGGAAACGCTGAATTATGCTTACAAAATAACATTTATTATACGAAATTACGGCGGGTTTTCCAAAATAAAAAACAGAAGGACGCGTACGCGCGAAATATGAGAAAGTCATAAGGCGCTGGAAACGAACAACTTGCGTTTTCTTTACATTTTCCGAGCTTTCAGAATGACTCATTCTGCACTCGAAAACGGCCCATTTTGTCGTCCGGAATGATTCATTCTGACGAGCAGAATGGGCCGTTTTGCGTTCTAAAATGAGCCTTTTTGAAAAACGAAAAGAAAAAACTTCGTGTTTTGTCCGATTCTTTTACCAAATCGACTGCTTCCGTCATCGTAGAATGAAAAAAAATGTGTACCCGTTTTTTCGGTATGAAATGTTTACAATCACGGCGTGGCTTCCTGTTGCCACGCCAGTTTCCCAAAAAGTAATAGCTTGTTTCTTGTTTTCCTCAGGCTACGCCGCTTCCCGTCTGAGGGGAGCGCTCAATTATCCCGAACTGGCGTAAAAAATGGAAATTCACTCAATAATTGTGATTTGTTATTGTCCAATTGTCAATTAAAATCTGTACCTTTGCACTCAAATTGAAGAATCATGGACAAATATACCATCCTTTCAGCTGAGTGCAAAGGTACTTTTCTTGAGCGGTTGGCCAAGCTCTACCTGTCGGTCGGGGACTTCCTCGACCGTGAGAAGGCAGAAGGGCGTCAGCTGCAATACACCAAGATCTTCCTCAGCGACGCACAGAACCAATACCAGAAGCTCGTCGAATCTCCGCTTTACCAAGACCTTCTGGGCGACACTGCCATCAGTGTTGTGGAGCAAGCGCCCGTCAACGGCTGCAAAATAGCTCTGCTGATGAAGACCTCGACGGAGCCTGCCGACTTCCTTTTTCACAGTTTGCGGCTGACCGACGGGGAGACCAAGGGACTGAATTCCTACACGCAAGCCATCATGCTGTTCGAGAAATACCTGCGAATCATCAAGGACCGCGGGCTCAGCCTCGACACGCATTGCGTCCGCACGTGGCTCTACGTGGGCGACATCGACAACAACTACGCCGGTGTGGTAAAGGCGCGCAACGACATCTTCCTTCGTTACGGACTGACCATCGATACGCATTTCATCGCCTCGACGGGCATCGGAGGACTCTCGCAGACGCGTTCTGCCTGCGTGGCCATGGACTTCCTGACCTTCCCCAACATACGTGAGGAAGACAAGACCTACCTGAAAGCCCTCGACTACCTGAATCCTACGCACGAATACGGCGTGGCCTTCGAGCGTGGCACGCGGCTGACACGTTCCGGACAGCAGCAGTTCTTCATCTCAGGCACGGCCAGCATCGACAAGCACGGCAACGTCATCTACGTGGGCGACGTCATGCGGCAGGCCGGTCGGTTGCTCGAAAACATCGGAGCCTTGCTGAAAGACGGTGGTGCCCAGATGAACGACGTCAGGTATTTCATCATCTACCTGCGCGACATCTCCGACTATCCGCAGATTCACGACTTCATGACGAAGGCATTCCCACAGACACCGCACGTCATCGTGCAGGCTAAAGTGTGCCGTCCCGAATGGCTCATCGAGATGGAATGCATCGCGACGAAGGATAACGGCTAAAGAGACGTCGGCTATCCACTCAGAGATAAGGACACAGAAAGCACCCGGATGAAGAAGCTGTTGAAGAAATATGGTGTGTACGGCGTTGTCGCCGTATGGGCAGTGGTGTGCTTTCTGTTCTTTCATCTGGCCTATCACTATCACTTCTTCTACCAGGAACAGAACCAGCTGTTCCTTTTGTCTCGCGAATACATCGCCTCCTACCTGCCTCAGACGGGATGGGCATCAAGGCTCATCGGCGATTTCCTCACACAGTTCTACTATTATCTGCTGGCCGGACCGGCCATTCTGACTGGCTGCCTGCTCGTCACGGGTGACCTGTTGCGCCGCTTGCTGCAGCAGTGGGGACTGAAAAACCAGTGGTGGGCAACGCTTCTGGCACTGTTGCTGACGACCGTCTTGGCCGTTTTCAGCTTCCACTACGAATACAAACTGTCGAACATCGTGGCAGCAGCCACCCTGGCGGCTACGCTGTGGCTGGCAACACTGGCACTGAAGCGGCTGCGCCTGCTGCGCATCCCGGCTTCACTCCTGATCATGGCCATGGGCATCTGGATGGGCGGATGGCCTGCCCTGGGCAGGCTGCAAATGCCTAACTTCTATTTGGAAAAGCAGTTCGGTGCCGACAATGAGTACCATTTCGGCAACTTCAACCGCCTGTTTCAACTGGTGGAGAGCGATCCTGCGCCCACACAGGAAATGAAGTTCTTCTACAACCTGGCGCGTGCCCGCCGGCAGGAACTGCCCGACTATCTGCTACGCTTCCCTGATAACGAACTGGGAACCTTCCACCGAATAGGCCCCCAAACGCCCCGGCTGGTCATCAACAACATGAACGAGCTCTACTGGGTGCTCGGCGACATGACGTTCTGCGAGCGTGCGGCGATGATGAGCAACGTCTTCTCGCGCGACAACCGCAACGTCCGCATGGTCGGACGACTGGCCGAATGCAATCTTGTGAGCGGAGACAGCCTGGCTGCACACAAGTATCTGCGAATCCTGCAGCAGACTTTGGTCTACAGCGACTGGGCTGACCGCATCGTGAACCACGACCCCAAGACGTGGCGTTACATCGTAGAGAAGCAGAAATTCATCAACAAGGCTGACACCCTCCGCCTGACCGACAACCTGCACATGGTGATGATGGAGCTGCTCGACTCCAATCCCGACAACATCGTGGCCCTCGACTACATTCTCTGCAGCGACCTGCTGCTGAAAGACATCAACAGCTTCAAGCGCGACTACGACCGTTACTGCACCGACCGGCCGCGCTTGAAGAAGCTCTATCAGGAGGCACTCTGCATCTGGCTTGCAGGAACCGGTGCACCGGAAGAGCAGTGGCAGCAACTGATCAGGATGCCCGAGGTGGCCCAACGCTTCGCACAGTACAACAGCCAGCGCGGCAATCAGCAGTTCAAAGACACCTATTGGTACTATTTCGACACCGCCAAAGCGCCCAAGGTGGACTAAAAGACCCGACCGTATGAAACATCTCATCCTCTATACCATCCTCTGCCTGCTCCTGACAGCCTGTACTCAGAAGCCGGGTGACGACGTCGCGGTGTCGGACGAGCCTGCTCCCATTTATCCCGACTACACCGACGTCACCATCCCTGCCAACATTGCGCCCTTGAACTTCCTCGTGCGCGACGAGTCGTGCGAAGCCGTGCAGGCGACAGTCTGCCTTCGCAGGCAGAAAACAGCCGAGGCGCAGCTCCTTACCGTCAATGCCAACGGCAACAAGGTGGTTTTCGGGATGAAAGAGTGGAAGCAGCTCATGGAAAAGGCTGCCGGAAAGGAGCTGGAGGTATGCCTCACCGTGCTGACAGAGGGGCAATGGAAGCAATACAAACCGTTCATGTGGCAGGTGGCGAAGGACGATTTGGACCCCATTCTGACCTATCGGCTCATCGAACCCGACTACGAAATATGGAGCAACGTGGAGCTGTGGGAACGCAATGTGGAGAATTTCGACGAACGAACCATCAGTTCTTACAAGAAGGTGGGCGACCGCTGCATGAATTGCCATACGTTCAGCAACCAAGACCCGTCGCTCTCGATGCTCTACGTGCGCGGAGAAGGCGGCGGAGCCATTCTCAATCAGGACGGCAACCTGAGCAAACTGGCCTTGAAGGCCGACGACATGGTGTCGGGCAGCGTCTATTTCGGATTCTCGCCCAACGGCCGTTACGTCACGTTCTCCACCAATCTTATCATCCCGGCTTTCCATTCGCGCTCCGAAAAGCGACTGGAGGTGTTCGACAGCAAGAGCGATGTTTACGTGGCCGACCTGCAGTCGCACACCTTCCTGCGTTCACCGCTGCTTGCCGACAGCCTCGTCTACGAGACGTTCCCCACGTTTTCGCCCGACGGGAAGTTCATCTATTACTGTGCCGCGCCCCGTGTGAAGCTGCCCGACGACATTCGTCGGCTGCAGTACCGACTTTGCCGCATTGCCTTCGACGAGCAGACAGGGCGCTTCGGCACGCAAGTGGATACCCTTCAGACGACGCCGGTGGCTGAAATCGCGGCCTCATCAGCCGACGGAATACCTCGGAAAGCCTCTGTTTGCCATCCGCGCGTCAGTCCCGACGGGCGCTGGCTGCTCTACACCGTGGCCTACTACGGTACCTTCCCCATCTGGCATCCTGAGGCAGACCTGCGTATGATGGACCTGAAGACAGGGCAGGTGCAGAAGCTCGACAACGTGAACAGCCGGAAAAGCGACACCTATCACTCGTGGTCGTCGAACAGCCGATGGTTTGTCTTCGCCTCAAAGCGCGACGACGGCCTCTACGGAAAGCCCTATTTCTGCTATGTCGATGCCGCCGGAAAAGTTCATAAGCCCTTCTGCCTGCCGCAGAAAGATCCCGACCGCTATGACAATATGCTGAAATCGTTCAACGCTCCCGAACTGGGACGCGCCCCGCTGCCTTTTACAGACAGCGATGTGGCCGATGCCATGAAGCTGTCTCCCGTCACGTTCCGATAGCTTTGGCGCATCATCAGCTGTGTTTGTCAAACTGTATATTATATTATGTACCTTAAATATATAAGCATTAATAGAAGTAACTGCTACTTACCCCGACTGTCATGACAACTCTTCTCGACGTACATACTCACACTGTGGCCTCCGGCCATGCCTACAGTTCGCTGCAGGAAATGGTGCAGGCTGCAGCCGACAAGCACCTGCAAGTGCTCGGCATCACAGAGCATGGGCCTTCTATTCCAGGTACCTGCCCTCTGCTTTATTTCCATAATGCTCATGTCATTCCGCGACAGCTGCAAGGTGTCAGGCTGCTCATCGGCTGCGAAATCAACATCCTTGACACGAAAGGAACGCTCGATCTCAGCGAGGAATACCGCAGAAAGCTCGACATCCGCATTGCCGGCATCCACGGACAGTGCTGGCAGGGCGGCACCATCGAAGAGAACACGCAGGCCATGATTTCCGTTATCCGCACACCGGGCATCAACATTATCAGTCATCCCGGCGACGGTACGGCCGCATTGCTCTTCGAACCCATCGTGCTGGCTGCCAAGGAGGCGCACACCCTGCTCGAAATCAACAATCATTCGCTGTCACCTTTCCGCACGAAGACAGAGGCACGAGCCAACAACCTGGAGATTCTGCGTCTGTGCAAGCGCTACGAAGTGCCCCTCATTCTCGGCAGCGACGCCCATATCTCCTACCAGATTGCCGACTACGATCGCATTCTTCCTCTGTTGGCTGAGACCGATTTCCCCGAGGAACTCATCATGAATCATCAACCCGACCGCTTCTTCCAGTACACAGGCATTTAGTTTTTGCTGGGAATTCTTTTTCAGAAGCCATTCTGAATGCTTCTACTTCGTGCATTCAGATTGCTGCAAAAAAAAGTACAGGCTAGCGACCAAGTTGGCGGTCAGCGAGCCTGTACTGTATTGTTCTGTTAAGAGTGAGAGTTACTTTAACAGGTTCATGGTGTCGGTGGCAATCATCAGCTCTTCGTCAGTGGGGATGACGACAACCTTCACGCGCGAGTCATCGGCCGAGATGATGGCTTCTTCGCCGCGCACGAGGTTCTTCTTCTCGTCGAACTTCACGCCGAGGAACTCCATGTCCTTGCACACCTCGGAGCGCATGCTGGTCTGGTTCTCGCCCACACCGGCGGTGAACACGATGACATCCAGTCCGCCCATGGCGGCAGCGTAGGCACCGATGTACTTCTTGATGCGGTAGAAATACATGTCCTGAGCCAGACGGGCGCGGTCGTCACCCGCGGCAGCGGCAGCTTCCACGTCGCGCATGTCGCTCTTGCCGCCTGTCAGACCGGCCACACCGCTCTTCTTGTTGAGCAGGTTCGACATGCCGTCGGCGTCCAGTCCGAGCTTCTTCTCGATGAACGTCACGGCTCCGCCGTCGATATCGCCGGCACGTGTACCCATGACAAGACCTTCCAGCGGAGTGAGACCCATCGACGTGTCGATGCACTTGCCGTCCTTCACGGCAGCAATCGAGCCGCCGTTGCCCACATGGCAGGTCACCATCTTCGTGCCTTCAGCCGGCAGACCGAGGAATTCCAGAGCGCGAGCTGACACATAGCGGTGGCTGGTGCCGTGGAAACCGTAGCGACGGATGCCGTATTTCTCATAGAGCTCGTAGGGAATGGCATACATGAAAGCCTTCGGCGGCATGGTCTGGTGGAAGGCGGTGTCGAAGACGCCCACCTGGGGCAGCCCCGGCATCAGCTCCTTCACGGCGTTCACACCCTTCAGGTTGGCGGGGTTATGCAGCGGAGCCAGCTCCGAGCACTCCTCGAATGCCTTCAGTACCTCGTCGGTGAGGATGACGCTCTTGTTGAACTTCTCGCCGCCGTGCACCATGCGGTGGCCTACAGCGTCAATCTCTTTCAGGTCTTTGATGACGCCGATCTCCGGATCGGTGAGCAGTGAGAAGATGAACTTCACGCCCTCGGTGTGCTCGGGAATGTCGTGCATGATCTGCTTCTTCTCGCCATTGGCCAGTTTCACTTTCACAAAAGCACCGTCAAGGCCAACACGCTCGGCGCCGCCGCTTGTCATCACTTTCTTTGTGTCCATGTCGTACAGTGCATACTTGATAGACGACGAGCCACAATTCAAAACTAAAATTTTCATAATGTCTTTTATCGACAGAATTTATTATAATTAATATAATTATTCCTTATTCCGTATTCCGTAATATAACTCTTGTTATTACTCTGAGTCAGCAGAATGAACTTGTCGGACTCTGATATCATAAATGCTCTTATACTCCGACTTGGTCATTTGAAATAATTATAATAATTATGGTATTTTCTGTCCATGATTAAATAATTAATAATTTCTGGTCTGCACTCTTAACTCTTAACTTACTTTGCGTCCATGGCCTGGCAGGCGGTGATGGCCACGAGATAGTAGATGTCTTCCACCGAGCAGCCGCGCGAGAGGTCGTTCACCGGACGGGCGATACCCTGGAGAATGGGGCCGACAGCGATGGCGTCGCCGAGGCGCTGCACCAGTTTGTAGGCGATGTTGCCCACTTCGAGGTTCGGGAACACGAGGACGTTGGCCTGTCCGGCAATGTCGGAACCGGGTGCCTTCTTCTTGCCTACGCCGGGCACGAGGGCGGCATCGGCCTGCAGTTCGCCGTCAATCTTCAGTGCGGGGTCGAGTTCCTTGGCCAGGCGAGTTGCCTCGATGACCTTGTCGACCACTTCGTGTGTAGCGGAGCCCTTCGTGGAGAAACTCAGCATGGCCACGCGCGGATCCTGGAATCCTGCAACCGAGCGGGCTGTCTGTGCTGTGCAGACGGCAATCTGGCTGAGCTGGTTGGCATCGGGCATGGGCGTTACGGCCACGTCGCCGACAACGAGCACGCCGTTCTCACCGTATTCGGGCTTCTTCGTGATGAGCAGCATGGCACCGCTGACGCAAGTAATGCCGGGAGCAGTCTTGATAATCTGCAGTGCGGGGCGCAGCGTTTCGCCTGTTGTGGAGAGAGCACCCGAAATCTGACCGTCAGCATCGCCTGTCTTGATGATCATGCAGCCCAGATAGAGCGGATTCTTCACCAGTTCGCGAGCCTGTTCGATGGTCATGCCCTTCTTTTTGCGCAGTTCGGCCAGCAGTTGGGCGTATTCCTCGCTCTTCGGGCAGTTCAGCGGGTCGATGAGTGTTGCCTTTCCGATATTTTTCAGGCCCTTCTCCTCGGCCAGTGCGTGCACTTTTTCGGGGTTTCCGATGAGAATGATGTCGGCCATGTCTTCAGCCAGCACACGGTCGGCGGCTGTCAGTGTGCGCTCCTCCTCAGCTTCGGGGAGCACGATGCGCTGCTTGTTGCTCTTAGCGCGCTCGATGATTTGTTGTATTAAATCCATAGTTTGTTATAATAATAATTGAATAATGATTTCGTTCAGGTTAATACGATTTGCAAATATACTCAATTTATTCGGAACGGCAAGCGAATGCCGTTCCGATTTACGTTTTTTTGGCGATTGGGCTGCGTGCGGTATCGTCGGCTATCGTCGAAGCGTCGAAGGCCGACAGCCGACACTTATTTCACGTCTTCGAGGAATTCCACCTCGACGATGCGCAGTTCGCTGCGCGTCTCGCCACCACCCTTGGCCTTATAGAGGTCAAGCTCGCCTGCAGCAGGCTGTGCCACTTCGACGATACCGCCGAAAGCATCTTCGTCCTTGCCTGCTCCGCGCAGTCGGATGGTAATCTCGTTGGTGGCGCGTGGCACCACCTTCAGATGCACATAGCCCAGGCTGCGTGGTGTCTCACCGCTCCATACGAGTCGTTTGCCCTCATAGATTTCGATGGGATAGCTGCGCATGCGCCATCCGGTGAGCTTCATGCAGATGTCACTGACGTTGGCCTTGCGTGCCAGGCGGTAGGTAATCCATGCCGTGGAGAGTCGTCCGTCGTTCTTCCACTCCGACAGTTCGTTGTCATCGAAGCTGTTGCCGGCATGCTCTTCGTCGTAACCGGCATTCACCGACGCTATGGGCACGGCCCTCTGCTGCTCCTGATAGGAAGGTGTCTGCGGCGTCTCGCCCCGGTCGAGTCGTCCCGGCAGGGTCAGTCGCGGCTGGTATTCGGCCACGTTGACGGCCTCGGTGGTCAGCTTCGCATAGGCGGGCTTCAGCCCTTCGGCCCATACGGAGACGTTGATGTCGCCTGCATTGACCGTCGAGCGCACCAGAACCCTGTTCACGCCGCACTCCACGGGCAGCATGTAGGACCCGACATAGTTGTCGGAGACGTTCTTCGTAGCCGCAGCGTCGAGCAGTCCCTCGCGCGACTGCGTGTCGGGCCGCTGCATTTCTTTGTTGTTGCGCGTTCCGATGCCCCCGATCCAGCGCCCTTCACCCGCCATGTGGAAGAGAATCATGCGGTCGTCGAGCGGACAGCGACGCCCTTCCTTGTCGACCACTTCCACCTCGACGAGTGCCATGTCGGCACCGTCGGCTTTCATACCTTCGGGATTGCTGATGGTCTTCAGGCGCAGAGCCACGGGTTCTCCGGCCGTCTGCAGCTCGTAGCGGCTGGCTTCCTTGGCAATCGTCGGGGCCCCGTTGCCGGAGCGTTTGTTCCCTTTGACAGTTTTCTTTCCCCCGGTCTTTTTGCCCGAAGCGCCCATGCCCTCGTCAGCCGATGCCTTCACCCGGTTATAGCTGACGGCAGTCAGCGTTCCTGGTTCGTAGCGCACGCTGTCGAACGTGAACAGATGGCGGTATTGCTGAACGCCGCGTCCCAGCGAGCGCCCGTTGAGGAAGAGCTCCACCTCGTCGCCGTTGGAAACCACATAGACAGGTTTCACCGTTCCGGGCTCGTAGTTCCAGTGGCCGACGATGTAGGTCTGTTCCTTCTCCTTGTCCACCCATCCGTTCCACATCACCTGATGGGCGAAGAAAGCGTCCTTCGGAATGCGCATGGCATCGGTGACGCCGCTGGTGCGATAGTTCGATTCGCCGCGATGGTGCGTGTTCGTGTCGGAGAAGACGATCTTCACGCCGCCGCTGCTGACACGCGTTCCCGTTCCGGGACGCTCCAGCCAGTAGTCGTACCAGCGCCGTACCATCTCCACGGCGAAGTTGTCCATGTTGTGATTATAGTCGGCGGCCGGTTTCCCGCGGTAGAGCGGACCGTCGCCTTCCTTGTGGAACGGGTAGCTGTAGTCGTCCCAATACTTGCGCAAACCTTCGTCGCGGCAGTACTCCATGGCCCACATGGGGTGCTTCTTCGACTTGTTGATGTAGAGCATTTCGCCGCCGTACTCCGCCTCGTTGATGTCGAGCATCTCGCGCGAGCCGATGGCTCGGCCACCGAAGGGGTCGTACTGGTCGCGTATCTTCTTCATCTCCACCATGTGTTCGCGCGAGATGCTCTCGTTGCCGCACTCGTAGAAGATGATGCTGGGGTTGTTGCGGTTGTAGATGATGGCGTCGCGCATCAGCTCGGTGCGCTGTGTCCAACGCGGACCCTCCACGTCTTTCTCAGCATCGCCGGCCGGCATGGCCTGCAAGAGGCCCACGCGGTCGCACGACTCGATGTCCTGCTTCCACGGCGTGACGTGCATCCAGCGCACCAGATTGCCGTTCGACTCCACCATCAGGCCGTTTGAATAGTCGCTCAGCCACGCCGGAACGCTCAGTCCCACGCCCGGCCACTCGTTGCTGGTGCGCTGAGCGTAGCCATGCATCATCAGCACGCGGTCGTTGAGCCACACTTTTCCTTCGGCGAAGCGCGTCTTTCGGAAGCCGGTGCGGAAGACGACAGCGTCGGGATGGTAGCTCATCGGCTCCGGGTCGCCCTCTGCCGGAGCCAGGAAGGACGTGACGGTGTAGAGATAACCATAGCCCCACGACCAGAAGTGCAGCCCTTCGAGCTCCCGTTGGATGCTGATGGTGCGCGTCTCACCAGGCTTCAGCGTGACAGGTTCGCCGGGAATGATGGCCGTCACAAAGTTTTCGGCATTCGCCACGCGCGCGAAGAGCCGGAACGTATGCGCCTTGTCGTCCTCGTTGCGCACCTGCGACTCCACGTGTACGGTCGCCTTCCTGTTGGCAATGTCGAAGTCAGTGGCGTAGACGTATGTTCCGGTCGTGCCCAGGTTCGAGTAGAGAGGCAGCGTCTGGTAGAGCTTGTCGGTGGCATGCAGGCGCACGTTCTTAGGCAGACCGCCGTAGTTGGCGTTGAAGTTGCGGTCGTTCCATTGGTATCGGCTGTCGTGCTGTCGCGAGCGGTAGGTCCAGCTGTTGTCGCAGCGCACGGCCAGCACGTTGTCGCCCTTGACGAGATAGGGTGTCAGGTCGAATCCGAAGGCCATCACGCCATTCTCGCTGTAGCCCAGCAGATGGCCGTTCAGGTAGACATCGGCCCCCTGGCGTGCCCCCTCGAACTCGATGAAGTACTTCTCAGCGGCGCTTTTCCCCTGTTTCGGATGGCTGGGGAAGTCTTCCGGCGTGAAGTGCTTGCGGTACCAAACGATGGCGTCGGTCAGGTCGACGATGTCCTTGCGGAACGCCTCGTCGCCGTTGAAGGCGTATGGCAGTGTCACGCCGAGCCAGCGACTGTCGTCGAAAGCCGCGTCTTTGGCTTCTGCCACGTCGCCCACATAGAGCAACCAGTCACCGTTGAAGTTGTAAGTCTTTCTGGCATGGATGCTCAGTGCCATGCAGGCCAGCAGCCAGACAAGAATCATTCGATTTGTTTTCATACATAGATATTGTTTTTAGTTGATTAGCCAAACTCTTAATTCTTCACTCTTAATTCTCACTCTTCACTCACTCTTCACTCTTAACTTTTCACACCCCCTCTCCTTCGGGTAAGGTCGGGGGTGGGGCTTCTTCACTCCCCCTCTCCTTCGGGTAGGGCCGGGGTGGGGCTTCTTCACTCCCCCTCTCCTTCGGGGAGGGCAGTGGGTGGGGCTTCTTCACTCCCCCTCTCCTTCGGGGAGGGTCGGGGGTGGGGCTTCTTCACACCCCCTCTCCTTCGGGGAGGGCAGTGGGTGGGGCATCTTCACTCAATAGACCTCATCCCTTTGGTCAGGATGCTCTCCAGTTCCTCGGCCGACAGGCGCAGTCGGAACTCGCCGTTGATGGCCGTACTGATGCGCCCCGTCTCTTCGCTGCACACGATGGCTATGGCATCGCTCTCCTGTGAGATGCCCAGAGCGGCGCGGTGGCGCAGTCCCAGCTCCTTCGGAATGTTCACGGTGTGGCTCACAGGCAGTATGCAGCCGGCAGCACAGATGCGCTTGTTGCGGATGACCATGGCTCCGTCGTGCAGGGGCGAGTTCTTGAAGAAGATGTTTTCGATGAGTCGTTGGTTGATGTTCGCGTCGATGAGGTCGCCCGTGGTGATGACGTCGGTCAGCGTCGACTCGCGTTCGAGCACGATGAGCGCGCCCACCTTGTGTCGCGCCATGTTCATGCAGGCCAGCACGATGGGCATGATGGTCCGCTTGTCCGCCTCGTCGTCTGTCTTCCGGTCGCGGTGGAAAAAGCCTGTGAGCGTGCGGAAGCGCTGCCGTGCCCCGATGTTATAGAAGAATTTTCGGATTTCCTCTTGGAAGAGAATGATGATGGCGATGACGCCGACGCTGACCAGTTTGTCCATGATGCTGCCCAGCAGGCGCATCTCAAGAATCTGGCTGACGAAGAGCCAGATGATGATGAACAGCATGATGCCGATGAAGACGTTCAGCGAACGGCTCTCGCGCATCAGGCGGTAGATGTAGTAGAGCATCAGTGCGACAAGGAAAATGTCGATGATGTCTTTGATTCCAAAGTCGAACACGGTGGTATGTTATTGGTTTGATGATTCGTTTTCGTCGAGGCAACAGCACAGCCGGACGGCCTCCACGGCCTGCCGCACGTCGTGGACACGCAGGATAGAAGCCCCTTTCAGCAGGGCGATGGTGTTGAGCACGGTCGTTCCGTTCAGCGCCTCGGCGGCCGTTGTCTGCAGCCGCTTCCATATCATGCTCTTGCGCGACAGTCCCACCAGCAGCGGCAGGTCCATCACGCGCAGCTTTTCCAGCGAGCGCACGATGGCATAGTTCTGCTCCAGCGTCTTGCCGAAGCCGAAGCCGGGGTCCAGGATGATGTCGTTCTGTCCGAGCGCATGCAGCTGCTGCACCTCGCGGGCGAAGTCGCGGAGCATCTCCTCCAGCGTGCCGCGCACCGACGTCAGCACGTATGGTACGCGCAGACGCGCCACCATGCGGAACATGTCGGGAACGCCGACGCTGGCTTCAGGCCCCTCGGTGCCGCCGAAGACACCCGCACTGTGGCCTTCGGACACGTCGTTCACCATGCCCACGCCGTACTCCTCGACGGCCATGCGGGCCACGTCGGGGCGGAACGTATCGACGGAAAGCAGTGCTTCCGGCTGCTCGCGGCGCACTACGGCCAGTGCCGTCCGCAGCCGCTGAATTTCTTCCTGCTCGCTCACCGGGGCCGCGCCGGGTCGCGTGGAGAACGCGCCGACGTCGATGATGCGTGCGCCCTCGGCCACGATGGCGTTGGCGCGCTCGGCTATGTCGCGCTCCGTCTGCATGCGGCTGCCCGCGTAGAACGAATCGGGCGTGGCGTTCAGGATGCCCATCACGCAGGGGCTGCTGAGGTCGATCAGGCTTCCGCCTGCATTGATTGTCAGTTTCTTCATGACCGGAAGAGAAAAATCGTGGTGCAAATTTATGAAAAAAGTTCCGAATAACCATCATCCGCAGGCATTATTTTTCGCCCGCGCGCCCGACGCGCAAAGGTGGGGCAGGCAACAGGTTGCGACAAACGAGGGGCTGAAATGCGCACCGCCTCCGCTCGCAATGACAGCAGACGGTCGGATGGCTCGCTTGCTCCTGACTCCTGCAATCGCTCGGTCACGACAGGAAGAGCCCTGCTTCGGGAAAGTTTCTGGAATCAAAAGACTAAACATTTTTTACCAAAAAATTCTGTCGAAATTTTTGTTCATTTTAGAGGGCAGATTCATTCTTTTGGGGTAAAAAATCCAAACAAAAGCGGAAGAAAAATCAAGCCGATTTTCAAAACGGGTCATTTTGCGTCGCAAAATGGGCCGTTCTGCTCGCCAAAATGAGCCATTCTGCGAGACAAAACGGGCCGTTTTCGAGCGCAAAATGAGCCATTCTGAAGGCGTAAAAAATGTAAAGAAAATACAAGTGCTTTGTTTCCAGCAGTTTAAAAGATGCTCATATTTCGCGTGTACGCGTCCGCCGGATTTTTATTTCAGAATGATGGCACTCACGGAGGCCCAAATCGGACTTTTTGTCTGCTTTTTTCACAACTGTTACTACGCTCGCATACGTTGACCGACAGAGGTTCCATGATGCAGCCCCCATCTCGCAGACACCCCGCGGCAGCACATCAGCCACCCGGCCGAAAGCCGTAAACCGTTGTTTTTTTTCCAAAACTCTGTGCAGACGAAGGGAATCTGATTTTTTTTTACTACATTTGCACAAATTATCAAAACTATAACCAAAGCTGACAATGAAAAAAACAACGGCTCTACTGCTGCTCACCATGCTTGCCACGACGCTCTTCGCACAGACGAAGTCGTGGACCGCTGACAACGGAAACGGCACGTTCACCAACCCTCTTTTCTACGATGAGTTCTCCGACCCCGACATCCTGCGCGTGGGCGACGACTACTATCTGGCCGGAACGACCATGCACACCGTGCCAGGACTGGTCATCCTGCACTCGAAGGACCTTGTCAACTGGGAGAACATCAGCTACTGCTTCGACAGGTTCGACTTCAACGACGATGCCTTCGCGCTCCGAAACCACAAGGAAATCTACGGACAAGGCATCTGGGCACCCTGCATCCGATATGCCAACGGACAGTTCTACGTCTACTCCAACGTGAACGGAAAGGGGCTGCAGTGCTACACCTCGAAGGACATCCGCGGCCCTTGGAAGCACCACAACATGCAGGGACGTATCTACGACCTGTCTGTCCTCTTCGACGATGACGGCAAGATCTACGCCATCCACGGCTACGGCGAAGTGAAATGCACCGAGCTGAAGCCCGATATGAGCGGGCCCATCGAGGAGACCGAGCGCACCATCATCCCCGAGGGCAACGCCGTGGGCGAAGGTCACCACATGTACAAGATCAACGGCATGTACTATCTCATCTCGACCGACTACCGGCCCAACGGGCGCACGCTCTGCTCGCGCTCGAAGAGCATCTGGGGACCCTACGAGACCATCACCATCACGGCCGACGAGACCTTCGGCTACCATGCAGCCTCGCTCACACAGGTGCCTCAAGGCGAGCAATACCGCATCGGAAGCAACGGCACGAAGTTCGGCATCCCGCCCGTCGACATCCATGCCACGGCCTGCACCAACATCCATCAGGGCGGCATCGTGGAGGATCAGAGCGGACAGTGGTGGGCTCTGCTGATGATGGACTTCCACTCCATCGGCCGCACCGTCACCCTGGCGCCCATCACCTGGAAGGACGGCTGGCCCATGCTCGGGCTGGAGGGCAACCTGGGTCGCGCACCGCGCACGTGGTTCAAGCCCAACGTCCAGTCTGCTGCTGTATCACAGCAGCCTCCCCACGCCCCCTACGAGCGCAGCGAGAACTTCGACGGCAAGAAGCTCGGCCGCGTCTGGCAGTGGAACCACAACCCCGACGAGAAGAAATGGAGCCTGAAGAACGGACGCCTGCGCCTGCAGGCACAGCCCGCCGAGCAGCTCATGTGGGCCCGCAACACGCTGACGCAGCGCGTCATCGGTCCCACAAGCATTGCCACCGTGGAGCTATATGTCGGCGGCATGAAGGAAGGCGACGTGGCCGGACTGGGCAACATCAACGTGCCCTGCTCGTGGATTGGCATCGAGCAAGGCCACTATGGCTTGCTCCTGCACTGCTTTGAGCAAGCCACCAACGACACCGTCACCTTGGGCCTCGGCTCCTGCGACGCACCATTGAAGAAGGTATGGCTCCGCATGGTGGGCGACTACGACCACGACCGCGCCCACTACGAATGGTCATTCAATGGCAAGGACTTCCAACCGCTGGGCCGCGAGATGCCGCTGTCGTATCAGCTCATCACGTTCCAGGGCTCGCGCCACGCCCTCTTCGCCTTCAACCGCAAGGGCATCCAGGGCGGCTATGCCGAGTTTGACAACTTCACCGTGGAGGAACCGCAGGCCGACCGCAGCAAGAATATTCCATACGGCAAGACATTCCGCATCATCAACCTTGCCACCGGCAAGCCTGCCATTGCCTTGAAGCATGGACTGCTGCACGACACCGAAGGCTTCCGGCCGGCACCCTCGTCGGATAAGAATGCAGAAGTTACGAGCGACCTGACGCACTTCCGTGTCATCGACAAAGGCCAGGGAAAGGTCGTCCTGCAGTGTGAAGACGGCCGCTATGTCTTCACTTCGGGCTACGGCATCGCAGGCGACGTCCGTCTGACCGACGATCCCGCGAAGGCCGAGGTGTTCCTCTGGCAGGACTACCTGAACCACGAGTTCATGCTGATGTCGATGCGCACGCATCGCTACATAGGCAAGAGTCCCACCACGGGCAGTCCTTACTCGATGGACTTCACGGGTGCCGACCCGGCGCGCGTGAACGGAAGCGTGTTGAGGTGGGAAGCCGTTTCGGACTGAAATCCCGGCACACGGCCACCAGACAACGAATGGTCAATGCATAAAGATAAAGAAAGACGGCGAAGCCATGATTTCGGTGATGGCTGCATTGCCGTCTTTCGTGTCTACGTCGTGGTTACAGCGTGCGCGCACGAGCGTCCTCTACCATACAGGAATGATAAGTCGGAATGCTTTGAAAACTCCTCTTTGATACAAACTACAGAATCACTGCTTTTAAAAACTCGCTCATGATGAAGTACAGATTTTTCCTATTCTTCGCCCTGTCCTGGCTGACCGTCGCCGGCACTCAGGCACAGCCGCAGACCAGCTTGGCCGGACATCCGCGCAACCCGGAACTGCGCTCGACCGATCCTGCTTTCTTCAAGACGGCCGAAGCACTGCGCATCGGCGACCAGGTGTTGCTCTACCAGCGCACAACGGGCGGTTGGCCGAAGAACATCGACATGGCACGGCCGCTCAGCGATGACGAACGGGCCGCCATCGCTGCCGAGAAGAACCGCCGCAACGACTCGACGACGGACAACGGGGCCACAACGCTGCAGATGGTTTATCTGGCACGTCTCTACCAAGCGACGCACGAAACGCGCTTCCGCGACGGTTTCCGCCGTGCCGTGGAGTATCTGCTCAGCGGACAATACGACAACGGTGGCTGGCCTCAGTTCTGGCCGGAGACACACGGCTACCAATGGCACATCACGTTCAACGACGACGCGATGGTGAACACGATGACCTTGCTGCGCGACATTGCCCAGCAGCGCGAACCCTACGGAAACAAACTCACCGACAAACAGATGCGACAGCGCGCCATGAAAGCTTTTGAGAGGGGAGTGGAGTGCATTCTGAAGACACAGATACGGTGCGACGGTCAGCTCACCGTGTGGTGCCAGCAGCACGACCGCAACACCTACGAACCGGCTCCGGCGCGTGCCTACGAGCTGCCTTCGTACTGCACGCAGGAGAGTGCCAGCATCGTGCGCCTGCTCATGGAGCTGCCCAAGCCCGACGAACGGGTGAAGGAGGCTGTCCACAAGGCCATGGCTTGGTTCGACAAATACAAGCTGACGGGCCTGCGCGTGGTGCGGACCGGACAGTGGGGCAGCCCCGACCGCGACACACGGCTGGTGAAGGACGCGACTGCCGGGCCCATCTGGGGGCGCTACTACGACCTGAAGTACTGCGAACCCTACGTGTGCGACCGCGACGGACTGCCTCGCCGCCACCTGCAAGACATCGGCCCCGAGCGTCGGAACGGCTACGCATGGTACGGCGACCGTCCGGCTTCGCTCTATCCGCTGTACGAAAAGTGGGCCGGACAGCACGATCCTGCGCACAAAGTGAACATCAGTCTGACCACGAAGGGCGCTAACGAGAACGGACTGATAGACATGTTCCGCGCTCCGAAGAAGGATATGGCCGACTTCGACGCCATAGTCAGCCCGGGCGAGCGCATACAGGATGCCATCGAGAAGGCTCCGGCGCAGCCCGACAAGCCCTTCAAGATCTTCATCCGCAAGGGAACGTACGGCCAGAAGGTCATCATTGACCGGCCGAACATCGTGCTCGTGGGCGAACAGCGCGACAGCACCGTCATCGTGCTGGCCGAGACGCGCGAGACGTGCGCCGTGAACGAATACCACGGCAAGCCTGTAGGCAACGGAGTCATCGTGCTGCAGGAGGGAGCCGACGACTGTGTCATCAGCGGACTGACCGTCTATAACAACTACGGCACGACCGTTGAGAATACCACCCGCCACCAGATGGCCGTCTACGGACGCGGTACTCGCACCATCATCCTGAACAGCAACATCTGGGCCGACGGCAACGACGCGTTGTCGCTGTGGGCAAAAGAGGGTGGAATGTACTATCATGCCGACCTCTTCCTGCGCTGTCCGGGCGTGGACTTCCTCTGTCCGCGCGGCTGGTGCTATGCCACCCGATGCCGTTTCTACGGTGACGGGCGCGCCATTCTGTGGCACGACGGGCGCGGAGACCAGCAGAAGAAACTCGTCGTGACCAATTCGACCTTCGATGCGAAGCGACCGACACCGCTGGGACGCTATCATCACGACTCACAGTTCTATCTCATGAACTGCAAACTGTCCGACCAGATTCTCGACGAGAACATACAGCACGCCTACGTGGGCCGCACGGCCGAGGAAATGGCACGCGAGGGTAAAGTGCTCGACCCCTGTCCGTGGGGCCAGCGTACCTATTATTATGGATGTGCGCGCGAGGGTGGCGACAGCGGATGGCTGCGCAACAACCTCGACAAGGCGCCGGGCAGCCCGGAGTTCCACGCCATCACGGCCCAGTGGACGTTCGACGGGCAGTGGGATCCGGAGCAACGGGTGCGCGATTTGTGGTATGTCCTTGCCTACTGACAGGCTTGTTCTGCAGAAGTCCGGTTGTGTGTCGACCGGACTTCTGTCTATAATGTAAAGGAGAAAAATCAAGAAAACGAGTTCAGAATACTATTTATAGCCCCAAAAGTTTTCTGTTGTGAAATAATCTTTTTATCTTTGCCAGCGTTTTAAAAAATGATAGTCAAATGAAGTATTATTGGTTTGGATTTCTCATGTCTTCCTTGCTGCTTGTATCGTGCATCAAGGATGAACCCAAAAACTCGGAATGTGACATTCTGAACGTGTGGGTGGAAGGTGAAGCTTACAAGGATTGTTTCTACCAGCCCGAAACGGACATGCGTAAGAATGACTTGCTCTTCTCCACAAAAGAAATTGTTTTCACGGTGAAGTCGATGATCTCTTTGCCGAAGATTCCGCTGCATTTCACCCTGACACCTGGCGCGACCATCGAGCCGGCCAACGGGTCGGAGCAGGACTTCAGCAAAGGACCGGTGACCTACACGGTGACTTCGGAGGACGGAGCGTGGCATCGTCAGTACAAAGTGGAGTTCAAAGAGGCCGAACTTCCCACGCTGAAATACGACTTCGAGAACTACGAGACCTTGGATGTCAACATGTTGATCTTCAAATATAGCTACTACAGTTGGTTTGAGATGGACGAAAACGGCAACAGGAAGAACATCTGGGCAACGGGTAACCAGGGCTTCGGCATGGGTAACAGCAACCTGACGCCGGATGAATATCCTACCGTTCCCGACAAGAACGGCTACGAAGGCGCTTGCGTGCGCATGGAAACCAAGAGCGCCGGTGCCATGGCCGCTGCACTGAAGAAATATATTGCCGCCGGCAACCTGTTCATCGGAGAGTTCGATGTGAACAATGCTTTGAAGAGCTCGCTTGAGTCTACATTGATGGGAAAGAACAATCCGTTCCCCCAAGAGCCTGTGAAGGTGACGGGCTACTACAAGTATCGTCCCGGAGCTGAGTTCAGGAACGAGAAGAACGAGGTGGTTCCCGGTGTCGTTGATGAGGGCGACATCTACGCCGTGCTCTATCGAAATCAAGACGCGAACGGCAATCCTGTGGTGCTCGATGGCGGCAATGTGCTGACCAGCGAGTATATCGTCAGCAAGGCTCAGGTGAAGTCGCTGCCTGCTACAGACGAATGGAAGCCTTTCGAGATGTTCTTTGAGGATGTGGCTCCCCTGAACGAGCAGATACTTGACAAGTTCGGTTACAACTTGGCACTCGTCTTCTCTTCGAGCAAGCGAGGCGCTGAGTTCTGCGGAGCCATCGGAAGCACTCTGTATATAGATAAGGTGGCCATTTCTTTAGAGAAGGAGTAAACAGGAATCAACACTGATTGGTTAAACAAGTTAAGAGATAAAAAGACGATGAAAAGAATCATAGCTATCGTTGCACTGCTGGCCGTCGTGTTCGGGCAGGGCAATATCATGGCAGGAAACCTGCAGGAAGGTCTTGAACTGAAAGCCCGACTCGGCTACAGCATAGGCGGAACGGCACCCATAGGCATACCGGCTACCATCCGCAGCATAGACAAATACAGTCTGACACCGTCGTTCATGGTTGGCGTGGATGTCAATATGCCCTTGAAGGAACGGCTCGGTCTGCTTGTCGGACTTCGTTTCGAGAACAAGGGAATGGATGCCGAGGCAACGACAAAGTCGTATCGCATGGAGGTGAAAAAAGGAGAGAGCATCATGAATGGCGTCTATACTGGTCACGTCAGACAGAAGGTGAAGGAGTGGATGCTCACGCTGCCTGTGCAGCTGTCGTACCGTTTGAGCGAGAAAGTACAGCTGAAAGCAGGCCCCTACCTTTCTTACCTGATTGACAAAGAATTCAGCGGCTATGTCTACGACGGCTATCTGCGACAGGGCGATCCTACAGGACCGAAGGTGACCATGGGTGTTGAAGAGAACGAACGAGCCACTTATGAGTTCAACGACGACATGCGCGACCTGCAGTTCGGTGTCGCTGTGGGAGCCGACTGGCAAGTGGCCAAGCAATTCGGAGTGTTCGCCGACCTCAACTGGGGCCTGAATGGCATCTTCAAGAGCGATTTCAAGACGGTGGAGCAGACTCTCTTCCCCATTTATGGCACCATTGGCGTTTCGTACAGAATCAAATAGTTGCAGCTTTTGACCTCAATGGTTCCTGAAAAGAATAAGATTCCCGCTCTTAGGGAACATTTTTTCCATTATAACATAATAGCAGAAAAAACAAACACACTAATTGGGAAATGAGAACGAAACAGTTGTTGGTGTTGCTGGCGGTGGTGCTCGTCTGCAGCTGTAGTGAGAAAAAAGATTCGGGAGCCAAGCTGCCCACGCGGGTAAAGGCGGAACGGGTGACGACGACAGCAGGAGCTGGAGGACAGACATACGTGGGCATCGTTGAAGAGAATGCCGGGACGGCTGTCAGTTTCACCAGCATGGGCGTTGTGAAGCAAGTGCTGGTCAATGAAGGTCAGCATGTCAGCCGCGGCCAGCTGATTGCCGTCATGGACGACACGCAGGCACGCAACATGCTCAAGACAGCCGAGGCTCAGATGGTTCAGGCTGACGATGCCCTGCAACGCTACGGCATGCTTCACGAAAACGGCTCGCTGCCTGAAGTGAAATGGGTGGAGATACAGAGCAAGGTGGCCCAGGCCAAGTCGCAGGTGGCCGTAGCCAAGAAGAACTTGGCCGATTGTCAGCTGCTTTCGCCCGTGAGCGGTATCGTAGGCAGCAAGAACGTCGGAACGGGCGAGACCGCCATGCCCTCACAGGCCGTCGTGACTATTCTTGACATCAATAGTGTGAAGGTGAAAGTCTCCATTCCCGAGAACGAGATGGGGAGCATCGGAGCGAATACTTCGGCGACGATCAGCGTGGAAGCCGTGGGAAAACAGTTTAAAGGCGGACGTATAGAGAAAGGTGTGGCAGCCGATGCACTCACTCATACCTACGACATCCGCATCCATGTGGCCAATCCTGGTCATCATTTGTTGCCAGGCATGGTGGCCAATGTTACGTTGGGGAACGGACATGCACCGGCTTACACCCGTCAGGTGACAGTTCCCGTGACCAGTGTGCAGAAGAATGTAGACGGAATGCTCTTCGTTTGGACCATCTCCAACGACAGTACGGCTCACCGGACGAAGCTCACCGTAGGACAGACACAGGGCAACCGCATCAACGTCACGAGCGGCATCGCCGATGGTCAGCTCATTGTCACCGAAGGTTATCAGAAACTGAGCGAGGGAACGAAGGTGGTTTTCTAATTCATAATGCATAGTTTATAATGCATAATTCATAATTATTTTTATTGTTCATGGTTCATAGTGCATAGTTCTTTGTTATGGATAAGAGAGGAATGAATTGGATCAGCTGGCCGCTGGAACACTACTCCATTACACTGCTCATCATCATTATTCTGTTCGTGTTGGGACTGTTTGGCATGTATGAAATGCCGAAAGACGAATTCCCGGCGTTCACCATCCGCCAAGGTGTGGTCGTTGCGGTTTACCCGGGAGCCACAACCGAAGAGGTGGAAGAGCAGGTGACAAAACCTCTGGAACGCTATCTTTTCACGTACGGAGAGGTGGATCGCAAGAAGACAACGACCACTTCGCAGAACGGTATGAGCATTGTGATGTTGCGACTGAACGACGACGTGAACAACAAAGATGAAGTGTGGAGCAAGATTAAGCATGGACTGACGACATTCAAGCAGTCGTTGCCTTCGGGCGTGCTGGCTCTGATTGCCAACGACGACTTCGGAAACACCTCAGCCCTGCTCATCGCCATCGAGAGCTCGCAGCGCAGCTATCGTGAACTGCAGGAATACACCGACCAGGTCTCCGACCGTCTGCGCCGTATTCCTTCCGTTGCCAACGTGAGAGTCTACGGAGCGCAGAAAGAACAAATCTCACTTTACGTGGACCGCCAGCGGCTTCAAGCCTACGGCATCGGCCAACAGACTTTGTTCAGCCGTCTGCAGGCACAGGGAATGACGACAATGAGCGGTGCTCTTGACGATAACGACCAGCAAGTACCTATCCATATCCAGCCGACCGAAAGCAGCGAGGAAGAGATTGCCAATCAGATTATCTTCTCCGATCCTGTCAGTGGGAAGGTAGCTCGGGTGAGAGACGTGGCCAAAGTGGTGCGCGAATACGACAAGGGCAACAGCTATATCGAGCAAGACGGGCATCCCTGCGTGCTGTTGTCGTTGGAGATGACACCGGGCAACAACATCGTGCAGTACGGAAAAGAAGTGGACGACGTGCTCAATGAATACCGCAGTAACGTACTTCCTGACGATGTGACCATCACCCGCATTGCCGATCAGCCGAAAGTGGTGGGAAAGAGCGTGAGCGACTTCCTTCGCGACCTGCTCGTTTCAATGGCAATCATCATCCTGGTGATGATGGTGCTGTTCCCGTTGCGGTCGGCCATCGTCGCAGCCATAACGATTCCGCTCAGTACTTTCATCTCCGTTGCGGTGATGTACTTCATGGACATCGAGCTCAACATCGTCACGCTGGCGGCGCTCATAGTCGTCCTGGGAATGGTGGTCGACAACTCCATCGTCGTCATCGACGGCTATTTGGAGTATCTTGACAAAGGTTACGAGCCCAAGAAGGCTGCCATCGACTCGGCCAAGCAGTATTTCATGCCGATGATGCTGGCCACGCTGTGCATCTGTGTCATCTTCTATCCGTTGCTTTACACGATGAAAGGCGCCTTCCACGACTCCATGAAGGACTTCCCCGTGACCATAACGATCAACCTGATGGTGTCGCTCCTGCTTGCCGTGACGGTGATTCCGTTCCTGGAGGTGCTTATCATCAGGCCAGGAAAAGTGAAAACAGGCGGCAACGCCATCACCAAATGGGTGCAGAAGACCTACAATCATGTGCTCGACATGACATTCCGCCATCCGTGGCTCACCATTTGGGGCGGCATCGGCGTCATCATGCTCTCCACGCTCATCGTCCTCACGCTCAAGATACGACTCTTCCCCTTTGCCGACCGCGACCAGTTCGCCGTTGAAATATTCTTGCCCGAAGGGAAAGGCATCGACGAGACACGTCAGATTGCCGACTCTTTGAGGCATGTCATGCAGCAAGACAAGGACGTGAAGAGCATCACCAGCTTCGTGGGCTGTTCATCGCCGCGCTTCATGGTGTGCTATGCCCCGCAGATGGCAGGCCAGAACTACGCGCAGTTCATCGTGAATACCACTTCCGACAAGAAGACACTGGAGCTGTTGGCGAAATACCAGCCCGTCTGGAGCGAAGCTTTCCCAGAGGCTTACGTGCGGTTCAAGCGTCTCGACTACCTGGAAGTGCCCGAACTGGAATACCGTTTCTACGGCGAAAACCTCGACTCGTTGCATGTCGTAGCAGAGCGACTGATGGAGCGAATGCGCGAAATGCCCGAGCTGGAATGGGTGCACACCGACTTCTTCCAGCCCCATCCCATCATAGACGTAGCGCTCGACCCTGTCATTTCGTCGCAGCTGGGCGTCACACGCACCACAACGGCACTCGCACTGGCCGCTTCCACGACCGACCTGCGCATCGGGCAGATCTGGGAAGGCGACTATGAACTGCCTGTCGTGGTGAAAGACGACAGCGATATGACCTTCTCCGACATCGAGAACCTGGGCATCGTCACGCCGATGGCCATGCTGTCGTCAGGACTGAACGGCACGAACACCACCATTCCGCTGCGCCAGATAGCCGACGTGAAGCCCTTGTGGAGCGAGAGTCGCATCATGCACCGTGGCGGCGAACGCTGCATCACGGTGACAGCACAGTTCGCCAGCGACGTCTATGCCGCTCCCGTGGAGCGCCGTGTGGCCGACATCATGGAGAACGAAATCAGCATTCCCGAAGGAGTGCGCTCCGAAGTGGGTGGCGAAATAGAGTACGACGCCGAGTCCATGCCGCAGATTTTCGGTGGTGTGGCCATCGCCATGGTCATCATTTTCTTCTTCCTGCTGTTCAACTTCAAGAAGTATGGCATCACAACCGTCTGCATTGCAGCCCTGGGACTGATGATTCCGGGCGCACTCATCGGCCTGGGACTCATGAACCGCACGCTGGGTCTGACCTCCATCATGGGTGTCATCACGCTGATGGGAATGATTATGCGCAACGAAATCCTGATTTTCGAGCATGCCATCGACCTTATCAAACAATATGTAGCAGCCCATGGCGACTGGAACGTGAATCGCAAGGCGTACAACGAGGCGGTTCGTCAGGCTGCCTACGAGGCCGGCCGTCGGCGCATGGTGCCCATCTTCCTCACAACGGCGACCACCGCCGTGGGTGTGGTGCCGATGATCATAGCACAGTCGTCGTTCTGGATGCCCGTGGGCGTCACCATTTTCGCCGGAGGCATCGGCTCGCTCATCATGGTGGTCACCATGCTCCCCGTCATCTACTGGAAGGTGAACCTGAAGTAAAAAGCCTTACCCAACCCTCTCCAAGCGAAGAGGGAAGCTGTTAGAACGTCTCAATAATATAATCAGGCAATCATAATGAAAAAATATATCATATCAGTTTATCTGTTATTGATCGCATCCATTGCGTTTCCTCAAGGTTCCACTCCCCTCTCTTTGGGAGAGGGGGCGGGGGTGAGGCTCTATTCCTTGCAACAGCTGAAAGACTCCGCGCTCCGTAGCAACATGGCCGTGCGGAAAGCCCGCTACGCCATCGAATCGGCGCAGGAACAACGCAAGGAAGCATTCACCAAGTATTTCCCGAACGTCAGCGGAACGGCTCTGACCTTCAATGCCAACCGAGGCATGGCAAAGATGGACCTTAATCCCTCTGAGATGATGTCGCCCAAAATGGGCGCTTCGCTTGCGCAGATGCTGCCGCCAGAGCTGCTTGCCGAACTGTCTGCACCCATGAGCATGTCCATGATGAAGAAAGGAACCGTTGCCGGCATCACCGCTGTGCAGCCAGTCTTTGCTGGTGGGCAGATCGTCAACGGCAACAAGCTGGCCAAAATCGGCGAGGACGTGAGCCACCTGCAGCTGCAACTCTCCGAGAACGAAGTGGAGAAGACCGTGGAACAATACTACTGGCAGCTGGTGACACTGAACGAAAAGGTGAAAACGCTCGACGCCGTAGACAGCATGCTGCTTTCCATCAGGAAAGATGTGGACGTAGCCGTGAAAGCGGGCGTCGCCATGCGCAACGACCAGCTGCAGGTGCAGCTCCGTCAGAACGATATCGAGAGCCAGCGCGTCAAGCTTCAGAACGGCATCAGCATCGTCAAGATGCTACTGGCACAGTACTGCGGGCTGGGAACGACGCCTGACGGTCAAGGCTTCGGCGTCGCAATGCCCGAAGCCGACAGTCTCAGTCCGGCCGCACCCATGCCCGTCGGCGCAGCATCGACACTCGACCTGCTGCCCGAATACCAGCTGTTGCAGAAGCAGGTGGAAGCCACCGACCTGCAGCGACGCATCACCACCGGCAAGAACCTGCCGTCGGTGGCCGTCGGCGTGGGCTACAATTATCACAACCTGCTGGAGAACGACCGCACCTTCGCCATGCTCTTCGCCACCGTCAGCGTTCCCATTTCCGACTGGTGGGGCGGCTCGCATGCCATCAAACGCAGCAAGATAGACCAGCAGAGGGCCAAGGACGAGCTGGCAGACAACTCCGAACTGCTCAGAATCAGGATGCAGAAATCGTGGAACGACGTCGGTGAGGCTTACCAGCAGCTGCTCATTGCCCAGCGAAGCATAGGCCAAGCCGAGGAGAACCTGCGCCTGAACCGCAACTACTATCAGGCCGGTACCTCCACGATGAGCGACTTGCTGCAGGCACAGCTGCTCTATCAGCAGGCACTCGACAGCCGCACCGACGCCTTCTCCGACTACCAAAACAAGCTGCTCGAATACAGGCAGGCCACCGGCACCAACCGCTGAGCCCGCTACAAGACCCCAAGCGAGCACCGTCGCATACAAAAAAGCAGGGATGTGCCTAATTCGCCGGAATGTGAGAGAATTTGGACAGAAAACCCCGTCATAGCCGTAGTCTTTGGGAAGTATAAGGAACCCACGGAGGCGCATCATTACGTCAATTACGGACATTTCTCCCCCTTGTTCCGATGGGCAAAGAGCTGCCGACGGAGTGCTTTGAACTTGCCGAAGGAGCCTTGCTGACTGCGCCGTGGAGCCTCTGCTGCTTGCAAAATCAGTTAAATTGCGCTGCAAAACAACTGATTTTGCAAATCAAGACGCGCGCTCAGGCAACGCAGAAACGCTCACTTGGCAACGCAGAAGCGCACATTTGGCAGCAGAGAAAAAAGGCATTGCTGCATGGCAGCGAGAAAAGATAGCTTGAAAGTGCGCCTTTTCTTTGGCCGTTTCGACAAAAGTGACTAAATTTGTAGCGGCTCGCCCCAGAGTCGGCAACGTTGCCCTCTCGTCGAAGTGCGAGCATCATCGCCTTAACTATGGACATCAAAGAGCTTTATAACCTCTACAAGCAGCATCCGTGCATCACCACGGACAGCCGCGACTGCCCCGAGGGCAGCATCTTCCTCGCACTGAAGGGAGAATCGTTCGATGGTAACAAATTTGCCGTGCAGGCATTGCAGAAAGGCTGCGCCTACGCCATTGTCGACGACGAGGGCGTGGCGGGCGAGGCTGAGGGCACGGAATACCGCTCGCGCCTCATCCTCGTCGGCGACTGTCTGCAGACCTTCAAGGACCTGGCCCGTGAGCATCGGCGACAGTTCCCCATCTCCGTCATCGGCATCACAGGCACCAACGGCAAGACGACCACGAAGGAACTGGTTGCCACCGTGCTGCAACAGAAATACAACGTGCTCTTCACACAGGGCAACTTCAACAACGACGTGGGCGTGCCAAAGACGCTCTTCCGCCTAAACAAGGACCATCAGATAGCCGTCATAGAGATGGGAGCCAGCCATCCCGGCGACATACGGACGCTGGTCAACACGGCCGAGCCCACCTGCGGGCTCATCACCAACGTCGGACGGGCCCACCTGCAGGGCTTCGGCTCCTTCGAGGGCGTGAAGAAGACGAAGGGAGAGCTCTACGACTTCCTCAGTCAGGCCGACGAGAACAGCGTCGACGAGGGCTTCGTCTTCGTGAACACCGACGACGAAGACCTGATGCAGATGGTCAGCGAGCGCAACATCATCTTCACTGCCGGCTACGGGACAACCCCCACGGAAGAGACTTCGGTGCTGGGACGCATCGTTGCCTGCGATCCCTACCTGCGTTTCCAGTGGTGCTTCTACGACAGCGAGGAGGAAGAACAGGAGTGGTTCACGGTAAACACGCACCTCATCGGGTCCTACAATCTTTATAATATGCTGGCGGCCATCTCCGTCGGACTCTACTTCGACGTCGATCCCGAACCCATCAACCGTGCCCTGAGCGACTACGTACCACACAACAACCGCTCACAGCTGACCGAAACCGAACGCAACCACCTCATTGTCGATGCCTACAATGCCAACCCGACCAGCATGGCGGCTGCCCTGCGCAACTTCCGCGACATGGCTGTCAGCCCGAAGATGGCCATTCTTGGTGACATGCGCGAGCTGGGCGACGTCTCGGCCGAGGAGCACCAGCGCGCCGTGGACCTCATGAAGGAGTACGGACTGGAGACCGTCTGGCTCGTGGGCGAAGAGTTCGGGAAGACCGATTGCAGCTATCGCAAGTTTGCCGACGTGGAAGCGGTCAAGAAAGCCATTGCGCAGGAGCGTCCCGCAGGCTTCTACATACTGGTCAAAGGCAGCAACAGCATGCTGTTGTGGCAGTTGCCCGAGCTGCTGTAAGCCCCATTTGCCCTGAAGAAAGAACACTTTCATTTGTCGTTTTCCATTTTTCATTTATCATATATCATTCCGAGGCGAAGCCTCGCCAACCAGATGAAGAAAACCATTTTCATGATTTGTCTGCTCATGGTGGCTGCCATGCCTGCAGACGCGAAGAAGAAAAAGAAGACACAGACACCTGCTCAGCCCAAGAAGGAAGTGAGGGCGCCTGCCAAGCAGGGACTGTTCAACGTACAGAAACACAAAGACGACTGGTACTTCCAGATTGCCGACTCGCTGCTGGGAAGGCCGTTCCTCGCCTCCACGCGCTTCGTCAGCACGCCCGTAGAGGCCGGCATGTACGGCGGCGAGCTTGCCAACAGCGTCGTCCTCTACTGGGAGAAGCACGACAAACGCATGCTCCTGCGCTCCATGATGTACGATGCTGTTGCCGACAGCACGCAAGACATTGCCATGGCCGTGCGCGCGGCGAACGAAGATCCCATCGTGGCCAACATCCTGATTGACTCCACCCTGACCGATTCGCTCAAGCATCGGCTCTACAGCGTCAAGGTGACCGACCTGCTGAAAGGCGACAATCAGGTGCTCAGCGTCTACAGCACGGTGAAAAACCGGCTGAACATGGGCGCCATCAAGGCCGACCTGTCCTACATCGACCACATCAGCACCTTCCCCATCAACACGGAGATTCAGACCGTGAAGACATTTGCCGTGAAGGGAACGAGCAAGATACCGGCCGCGCAGGAAGCAGGATGGATGACCGTCAGGCTCAACACCTCGCTCGTCATGCTGCCGAAGGAACCCATGCGACTGCGCACCTTCGACAAGAGGGTGGGCTACTTCACCGACAACCACCGCGTCTACGGCGACAACCAGCAGCAGGTGAAGAGTCAGACCGTGGCCGTGCGCTGGCGTCTGGAGCCGCGCGAGGAAGACATGGACCGCTATCGCCGCGGAGAACTGGTGGAGCCGAAGAAGCCCATCGTCTACTACATCGACCCGGCAACGCCCAAGCAGTGGCGCAAATATCTCATACAGGGCGTGGAAGACTGGAACGTGGCCTTCGAACAGGCGGGATTCAAAAACGCCATCAAGGCTCTCGAGTGGCCCGAAGACTCCACCATGAGCCTCGAAGACGCGCGCTACTCGGTCATACGCTATCTGGCTTCGCCCATCTCGAACGCCTACGGCCCGCAGATTCACGACCCGCGTACGGGCGAAATACTGGAAAGCCACATCGGCTGGTACCACAACGTGATGCAGCTGGTGCACGACTGGTACATGATACAGGCTGGAGCCGTCGATGCAAGGGCACGAAAGATGAAGTTCGACGACGAGCTCATGGGGCAGCTCATACGCTTCGTCAGCAGCCATGAGGTGGGACACACGCTCGGACTGCGCCACAACATGGGGGCCAGCTCGGCCACGCCCGTCGACTCGCTGCGCGACAAACGGTGGGTGGAACGCTACGGACACACCGCAAGCATCATGGACTACGCCCGCTTCAACTACGTGGCTCAGCCCGAAGACAACATCGCCGACGCCGGCATGTTCCCTCGCATCAACGACTACGACAAGTGGGCCATCAAGTGGGGCTACACTTATTTCCCCAATGCCAAGGACGAAGAGACGGAGCGGCTGGCGCTGAACAAGATGACAATAGCCGCACAGAAGAACAAACGGCTGTGGTTCGGCGGAGAGGGAACCGACAACGACCCGCGCGCGCAGACCGAAGACCTGGGCGACGACCCCTTCCGTGCCTCCGACTACGGCGTCAAGAACCTGAAACGCATTGTCAGACAGCTGCCCGAGTGGAGCTACGAAGAGGGCGACATGGGTAAGAACTTGGAGCAGGTGTACAACTCGCTCATCGGGCAGATGCGCCGTTATGTAGGACATGTGAGCCGCAACATCGCAGGCGTCTACCATAACTACAAGAGTGCCGAAGAGAAAGGACCCGTCTACCGCATCGAAGAGAAGGCCCGGCAGAAGAAAGCTCTCGCGTGGCTCGAAAGGAACATCGTGGCGTGTCCGGCCTGGCTCGTCAGCGAACCCTACGTCATGCGCTTCAGCACCAGCCCCGAACGGCTCATACGGCCACTGGCCGACCAGATGCTTTCGCAGCTGCTGTCGACCGTCACGCTGAACCGACTCTGCTGGTACGCCAACGATGCCAACGCCTACCAGCCTGGCGACTATGCCACCGACGTGGTGAGCATGCTCTTCCGCAGCACGGCAACGGCTGGAAAACTGTCTTCCTGGAACCGCTACATACAGCAGCAGGCCGTGACGCGGCTCATCAAGGGGTGGACAGCCAACGACAATCAAGATGCGCGGCCCTTCATCTCGCTGATGCTGAACGCCATCCGTCAGCGCGTCAGCGCAAGCCATCCCGTCGATGCGGCTACCCGTGCCCACTATGCCGACTTGGCTCAGCAGATCAAACTCGCCTTCGAGGGGAGGGGAGCGGTCGCACCAGCCGCGCCGAAAGCCAACTGATGCGCGGCGGAAACAGCTGTCGGTTCCGCTCTCCCTGCGGTGTCTGGCATGACAAACGATTGCCATTACACCGCAAAAAGAGCTTCAGAATAGCTGTCGGAAAGCTGTCGAATAGCTGTCGGAAAGCTGTCAGAAAGCTGTCAGAAAGCTGTCGGAAAGCTGTCGGAAAAGATTTTTTCAAAATTTTCCGTCCAAACATGCGCGCATTTCAAAAAAAGTCGCTACCTTTGCACCCGCTTACAAAAGCATTCGGGATGTAGCGCAGTTGGTAGCGCACTACGTTCGGGACGTAGGGGTCGGGCGTTCGAGTCGCCTCATCCCGACCAAAAGCGACAAGTGAGAGCTGTTTTTCACTTGTCGCTTTTTCTGTTAGCGCCTATTCATTACGAAAGCGGAGCCAAGAGGGCTGTGGGGGCAGTAGAAAATGGGGAAGGGGAGAGGGTGGACGACAGGAAGCGGAGGAATGCTTTCAGTTGTCGATGACGATGGTCCGGAACCAGTCTTTCAGCATTTTGCGGTACTGGTTCTGCGAGTCGCTGACGAGAACGAGCACGCGGCGTCCGTCGGAGAGTTTCGGTCCCACGCAAATGCCTTCGTAGTTGGCGAAGGAACGGTTGGTCAGATTGATCTTTGTCTTGAAGCCGGCGAGCAGAGTCTTCTTCAGCAGTTCGCCGCTTGACTGCTGCTGCGGGTTGACCATGTAGAGCTTGACGCGTGAATAGGAGCCGATCTTCTTGTGGGTGAGGAAGAGTTCGCGCTCGAGCACCACGATTCGCCCGTCGTCGAGGGCGGCAAGTCCGCTGACTCCCAGCACGCTTTCGCCCTTGCGCTTCGTGGAAGAGGTGGCGTCGCTCTCGTACCAGTATTGGGCGGCGGGCTGCAAGTCGTCGCCGAAGCTCTGCAGGCGCAGCCGGTTGGGTAGCCGGTTGGAAAGCTTCGGCTGCTTACCATCCGCGCGGAGCGTGTTCTCGGACGTTGTCCAGAACCGATGTGTCTTGGCATTGTAGGTGAGCGCCTCGAGACCGCTGTTGGCGTAGGCCGTCTGGAAGATGTCGGGCACCTGCAATCGGCGCCCCGTCGGTTTTCCGTCATTGCTGTATTCGACAATCTGTCCGTCTTTCTCTCCGCTGACAAACAGCGTGTTCGACTGCGGAACGTAGCAGATGCCCTCCTCGTCGCGTGAACGTTTGCCGTCGGTGAGGAACGAGTCTGCACGTACGGAACGGATGCTTCCGGTGACGGAATCGATGTCGATGGTCATCAGATGGAAGCCGGCGCTTTCGGTTTTGTCGTTGGCCACGGCATAGTGCGCTCCGCCGAGCCAAGCAATGCCGCTGTAGTTGCCGGCGGGAACGGTTTTCGGAAACTTATACTGGCGGTTGACGACGACGTTCTGCATGGCCTCGTGTGATGTGGCAAGGGCCTGGGGTTGTTGCTTCGCCATGCGTTTCTGCATGCGCCGATACTCCTTTTGTGCTTTCTTCAGCTGTTTCTGGAACGCCTTGTTGGCTACCAGTCGGCAGAAGACGGCTGTAGCGACGGTCTGTGAAGCATCGACATCGCTCTTGTAGTGGCGGCCGCAGATGACGCGGTTGAGGGCATACTGCCTGGCTCTTCGCATCAGTGCCTCTGTGGAATCGGGCACACAGAGAGCCAATGTCATGGCATAGACCCATCCTCTGACGCTGTGTCCCGAGGGATAGCTGTAGGTATTGCGCTCTTGCTCGTCGTTTTTGGTCACCAGGGAGGGCTCGTTGAAGTGGGCAAAGGGTCGCTGGCGCTTGTAGTAGTTCTTGATGCGCTTGTTGGTATCGTTGCCATCCTTTCGCGCGCCCTCTGCAAGTTTGAAGATTTCAGGCGTTTCCTTGGGCCCGATGGTGAATCCGACAGCTGGTGAAAAGGCTGTTGACGTCCAGCTGTCCTCGTCGATGGCCGCCTGTTTACCTGCTGGTGTGTTGCGTTGCTGTTTTCCCCACTGATAGTAGGACAGGTCGTTGTCGTAGTCCACAGAGCCCTCGGCAGGTGGTCCGGGCAGGAACAGCACGCCGTCGGGCAGTTCATCGTCATTGAGAAACGACTTCAGTTTTTTCTCTTCCTGCGCTTCCGCTGCAGCCGAAATCCCCGCGAGGAAAAGCAGGAGAGTCCATAGACGAAGATATTTCATAGACAATGCCTTTATAAGTTGTTAGGATGAAGGTCGGTTTTTCCCCACATAGGCAGGCGTGCAAAAAAACGAGCGTTGGCGGGAATGGCTACTCGTTCTGCGTCTTCACACGTTTGTCCGACTGTATTTCGCGTCCTGCTGTGTGTGCGTCGAAATCGACTTTCTCCTTCGTGAAGTCGGGCGTATTGAACGAGAAGAACGTCTCGTCGTAGTAGCGGCGCGGGTTTCGTTGCGGCAGGAGGAAGGGCTTCGAGCAGCGTCCCTGCTCGTCGATGGAGCAGAGATAGAGCCGGGTGTAGAGCCCGTCGTCGCGTCGGCTGGTGAAAACAATCCAATGTGAGTTCTGGTTCCAGTTGTGATAGCTGTCGGCGCGGGGGCTGTTGATTTCCTTCAGCTCGCGTGCCTCGCCCGTCCGGAGGTCGAGCAGCCACTGGTCGCTCTCGTTGTGCCAGACGGAGAAGTAGCCGTAGTCCATCAAGGTGAACAGGATGTAGCGTCCGTCGTAGGAAGGCCGCGGCCAAGTGAGGCTCTTGCCTTTTGCAACGGCGTTGATGATGGTGTCAACATGCTGGTCGAATGTTCCCTTGTCGGGGTTGAAGCCGATCTTGCAGAGGTTGTATCGCTCGTTTTCAAAGTTGACGGGATAGTCCTGTTGCAGGCATGTCATGTAGTAGAGCGTGCGTCCGTCGGGCGAGAACGTGGGCGTGTTCTCGCTCCACTCCTTCGTGGACAGCAACGAGTCGGTGAGAATCTTGTGCGAGGAGGGTTCGTACAAGAAGACGTCGCTCGAGAGGTCGAATACCTCGATGCGCTCGCTGGGCACGACATGGAAGCCCTGGCGCGTCTGGTTGGTGGAGAAGGCGCAGTAGCGGCCCGTCGGATGCCAGTAGGGATAGACCATGGAGCCGCCGAGGAGCTCGTTCTTTGCTTGCAGCCACTCGCGTTTTCCCTGCTGCTGGAACATGGTGGCGCCGTGGTCGCCGCGAACATGGAAGACGAACTGCTCGGGATTGGTGCGGTTGGCGGTGTGGCAATTGACACACATGCCGGGCACCTGAGTGTTCTCGATGATGGCAAACTCGTCGAAGGTGGACAGGTCGCGCTGGTAAAGGCCCATCTTGCTGTAGACTTCGTAGCCCGGTGCAACGCGCCGGTAGGTGAGTCCCCACTCGTCGAGGGCGTAGGAGCTGACGTCAACGGTGAAATCCTTGTACTGGATCCACTGTCCGTCTTGCAGCACGCAGGTGGTAAAGGTGAGGCGTCCGCCCTTGTTCTGCTCTACAAGTGCATGCCAGTCGTCCATGTCGAAGTCGGCATAGTCGCCGTTGGCATGCAGTTCGCCGCCTTTGCTGCCGCGGACGACGACATCCACACACTTGACATTGCCACGGACGACGTTGAAGTTGAGCGGTGCTATGCCTACGGGAATGGTCACGCCCACGTAGTCGGGATAGATGGGCGGCAGCTCGTCTGTCTGCTGCACTTCGGTCCCAGGCTGCTGGCTGCACGACGACAAGAAGACGACGACCATTATGATGGGAAAAAACTTCAGTAAATAGTTCATAAATCTTACTCGGCGAAAGAGAAAACTATAAATGACTGGTTTTGAATTCTTGGTTCTCAATCCTTAGCTTTATAATTCTTTTCTCTTAACTCTTAATTCTTAACTCTTAATTCTTAACTAAATAGTACCACGCTGTGCCACGGAACTGCTCGAGAGCGGCAGGTTGGGCTCCGCCAGATGTGACCCGTATAAACTCTCCAGCTGCCCTCGTGACCTCCGGACTGACAAGATCCTGAGGCGGTTCGTGGTGGTTCTGCATGTAGGCGAAGGCCATCGCTTCCTGAACGGCGCGCGGTTTGTAGCTGATCTGGCTTTGGACGACCTGCGCATACTGCATGAATCGGTTGATATCGCGATCAAGCAAGGGGAGCATCAGCAAGTATTGAACGGCCATCAGGTTGTCTTTGTTCTGTAGGAACAGCTGACCGCAGATCTTGTCGGTCTCATCCTCGCTGAACAGGAAATCGTCCTTGAGCTGAACCTTGCGCAGCCAGCCGTAGAGCGGATGCTCGTTGATTTCCTTTTCGTGCCCGAGAAGGGCTTCTGTGCGCTCTGCCCACGATCGGTAGAACATGGAACGCTTCAGCATCTGCAGGTATTTGCGGGCCACATCGTACTGTCCGTTGATGAGATTGGTCTCGGCCAGGCGCTTCAGGCTGCGTGCACTCTTGCGGAAATCGGGCAGAGCCTCCATGGATTCGAAGGCAAACCGCTGCGCAGTGTTCACCAGTCCGAGGTGGAAATAAATCTCGCCGGTGAGCTGTGTGCCGGTGAAATTGCGCTCGAACGGCGGCAGCAGACCTTCGTGGCCTCGCTGATAGAACTCGAAGACACGGTCGCCCAGCTGTCCGGTCATGGCCAGTGCGAGGTTGGTTGCCGACACGCTCATGGGCAGGTCGGGTGTCTTTTGCTCCGCTTTGGCAATGATGCCCTTCCAGTCCTTCACGCGAACGAGGTAGTCGTACTCAATGAGCTCGTATTTCTTCGCATCGAAACCGCGCGGAACCCATGTGACGGTGCACAGGACAATGAGAACCAGCTGAGCCACGACAGCCACTACGGCACGCTTGGGCTTCAGATTGGCGGGCAGGAAACGCGCAGTCAACGGGATGAGCACGCACAAGACGGCGGTGACAATCATCGGCATGGTGAAGACAAGCACGAACCGGTAGTAGCAAAGACCCATCATCAGGCTGTCGAGCGGATAGTTGACAAAGCGGGCGCTCAGCAGTATGCGGGCCAAAGTGTACAGTATCAGACAGCCGGCAATCAGCGAATCGATGGCTTTCGACTTGCCGTCGAGGATCAGACACAAGGCGGCATAGACGGAAAACACCCAAACGAGGGGCCCGGCAAGCCAGTAAACCACTGGGATTGCTATGATGGCGTAGAGGATCTGCAGTATTCTTGTGCCTCGTATCTTACCCTTTGCGGCGTTTGTATGGTCCTTCGCGCCTGTCTCAGCATCGTGCTTGGCACCCGGCCAGCACAGCATGGCCAGCATGCAGCACAGCAACGACACGACGAAAGCCATCAGGACGCTCTCATCGCCAAGCGTGTACCATAGCGATAAGGCGGGGAGGAAGCTGAGTGGATAGTAAACGTTGCGGCCAGAAAGGCTGTTTGCAGGCGATGTCTTCTTCATGTTCGACCGCATCAGCAGCCATGTGAGCACCTGCACCAGCATGAAGAGAATGGCCATGACGACAGCTCCGAGCAAGATGACATTGTTGAACTGGACCAGAAACTCGGACACGTAGCGGGCAAAACCGCCCGGCATGGCCAGTAGTTCCTTGAAATACGACGTGCCTGTCATGAACAACTGGAACTGTTCTTGATAGGCCAAGGCGTGGGGATACTTCACACGCCAAAACAAAAAGACCACTATTCCGAACAATAATGTCAGGAATAGTGGCCATAGTTTATTCACTAATTTCTTCATTGGTATCTGCATTCATGGTGACAATGCGTCCGTCGGGAAGCTTTTTCTTGTACGTCAGCGGGTAGAGATCTTTCAGGAACTCATGCAGAGTGCCTTCCTTCATGTTGTCTGCCATGTGGCGTGTCATCTGTTTGTAGGCCAGATGGACACTGTCGGCCTCTGCTTCTTTGCCCGATTGGCGCAGGAAAGAGACTTCCATGTTGTGAAGCTCGGTGAGTTTCTTCCATTTGTCCAGCGAGTCGTTCTGAACGGTTCCTGAGGCACTGCTGATGCTGTCGATGACAACCGTCACGTCGCCCGGCTCAACAACGACAAGCAATGGTTGCAGACCGAAGCGGAAATGGTAGTCAACAAGGATCTTGGCCATCATCAGCGTGTCGCTCTCGAACTCAAATGTCCCGTCCTTGATATAGACAGAGTCAACGTTCCAGCGCGAATCGTTGGTCAGCGGCACCAGGAAAATCTGCTTGTCGTTGTATTTCTTGGGTATAGTGCCATGAATACGGCATACACCACTGGCCGTAACGGCTGCCTTGTCACGACAAGCGGTAAACGAAATGGCCACAACGGCCATGATGCTCAATAGCAATATCTTCTTCATCTTCGTTAAAAACGGTTTTCTATATGTTATATTCTTTTCGTCCTGTTCTTCAGTTTCTTTCGTTCCTCTTTTCTTTTCCCTAATGTCTAAGGGTGCCTTCATCGCACAGTCACCTTCACGCGGCCTTCGCTGAAGACTTGCCGATGGGCTTCCTGCGCGTCAAAAACGACACGTGTCTTGGTGAAATCGGGCACATTGTAGGCATCCATCAGCTGCGCATAGAACTGGCGGGGATTGCGTTGCGGCAGGAGGAACGGTTTGCTCACCCTTCCGTTATCGTCGATACAGGCCAGATAGAGCTTGGTATACATGCCATCCTCGCGTTTGCTGGAGAAAACGAACCAATGACTGTCGGAACTCCAATTGTGATAGCTCTCCACGTCGTTGCTGTTTGCTTCCGCAATGGGGCGTGTCTGGCGCGTTTTCAGGTTCATCAACCACAGATCGGCGTCAGGTTGGCAGACGGGGAAATTGCTTCTGCTGCTCCGGCAGTACATCAACCAGCGACCGTCGTAGCTGGGTCGGGCCAGTGTGTAACTCATATCGTCGGCAGGACCATTGAGTAGCGTGTCCACCGATTCGCCGAACGTTCCGGTCTTGGCATCGAACGGGATGGAACAAAGCGAGCACTTCACCTTCAGATACTCTGCCGGCACGTTGCAAGGCTTCGATGTGCTGTAGTAGAGCGTGGTACCGTCGGCTGAAAAAGCGGGGAATATCTCCAAATCATCGGTCTGCAGCAACGGAGAAAGTATCAGTTCGTTGCTGCGAGTGTCGAGCATCACGACATCGCTGAAGCTGTGATACACTTCAATACGTTGTCCGCGGCCGACGAAAAAACTCTGATGGACGGCGTTGGTGGCGTAGGCACAGTAGTCGCCTGATGGGTGCCAACTGGCGTATGAACCTGCTGCTTTGGTGGCATCGGTCTTCGTGTCGAGCCATGTCTGTCGGCCGTCTTTCTGAATCAGCGTGCCCCCGCCCTCACCGCGAATCTGCATGGTAAACTGTTTCGGGTCGGTTTGGTTGGGGGTATGGCAGTTCATGCAGCGTCCGGGAACAGCCGTTTCTGTGAGAATGGGCTCTTCGGTGAACGTGTGGATGTCGCGCTGGTAGATGCCGATGTCGCCGCCGACCTCATATCCCGGTGCGATGCGGCGATAGGTCAGTCCGTAGTCGTCGAGACGGTAATTGCTCACACTGACCGTGAAGTCCTTGTATTGCGTCCACTGACCATTCTTCTTGGTGCAGACGGTGAAGGTTATCTCAGCGCCGATGTTCTGTTCGGTCAGCTCATGCCATTCGTCTATGTCCCATTCGGCCCACTCGCCGTTGACATGCAGCTCGCCGCCCTTGCTGCCTCGCGCCACCACATCAACACAATCTACGTCAGCATCGGCGGCATTGAAGTCGAGCGGAGCGATGGAGGCAGGAATGGTCACGCCGATATAGTCGGGGTAGATATCCGGCAGCTGGTCGGCTTTTGTGACGTTGGTCGGTTTCGATGAACAGGAAGTCAGCAGGCCGCACAGAACGATAGCGAAAACACACGCCAGTTCTTGAACGAGGACCAGCGGGCTGAGCCGACGGTGCTTCGTTCTATTGTTATAATGTGAGCTGTTATGAATGATCTTCATTTTCCGGTCTGTTGTCTAATATAGTCGCGGTACGGCGACTCACTTACATTACCATTGTTCTGTATGCAGCGCATCACATCTTGGTAGCCCAACGGCATGCTGCGATAGCCGCCGTATTGCTGTGCCCAGCCGAGGAACTGACCGAATTCGGGCAGTTTGCCCTTCAGCAACAGTTGACCGAGGAGATAGTCGAGGGCCATGAGATTCTGCTGATTATCGGTGAAAAGCAGTGCAAACATCGTGTCAAGTTCTGTTGCACTGTAGAGGAAATCGTTCTTATAGCGCAGGCTGCGCACTCGTGCTATCTGCTTGTCCTTCATGATAGCATCCTCGCGAGCTTTGCCTTTCAGTTTCAGGGCAGCAAGCTTCTCGTCGGCCCAGTCGGAATAATAGAGGCTTTGGCTGAGCAGATGCAACTGCTTGGCGGCAGTTTTATAGTGTCCGTTGACGAGCATACATTCGGCAATACGGCGCGTCAGTCGTCCGCTGTTGCGGGCATTCAGGATGGAAGCCTGCGAGTCGAAGGCGTATCGCTGCGCAGAATTCACCATTCCCAAGCGCCAAAATGCCTCCATCGATGGCAACATCGACGTTAGATCGCGGATTCTCGGCATGATGAGCGCATCGTCGCCACTTTGGTAGAAGTCGAACATGCGGTCGGCCAGCTGCCGTTTCTGCGCCAAAGCCAGGTTGACGCAAACGCAGCTTAACGGTGTATGCACCTGATATTCCTGTGCTCGGTCGATGATTTCGTCCCAACGCTCGTTGCGAACAAGATAATCCTGACGGATCAGCTCGTACATTTCCTTATCATAACCCGTCGGAATCAGGATGTGAGCACCCACGACGAGCATCAGCAGTTCCAAAGAAACAATCACTGCCGTCGTCTTTCTGTTCAGACGAGCCAGCGAACAAGATGCGCCCAGACGTACTATGCATATTATAATAATAGGTAAGCCCCATATCATCCATGGCATTTGCAGCGGAATACGGTAGTAGGTCATCGGCAGGAACACCTGTTGGACGGGCCATTGCGTCAGCCACAGGGAGGCAATCCATTGCACAAACAGCATTTCCGCAGCCATCCATAGCCATCTCCATCCCATACGGGCAACACGCAGACCAACATACAGCCAAGCGATTGCACCGAAAAACCAGAACAGAAGCATGGTGAGCTGAAAGTCCTTGACGGCCACCCCCATCCTCTGTCCGTCAAGCTGTCTGTGTGCGGCAGCCATCAGCAGTGCATAAGTCAGACAGGCAACCAGCGCCATCGTGTAGGACAACAATACACTGACATCGCCCATCAACCACAATAGGAGAGCACACGGCACTATCGACAAGGGGTAGAAGACCGCAGATGGGGAACGTTGACGAATGGTCTGTTTGTCGGAAGGGCGAAACGAGAGCATATTTGCCCACACGAGCCATTGTAAGACGACGAAAAGGACTGCAAGAAGGAGGGCTCCAAGCCAATCCTTGTAGTAGAACTGCGTTACAAATTCTCCCAACCAGTCTGCCAGTCCTCCAGCGACGCTTATTCGCTGCCAGAAATAATCGGCAGTCCACAGGAACAGCTGGTACTGCTCCTGATACGATAAGGCATGCGGATAGCTCTTATACCAAAACAAAAAGACGGCGATGCCCAGGAGCATCGACATCGTTGCTTGAATGTATCTCGGTAGTTGTTTCACTTTCTCTCTGTCATTCAGCTGCAAAATTACAAACTATTTCAGAAAAATCCAAATGTTTTATGAGATTTAGGTGGATAGCATGCTGATTGTAAGATGGTTGAAAAAAGTAATGCCGCCCCGCAAGCATTCCCACTTGCAGGGCGGCATTTATAATTTAGTAATATTACCTTATTACTTCTTCTTGAATGCCCACCATGTGGCCTCACTCCAGCTGCCAGTGCCAGTAGCAGCATAGATGAGCTTCATGTGGCTGCCGTCGAGCTGCATGATCTCGAAGTCGGTTGGCTTGTTACCTCCACTATTAATCTGGAATGGGAACAGAATCGAACCTGCGTCGGTGTGCAGAGTACCGAGCGACCATGCGGCCTGCGAACCATCGATAGAGGGGAATGAGCGATTACCCTTCTCCCATGCGGTGATCTCAAACTTACCCGAACGGATCTCCTTGCCCTCGGCATCGAAGCTCTGCACGGTACCCTTGTCGTAATTGAAGGTCATGTAGGCTCCGGTGTTCTCCTCGCCAGTGGCATTTCCAGTGTCGGAATGACCCAGCTGACCTGTCAGGTCGGCAGGAGGACAACCCCACCAGATGCCGTTGCCATCGTTGACAAACGAGTTACCGTCGCCGGGAGCGTAGCCCAGGTTACCCCATGCACCACCGTCGGCACGGAACTCAGTGTCCCAAGTCCACGACTTCTCACTGTAGTTGGTCAGAGAACCGTCAGCATCCGACGAGCTCTTGAAGGCCCACCATGTGGCCTCACCCCAGCCAGCAGTACCAGGAGCTGCGTAGATCAGCTTTAGGTTACCGCCATCGAGCTGCATGATCTCGAAGTCGGTCGGCTTGTTACCACCACTGTTGATCTGGAAGGGGAAGAGGATCGTACCGGCGTCGGTGTGCAGCGTGCCCAGTGACCAAGCGGCCTGCGAACCGTCGACGGAGGCAAACGAGCGGTTGCCGTTGTCCCATGCTGTTACGCGGAACTTACCCGAGCGGATCTGTGTGCCGTCGGCAGCAAAGCTACGGATGTTGCCATCCTCGTCGAGTATCATATAGGCGTTGGGATCTTCCTCACCAGTGGCCACTTGTGTGTCAGAGTGATTCAGCTGGCCTGTCAGATCGGCAGGAGGACAACCCCACCAGATGCCATTACCGTCATTGACGAAAGTCTCGCCGGGGCCGGGAGCGTAGCCCAGATTACCCCAAGCACCACCGTCAGCACGGAAGCTGGTGTCCCATGTCCAGGTCTTCACGCCATCGGCACTGCAGAGGAACTTCATGTCGGAAGAAAGCTCTGTGGGCACATACACGGTCACGTCCTTCTTGACCTCTACGACGGTACCATCCTTGTCGGCAGCACGCACATAGAAAGCCTGATTGGGATCACCACCGCGCTTAGGCTGAATCTTGAAGTTTCCAGAGAAGCCAGATGCAAGGATATTCTCGTTGCCGTCGGCGTCGAAGTTATAGACCACGACCGACTTGTAGGGTGCGCCCACCGTGTAGAAGAAATAGTTACCGTCGGCGGCTTCGGTGTAGGAGCCGTCTTCGTTAAGCGCGCACTGCTTGAACGAGAACTCACTCTCGACGAGAGATTGTGTGAGGTCGGAAGCAGGAGCACTGATGCTGTCGACCGAAGGATCACAAGCGGTGAGCAAGCCGGCAACAGCGCACAATCCAAATATTATCTTTTTCATTTTCTTTCTGTTTAAAAGTTATTAATACCTGATGTATTAGCGGTTGTTCCAGTCAATGTACTCACTGCTCGAGTCTGTCCAACCGGCATTCTGCTTGAAGGCGCCTTCGCTGAGGATGATTTCGGTCTCGGGAATCTTCTGGAAACCAGCTGTGGCGTTGTAGCGTGCGGCATAGCCTCCGTTGTGAGCAGAGTTCTTGTCGGGGCGTCCGCAGTAGTAGCAGTCTTGATCGGTTTGCTTCTCCAGGGCGCTGGCAGCAATGTGCCAACGGCGGATATCGTTGAAGCGGAGTCCTTCGAATGCCAGCTCCCAACGGCGCTCTCTCTGCAGTGCTTCGAGGCTGTACGAAGGAAGGGCGGCCAGACCAGCGCGTGCACGCACCTTGTTGATTCCAGTGACATCCTGCTTCAGCTCGCTCTGCATGAGTAGCACTTCTGCGAAGCGGATGAGCACCATGTCGTGGATGTTGCCGAGCTGGAAGTTTTCCTCTCCGGAGATTTCCCAGTTGCCCGGGTACATTTGGTTCTCGAAAGTGCACCAGTAGTCACCGTCTTCTTTCTTCGAAGTGATCGGAGAGAGCTTCTTACCATAGTAATCGGTCTCCTGCACGAAGTCTTCCCATCCACCCTTTGTGTAGGCGGGCAGGTCTTTCAGGTTCTGGATCGAAGCATCAAAGCGCTTGTCGTAAGGCTCGGCGTTCTTCCAGTCGGTTGCAAGGTTCGTGGCAACAGGTCCTGCGCCCCATCCCTGTCCGAAGGGGAAGGTGTTGGCGTAAGCCTGACCACCGCGCACACCGAAGTGCAGCGAATAGCCGTTGGCGTAACCGATGGTGGTCTGCCAGGAGGCCATCTTGTTGAACTTCACAGCGAACATCGACTCAGGATTCACTGCATTGTCGTCCTCTACCCACTTTAGGTTCTGTCCCTTTGTGTAGTCATAGTCCTCAACCGTGCAACGGTTGGTGTAAGCCCAGAGGTTGCGGAAGTCGGGAACGAGCGAGTATCCAGAATTGTTCACGCAGTCGTCAATGTAGGTGATGACGTTAGCCTTGGTCAGTGTGCTTCCGTCGGGCAGCTGCACGCTCTCCAACGGAGAATAGTTTGTGCTTGTCAGGTCGGCAATTGTTTCACCGTTGCAGTAGAAACCTGTGTAGAACAGCCAGCAGCGGCCGAGAAGAGCCTCAGCACAGTACTTGTCCACATGGCCGTCGGTGTTGCGCTTTGCGGGCATGCACTCACAAGCGTCGCGCAGGTCCTGAAGGATCTGTCCCCACAACTGAGCAGCCGTAGGAGGCAATACCTCGGCAGGCTTGGCAGCCGTTGTCAGCAGAGGCACGTTTCCGTACATCGAAGCCAGCTCATAATAGAAGAAGGCACGCATGAAGAGGGCCTCACCCTTGGTCTGGTTTTTCTCCGTTTCATCAAATTCAACGGTGTTAAGAGCCTCCAGGAGGGTGTTGGCACGGTTGATACCCTGGTAGCGCTGCTTCCAGAAGTCGCGTGTCATGTCGATGTTATAGTTCAGGATGAGGTCCATGGCCTGCATCAGCTTATCGTTGGTACCGCCGCCTCCGAACTGGTCGTCACTGGCGAGGAGTGCGTAGTAATGCCATGTCTCCTGCGGATTGGCATTCACGGCGTTCAGGTTCTGATAGATACCGGCGAGCGCCTGGGCGGCATCTCCAGCGTTGACAGGGAAGTTCGAAGTATCCTTCTCGGTCAAACTCATCGAGTCCAAGTCGCAAGAAGCAAGTGTTCCAGCGAAAAGCACTGCGCCTAAAAAATATGCTATTTTTTTCATGTTCTTATATAATGCTTAAATAATGTATGTTATTGACCGCTTCTTATTTTACTTCAGAGATAATAACCGAGCGGCTCAGCTGAATGTCGTTCAGGTACATGGTGTCAACACCGCCCTTAGAGTCAAGAACGAGGCTGCTTGCAGGCACGCCATAGACGTTGACGAGAATGTCGTAAACGCTCTTCGAACGCTGGTCGGCGAGTTCTGCGTTACGCTCGGGAGTACCGGTCTGCTTGTCAGCATAACCAATCACGTTGTACTTCTTGCCCGGAGTAGACTTGATCATCTTGGCGATGGTCTGCAGGTTCACCTTCTCACGGTTCACCACTTCAGCCTGATCAATCTCGAAGTTTACGAAGTACGGATAGGTTACCACTTCCTTGCTGGTGATTACTTCCTTGGTGGGAGCCTGGTTGCGCAGGCTGGCGTTCTCGGCGCGCAGCTTGTCAATCTCACCGTTCAGACGGTTGATCTCCGAGTTGTCCACGATGGGGGCGGGAGCAGCAACAGGAGCAGCTGCCTTCTTCTCATCCTTACCCTTGAACTTGATGTTCACGCCGACCATATATGTGCGCGGCTGCGGATAGTTACCTACGTCAACACCTGTCACCCAAGCCTCACTGCCGATAGCCTTACCGTTCTCAGGATCCATTCCCTTGTACTTGGTGAAGGTGAGCAGGTTCTGAGCAGCGAAGTAAATGCGGAACTGCTGGAACGGAGTCTTCTTCAGGAAGTTAGCGAAGTCGTAACCGACGGTTACGTTCTGGATGCGGAAGTAAGAAGCATCCTCGACATAGATGTCAGAAACCTGCTGCCAGTTTGCACCGATGTTACCCGGCTTCAGCATCGGATACTTGTTCGATGTGCCCTCACCGTGCCAGTATTCAAATGCCTCGGTGGTGTAGTTCTCGAACTGAGAGTCTGTGTTCTTACGCCAAGAGCGTACAACATCGTTGCCGAACGAGCCGTAAGTGGTGACAGAGATGTCGAAGCCCTTGTAGGCTGCGTTCAGCGAAACACCCATTGTGAGGTCGGGATGCGGGCTGCCGATTTCGGTCTTGTCCTGAGCGTTCACGATGCCGTCACCGTTCACGTCGACAAACTTCAGGTCACCCGGCTGGATACCGGTGCTCTGGAGCGAGTTCTCAGCCTTGCCGCCGCAGTTGGCGTTCAGGTAGTTCTGCAGGTCGGCAGCGTTCTGGATGACGCCGTCGGTCTTGTAGCCATAGAAGTAGCCGATGGGGTGGCCTTCTTCCATGCGGGCCATGATACCGGTGTTCTGAGCGATGAGGTCGTTACCGCCTTCAACGAAGTGGTTGGCGTTGTTCACCTCGGTCACCTCGTTCTTGTTGTGAGCCAGGTTCACGTTGATACCGTACTTGAAGTCGCCGATGTTGTCGTTCCATCCGATGGCAGCCTCAATACCGGTGTTCTTCACGGTGCCGGCGTTAGCATAGTAACCGTCCTGACCGACGATAGCCCAAACGGGAACCCACAGCAGGAGGTCCTTGGTCTTCTTCTGGTACCATTCGAGCGTGGTGCTCAGACGGCCGCGGAGGAAGCGAGCGTCGAGACCGACGTTGATCTGTTCAGAGGTCTCCCAAGTCAGTTCGGGGTTAGCCAGACGTGCGGGATAACCACCCTGTGTGTAGCCGTCCTTGTTGTTGTTAAACGAATACTGACCGTAGTCACCGAAGTCGAAGGTCGACTGCCACTGTGTGGAAGGAATGTTGTCGTTACCGTTCTGTCCCCAGCCGGCGCGCAGTTTCAGGAACTCGAGCCATGAAGAGTTTCTGAGGAAACTCTCGTTCGAGATCACCCAACCAGCAGATACAGAGGGGAAGTAGCCCCACTTATGACCCGGTGCGAAGTTCGACGAACCGTCGGCACGGATGATAGCGGTGAACATGTAGGTCTCGTTGAAGTCGTAGTTCAGACGACCGAAGTATGACAGCTTGGATCCGTAGCCGCTGGGATAACCGTCGACGACAGCCGACGAACGTCCGGTCGTATTGTGTAGATAAGCGTGGGTGGCATCGCCGAAGATATTGCCCGAAGAGGTGGCGTTGACCGACTCACCCATGTGTGGGCGGCTCTTCGAATACTCCATACCGGCAAGCACGTCGAAGTGATGCTTGTCGACGATGTTGAATCTGTAGTTCAGCGTGTTCACCAGGTTCCAGTTCCATCCGAGGTTCAGGTTGTCGGTCACCTGGTCGGTAGAGCGGAAACCGCCCGAGTTGTCGTGGATACGGAAGACGGGCAGGTAGCACCACCAGCTGCCCGACCACTGCTTGTAGGAAGCCTGTGCACGATATACGAGGTTCTTCAACGGCTGCAGCTCTACGTAAGCCACTGCGCTGAGGTTGAAGTTCTTGCTCTTGTTGTTACCAGCCTGATTGTACACTGCAGAAGCAATCGGGTTGCTGGTGAAGTTGTTGTACGGGAACCAACCTGCAGTACCCGAAGCAACGAGATCGTCGTACATGAAGTAGTCGCCGTTGCTATTATAAAGAGGTACGCAAGGATTGGCGCGCAGCATGTTCGAAAGGTCGTTGGCATACTGGGTGCCAAGCTGAACACCCTGGCTCTGTGAGTGCTGGAAGTACAGATTCTCACCAACCTTCAACACATCCATGTCGTTGGTGCGGTAAATCACGTGCTCGGAGTTCAGACGGAAGGTGAAACGACGATAGTCAGACTTCACCGGGCCGCCGAAGACACCGTCCTGATACTGGTAACCGACACCGGTAGAGAACTTCGACCGTTCGTTACCGCCAGAAACGTTGATGGCGTGGTTGGTAACGATGGCGTTCTTGTTGCGGAACTCTTCAATCCAGTTCGTACCCTTGTTTGAACCGTTGCGGTAAGCTGCCAGCAGGTCGGCGTCAATGTAGCGCGACCAGTCGTACAGACCGCCACCGGCATTCGTGCTCACCAGGTCCATGACATCCATGTACTGCTTTGCATTCAGCATCTCGGGCATCTTGTACACGTTCTGCCAACCCACGTTACCGTCGTAGCTCACCTCTACAGCTCCTTCCTTACCCTGCTTGGTGGTGATGAGGATCACACCGTTAGCAGCCGAAGAACCGTAGATGGCTGCCGAGGCAGCGTCCTTCAGCACGTCGATACGCTCGATGTCGGCAGGGTTCAGCGAGTTGATGTCGCCGCCGGCCACACCGTCGATGACGTAGATAGGAGCGGTGCTGCTGTTCGTACCTGCACCACGGATGTTGATTTTGAATCCGTCACCCGGCTGACCCGAAGCTGCCTGGATGGTGACACCAGGTGCCTGGCTCTGCAGTGCGCCGAGGGCCTGGGTGGTGTTCAGCTTGGCGATGTTCTCACCTTTCACTTCCAATGTAGCACCAGTGACCAGCTTCTTCTTCTGGACACCGTAACCTACGACCACCACTTCCTCCAGTGTCTGGTCGTCTTCCTGAAGAGTAATTCTCAGCGCGCTCTGGTTTCCAACGACGATTTCCTGCGTCGTGTAACCGATGTAGCTGATGACCAGCGTTGCGCCGGGCTTCACATTGAGAGAGAAATTACCGTCGAAATCGGTAACCGCACCATTACTTGTACCCTTCTCCATCACCGAGGCTCCGATCACCGGGCCCATGGCGTCGACAACAGTACCTGTCACTTTGCGGTCTTGCTGCACTGCCTGAACAGCATTCACAGTAGACTCAGCCATTGCCTGAGGGGGACAGAACAATCCGGAGATTGCCACTGCGCCCACCATCAAGGCTGTTTTTCTAAAGTTTTGATTCATACTTAAGTACTTTCTTAGGTTATATATGATTAAAGTTGTTGTTTCCCATTTGCTGACTCGGCCTCCGGCCAAGCTCCTTCCGTCGCGCCTCTGAGGCCATCGGGGAGGAATTGTCAAACCGTATTCACCTCTACCATTAACATTAGTTATTATAGCAAATTTGCAATTAGTCGGTTATGAGTTCCTATCGTCAGTGCAAGACACTTATCTTTTACATTTTTTCAAGTTGCAAAGGTAAACGTAATTTTTTTGAAATTATAATACTTTCTTGTCGTATTTTTATATTTTCTTGCTTTTTTTCCGTTTTCAGACCGCAAAAACGGCTTAAAGCTTCAAAAATCATCTTTTTTTCTTCATGATTGTTAAATGTACACTTTTCCCAAAAACAACCTTTTTCATGTTCGGTTTCGGCCGTTTCTTTTTGCCCCCGTAGACCATGACGACGCGCTGTCCGCCTCATCCTGCTGTCAACAGAGTCTCGAACTGTCGCTGAGACGGTGCAGAACGATGCAAGACAACGATGGTTCAGACCGGACAGGTATGTCGTTTTTGTAAAGAAATAGTCCCAAAATTTAACACTTGAAAAGTGCACTTTTTAGAGAGAAAAACTGTGTCGGAAAGTAAAAAGAACTTACATTTTTGACGATTCGGAAGGAACGGTCTTACAAAATGAGCCGTTTTACACTTCAAAACGGCCCGTTTTGCTCGGCAGAATGAGCCGTTCTGGCTGACAGAATGGGCCATTCTCGCAAGTAAAATGGCCCATTCTGCGAGGCTGTAATTTGTAAAAAAAATACAGAGAGCTGATTGTCAGCGATTTAAAAAAGCCGCAAATTTCGCGTATTTCAGTCCGTCGCCGAAAAATTTTTGAGCGAGGCCCTTCCTGCGAATCGGTTTGTAAAGATTCGTGACCGATTTTAACACTTCTGCCGCTCGGCTGCGAAAGCAACGGTTTCGGCTAAAACATTTTGGCAATCAGCAAATTGTTCGTATCTTTGCACGCCGCGGACAGAACGCGTCGGGAGAAAGAAAACAAGGAAACGGCCTCTGCGGCAGATGAACAAGAAAAAACCATTTTCAGAAAATAATAATGATTTCATTCGAATGCGACTACAACAACGGTGCCCATCCGCAGGTGATGAAGCACCTCCTGGAAACGAACGGTGAGCAGACACTCACCTACGGCTTCGACGTCTACAGCGAACGAGCGAAGGAGAAAATCCGGATGGCCTGCCAGTGTGACCGGGCCGATGTGTTCTTCCTCGTTGGCGGAACGCAGGCCAACGCCACCGTCATCGACGGCATGCTGCGCAGCTACGAGGCGGTCGTCACCGTCGAAACGGGCCACATCGCCATTCACGAGGCCGGTGCCATCGAGGCCAGCGGCCACAAGGTGATTGCACTGAAGGAACAGCAGGGCAAGCTGAGCGCCGAAGCGCTGCGCGACTACATGGAGTGGTTCTCGGCCGACGAGAGCCGCGACCATCTGGCCCAGCCGGGCATGGTCTACATCTCGTTCCCCACGGAGTACGGCACACTCTATTCGGCTGAGGAAATCGACAGCATCTACACCACCTGCCAGACCTACGGACTGCAACTCTTCATCGACGGGGCCCGCCTGGGCTACGGACTGGCTGCCTCGCCCGACGTGACGCTGCCCTGGCTGGCCCGCCACTGCGACGCTTTCTACATCGGCGGCACGAAGGTGGGTGCCCTGTGCGGCGAAGCCGTGGTGTTCCCGCGCGGCAATGCGCCCCGCTGCTTTTTCAGCATCGTCAAGCAACACGGTGCCCTGCTGGCCAAGGGACGTCTGACCGGCGTGCAGTTCGACGCGCTTTTCAGCGTTTCCGCTGCCGACCCGTCGTCTTCGTCAGCCATCGACCGTTCTTCCCTGCATTCGGCCGACAGCGTCGGCAACCGACCGCACGACGAGGGTGAGCCGCTCTATCTTTCCATCTCGCGCTATGCCATCGACATGGCCATGCGACTGAAGGCCCTTCTGCAGCAGAATGGTTTCCGGCTGTACATCGATTCGCCCACCAACCAGCAGTTCGTCATCATTGACAACGATCGCGTGCGCGAGCTGGAGCAGAAGGTGCTGTTCACCCACTGGGGGCCGTACGACGCCGGGCACACCGTCTGCCGCTTCGTCACCAGCTGGGCCACGACCGAGAACGACCTGGAGGCTTTACAGTTCATAGTTCACAGTTCATAGTTCATAGTTCACAGTTCACAGTTGATAGTGGATAGTGGACAGTTGATAGTTCATAGTTCACAGTTCATAGTTCACAGTTAATTGTGGAGAATGGAAAAAACGAAAGTGGAAAGTTTGCACTCTCCACTTTCGTTTTTCTTTCTCCCTCTCCTTCGGGGAGGGTTGGGGTGGGGCTCCTCCACTTTCGTTTTTCTTTCTCCCTCTCCTTCGGGGATGGCTGGGGTGGGGCTTCTCCCTCTTACTTTTCCCCTCTCCCTCTCCTTCGGGGAGGGCCGGGGGGGGCTTTTACCCCAACTTCTTCTCCAGATGGAATAGCATGTCGATCGTCATGCGTTTCAGGTCGTAGTCGGGACTCCATCCCCACTCGCGGCGTGCGCACGTGTCGTCCATCTTGTCGGGCCAGCTCTCGGCGATGCTCTGCTTCAGCGGGTCCACGTCGTACACCATCTCGAACTGCGGACGGTGCTTCTTGATTTCGGCATAGATGGTTTCCGGCGCGAAGCTCATGGCCGTCACGTTGAAAGCGTTGTGATGTACGAGCTTCCGCGGGTCGGCTTCCATGATGCTGATGGCTGCCTTCAGGGCGTCGGGCATGTACATCATGTCCATCATCGTTCCCTCCCGAATGGGACAGATGAATTTTTCGCCCAGCACGGCCGAGTAGAAGATGTCCACGGCATAGTCGGTGGTGCCGCCGCCCGGGGGCGTCACGTAGGAGATGATGCCGGGGAAGCGCACGGCACGCGTGTCCGTTCCGTACTTCTTCTGGAAGTAGTCGGAGAGCAGTTCCGTCGTCACCTTCGACACGCCGTAGATGGTCTGTGGGCGCTGGATGGTGTCCTGGGGCGTCTTCATGTGCGGGGTGCTCATGCCGAAGGAGCCGATGCTGCTGGGCGTGAACACCTGGCAGCCGTTCTCACGCGCCACTTCCAGGACGTTCCACAAACCGTCGATGCCGATGCGCCAAGCCAGCCGGGGCTTCGACTCGGCCACGACGCTGAGCAGCGCCGCCAGGTTGTAGATGGCGTCCACGTGGTGCTTCTTCACCACTTCGGCAATCATCGTTCCGTCGGTGACGTCGGCCATTTCGGCAGGCCCGCCTTCGAGCAGCTCTCCCTTGGGCTCTGCGCCCTTGATGTAGCCCGCCACCACATGCTCACCGCCATATCTGCGGCGCAGTTCTCTTGTGAGTTCCGAACCTATCTGTCCGGTTGACCCAATCACAAGGATATTCTTCATAGACTTGCTTGTTGTACTTTGTCTTTAGGTTAATAGTTCTTTCAGCATGCAAAATAAGCAAATAATTTTGACATAGAGTCATTTCTGGCTATAAAAAATGCATATTTTTAACTTTCCTGCTATTTTTTCTCAGGAAAAAGCGCGCTATCTCAAAAAAAATGCCTTACTTTGCGGAAGGAAAAATCAATGCTACTAACATTTTAACCTTAAAAGAATATGTACGGAAAAATGAAGGAACATCTCAGCCAGACGCTGGCCGAGATTCGCGAGGCTGGACTCTACAAGGAAGAGCGCCTCATCGAAAGCCCGCAGCGGGCTGCCATTCAGGTGAAGGGAAAGGAAGTGCTCAACTTCTGTGCCAACAACTATCTGGGCCTGTCGGACCATCCCCGGCTCATCGAAGCCTCGAAGCGCATGATGGACCGCCGCGGTTTCGGCATGTCGTCCGTGCGCTTCATCTGCGGCACGCAGGACATCCACAAGGAACTGGAGGCTGCCATCTCCGACTATTTCAAGACTGAGGACACTATTCTCTACGCTGCTTGCTTCGATGCCAACGGCGGTGTCTTCGAGCCATTGTTCACCGAAGAGGACGCCATCATCTCCGATGCGCTCAACCATGCGTCCATCATCGACGGCGTCCGCCTCTGCAAAGCCAAGCGCTACCGCTATGCCAACGCCGACATGGGCGAGCTGGAGAAGTGCTTGCAGGAAGCGCAGGCACAGCGCTTCCGCATCATCGTCACCGACGGCGTGTTCTCCATGGACGGCAACGTGGCGCCCATCGACCAGATCTGCGACCTCGCTGAGAAGTACGACGCCCTCGTCATGGTGGACGAGAGCCATTCGGCCGGTGTGGTCGGCAAGACGGGCCACGGCGTGAGTGAGTTCTTCAACACCTACGGACGCGTGGACATCTACACCGGCACGCTCGGCAAGTCGTTTGGCGGCGCCCTCGGCGGTTTCACCACCGGTCGCAAGGAGATCATCGAGCTGCTGCGCCAGCGTTCGCGTCCCTATCTGTTCTCCAATTCGCTGGCTCCCGCCATCATCGGTGCCTCGCTTGAGGTGTTCAAGATGCTGAAGGAGTCGGACGAGATACACGACCGTCTGGTGGAGAACGTGAACTATTTCCGCGACAAGATGATGGCTGCCGGATTCGACATCAAGCCCACACAGAGCGCCATCTGTGCCGTGATGCTCTACGACGCCAAGCTCTCGCAGGTCTATGCCGCCAAGATGCAGGACGAGGGCATCTACGTCACGGGCTTCTACTACCCCGTGGTGCCGAAGGAGCAGGCGCGTATCCGCGTGCAGATTTCTGCCGGGCACAACCGCGAACAGCTCGACCGTTGCATCGCCGCCTTCATCAAGGTGGGCAAGGAGCTGGGAGTCTTGAAGAATTAAGAGTGAAGAAGTAAGAGTGAATGATTTGTTCGGCAATTATCATTCAGTTCAAATATTACGGGCTGTCGCGCGAGTCGCGACAGCCCGTAATGCTAAATCCTCGCTTGCGCCGACACCATGGGCACGAGCAGCTGCTGCGTACGCGTGGAAGGGGCGGCGCCACCTACGGTGAAAGTGTATAGTCCACGCGTCAGACGCGATAGTCCGTCTTCGCCGACAGTCATCAACAGCTCGGGCCTGACGTCGAACGTCACGTCGACCGTGGCACCTGCTGCCACATCTACGCGGCGGAAGGCCACTAACTGCTCCAACGGAGCCGACACTCCGGCCCCTGGTGCCGTGACGTAGAGTTGCACCGTTTCGCAGATGTCGTGCTTCGAGCTGTTCGTCAGCGTAGCCGTGACGGTGGCTCCCTTCTTGTTTGCCTTCACCCGCAGGTTGCTGTAGTCCACCTGTCCGTAGTGCAGTCCGTAGCCGAACGGATAGTAGATGTTGTCTACCATATATTTATACGTGCGCCCGCGCATGGAGTAATCCTCGAAAGGAGGCAGCGCCGAACCGTCGGCAGGGAACGTGACGGGCAGTCGGCCGGAGAAGTTGGCATCGCCGAAGAGCAGGTCGCCAAGGGCATAACCGCCTTCCTGACCGGGATACCAAGCCATGACCATGGCGTCGCAGAGCTGTGCTATCTCGCGCACGTCGACGGGACTGCCGCCCGTGAGCACGACGACGACTCCCCCAGGCTTGCGGGCGCGGATGTCGCGCAGGAACTTCATCTGGCTCTCCGGTACGCTGATGTTGTCGCGGTCGCCGCGCTCGGAGTCGATGGCTTCGCCTTCTTCACCCTCCAGATTGCCGTTGTTGCCCATGACGATGATGGTCACTTCAGCTGCTACGGCCTCGTCGACTGCCCAGTTGATGGCGTTTCGCGTGTGTGTACTTTCCAGGACGCCCGGCCGATAGTTCACCGCCGTGCCGCTGCTCACCTTCGACACGATGCCCTGCAGGTAGGTGCAGTAGCGGTTCGAGATGCCGAAATAGTTGCCCATGAGCCAGAACGCGTCGGCAGCACCAGCTCCGGTCACGAACAGTGTGTGGATGTCCTTCTTGATGGGCAGCACGCCTTCGTTCTTCAGCAGCACCATGCTCTCCGTGGCAGCCTGCTTGGCCAGCGCCGTATGCTCGTCGGAGCAGATGTCGTCTTCAGTGAAATGGTTGTAAGGACAGTCGGCGTCGGGCTGCAGGATGCCCAGTTTCAGACGCGTAACCATCAGCGGCACCAATGCGTTGTCGAGGTCTGCCTCCGTGATGAGGTGCTGGTCCAGCGCTTCCTTCATTGCCTTGAAGGTGGAACCGCACTCCACGTTCAGGCCTGCCTTGACGGCGATGGCGCAGGCTTCAGCTTCTGTCTTTGCGATTTTGTGCCCTTTGTAGATGTCGGTCACGGCATCGCAGTCGGAAACGATGTGTCCCTTGAAGCCCCACTGCTTGCGCAGCACGTCGGTGAGCAGGATTTTGCTGCCCGAAGCGCTCTCGCCGTAGACGCGGTTGTAGGCTCCCATGATGGTTTCGACCTTTCCCTGCTGCACCAGCATGCGGAAAGCGGGCAGGTAGGTCTCCCACAGGTCGCGCTTCGATGGCTCCACGTTCACCGTGTGGCGCGTGGCCTCCGGTCCTGAGTGCACGGCGAAATGCTTGCCGCAGGCTGCAACCTTCAGGTAAGTGGGGTCGTTGCCCTGCATGCCCTGCACGTAAGCCGTTCCCATGGTGCCCGTGAGGAACGGGTCTTCACCGTAGGTTTCCATGCCGCGTCCCCATCGCGGATCGCGGAAGATGTTGATGTTCGGGCTCCAGAAGGTCAGTCCTGTGTAGCGGGCGTAGTTCCCGTTGCGGCGCGCCACGATATACTTCGCGCGGCCTTCGGTGGCGATGGCGTCGCCGATGCGTTTCACCAGTGCCGGATCGAACGTGGCTCCGAGGCCGATGGGCTGCGGAAAGACCGTGGCCCGGCCGTCGCGGCCCACGCCGTGCAGTCCTTCGTTCCACCAGTCGTAAGGCTCTATGCCGAGCCGTGGGATGCCTGGCGTCTCGTTCATCATCTGCGAAATTTTCTCTTCGAGCGTCATCTTGGCGATGATGTCCCTCGCTTGCTGCTCAAAATTCTTGACAGGCGTTTGCGCTTCGGCCGTCACGGCGGTCATGAAGAGCAGACAGATCACAGTAAAAAGGTTCTTTCTCATGATTATCTACGTGTTTTTGCTATTTTTTGTTCTATCTCCATGATGCGTTGTTGACGGCTGAAGGAGAGCGTGCGGCTGTGATGGTCGATGAAGATGAAGAGTTTGCGCGCCTTGTCGAGCAACACGTCGCGCGCAGGACCCGACTTCAGGTCGCTTTCGGCATAGTAGAGCTCGGCCAGCATCTCCATGCGGTCGAGCCGTTCTTCCTCGGGGAATCGGCCGAAAGAGTCCATGATGTCGTCCATCGTGGCCGTGTGGTAGAAGATGTTGTCGCCCACGTAGCTGTCGTAGAGCTTCAGTATCTCCTGCTGCTTCAGCTCGATGTCCTTCTTGTTCTGCGTGAACAGACCCAGTGCCCTTCCGAATTCTTCCAGTATACGGAGAAAATAATCCTGCTGTAGCATGTTTCTTTGAAGGTTAGTAAGATGATCTTTTGACTTCCGATTGCAAAAATAATATGAAAAATCGAAACGGCCAAAGATTGTTTGCAGGAATCATTTTTAATTTGTATCTTTGCGTCGTCTATACGAAAAAGAAATCAATCACCTATTCAACAACAAAATGAAAACTATGATCAGGAAACTTTTACTTTGTCTGGCTCTTGTGTTGGGAATGGCACAAGTCAGCGACGCACAGACCATCAGGAACAGCAACAACTCCACGGTGGGCAGAATCGACAGCGACGGCACCATCAGGAACAGCAGCAACTCCGTCATGGCGCGCATCAGCAGCAACGGTGACATCCGTGACAGCAACAATTCGTACCTGGGAAAGATTGAGAGTAACGGCGACGTGCGTGACCGCAACAACTCGTATTTAGGCAAGATTGAGAGCAACGGCACCGTGCGCAACCGCAACAACGGCACAATGGGCAAGGTGGAGAGCGACGGCACCGTGCGCGACAGCAACAACCGGACACTCGGCAGCGCCCGTGGCATACCGATGCGTTACGCCGCTGTATTCTTTTTCTTCAAGTTTTTCTGAGGCGAAAGCACAAAAAAGGGCAGACATAACGGATCTGCCCTTTTTTTGATGCTTCTTATTCCGTGATTTTAATAGCCACGGCGTGCAGCTGCTGCCAGCCCGCGCGGTCGGTCAGACGTACCATGAAATGGTAGTCGCCGGTGTCAATGTCGTTGGGAATGGGGATGTCCACCCGCGATGTGAAGTTGCGCTGTCCGGCCGGAATGGTGTAGTCTTGGTTGAAAATCCACGGTTTGCTGACCTGTTTCGGAGCCTCCATGGGACACTCCACGGCGGAAGTACTGTGGGTGTGGTGGTCGAAGTTGTGGTGAATCTCAATGTTGTAGGCACCGAGCTCCGTATCGTCGGTGAAGAGGAAACACACGGGAATGACTTCTCCGCGCTTGTACACCTGACAGTCGATGGGGTTGGCCGTGATGCCTTCGGTCTTGATTTCCGGGTAAGTCATGTCCTTCGACTCGTTGTCGTCGGAGCTGCTGCAAGCAGTGAAACCAAGTGTCAGGATGCTGACGAGCGTTATCAGAAAGCTCGTATATTTCAGATTTTTCATTTCTTTTATTCTTCTATTTGTTATAAAAAAGATTTTTTTCAGAGCGAAAGAGATTCGCTTCTAAAACTCCATCCCTACCATCAACGAGAAATTTCGGCCCGGTTCGGGTACGTCGATGAGACGGTAGTAGCTGGTGTGATCGTAGTAACGGCGGTCGAGCAGATTGTCTGCATGGAACGCCACGTTGAGGAGCTTGCCCCACAGCGGGAAGTTCTTACCTGCTGAGAGGTTCAGTGTCCAGTAGCCGTCGGTGGGCTTTTCGGGTGGAACGATGTCGTGCTGCTGCCCTACGATGTGGGCATTCAGGCTGACAAATCCGTCGTTGCGCAGGTCGAACGTGTACTTCAAGCCTGCGTCGACCGACCACGGAGTGGAGAAGGGCAGGGTGTAGCCTTTCTTTTCGCCCGACTGCTGGCGCGCATAGAGATACTCACCCTGCAGTTGGGCGAGCCACCGGGGCGTAAAGCGATAGGTTGCCTGCGCTTCCAAGCCATAGCGTAGGACGCGGGCCTGCGTGTAATGGTAGAGCTGCAGGCCTTCCACATACTGTGCCGTTGGGCTGAGATAGATGTAGTTGGGGAAGTAGTTCAAGTAGGGATCCACCTGAATGTCCACTACGTCGTTAGCCCATCCGATGCTGGCATCGAGCTGGTATGACTCTTCCGGGTCGAGACTGGTGTTGCCTCGCTCGTAGCGGAAGATGTGGTAGTTGATGCCGTCGGCACCCAGTTCCTTCGGAATGGGCACGCGGAAACTCTTGCCTGCGTTGACTTTGAGCAGCCAAAGGCCGGTGGCGTAGTTGAGCCCGGCTGACCATGTGAGGCTATGGAAGTTGCGGCGCAGCTCAGACGAGCGTTCCACGTATACAGAGTCGTTTCCGACGGGCGTCTTGTACCAGTCGTGATAACTGTGAATGTGCGTTCTGGCATAGTCGAAGCGCATGCCGGCATTCAGCGTCAGATTGTCTTGTGCGGTGTAGCGGTCCATTAGATATGCACCGAGGCTCGTGTTCTCGAAGTCCGGGATGATGAATCCCCATCCGCCTCGACGGTTATGCTGGTATTCTGAATTCAGTCCGCCCTGCAAGGCATGGTTGCCAAGGGTGTAGCGCAGGGCGAGGTTGGCAGTGTAGGTGTTCTTGTTGAAGCGTCGTTCCAATGATCCGTCGGGTGCAGGCATGTAGCCGTGGCTGATGGGTTCGGACCGTTCTTCGCGCAGATTGTTCTGATAAGCCAGATTTGCCTCTATGGAAAAGATCTCGTTTCGCCATGCCGTGTGGCTGAGTATCTTCAGGTGGTTGACCCACTGATAGGGCAAATCGATGTCCCGACGGGAGTGGTCGTAGTCGATGTCGGACAGACGCACTTCCAGTCCGTGGGCATTGGCAAAGAAACCGCTCTTGGAGTAAGAGTCGGAAACACGCAGGTCGGTGTGGAAATGGTAGCCGGCATAGCCCAGCATCGCGCTGCCGTCGCGCTCGAAGCCTGCCGTGTTGCGCAGTCGCTGGCGGTTCAGCTTAATCCAATAGGAGTAATATTGTATGCTGTCGGTCGGAACTTTGTAGTCGGCATAGTCGATCAGTGTCGCGTTAGCGCGGTAGAACCACCGCCCTTTTCGCCCGCCGATTCTTGCAGAAAGACCCAGCTGCTCGTTGTTCGAGCGGCCGAACAGCTGCACGGCACCTTCGAACGGTTCGGTGGGCACGTGGTTGGAGTAGAGGCTGAGCACGCCACCGATGGCGTCGCTGCCGTAAAGCAGGGCTGCCGGACCTTTGATTACTTCGGCGCGGTCCACGGCAAACTGGTCAATCTCCAGTCCGTGGTCGTCGCCCCACTGCTGCCCCTCGTGCTTGATGCCATCTTCGCTGACGGCAAGGCGGTTGAAGCCCAGTCCGCGGATGGTCGGCTTGGACTGTCCTGAACCTATCGACATGGCTTTGACACCCGGAATGTGCTCAAGGGTCTGCATGAGGCTGCCCGAGAAATTCTCTTTCAGGAATTCGCGACTTACCTGCACGGCCGACTGCGATGTGCGCATCTGAAAGTCGTGGCGCTGGTGTCCGGTGATGGTCACGGCATTTAGCGTTACTGTCGAATCGTTTGCTGCAAGCGTCATCAGTGCCGCAGCCAGAAATTCTGCTACCATTGACAATCTGGTTGGTTTGACAAAAACAATTCAGCCTTCGTCCTTCTCCTACGCACAGTATGACTCCGTGCCTCAGAACAAGTTCTTCAGAAGGCCGGAGCGCATGTGGCGTCAACATACGAAGACGAATTTTTCAAAACAAGAAAAACACTAAAGCTGTCGGACAGGCGGTGCACGCAGACCAATCACGCCATTATGGGCCACGCAAACGCTGCGCCGCCAGGCAACGTGTTCGGTCTTGCATTCAAAGTTGAAGAAAACAACCGCGGCTGAGACCACGGCCAGCATGGGTAAAGAGAGGAACTGACAGAGCACGCAGGGATGGAACGAGGCAGACTGCTGCCCGAGATGTCCACCGCAATGATGATGTACGCACTCAGAGCACGTCTCTTCAGTGGTTTGCTGCAGATGATGAATGTGAAGGGACGAGAAAAACAGCATTGGCACAAACACGGCCAATAGCACGCAAGAGGCAATATGTCTTTTCGTTTTCACGTCCACGGCTGCAAAGTTAGCAATATTTGTTGGTTTTCAAACAAGAAAAACAAAAAAAATAACAATCCAGACAAAAATGAATTCGCTCGCTACTGGCATGCAGACACAGCGAAAAACAAGAAGGGACAAAGCATCTTGCCCTGTCCCTTCTTGTTCGTACAAGCATCCCCACAAGGGGAAGCTCATGAAACGATTACTTTCCGTGGTTCTCGTCGGATACTGTCAGTTTCTTACGACCCTTTGCGCGGCGTGCTGCCAGCACGCGACGACCATTCTTTGTTGCCATTCTCTCGCGGAATCCATGCTTGTTCACGCGACGACGATTGTGCGGCTGAAATGTTCTTTTCATTGTTCTTTCTTATTTTGTTTCGTTGTTATTTCGTCATTAAGCGGACACAACAATCCGCTTTTGGGCTGCAAAAGTACACATAAATTTTTAAATAGCAAAGTTTTATGCAACTTTTACGCCAAAGTTTTATGTTTTTTTCTAAATTCTTACTACCTTTGCACCCGAATCAGCAAGATTATTAAATAAATTAGGTATATCACGTTATGATTAAATCACAAGACATCAAGAAAGGTACATGCATCCGCATGGACGGTAAGCTGTACTTCTGCATCGACTTCCTGCACGTGAAGCCGGGCAAGGGAAACACCATCATGCGCACCACACTGAAGGACGTTGTCAGCGGACGTGTACTGGAAAAGCGCTTCAACATCGGCGAAGCTCTTGAAGACGTGCGCGTAGAGCGTCGTCCGTACCAGTATCTCTATCAGGAAGGTGAGGACTACATCTTCATGAACCAGGAGACTTACGACCAGATTCCCATCGCAAAAGGGCTCATTACTGGCGTTGACTTCATGAAAGAAAGCGACATCGTCGATGTGGTCAGCGATGCTGACACCAATACAATCCTGTACGCAGAAATGCCGGTGAAGACCGTTCTGCGCATCACCCACTCAGAACCGGGCATCAAGGGCGACACTGCTACCAACAGCACCAAGCCTGCCACGCTCGAGACGGGCGTTGAAATCCGCGTTCCGCTCTTCATCGAAGAGGGTGAGCTCGTTCAGGTAGACACTCGCGACGGCAGCTATCTGCAGCGCGTGAAGGAGTAATAAGAAGACAAGAACAACGGCATCGTCTGTCGATGCCTCTTAAAGATCAGGACAGAACGGATGTGTCTGTCCTGATCTTTTTTTCATTCCCCAGACCGATAGGTCCGGCTTTCCGCTCCATACGAGGACAATTTTAAGCTGTTTCTTTGTTCGTTTCAATTTATTTCCTTACTTTTGCAGAAAAAGAGAAAACGAACATCGCATGAAATATTCTATCATCGTACCTGTCTTCAACCGTCCCGACGAGGTGGACGAGCTGTTGCAGAGCCTGACAGAGCAGACCCTGAAAGATTTTGAAGTGATCATCGTTGAAGACGGCTCGTCGAAACCTTGCAAGGATGTGTGTGACAGATATGTGGGACGGCTCGACCTGCACTACTTCGTAAAGCCTAACAGTGGGCCCGGACAGAGCCGCAACTATGGGGCCGAGCGTGCCCAGGGCGAGTGGCTCATCGTACTTGATTCCGATGTAGTGCTCCCGCGCACGTATATAGAAGAGGTGGAACGCGAGATGAAACGTCAGCCTGCCGATGCCTTTGGTGGTCCCGACCGCGCGCACGACTCGTTCACGCCTACGCAGAAAGCTATCTCATACTCCATGACATCGTTCTTTACCACGGGTGGCATCCGTGGCGGAAAGAAGAAGCTCGACAAGTTCTTCCCACGCTCTTTCAACATGGGCATCCGGCGCGATGTCTACCAGCAGTTAGGAGGATTCTCGAAGATGCGTTTCGGCGAAGACATCGACTTCAGCTACCGCATCGTGGAGGCTGGTTACCAACCGCGACTGTTCCCCGAAGCATGGGTATGGCACAAGCGTCGAACTGACTTCCGCAAGTTCTTCCGGCAGGTCTACAACAGCGGCATCGCCCGCATCAACCTGGAGAAGCGTCATCCTGGCACCATGAAGCTCGTCCATCTGTTGCCGATGGTGTTCACCGTGGGCGTCATCCTGCTGGTCCTCATCTCCGCTTTCGGCCGCGCCATGATGCACTACGACGCCGGAAACTGGCACACATGGTATTGGGTGGCCCTGCTTCCGTGGGCACCCATCGTGTTCTACAGCCTTCTTATCTTCATTGATTCCAGCATTAAAAACCATAGTCTCGTCATCGGACTGAAAAGTGTTGCCGCCGCCTTCGTCCAACTGATGGGCTATGGCTTCGGTTTCCTTGAGTCCTGGTGGAAACGCTGTGTCAAGGGACAGGACGAGTTCACGGCCTTCGAGAAGAATTTCTACAAGTAATCGCAGTCTTGAAGGAGCGTTCTGCGACCTCATCTGGTCATGCTATATGATGATGCAAACCACCCGTTCGTATGGAATGTGTAAAGAAAAACGAATAATAAATGGCAAATTGTTTGGTCGTTCATCAATTATGTTGTATATTTGCGGAGAGAACCTGTAAAATAGTAACCTATGGACATCGTTAAAATCTTATTGAAGCTATTCGGACTTGCCAAAGATCACATTGATAACGATCTGGAAAACGCGAGACCCTTGCGCCCTGAACGTCCGGTCCAGCGCCCCGTCAGACAGGCGGAGGTGACAGAAAAGTCGCCTTCCGAGTGGAAAACCTATTTCAAAAGCATCCTGCAAAGTGAATTCCCATCTTACAGCATTCGCGAGAACGTTCCTGTGACAGACCTGGCTGGATTTGTCAGCGACGAGGCCCAGTTATATACGACGCGGCCCACGCAGGTTTACAAGGCAGAATGGGGACAGCCCTACACTTTCGTGCTTGAATGTGACGGCAAGGCAAAGGCGGTCGTCATGCTCGGCAACGGTCACAGTCACGACTCCAACGTGAAGTACCTCATAGCAAGAATGTATGCCGAAAAGCTGGAGCTGCCCTACATCAACTTCTACACGCAGATGCCTAACGAGAGGAATTATGTAATCGGGCGCATCCGCAAGTTCCTGAACTGAGAAATACGGAAAAAGGGGATGCAGTTCAGCTGCGCCTGCAAAGGAGGCAGCCCTGTCCGCAGATGATGTTTTGCAGGCAACAGGGACAAGGTATCCTCTCGTGATCAGCAATTTTGCTGATTCAAAAACAGTCCCCTTTTTCTTTTTTTTATCGAAAGTGACAGGAGGGAAGAAGATAAGTATCATCAATCAACTGGGCCGACCTGATGTGTGGGACGAGTTGATTGCCTATCGTCTGCTGAAAGGGCGCTACAATTGGCGTGAGTTCAGAGATGCCGACCGTTTCGTAGAGCAGCAGCTGTATCTTCCCGTTGTGGAGAAGATACTTCAGGGAGAGGGTTTGGGCATCCCGGTGAAGAAGATTGTCAACAAAATGGGAACGGGCAAGAAACGAGTGGTGTACTCTTTCGCGCCCGACGAGATGAAGGTGCTCAAAGCCATTGCCTTCAAGCTATACGCATACGACGGATACTTTGCTCCCAACTGCTATGCTTTCCGACGAGGCTTGAACGTTCACGACGCCGTCCTGTCCATCAACAGGGCTGTTGCCGGGAAACGATTGTGGGCTTACAAGCTCGACATCCACGATTATTTCAATTCCATTTGCGTTGACATCCTGCTGTCGATGTTGGAAGATATGCTGGCCGACGACCCGATCCTGTTTCGTTTCCTGAAAAACATGCTTACTGACGACCGTGCCATATACAAGGGCGAGACTGTCTGGGAAAAACATGGCGTGATGGCTGGGACACCCACGTCGCCTTTCCTGGCCAACGTCTATCTGAAGGAGATCGACCGATACTTCCACGACGCCGGCGTGGTCTATGCTCGCTATTCCGATGATATCATCATGTTTGCTCCCGACATTGAGACGCTTGAAGAATGTAAACGGTTGATGGCAGGCTTCCTCAAACAATACCGGCTGGAAGTAAACCCCTCCAAGGAAAGAGTCTATTCGCCTGATGAAGCCTACGAGTTCCTGGGTTTCAAGTGTCATGGACACAGCATCGACATCTCTGAGGCTTCGAAAAAGAAGATGAAAGGGAAGATAAAGAGAGCCGCCAAGTCGCTTATGCGCTGGCGTAGCATGAAGCACATCGAACCAGAAAAGGCGATGAAGGGACTCATCAACCACTTTAACAAGAAGTTCTTTGAGAACGACGACTGTGAGACCCTCACTTGGGCGAGATGGTTCTTCCCCATCATCAACCAGACCGACGGCCTGAAGGAAATAGACCACTACCTGCAACAGAACATCCGCTTCCTCAGTACGGGAAAACATGGAAAAGCCAACTACCGTACTGACTACGACAAGCTGAAGCAGCTGGGCTACAGGAGTCTGGTGAACGAATACTATCGACACAGGAGTGGTTGTGACGACGGCGTGAGATCATAGGTGGAAAAGAAAAAAGCAATGGGGAATATTTGCTTAGTCGTGGATTATTCGTACATTTGCAGGAAAAAGGAATAATGGAAGAACAGAAGCTGAATATCAACCAGTGGGCTGAGGAAGACCGTCCGCGCGAGAAACTGATGCGACTCGGAGCTGAGGCTCTGACCAATGCGGAGTTGCTGGCTATACTCATCGGGTCGGGTAGCACGAAGGAGAGTGCCGTAGACTTGATGAAACACATCCTCAGTGACTGCCAGAACAACCTGAATACGCTTGGGAAAATGAGCATACGGGAACTGTGCGCCTACAACGGCATCGGAGAAGCGAAAGCCATCACCGTCTTGGCGGCCTGCGAACTGGGCAAGCGTCGGCAGTTGGAAAAAGCGCAAGAGCGGCAGCGCATCGACTCCGCCACGGCTATCTACGAACGAATGCACCCACTGATGCAGGACCTCAGCACCGAGGAAGCTTGGATCCTGCTCATGAACCAGAACTACAAACTCATCAAACAGGTGCGCATCTCGCGCGGCGGCATCAGCGAAACGGCCGTCGATGTGCGCATCATCATGAAAGAGGCACTGCTGGCCAATGCCACAGTCGTTGCCCTCTGTCACAATCATCCCAGCAACAACGTCAGGCCCAGCCGTGATGATGACCGACTGACAGAACGTGTGAAGAAAGCCTGCGACCTGATGCGCATCTATCTGCTCGACCACGTCATCGTCACCGACGGCGCCTACTTCAGCTATCACGAGCAGGGACGGCTCTGAAGTAACAATTCAAGACCAAGAAGAGTTCAGAATTAAACATTCCCTTCGGGTGTTTGGGGCTGAGCCGATACACCTATCGGGGGCTCGGGGAGTCCCCAAAATGAAATTTCTTTATTCCGTTGGCTTGTATATCGCGGTTTTTATGTAAATTTGCAAGCAGAAACAAGAAAAGGATTTAATTCTTAACAGCTACATGACACAAGCAGAAAAAACGTTGATTGAAGAGCGTATCGTGGACGTCATCAAGACGGTCTACGACCCGGAGATTCCCGTGAACATCTTCGACTTGGGCATGATCTACAAGATTGACGTGCAGGACGATGGCAACGTAGACGTGGACATGACCTTCACGGCGCCCAATTGCCCAGCCGCCGACTTCATCCTGGAGGACGTGCGCACAAAGATAGAGAGTGTTGAGGGCGTCAAGAGCGTCAACGTCAACCTTGTCTTCGAGCCCGTTTGGGACCAGTCGATGATGTCGGAAGAAGCGCGGGTGGAACTCGGATTCGATTAACTGAGAAATCTTAATTCTTCACTAATCGTCTCGAAGGCTGTGGCATTTCCGCAGCAAAACTCTTCACCATCAACTCTCACTCCTCAGTTATGAAAAAAGTCTACATACTCTCTGACGCCCACCTCGGTTCGTGGGCCATCCCGCATCAAAGGATGCAGGAGCGTCGCTTAGTGCGCTTCCTCGACAGTATCAAGAACAAAGCGAGTGCTGTTTACCTGCTCGGTGACATGTTCGACTTCTGGTATGAGTGGAAATACACGGTGCCGAAGGGTTACACGCGCTTTCTTGGGAAGATTTCCGAGCTCACCGACATGGGCGTGGAGGTGCACTACTTCACCGGCAACCACGACATTTGGATGTACGGTTATCTGGAAGAAGAATGTGGAGTCATCATGCATCGCAAGCCGCTCACCACCGACATCTACGGAAAGGTGTTCTACATGGCCCACGGCGACGGACTCGGCGATCCCGACAAGATGTTCAACTTCATTCGGAGCATCTTCCACAACCGCACTTGCCAGATTCTCTTCTCCATGCTTCATCCCCGCTGGGCAATGTGGTTCGGCCTCTCCTGGGCCAAGCGTTCGCGGCTGAAGCGTGCCGACGGCAAAGAACTTCCGTACATGGGCGAGGACAAGGAGTACCTCATTCAGTACACGAAACAGTACATGAAGACCCATCCCGACATCGATTATTACATCTACGGCCACCGTCATATCGAGCTCGACATGATGCTGTCGCGCAAATCGCGCATGATGATCATCGGCGACTGGATATGGCAGTTCACCTACGTGGTCTTCGACGGCGAGCACATCTTTCTTGAAGAGTACGTCGAAGGGGAGAGTAAGCTCTGACATCCCCTCGGAATCCGAATGCTGAATTATGCTTACAAAATAACATTTATTATACGAAATCTATGCCACTCTTCTAAAATAAAAGTCAGGCGGACGCGTACACGCGAATTATGAGAATGTTTCAAAACGCTGGAAACAAGCGACTTGTATTTTCTTTACATTTTTAGGGCTTTCAAAACGGCTCATTCTGAATGCGAAAAAGGCCCGTTTCGTCGCGCAGAATGGCTCTTTATGACGAGCAAAACGGGCTGTTTTGCGGTGTAAAATGGACCATTTTGAAAAACAGCGAGGTTTTTCTTGCGATTCTGTTTGCTTTTTTTACTGAAAAAGAATGAATGGGCTTTCTAAAATGAAAAAAAATCTGTGTACGATTTTTCGGTTCAAAATGTTTACATTTAACACTCGGTTGCTGATCGGTGAGTAGTGGCAATGGCTTCGGGCATGAAAGCGGTAGCGGACGACAACTACTCATGACTGGTTTGTGGGATGTCTTAACTTGACGTGAGTTCGATGTAAGAAAAGTGTCCAAAAAGTTGTAGGAGTGAAATATTTTTTGTACCTTTATAGGTGAAAATCAAATAGATACAAACAACATTCACTCCTATGACAACTGCAAATTTAATAGAAATTTTCTGTATTCTCGACGACGTGTTGTTGAGCAAAGCGAAAAATTCTGCAAATATTTTACTCCAGAGTTGAAAAAACATCTGGTTGACACCTCAGGCAAGAGGCATCGCAACCGTCCATGCTGTCTTTCCGACAGCGAGGTGATGACGATACTGGTGCTGTT
>JAFPME010000022.1 GCA_017402445.1 Prevotella sp. | reverse complement strand
GCTTCAGACTGCGGGGCAAAGGTACTTCATATCAAACAGACTGCCAAAAATAAAGCAACTAAAGTCATCCTGCAATTTGAGCTATTGAGTACCAACTACTCAAAATCATCCTGCAAAATGAGCTATACGCCCCCCTTCCCCACAACGGAAGGGGATTTTTGTTTTTGAAAAAACTGAACAAAAAGTCGAAAAAAGCCGTCTGAGAAGGCCATCGTTTGAAAATAAAAATCAGACGGGCGCGTATGAGCGAATCTCGCGCATTTTCTAAAACGCTGAAAAGAAGCACCTTGTATTTTCTTTACAAAAAACGGGCTTGTAAAATGAATCATTTTGCGCGTTGAAAAGGGCCATTTTGCGACGCAGAATGACTCATTCTGACGAGCAAAACGAGCCATTTTGAAGCGCAAAACGATTCATTTTGAAAATCAGCACGAGAAAATGTCACTTTTTGTCACGCTTTTTCACGTTTTGTCACCCGTTTTCTTTTGTAGAATTCAATTTTCAGTCGACCCTTTTTTGCGGTAATAAAAACGGACAGTTAGATACGTTGGAGACAAAAAAAGGAGAGCCATTGGAAATGCTCTCCAGCGTTATAGAATGTCATTTAGAGATTCTGTCTTTCGGAGTTACAACAATCGGACGATGGGCAAAGACTAAAAGCTGCGCTTGGAAAGATAAGCAACGTAGGCTCTGAGCGCATCCGCCACATCGGGAAGCTTCACGTTGGATTCGATGAACCGATAACAGGCTTCTGAGATCTCATCCATCTTCCGGGCAGCATAGTCAATTCCACCATGCTCTTTGGCAAAGCGTACCAAGGTGGCAATCTCATCGGCCGTCACTTCCCCACTCTTCACCTTCTTGGCCAACGCCTGCATGGCTTCGTCAGGATGGGTGTTCAGCGCGTAGAGAACAGGCAGCGTAAGCTTTCCTTCAGCCATATCGTTACCGGTAGGCTTTCCTATTTCCTTCGAATCGTAGTAGTCGAAGATGTCGTCACGAATCTGGAAAATGGTACCTATGTTGCGTCCAAATTCCTTGATTTCATCGATGTCGTGCTCGTCCTTACCGACGCTGATGGCACCGAGCGCACAGCAGGCTTCGAAGAGGGCAGCCGTCTTCTTGTGGATGACGTCGAAATAAATCCGTTCGGAAAGTCCGTTGGCAGCATGATTGTTCAGTTGCAGAATCTCTCCGTTAGAAAGCGTGCGTCCGAGCTCAGCAATGTGTCGGAAAATGACCTCGTTGTGCGTTTTGCTCACTTGCAGCAGACACGTGGACAGTACATAGTCGCCAACGAGCACGGCCACCTTGTTGTCGAACGTAGCGTTGAGCGAGGGCTGCCCACGTCGCTCGCTGGCCTCGTCGACGACGTCGTCGTGCAGCAGGCTGGCCGTGTGGAGCAGCTCAAGACCGACAGCCGCATAGAGAGTGGCTTCGTTGACGCAGCCGCAGTGTGTTGCCATGAGTAGAATCAGCATGGGTCTCATTCGCTTTCCGGCACGCGCACGAATATGCGCAAGGGCCTGTCCCAACAGTCCGTCGGGATGAGTCATCGACGAGTTGAACATGTCTGTAAAGACCTGCAACTCGTTTTCAATGGGTGCCTTGATTTGGTTGAGATAATCCATGCTTCCGAAATTTCGTACAAAAGTAGTCATTTTATTCGGATTAATGAAAAAGATTTCGTACTTTTGAACGGAAAATACGAATATTTATGGATAAACTGTTTCTTTTGGACGCTTACGCGCTCATCTATAGGGCTTATTACGCCTTTATCAAGAACCCGAGAATCAACTCGAAGGGACTGAACACGTCGGCCATCATGGGCTTCTGCAACACGCTGCACGAGGTCATCGACAAGGAAAAACCCGTTTACCTCGGCGTGGCCTTCGACCCTCACGGCCCGACGTTCCGCAGCGATGCTTTCCCGGCATACAAGGCTCAGCGCGAAGCTACGCCCGAAGACATCAAACAGGCAGTGCCCATCATCAAAGATGTGCTGCATGCGATGAACATTCCAGTCCTCGAGGCAGCTGGATTCGAGGCCGACGACGTGATAGGTACGCTGGCCCGTAAAGCCGATGAAATGGCCAAAAACGGAACAGCAGCAGGTTTGCACACCTACATGTTGACACCTGACAAAGACTACGGGCAGCTGGTGACGGAGAACGTGTCGATCTACCGACCACGTCACGGCGGCGGCTACGAGGTGCTCAACCCCGAAGGCGTGTGTAATAAATATGGTATCAGCTCCCCTACCCTCGTCATCGACCTGCTGGCGCTGATGGGCGACTCGGCCGACAACTTCCCCGGCTGTCCGGGTGTGGGTGAGAAGACGGCTGTGAAGCTCATCGAACAGTTCGGGTCGGTTGACAACCTTCTCGAACACACGGCCGACATCAAGGGGAAACTGCGCGAGAAAGTGGAAGGGGCAGTCGACGACATCCGCATGTCGAAGTTCCTCGCTACGATCCGAACCGACGTTCCGGTGGAACTGAATCTCGACGAGCTCCGACTGAAGGCCCCCGACGAAGAGAAACTGCGCCAACTGTTCGCCGAACTGGAGTTTCGTACGCTGGCAGACAAGTTTCTTAATAAGCCAAAAGAAGTGCAAAAAAAGGTTGAAAATCAGCCCGATCTTTTTGGATTATTTGCGACCGAGGGGACGGAAGAGCCAAAAAAATCGATTCTCAGAGGCTTAAAAGACACCCCTCACAAATACAAACTGATTGATAATGAGGAAGATGCGCGTCAAATTTGTGATTATTTTTTTACAACGAAAATTTTAAGTTTTGACACCGAAACAACGTCAACGTCGGCAATCGACGCAGAATTGGTGGGTCTGAGCTTCGCGGTGAAGGAAAAAGAGGCATTCTACGTAGCTGTTCCCACCGAACGTGAGAAAGCGCAAAAAATCGTGGACATCTTCAAACCGCTCTACGAAGACCCGACGATTCTGAAGGTCGGACAGAACATCAAGTACGACCTGGAGGTGCTTCGCAACTATGGCGTGGTGCTGGCCGGGCCGATGTGGGACACGATGATCGCCCACTACCTCATCCAGCCCGAGCTGCGACACAACATGGACTACATGGCCGAGACGCTGCTCGAGTACCGCACCATCCACATCGACGAACTGATTGGTCCGCGGGGAAAGCAGCAACGGTCGATGCGCGACCTTGCTCCTGCCGATGTCTATGAGTACGCTGCCGAGGATGCCGACGTCACCCTGCAGCTGAAGAACGTCCTGGAACCGATGCTGAAAGAGAAAAACGTGGAGCAACTGTTCCTCGAAATCGAGATGCCGTTGGTCGCCGTTCTTGCGGAAATGGAGATGAACGGCGTATGCATTGACACCGAATCGCTGAAGGAAACGTCAGATATTTTCACAAAACGAATGCACGCTCTGGAAGCAGAAATTTACCAGTTGGCAGGCGAAACGTTCAACATAGCATCGCCCAAGCAGGTGGGTGAGATTCTGTTCGGGAAGATGAAGATTGTGGAGAAACCAAAGAAGACGAAGACGGGGCAGTATGTCACGTCGGAAGAAGTGCTGCAACAGCTGCGCGGGAAGAGTGAAATCATAGACAAGATACTGGCTCACAGAGGATTGAAAAAGTTGTTGGGAACCTACGTCGACGCCCTTCCCAAGCTCATCAATCCGCGCACCGGACACATTCACACCTCGTTCAACCAGACAATCACGGCCACGGGGCGCCTCTCGTCGAGCGACCCGAACCTGCAGAACATTCCTGTACGGGGCGAGGACGGAAAGGAAATCAGAAAGGCTTTCATTCCGGAACCGGGTTGTCTGTTTTTTTCAGCAGACTATAGTCAGATTGAATTGCGCGTGATGGCGCACCTATCGGACGATGAAAACATGATTCGCGCCTTCCAGGACGGCTACGACATCCATGCGGCGACGGCAGCCAATATCTATAAAAAAGGTGTCGACGAGGTGAGCCGCGATGAACGTACCAAGGCGAAGCGCGCCAACTTCGGCATCATCTACGGCATCACCGTGTTCGGACTGGCCGAACGACTCGACATCAGCCGCGATGAAGCCAAGCAACTCATCGACGGTTACTTTGAAGCGTTCCCCAAAGTGAAGGACTATATGGAGACATCGAAACAGATGGCGCGCGAACACGGCTACGCGGAAACGTTCTTCCACCGGCGCCGCTACCTGCCCGACATCAACTCGCACAACGCTACGGTGCGCAACTTCGCCGAGCGAAATGCCATCAATGCACCCATTCAGGGCAGCGCTGCCGACATCATCAAAGTGGCCATGATACGCATCTACAACCGCTTCAAGGCTGAGGGCATCCGCTCGAAGATGATTCTTCAGGTGCACGACGAGCTCAACTTCTCCGTCTTCCCCGAAGAGAAGGAGCGAGTGGAAGCCATCGTGCTGGAAGAAATGCAGAATGCCTACCATCTGCGCGTCCCCCTGGTCGCCGACTGCGGCTGGGGCGACAACTGGCTGGAGGCGCACTAAAGAAGGCCTCACCGAAGACAGCAGCAATGCATGAATGCATGTTCTGTATACTGCGGCAGTGCCGCAGTGTACTCAACAAAGAGAAAGCAGTGTACTCAACAAAGAGAAAGAAGAAAAGGAAAAGAAGAAAAAAAGAACCATGGACAATAACGGCATCCATCATGAAGCTACGAAATGGGAGAGATACACCAAGGAAAAGAAGCTCTCGATGAAAAGGCGTTGCGAACAGAACGACTACCACGACCGACGCATCTACATGATAACGATGGCTATTGAAGGAAGACAACCGTTACTTGGTACAATCAGAGGAAAGTCAAACATTACTGAAGGAGATCAAGCACCACATGTAGACCTGTCACCTCTTGGAAAAAAAGTCAAAGACTGCTGGATGAAAATCCCTTTTTTCCACCCTCAAGTGAAGCCTATCAAGCTCTGCATCATGCCAGACCACATACATGGTGTCCTCTTCGTAACGGAGAAGATGGATGCACACTTAGGCGTCGTCGTCAACGGATTCAAAACAGGCACAAGGAAAGCGGCCCTGGAATTAGGTGCTATTTCCTCGGCCATGCCGCTGTCTAACGGGCACGGCCAACTTTGGGAGACCGGCTACAATGACCGCATCCTCACTCATGAGGGCCAGCTGCAGCGCATGCTGTCCTACCTCGACGACAATCCGCGCCGCCTGCTTATCAAGCGCGAGCACCCAGAATTCTTCCGACAGCTGGGCACAATCACCGTGGCAGGAACGCCCATGCAAGCCATGGGCAACCGTTTCCTGCTGGACAACCCCGTGAAAATCCAAGTGCAATGCTCGCGAAGCCTCACGCTCCAGGAGATTGAACAGCAAAAACACTTCTTCCTGAATAAAGGAAACAGTGGCGCTATCCTCGTCTCCCCCTGTATCAGTCCAGGCGAACAGCAGATAGCCACCGCCGCTCTGCAGGCCCACATCCCACTCATCGTGCTACTGCTGAAGGGTCTTTCGCCTTACTTCAAGCCTCAGTCGCGCTATCTGGAAGCCTGCTCTGAGGGCCTTCTGCTCATTCTTGCCCCCTACCCTTTCCAGAACGAAAAACTGTATGACATGCGCAGCCGTTGTCTCCACCTCAATTCCCTTGCCGCCACCATCTGTGAAGAAGAGCATCCCACTATTGATTGCAGTCCAATAAAAGCAAGAAATGACAGTATTTTGGAAAAGAAATGCTGAATCTTGAGTAATTTTTTTCGTATATTTGAACCAAAGACAAAGAGAAGAACAAGATGAAAAAAGAAAACAACGGAGCACCCGTCAGACAACGTATCGTCATTCTCGACGCGCTGCTGGGCTTTGCGCTGCTGGGCATCATACTGGCCAACTTCCCGGAGTTCTCACTATGGACCTTCCAAAGCGAGAACGTGCAGCAGGCAATGGACACCGCGGCAGGCGACAATACCGTAAAATGGCTGCTGAGTCTGCTCGTAGACGGCAAGTTCTACTTCATTTTCTCCATCCTTTTCGGCATCGGATTCTCCATCATATTGGAAAACGCGACACGCCGCGGTGCCAGCGGCATGCGCATCTTCTACCGTCGCATGGGAGTGCTGGCGGCCATCGGTCTACTCCACATGATGCTCCTTTGGAGCGGCGACATTCTGTTGCTCTACGCTTTGATGGGCATGCTGCTGCCCTTGTTTCGCCGTTGTTCGGATCGCGGTCTGCTTGGCTGGGCTGTGTTCTTCCTGCTTTTACCTGTCGGCATCGACCTTTTGCGCGACCTTTCAGACCGCACGCTGCCGCAATATCTGTACAGCGCGTGGTGGAAAAGCGCCGCCATGATGGGCATCAGCGAGGAGAACTTCGGCACGTGGCTGCGCGATGCCGAGAGCTATCGCGAGGTGTTTGCCTTCCTCGTTCAGGGCTCCGTGGAGCGAATGTGGGAGTTTGTCTCCGGCAATCGCTATTTCAAGGTGCTCGGACTCTTCCTCATCGGTTATTACATCGGACGACGACGTCTGTACCTGTGGGCTTCCAAAGAGTCTACACCCGATGCCCGACAGCTGAAGACCGTGTTTTTCATCTCTGCCATCATCGGCATTCCCGCCTCTTTTCTCTATGCCTACGCCCACACGGGTGCCCACTACTACGACCTCTGCGTCTTCAGTGTGCTCTACGTCGTCAGCGTCTATCCAACCGGATTGATGTACATCACCGGCCTTGCCCTACTCTACCGACATTTCCCGCACAACCGACTGTGGTCTGCACTGGCATATCCCGGCCGCATGGCTCTCACCAACTATCTGTCACAAACGGTCTGCGGTATGTTGCTGTTCTATGGCATCGGGCTCGGTATGGGCGCCGACATCGGCCTGTGGCCCACCGAAGTGCTTGCCATCATCGTGTTTCTTTTCCAAATATGCTTCAGCGCATTGTGGCTTCATCTCTTTCAGTTTGGCCCGCTGGAGTGGGTCTGGCGTATGCTCACCTATAGCAAACGCTTCCCGTTGAAGAAGCAATAGCAAGTACGGACAACGTTTTTTCACTATATCATCACCATTAATTCAAAGAAATGTCGTAATTTTGCACGCGAATATATAAACGTTTATAGATAATGGCATTGAAATGTGGTATTGTAGGACTGCCCAATGTGGGCAAGTCTACGCTGTTTAATTGTCTGTCGAGCGCCAAGGCTCAGGCAGCCAACTTCCCTTTTTGTACGATAGAACCCAACGTGGGCGTCATCACCGTGCCCGATGAGCGCCTGACCAAGCTGGCAGAGATTGTCCATCCGGGGCGCATCGTACCCGCCACATGCGAGATTGTGGACATTGCCGGACTGGTGAAAGGAGCTTCGAAAGGTGAAGGACTGGGTAACAAATTCCTCGGAAACATCCGTGAGACGGATGCTATCATCCACGTGCTGCGCTGCTTTGAGGATGATAACATCACGCATGTGGACGGAACCATCAACCCCATACGCGACAAGGAGATTATCGATACCGAGCTTCAGCTGAAGGATTTGGAAACCATCGAGAGCCGTCTGGCCAAGACCGAAAAGGCCGCTGCTGCCGGAAACAAGGAGGCGAAGGTGGAAGCTACCGTTCTGAAGGCTTACAAAGAGGTGCTGGAACAGGGCAAGAACGCCCGCATCGTGGAGTTCGAGACGAAGGACGAGCAAGACGTGGCCCGCAATCTGTTCCTGCTGACGGCCAAACCCGTGCTCTACGTGTGCAATGTGAGCGAGGCTGATGCCAAAGAAGGCAACGATTTCACGCGTCAGATCGAGGCTATCGCCCGCGAAGAAGGAGCCGAATCAATGGTGATTGCCGCCAAGACCGAAGAAGATATTGCCGAACTGGAATCGTACGAGGACAAGCAGATGTTCCTCGAGGAGCTGGGACTGGAGGAAAGTGGCGTGAACCGCCTCATCAAAAAGGCTTATGCCCTGCTCAATTTAGAGACATTTATCACCGCCGGCGAGATGGAAGTGAAGGCTTGGACCTATCGTAAAGGGTGGAAAGCACCTCAGTGTGCAGGCGTCATCCACACCGACTTCGAGAAGGGATTCATCCGCGCCGAGGTCATCAAGTACGACGACTACATCAAGTACGGGTCTGAAGCCGCTGTGCGCGAGGCAGGAAAGATGGGAGTCGAAGGCAAGGACTACGTGGTGCAGGACGGCGATATCATGCACTTCCGATTTAACGTCTAAAGACCCACACCCTACCCACCCTATAAGGAGGGAGTTATTACTTTCAGTTTAGATTATTCATCACATTATATGAACATTTTATTAACGGCCATCGCTAATTATTCCTCCCTTATAGGGGAGGCTGGGAGGGGTCTTCTATACATTAATTGGAACCCTTCGCTGACGTTCGGACCATTCCGATGGTATTCATTATGCTGGATAATGGGTCTGGCTTTCGCCTATTTCATCGTCCGCCATCTGTTCTATGAGCAGGGCATTGCCGAGCGCACCGTCAAGAAAAACGGCAAGAAGGAAGTAGAGAACGTCTTCGATCCGCTCTTCATCTACTGTTTCCTCGGTATTCTCATCGGAGCACGACTGGGACATTGCCTGTTCTACCAGCCCGATTACTTCCTGAGCAGCGGAAAGCACTTCATCGAGATGCTCATCCCCATCCATTTCATGGACGACGGCAGCTGGAAATTCACCGGCTATGAAGGACTGGCCTCCCACGGCGGCACATTGGGTCTTATCATCGCACTGATTCTCTACGTTCGATGGTCGAAAGTGAACGTCTGGACGGTGCTTGACAACATTGCTATCGCCACCGGCACCACTGCCTGCTTCATTCGCTTGGGCAACCTGATGAACTCTGAGATCATCGGAAAGCCCACTGACGTGCCTTGGGCCTTCATTTTCGAGCGTGTCGACATGGTGCCGCGCCATCCCGGACAGCTCTACGAAGCCATCGCCTACGCCATTCTGTTCTTCATCATGTGGTATCTCTACAAGAAAAGCCGCAAGGGAATGCCGCAGAACCTGAAGCCCGGACAGACGTGGACGCCCGAAAGCCGCATCCCGCAGGTTGGAACAGGCTTCTATTTCGGCCTCTGCCTGACCTATATCTTCACCTTCCGCTTCTTCATCGAGTACACGAAGGACATTCAGGAGGATTTCGAAGCCGACATGCTGTTCAACATGGGCCAGTTGCTCTCCGTTCCTTTCGTCATTATCGGCGTTTGCTGCATGATGAAAGCCTTTCGGAAGAGTGAGAAATAAGAGAGGAATCCGTGTAAAAAAAATCGTGAGAGGTTATTTTCCCCTCACGATTTTTTTTATGTCGTTCAGTTTGTTCAGCGCTTCAACGGGCGTCAGGTTGTTGATGTCAAGGTTCAGAATCTCGTCGCGAATCTGACTCAGCACAGGATCGTCCAGCTGGAAGAACGAAAGCTGCAGACCATCGCGGCTTTGGTTAAGCGCTTCAGCCGACGGCTTGCCGACCCCTACCCCACTGCTATCCTGCTCCAGTTGCTTCAGAATCGTGTTCGCCCGCTTCACGATCGACTTCGGCATGCCCGCAATCTGCGCCACATGGATACCAAACGAGTGTTCAGAACCGCCTCGTGCCAGCTTGCGGAGGAAGATCACCTTGTTGTCAACCTCCTTCACCGACACGTTATAGTTCTTGATGCGCGTGAAGTTCTTCTCCATTTCGTTCAGTTCGTGATAGTGTGTAGCGAACAGCGTGCGCGCACGAGCCTTCGGATGCTCATGCAGATACTCTACAATGGCCCATGCAATGCTGATTCCGTCGTAAGTAGACGTGCCGCGTCCCAGCTCGTCGAAGAGCACGAGCGACTTTGGCGAAACGTTGTTCAGGATGTTCGACGCCTCGGTCATTTCCACCATAAAGGTCGATTCGCCGAGCGAAATGTTATCCGATGCTCCCACGCGGGTGAAGATTTTGTCCACCAGACCGATTCTCGCGCTCTCTGCTGGCACGAAGCATCCTATCTGGGCCAGCAGCACGATGAGTGCCGTTTGGCGCAGCAGAGCCGATTTACCGGCCATATTCGGGCCGGTGATGATCATGATTTGCTGTTTCTCGGTGTCTAAATAGATGTCGTTAGGCACATATTGCTCGCCCATGGGCAGCTCGGTCTCGATGACCGGATGGCGCCCCTGCTTGATGTCAATGACGTCCGAGTCGTCGACAATGGGCCGGATGTATCTGCTCTCCTCGGCCGTCTTGGCGAACGACAACAGACAGTCGAGGTGTGCTATGAGGTTCGCATCCGTCTGTATGGCAGGAATGAACTCCTGCATGGCCGTCACCAGTTCGTTGAACAGCCTTGCCTCCAAAGACAGAATCTTGTCTTCTGCCCCCAGAATCTTCTCTTCATATTCCTTCAGCTCCTGCGTAATGTAGCGTTCGGCCTGTGCCAGCGTCTGCTTGCGCACCCATTCCGCGGGAACCTTGTCTTTATAAGTGTTGCGGACCTCCAAATAGTAGCCGAACACGTTGTTGTAACCAATCTTCAGCGAAGCAATGCCCGTCTCGGCAGCCTCGCGTTCCTGTATGCGCAGAAGGTAATCTTTGCCGCTGTAGGCGATGCGGCGCAGTTCGTCCAGCTCTTCGCTGACGCCCTCGCGGATGATGCCGCCCTTGGCCACCAGCTGCGGCGGGTCGTCCTTCACCTCGTGCGCAATGCGGTCGCGCAGCGGTTCGCACAGGTTCAGACGCTCGCCAATTCGTCTGAGCACCGTGTTTTCAGCCTGAAGGCAACCGTCTTTCACGTCCTGAAGCGACTGCAACGCCACCCTCAGTGCCACCACTTCGCGCGGCGACACCCGTCCCACGGCCACGCGGCTGATGATTCGCTCCAGGTCCCCTACCCTATGGAACCGCTCGTCGACCGTCTGTCGCAGCTCGGGCTCGCGGAAGAAGTAGTCCACCACGTCGAGTCGCTCCTCAATCTTCTTCACATCCTTCAGCGGGAAAATCATCCAGCGCTTCAGCATGCGGGCTCCCATCGGCGACACCGTGCGGTCGATGACGTCGAGCAGCGATTTTCCGTCGTCCTGCATCGGCTGTACCAGCTCCAGCGAGCGCGCCGTGAACTTGTCCAAGCGCACATATCGTTCTTCCTCGATGCGCGCCAGCGACGTGATGTGTCCCACCTGCGTGTGCTGTGTCAGCTCCAGATATTGCAAGATGGCACCACTCGCTATCACGCCGTTGTGCAGATGGTCCACGCCGAAGCCCTTCAGGTTTTTCACACCGAAGTGCTTCAGCAGCTTCTGCCGTGCCGTCTGCTCGGTGAACACCCAGTCGTCCAGCTCAAAAGTGAAATATTTCGTGCCGAAATAGCGCTCAAAATCCTGTCGGCGACCGCGCTCAAAGAGCACCTCCTTCGGCTGGAAATTGCCGAGAAGCTTCTCTATGTGGTCGTAAGTGCCCTCGCCCGTCAGGAATTCGCCCGTCGAAATGTCGAGGAAAGCCACGCCGCATGCCCCCTTGCCGAAGTGCACGGCAGCCAGGAAGTTGTTCTCTTTGTAGTTCAGCACATTGTCGCCCATGGCCACACCGGGCGTCACCAGCTCGGTGATGCCGCGCTTCACCAGCTTCTTCGTCAGCTTAGGGTCTTCCAGCTGGTCGCAGATGGCTACGCGGCGTCCTGCCCTGATGAGCTTGGGCAGATAGGTGTCAAGAGCATGATGAGGGAATCCGGCCATCTCGTCGCCCTTGCCGCTATTGCCGTTGTTGCGCCGTGTCAGCGTAATGCCCAGGATGCGCGCTGCATCCACGGCATCGTCGCAGTAGGTCTCGTAGAAATCGCCGCAACGGAACAGCAGCAGTGCGTCGGGATGCTTCTCTTTGAGCGAGAAGAACTGCTGCATCATGGGGGTCAAAGCCTTGTCTTTGGTAGCCATCTTTTCGTTTGTAAGAATTGCAAAATTAAGCTATTTCCGCGAAAAACCAAAATAAAAACACAATTTATTTGGTAATTACGCCGAATATCCCGATATTTGCAGAGAGGGAAAGCTTCACCACGGCCCTCCAAGCCCCACCCCAGCCCTCCCCGAAGGAGAGGGAGTGAAAGCCCCACCCCGGCCCTCCCCGAAGGAGAGGGAGTGGAAAGTGGAGAATTATGAACTATGCATTATGAATTATGCATTATGAACTATGCATTATGAATTATGCATTATGAACTATGCATTATGAATTATGCATTATGAACTATGCATTATGAACTATGCATTATGAATTATGCATTATGAATTATGCATTATGAATTATGCATTATGAATTATGCATTATGAATTATGCATTATGAATTATGCATTATGAATTATGCATTATGAATTATGC
>JAFPME010000008.1 GCA_017402445.1 Prevotella sp. | reverse complement strand
TATGAGTATCAGAAGCATCAGTGCCGTCTTTGAGATTTCCCGTAACACTGTTCGCAGGTACGTGCGTCAGTTTCAGGAAAGCGGCCTGACGATGGAAACTCTGCAATCCATCCCCGAGCACCATCTCCAGGAGATGTTCTGTTCAGGTGTTGAGCACAGCAAGCAGCCGTCTGCCCGGCAAAAGGAGCTGGAGGCCCTGCTGACAGAGTATGCAGCCCGCGCGAAACGCAAGGGCGTGAGCGTGAAATCGCTCTATGATGAGTACAGCAGCAGCCATCGGCGTTTTGTTAAACTTTGCCAAATAAATAACAGATTGTTACTAATATTAATATTATAATAGTAATTTTGCACTAGATGTAAAACTTCCACAAAATAATATTAAAATGAAAATACAAAAAGTATCTCAAGCTCTATGCTGTATTATAATCGGTTTGTTGTGTACGTTCCTTAACGATAAGACAATAGGCCATTCAGCATCGATTAAATTAATTATTATAGGTATTATTGTGATAGTACTTTTTATATTACAATATAAAAAATAAATCCATATAGATAACATCTTGTTAACCCCAGTTATCAGGTAGTAAGGTTTTACTTTATATTCCCCAACCAGTCTGTTTCTTCGTGCCATCCCAGTTTGTAAGCTCACCGTTTGAACCACCACCTGAACTGATACCACCTCTGCCACCAGCAGCAGGGAGTAAATTGAATGCTTCTTGAATGGTTTGTGGAATGTCGGCCTGTGACACTCCGGGATAAGAAAGTCGCAGGTGTGGCAAGGCCCCAACGCTTCGTCAAACCCATATTGGCGAAACAACCGGAAGGCGCTGCGTGATTGTAAACATTTCATACCGAAAAAACGGGTATTCTTTTTTTTCATTCTACGAAGACGGAAGCGCTTGTTTTGATAAAAGAATCGGACAAAACAGGAAGATTTTTCTTTCCGTTTTTCAAAATGGCTCATTTTACGCCGCAAAACGGCCCATTCTGTCGCGCAGAATGATTCATTCTGACGAGCAAAACGGGCCGTTTTCGAGAGCAAAATGAATCATTTTGAATGCCCGAAAAATGTAAAGAAAACACAAGTCGTTCGTTCCCAGCTCTTTATAACATTCTCATATTTCGCGCATACGCGTCCACCAGATTTTTATTTTGGAAAACGGGCCTGCATTTCGTATAATAAATGTTATTTTGTAAGCATAATTCAGCGTTTACACTACCGTCACCTGTAGAGGGGGAAGCCAAGTTTCACACACCTTTTTATCCCGAACTGGCGTATTCTCACAGCTTTTGTCCACGCTCGTTTGTGTTTGGCTGGCTTATACATGACTTTGGATAAGTTTTTCGCTGCGCTCAAGGAACTCCTCTCGCTCGGAAATAAAAGAAAAGCAAGCTTTCCTTTTGTATTTCACTCGCTTATTGAATAAAATCTTCACGCTCGATCAAACAAAAGATTTTGTTTGCTTCTCGCTTACTCAGATTTTTCGTAACTTTGGATAAGTTACTCTCGCTCAGAAATAAAAAGAAAAGCAAGCTTTCCTTTTGTATTTCACTCGCTTATTCGTAACTTTGCAGCCATGAACGAAACAATCAAGGATTTTGAGGTTATGGCACCCGTCGGGTCGCGCGAATCGCTGGTAGCCGCGCTGCAGGCAGGAGCCGACTCCATCTACTTCGGCATAGAGAAGCTGAACATGAGGGCGCATTCCGCTTCGACGTTCACCGTCGACGACCTGCGCGAGATTGCGCAAACCTGCGCAGAGCACGGCGTGAAGACTTACCTGACGGTGAACACCATCATCTACGGAGAGGACCTGCCGCTGATGCGACAGATTATCGACGCTGCCAAGGAGGCACGCATCTCGGCCGTCATCGCGTCGGACGTGGCTGTGATGACCTACTGCCGCGAGGTGGGACAGGAGGTTCACCTGAGCACGCAGCTCAACATCTCCAACATCGAGGCCCTGCGCTTCTACGCACAGTTCGCCGACGTAGTGGTCTTGGCGCGCGAACTGAACATGGATCAGGTGGCGGAGATACACCGTCAGGCGGTGGAACAGCACATCTGCGGACCCTCCGGCAAGCCCATCCGCATCGAGATGTTCTGCCACGGCGCCCTTTGCATGGCCATTTCAGGCAAGTGCTACATGAGTCTCGACGCAGCCAACCGCTCGGCCAACCGCGGTGAATGCGTACAGATATGCCGCCGGTCATACATTCTGACCGACGCCGAGACGGGCCATCAGATAGAAGTGGACAACAAATACCTGATGAGTCCGAAGGACCTGAAGACCGTCCGCTTCATCGACCGGCTGATGAAGGCAGGCGTACGCGTGTTCAAAATAGAGGGACGCGCGCGCGGACCGGAGTATGTCTACACGGTGGTGCGCTGCTACAAGGAGGCCATCCAGAGCGTTCTCGACGGAACATTCACCACGGAGCGCAAGGACGAGTGGGACGAACGGCTGGCACGGGTCTTCAACCGCGGCTTCTGGGACGGCTACTATCAGGGGCAGCTCATGGGCGAATGGAACAAAGAATATGGCTCGTGCGCCACGGAACGGAAGGTTTACATCGGCCGCGGGCAGAAATATTTCTCGCGTTTGGGCGTGGCGGAGTTCAGCGTCGAAGCGAATACCTTCAGCGTGGGCGACAAAATGCTCATCACCGGACCCACAACGGGCGTCATCTACGTGACGGCCGACGAGATTCACGGCGACAACGGACCCGTGGAAGTGGCGCAACAGGGAACGAGGGTGTCCATCGCTGTTCCGGCAAAGGTGCGTCCGAGCGACAAACTGTTTAAATTAGAAAGCCCCACCCCGGCCCTCCCCGAAGGAGAGGGAGATTAAACGTGAAGAGGGGGGAAGCCCACCCCCAACCCCTCCCCAAGGGAGGGGAGATTAAAAGTGAAGAGGGGGGAAGCCCACCCCCGGCCCCTCCCCAAGGGAGGGGAGAATGGAAAATGAAGAGGGGGAAGCCCACCCCCGGCCCCTCCCAAAGGGAGGGGAGAATAGAGAAGAATATAGAATGAAGAACGATATGACAATCAACGAATTACAAGACGAAGTCATCGAAGAGTTTTCGGACTTCGACGACTGGATGGACAAATACCAGATGCTCATCGACCTGGGCAACGAACAGGCTCCGCTCGATGAGAAATACAAGACGGAAAGCAATCTCATCGACGGCTGTCAGAGCCGCGTGTGGCTGCAGGCCGACTACCGCGACGGACTGCTGTGGTTCACCGCCGAGAGCGACGCACTCATCGTGAAAGGCATCGTGGCACTGCTCATCCGCGTGCTCAGCGGCCACACACCGCAGGAGATATTGGATGCAGATCTCTATTTCATCGACCGCATCGGGCTGAAAGAGCACCTTTCGCCCACGCGCTCCAACGGGCTGCTGGCCATGGTGAAGCAGATGCGCATGTACGCTCTGGCATTCAGTACGAAGAAATGCGAAAACTGAGAACCATAGAGATGCAGCGCCTGACGCTCCAGGAGTTCAGACAGGCGCAGAAACTGCCGCTCGTTGTGGTGCTCGACGACGTGCGGTCGATGTACAACATCGGCTCCGTCTTCCGCACGGCCGACGCTTTCCGCGTGGAAGCTGTCTACCTCTGTGGCATCACGGCGACGCCTCCGCATCCCGAAATCCACAAAACGGCGCTCGGCGGCGAGGACAGTGTGGCGTGGCGATACTTCCCGACGGCGCAGGAAGCCGTTCAGGAACTGCACAGACAGCACTTTTTCGTCTATGCCGTGGAGCAGTGTGAGGGCAGCACGAAGCTGAGCACCTTGGATCTCTCTGTCCGCAACATCCCCCTCGGGGGCTTGGGGGGCCAGGACATCCCGCCCGGGGAGTTGGGTGACCGCGCATTCGCCGTGGTGCTGGGCAACGAGGTGAAGGGCGTCCATCAGGAAGTTGTCGACCTGAGCGACGGCTGTTTGGAGATACCGCAGTTCGGAACGAAGCACTCTATGAACGTCTCCGTGACGGCCGGCATCGTCATTTGGGAGTTCGCCCGGCAGCTGTTGTTGGCCGAAGGGGTGCCCCGTCGCTGACCTTCGTGACTGCTTCAGCATCCGGAGACGGTCGGCTCGGAGGATTGACTGACAATGAATACGTGGGGGAAACAAGACTTTCAAGTAGGGTTTTCCCCACGTCCTATTAGGAAAAAACCTTTGTGGCAGTGACGAAAAAGTTGTTCCTTTGCAAACGAAAAGCAAGGAAACAATTTTTTTTTGAACTTAAAAAGAAAGGAAGAAGAACATGAAGAAGCTCATACTCATGGCCATCGTAGGCCTCATGGCCGCTCTGCCGATGCAGGCGCAGCACTATCAGAACAGCCGTTACTACAATCCGCGAACCGGCCGACTGGACTATCGCGGCGGCAGTCGCACCACGTACCGCACCCGTCCCGCTTCATTCATGGACAGCTATTATGGCTTCCGCGTCGGTCCGGCGTTCACTACAGTGAGCAGCGACGATCCTTATCTCGACGGGAGCAGCATGAAGACGGGCCTGAACGTAGGGTTCGCCGCCGGTTTCGGCATCTCTAATCATACGCCGCTCTATCTGGAAACGGGTATCTACTACACGCAGAAAGGCGGCAAGGGCAAGGCCGACGGCACGCGGTTCACGTACAATCTGGACTATCTGGAGTTCCCGTTGGTGTTCAAGTACAAGCACTATGTTGACAATGCATTCTCGGTTGAGCCCTTCATCGGCGGCTATGTGGCCTGCGGTGTAGGCGGAAACATCAAGGACTTCGGACAGCGCGAGGCTTACAAGTCGTTCTCCGACTCGCCCTACACGTTCCAACGCTTCGACGGCGGACTGCGTCTGGGCTGCGGACTGCGCTACGACATGCTCTATGCCGACGTGACCTACGACCTGGGTCTGGCCAATGTGTCGCACAACGCCTTCGACGACGCGCGCAACAGCGCGCTGATGCTCAACTTCGGCATCGAGTTCTGAGCGTAACGATTGGGCTGCAGCCTGCTGTCTCAGGAGTGCTTCCGGACAATGTCCAGGATGTCGCGGCCGTACTTTTCGGCACTGACCTTTCCGAAATGCGGAATGGCAACAAGCTCCTCGAGCGTTGACGGCTTCGTGTTGACAATGTTCACAAGTGCCTTTTGCTGAAGAATGGTGTAAGGGGCGAGGTCCAGTTCCTTCGATTTTTCCCAGCGCCAGTTGCGCAGTTGCTCGTAAAGCAGCTTGTCCTGAATGTCGTCGCTGACGGCCGGACGGGCTGCTTTGCTGTTTCCGCTGGCGGAAGTGGCCTGCGAAAACTTTGCCGAAGGTTTGGACGAATGTTGCGATTTGCGTCTTTTGTTTGTTTTTGCGGTTGTTGTGTCGTCTGTTTTGTCGATGGCATTCAGCAGTGCCTGCTGCTTCAGATGGAGATAGGAGCTGGGCGTAAAGCCGTCCTTGGCAATGGCAGCGAGTATGGCCGTCTTGATCTGGTAGGCAAGCAGACAGTCGGCCAGGGCGTCGTTCAAGCGGCGCTGCACGGTTTTGTTGTCCGTGTCTACGTTCGTTTTCTGCAACAGGTCGCCAAGCAGGTCGGTGAGCATGTTCAAAAAGTAGACGGCACTGCGGTTGATGCGCTGCAGGAAGGCTGCTTCGAGCAAGCTGGCAGCGGGCATTTTCGAGATAACTTCCATCCACTTGCGCGAGACGAGGACGATTTTCTGCGTCAGTTCGTTGCGTGATACGCGGTGAGCTGCACATAGTCGCGGATAGGTGCTGTAGAAATGTTCTTCAAGTTGGCGCAGCAAGAAACCATATTTGCGCTCCAGTTCGCTGAAGTCGAACAGTTCGCGTAGCTGTTCGCGATGAAACTGTTCCTTCAGCGAGGGCAGGGCGGCGATGCTCTTTGTCGCTTCTTCCTCCTCGCGGGCGATATATGCCTCTACACGACGGTCGCCGAAGATGGTCGACGGATTGACCGGCGAGGCTAACCGCAGCCCTTTGAGCGACTTGCAACGGCTCAGGGCCACATAAACCTGACCTGCTGCGAACGACTGAGAGGCATCGATGACGGCACGTTCAAAGGTCAGTCCCTGACTTTTATGGATGGTAATGGCCCATGCCAACCGCAGCGGATATTGCCGGAACGTGCCTTGTATCTTTGTTTCTATTTCCTTTGTGTCAGGGTTCAGCTCGTATTTTGCATTCTCCCACACAAGCGGTTCCACCTGAATGTCTTCCTCGTCGTCGTCGCAACGCACGCTGATGGCCTTGTCGCTGATGCTGGTGATGCGCCCGATGCGCCCGTTGTAGAAACGGTGCTCGGCCGAAGGGTCGTTCTTGACGAACATGACTTGTGCGCCGCGCTTGAGCGTCAGCGTCACATCCGTGGGATACGCGTATTCAGGAAACGTCCCTTCTATCTGGGCTTGGAAGTGGTATGGCTGTTCGCGAAGCTTCAGCAGTTCGTTCTCATTGTACGAATCGGCGATGCGGTTGTGCGTAGTCAGCCGGATGAAAGAGCCGCCGTCGTCGAACGGATTCTGCCCGCTCTGCACTGCCCGTGCACTTTGTGTATTGCTCAAGAGCCTGCTGTTCAGCTTCGCAATGTCCTCGGCAGAGGGTCGGCCTACGCGGATATGGTTGAGGATGCTCAGGAACTCCTCGTCCTGTTGGCGGTAGACGTGCTTCAGCTCCAGCGTGACGTAAGGCGTCTGCTGCAATGCTTTGGAACCGAAGAAGTATGGAGTGTCGTAATAACGGCTCAGGATAGCCTCGTCTTCGGCCGTAACGACAGGCGTAAGCTGCTGCAAATCTCCGATGAGCAGCAGTTGTACGCCTCCGAACGGTCGTCTCGGGTCCCGGAAACGGCGCATCACGCTGTCGATGGCGTCGAGCAAGTCGGACCGCACCATCGAAATCTCGTCGATGACCAGCAGGTCGATGGTGCGGATAATGCGCTTCTTCTCCTTCGAGAAGTCGAAACGCTGCTTGAACATGCTTTCGGGAACAAACGGAGAGAGGGGCAGTTGGAAGAACGAATGGATGGTCATGCCGCCAGCATTGATAGCCGCCACGCCTGTCGGGGCTACCACCACCATGCGCTTTGGGCTTCGTTGCTGTACGGCGCGCAGGAATGTTGTCTTTCCCGTTCCCGCTTTTCCTGTGAGAAAGATGCTCACGCCCGTGTTTTCAACGAAGTCCCAAGCCAGTCGAAGTTCGTCATTATCGCTCATCGTTTACAGGAGGAATGACTTATTCACCTACATACGAGTCCTTGAAGCCCAAGAAGTAGAGCACACCGTCAAGTCCGATGGTATTGATGGACTGCTTCGCGTTGGCCACCACGCGCGGCTTGGCGTGGAAAGCGATGCCCAGTCCGGCTTCCGAGAGCATGGGCAGGTCGTTGGCACCGTCGCCCACGGCGATGGTCTGCGCCAGGTTCACCTTCTCCACCTGCGCGATGAGCTTCAGCAACTCAGCCTTTCGGTGTCCGTCCACGACGTCTCCCACGTAACGGCCCGTCAACTTACCCTCATCGTCAATCTCCAATTCGTTGGCATACACGTAGTCGATGCCGTAGCGGCGCTGCAAAAACTCGCCGAAATAGGTGAAACCACCGCTCAGGATAGCAATCTTGTAGCCGCAACGCTTCAGGACTGTCATTAAACGATCAGCACCTTCGGTGATGGGCAGATGCTCGGCGATGTCCTGCATGACGCTCACGTCGAGCCCTTTCAGCAGCGCCACCCTGCGCGTGAAACTCTCCTTAAAGTCTATTTCGCCGCGCATGGCACTCTCGGTGATGGCTTTCACCTGTTCGCCGACACCGGCTCGCACGGCCAGTTCGTCGATACACTCGGTCTGTATGAGCGTGGAGTCCATGTCGAAGCAGATGAGCCGACGGCTGCGGCGGTACATGTCGTCGCGCTGCAGCGAGAAGTCGAACGCCATTTCGGCCGACAGGTGCATCAGCTGTGCCTGCATCTGCGAGCGGTTATGCGGTTCTCCTCGCAGCGAGAACTCGATACAGGCTCGGACTTTCTTTTCCGTGTTGCGCAGACTCATGCGTCCCGACAGCCGAAGTATGTTGTCGATGTTGAGTCCCTGCTGCGCGATGACCTTCGTGGCGGCCTCTATCTGGCGTGCCGACAGCGAGCGCCCGATGAGCGTGAGGATGTATCGGTTCTTGCCCTGACGCCCCACCCACGCCTCATATTCATCGTCGGTGATGGGTGCGAAGCCGATGTTCACACCCAGTTCGGTAGCTTTGAACAGCAGTTCCTTCATGACCTGTCCCGAGTGGTTCTCTTCAATGCGGATAAGGATGCCCAGCGAGAGTGTGGAATGGATGTCGGCCTGTCCGATGTCGAGCACTTTCGCGTCGTACTTAGCCAGTATTCCCATCACCGAAGCGGTCAGTCCCGGCCTGTCTTGCCCGGTGATTCTCACCAGGATCTGTTCTTCTTTGAGTATTGTTTGTTGTTCCATTATGCAGTTTGTCAGGGTGCAAAGTTACAGAAAAACGAGCGCAGAACAAAATAAACCTGTTTATTTTTTATGCCGAGGTGCTGAGTAAGTTGTTCAGATGTTACGGGAAAAACGGGCACAAGTTAAAACAAACTTGTTTTCAGGCATTCCGTCATAAAGCAAAAAAGCCGCCTTTCAGTAAAGTAAGGCGGTTTTTTGTTGAGCTTATTCCTCAGAGAAATCTTCCTTGCCGACGCCACAAAGGGGGCACACCCAGTCTTCGGGCAGGTCTTCAAATGCTGTTCCGGGCTCGATGCCGTTATCAGGATCGCCTACTTCGGGGTCGTAAACGTAACCGCAAGTGTCACAAATGTACTTCTTCATAATGCTTTTGTTTTTTATGATGTTAATAAAGGGGTTTAGGTGTAGAGAATGTTTTACGAGTGGTGACCATACAAAAGACTTCAGCCTCAGAAGCTCTCTCAGGCGTCAACCGTCCACGATCATGTTGATTCAGACGTGCAGCATCGCTGAAATCTTCTCAATCACCATCGTGGGCGTGATGCGTCTGAGGCACGCATAGTCGCCACGCAGGCACGATTTGTTGCCGAAGACGCTGCACGGACGGCAGTCGAGGTCGTTCACTTGCAGCACATTGTCTTCAGTCATGCCGTAGCCTAAGAATCCCGCGAAGGGATGCGTGGCTCCCCAGATGCTCACCACGGGCGTTCCGGCGAGCACGGCCAGATGCATGTTGCCGCTGTCCATCGAGAGCATGACGTCCAGACGGCTCATCAGCAGCAGCTCCTGTTGGAAGCCGTTCAGCTGCTTCGAGGCGTTCACGCACTGCGGAAAGGCCGCTGCCCAGCGGTCGAAGGCCTCCATTTCGGTCGCCCCCCCTCCGAAGAAGAATAGCCGCCCCTCGGGATACCTCTCCGTCAGTCCGGCAATCACCTTCTCCATCAGGTCCTGCGGGTACACCTTCCCGGCATGAGCGGCGAAAGGTGCCACCCCGATCCACGGTCCGTTGCCTTTGGGTTGAGCGAAGTCGGGCGGCAGCAGCGTCAGGTCAGGCGCCGCTTGCTCGTAGATGTTCGTGAAGTCGAGCTTCACGGGGTAGCCGAGCTTCTTGAACACGTCCATATAGTTCTGTATGGACGTGGGCTGTTGGCGCATCACCTTGTTCTTCTGCCTCACCAACATGCGCTTTCCCTTGCGGTGCTTGTTGATGTGTGCCACCTTGTAGCGGCCCAGATTGAAGCGCAGCCGCAGAAACTCCGAGCGCAGCACGTTGTGCAGGTCGGCCACGGCGGTAAACTGTTTGGCCGTGAGCCGCCGGTAGAGGGCGTTCAGTCCGCGCACGCCGTGGTATTCGCTCTTCAAGTCGGCGCCCATGAATCCCACGTTTGTGGCCAGGTTTTCGAACAAGGGTCTGACGAACGGCTTGCTCAGCACGGTGATTCGCACGTCAGGATACTGCTTGGCCATGGATGCCACGACGGGCACCACCATTGCAATATCGCCGATGGCTGAGAAGCGAATCACCAGTATGTGTTCTGTTTTCATTCCATACGGTTCTTTGGATCTACCTTCTGCTGTCCTCCCTTGGTGCAGACTCCGCGTGTGCTTATGCTTTCTTGTAGAGCACGGGGTTGGTGGCGGGGTCGTTGTACATCTTCATCTGCCGATACACCTTCATGTATTTGCGGCCGGCCTCGATGTCTTCCAGCAGCTGGTCGATGGCCGTGGAGAGGTCCACCTGCTGTTCGAGCAGCACGCCCAGCTTGCCCCGGCACGTCTCGCGGTGCTCGGGCGATGCGTCCTGACGCTCGGCCTGCTCGCGCATGTGGTAGATTTTGAGGGCGAGAATGCTCAGCCGGTCCACGGCCCACGCCGGGCTCTCCGTGTTCAGCCGTGCTTCGGGCAGCGGTTTCACCTCGCTGTAGCGCTGGCGGAAATAGCTGTCAATCTGCTCCACGAGGTCCGTCCGGTCCTGGTTCGAGCGGTCGATACGGCGTTTCAGCCCGAGTGCGTCGATGGGATTGATGTGCGGATCGCGTATGATGTCCTCGAGATGCCACTGCACGGTGTCAATCCAGCATTTCAGATAGAGCCTGTTCTCAATGGAGTCTCGCTCGTAAGGGTTGCTGATAGGCGTGTCGATGTCGTCCTTTTCGTGGTAGTCGCGTATGGCCTGCCCGAAGATTTCGTTGCATTGTTGTGTGAAAGTCATTTCTTGGTGTTTGATGATTTGTTTCGGCAAATATAGACAATTATTTTGAATTGACAAACAATTTGTCCGAAAATCATGCAGAATGAGGACGAGAAGACGGAAAGAAGGCAGTCGCTCTGCGCTGCGACGTTGATTTGAAAAGCCGCAGCCCCCTGCAGGAGCCGCGGCTTCGAATCAGAACAGATGTGCGCAGCTGGCCACGCCGAGCGTGCTCAGGATGGCCGTTGCGATGGCCACCACCAGTTTCAGAACCATTTTCCAGTCTTCTTTTTTCATGGCTTTCAGTGTTTTTAAAAAGGTGAATAACTCGGTTTTGTCGCTGCAAAGGTAGCCTGCAGCGCGACCCGAAGCAACTCTCAACAGGATAACAATGTGTATAACAAGGCTGCCGAGGCCGTTCCCTCGGGTCATCGTGCCCAGCATCCGCCGCCCCTTCCGGGCACTGAAAAAAGCGGACAAAAAGTCGAAAAAAGTGCTCTGAGAATCGATTATTTGAAAACGAAAGTGCCGGAGCTTGCAAATGCGCGAAATTTGCGACTTTTTTAACTGTCTCACAGCTAAGCACTTGTATTTTCTTTACATTTCAGAAGCTTGCAAAATGGCCCATTTTACACTCGAAAACGGGCCATTTCATCGAGCAAAATGAGCCATTCTGTCGTTCAGAATGAGCCGTTTTGCGACGCTATTCGGGCCATTTTGAAAAATCGGCCGCATCAAGGAGCGAAAATGTATGGACTTTTTACCGTTTCAGGTGTTTTCTTTCTTCTAAAACGTCAGAAAAATCCTACCGTTTTTTTTGGTAATTTTTTTTGCTCTTTTGTGTCCTCCGAGACCTTTTCGTATGTTCATGAATTGACTCCTTGATTGCCGCAAGCTTCGGTTTCGCCTGAGCTTATGAGGTCAGGAGACTGCTGCGCTTTGTGGTTTTGGGGTAATCATACCATGCCATGCTGCTGTCAACGAAAAAGCATTCCGCTCTCCACTTACACGCAAAGCGCAGCCGCAGAGAGGAGGAGCATGAGGAGCTCGGAGAGGAAGTTGATGCGGCAGGCGCGGTGCATGTCGGCGGTGGTAAGTGCGCGGTCAGTGGTACCGATGAAAGGCTTGTCGATGAGCTCGCCGAAGTAGACGTGCGGTCCGCCGAACTGACAACCGAGGATTCCGGCAAGTGCAGCCTCGGGCCATCCGCTGTTGGGCGACGCATGCTGCGGACCGAAACGTAGGACGAAGCGCAGTAGACGCGGTTTCAGGGCGACGATGATCATGAGCAAGGCGGTGAGGCGCGCGGGCACGTAGTTGGCCACGTCGTCGATGCGCGCTGCCACGGTGCCGAACAGGCGGTAGCGCTCGGTTCGGTAGCCGATCATCGAGTCGAGCGTATTCACCATCTTATACGTCATCATGCCGGGAACACCCAAGAGTACAAACCAGAAGAGCGGGGCGATGACGCCGTCGGAAAGGTTCTCGGCCAGTGTCTCCAAGGCCGCCTTGCGGATTTCCTGCGCTGAGAGCTGCGACGTGTCGCGGCCCACGATGCGTGCCACCTGTCGCCGTCCGTCGTCAAGACTGCGTTCGAGGGCCTCGAAGACCATTCGTACCTCGCGGATGAGCGTCGTACCTGCCAAGCAGAAGAAAATGAGCACGACCTGAACGGCAGCAGAGAGCCATCCCTGCGGTTCCGCGCGCGCGCACATATATAAAACAAGGTGTGTGACGACATAGGTAAGGACGATGAGTACAAGGGCCAACAGCCCCCCTTTCAGCCGACGGTGACCGCCGCGGTTGAGTCGCCGTTCACCCCAAGCAATGGCCTTACCGAATCCCACCACGGGGTGTGGCAGCGAGGATGGGTCGCCCAAGAACTTGTCGAGCAACCATCCCAGGAAAAGTATTGCGATGCTTTGCATCTGAACAGACTGTTTTTCTTTTTACAAATTCAAAAACAAAAATAGGAGCTCCGTACTGTTGTCCCCTCGGCTCCACTCAGCTGGAAACCAGATGGGCTGAAGATGCCCCAAGTCTCCTATGATTCCAAAATCCGTTCCAGCGCTTCCACCAAGAGATTGTTCTCTTCGGGCGTCTGCGCGGCAACGCGGATGTGGTCGGGAGTGAGGCCGGCGAAATTATGGGCGGCGCGGACGAGGATGCCGCTGCTGTCCATGAGCCGACGCTTCAGCATGAGGGCATCACAGCCCGGAATGCGGACGAGCATGAAATGGGTCTGCGTGGGCGACACCTCGATGCCGTGGCCCAGGGCGAGGATGCTCCGACGCAGCCGTTGGGCCTCTTTCAGATAGGCTGCGACGTCGTACGCCTGTTCATCGGCATGGTCAACAATGTAACGACAGGCTTCCAAGGCAAGGGCGTTCACGCTCCAAGGCATGCGGAACTGCCGCAGGGTGTCGATGAATGGCTCCGGTGCGACGGCGTAACCCAGCCGCAGTCCGGGGATGGCGAAGCGCTTCGTCATGGACCGCAGCAGGATGACGTTGCCTAACTGCATGGCTTCGCGAGGCGCGAGCTGGTCGTCGAGACAGAAGAAGGCATACGACTGATCGACGACAAAGACTGTACGGGGGTGGCTGAAGGCCGCTTCGACGAGTTGTCGGCGCGGCGTGAGCTGCCCCGTCGGATTGTTCGGGCAGCAGAGCCACACCGTCTGCACGTCGTCGGTGAGAGTGCTGAGCGACGTCACATGACAGACCTCATGGCCGTACAGCCGACAGGCATCCTCGTACTCGCTGAACGTAGGCACGACGACAGCCGAACGGCAGCCCTCACCCATGGCCTGCGCCAGCAAGTAGATGGCTTCGGTGGCACCGTTGGTGAGCAGCACACAGCCCGGCTGACAGCGCAGCCGCTGAGCCAAGAGTCGCTCCAAGCCCATGGCCTCTGCAGGCGGATAATGGTCGATGCACGTGATGGACTGGGCCAGATGTTCGTAAAGCCCAGGCAAGCGTGTTCCGGAAAAGACATTGGAACTGAAGTTGTGCAGCACGTTGCCTGCATAGTCGAAAATATCGTCACCGTGACCGTGAATCATAATCGTTTCTTATTTCATCTGCAAAATTAGGGAAAAAAGGCGAAATAAGAACGGTCTACATGGAAATAAGGAAGAAAAAGGAAAGATTTTTTTACTTTCATTCTTTATTCTGAACGAAAAACCGTACCTTTGTTGCATCATGTAAAGAAGAACGACCTATGGAAAAGATAACACAAGAGAACTTCGAAGCGAAGTACGTTGACCCCATCGAGCAGCGGCAAATGGATCATTTTGTCTGCAAGGAGATGGGACGCCAGATTCATCGCTACATCAAGGCGATGAGAGGCCGCAAGTGCATCATGGAGAAATTCGAGGAACAGCTGTCGACGCTGAGCGAACCGGAGAAGGAAGAGGCCATCGCCCGCTACATCGACCTGAACCGCAAGGCCATCAGCGGCCTGGACTTCAAGATTGTAGTAGCGCGAGCAGTAGCGAACTACTGCGATACGTTCGAATACATGCTGGAGATGATCAACAACCGCCATAAGATGGAGTTCTACCTGAAGCGGGTGAAGGAGAAATACATCCAGTATCACGAGGTGTTCGAAGAGAACGGCAAGTTCGGCATCCGCGACCACAAGGGCGAAGTGCTGGTGTCGCCGCAGTATGACTTCCTGCGCACATGCTACACCTACGTGGACGACCTGGTGACGATGCCCATCATAGCGCAGAAAGACGGCAAGCTGGGACTGATTCTTCCTGACCGGAAGGACACCGTTGTGGCCGACTTCATTTATGATGACATCCAGCTGCGCGACGAACCGCCTTACTTCGAGGCCTATCAGGGCAAGAAGAAGGTTCGGCTCGAAGGAAAGTAGATGTGCGTGTAGCCTGCGACGAGGTTCTTATATATATAATAAGGTGTGGCTGGCTCGCCGTTTGTCGTGAGCCAGTGTCCCTGAACGAGCGCAGCCTCTTCGCCGACAATTGTCGAATAGTGGAACTCGTGACCGCGCAGGCCGTTGAGTTCCCGATAGCCAAGGTGCAGACGTTTGCCTTCCATGGTGGCATCCTGCGCCAGTATTCCAACCATGGGCCAATGGTTTCCTTTTTCGTCGATGATGCTGCGGCAGAGATACATCATGCCGCCGCACTCGGCCAATGCGTGTCCGCCGCCTTCTATGTAGTCGGCAATGGCACGTTGCATGGCTTTGTTATGGCTCAGCGCGGGGAGAAAGAATTCGGGATAGCCGCCGGGAAGATAGAGGAAATCGGTTCCCGGGGGCAGGCTTTCGTCGTTGAGCGGTGAGAAGAAGACGACGTTGCCGCGCGAGCGCAGCCAGTCGATGTTCTCGCGATAGGTGAAGTTGAAGGCTTCGTCACGGGCAACAGCTATCTTACGTGAAGCGTGAGGTGTGAAGAGTGAAGAATCATCTTTCTTCCGTTCCTTTTCCGTTGATGGCTGCTCTTGCTCTTTTGTTAACGGCTCGTTGACGGCAGAGCAAACAGCCAAGAGCTGGTCGATGTCGATGTTCGAGGCGACGGTCTGTGCAGCCTGACTGATGAAGGATTCGATGGCTGCTTTGTTTTCGAGTGTCAGTCCGAGGTGGCGAGAAGGTACTTCCATCGTCTTCAGACGGGGAATGGTGCCGAGACAAGTGATGCCGACGGCTTCGCAGGCCTCACGCAGGAGCCGGTCGTGACGCGGTGAGCCCACTTGGTTGAAGATGACGCCGACGATGGCGGATGTGGATGAGGGTCCGCCGGGCAGCAGGTCGGCCATCATGTCGCGGAAGCCGCGGATGATGGCAGCGGCACTGAAGGCCATGCTACGGGCATTCACCACAAGGATCACAGGCAACCGAAGCAGCGACGCCACTTCGGCCGCACTGCCATGCCACTGCCGGTAGCCGTCGAAGAGGCCCATGACCCCTTCTACGACGCATACGTCGGCATCGGCACCGTAGTAGCGGAAGACATCCTCAAGATGGTCGGCATCGGCAAACCACGTGTCGAGGTTCACGCTCTCAGTGCCGCAAGCCTGCTGATGATACTGCGTGTCGATGTAGTCGGGTCCGCACTTGAAGGGCTGAACATGCAGTCCGCGATGGGCCAGCACACGCAACAAGCCTACCGTGAGGGTAGTCTTGCCGCATCCCGAGCTGTTGGCTGCCACTAAGAATCTTGCTTTCATGGTTCTTTTTTTGCAAATATAGTGTTTTTTCTTCAGATATTGGGAAAAAGTCGTGGTTATCTGCGAATAAATTTGTATATTTGCAGAGTCTATAATGATACTGACTATTTTGTGGGTTAAAAACAAATGGAGTTGATTCTCTCTTTCTGAACCAAATTGCGACCCGTGTTCAAAGAAATGAGGATGAGTGATGCCATACATGTAAAGGTGTGGGCTCTCGTGTTTCATCATTTCTTGGGTCGTCGCAAACCTGGTTCAGGATGAAGCCGCAGATGCCCACACCATCTTTTTACTACTAATACCTATTAAACTTTTGATAACCTGATAATAACTAATAACCAATAATAGTGTGTATGAATCTGGATGCAAAGGTAACGGGATTCAAGCAGTCCGACTATAACATTCTGTTCATAGTCTGTCAATCCTGTTTCAGTGAAAAAAAACGAATAGAAAGAATCGTTCATCGGCTGAAAAATATGTAACATGCAACAATTTTAGCATTCAATGAACGATTTTTTAAAGCCTTACATACCGTTTCATCCTACTTTTGCAACCGAAAGGCGTAGTCAGATTGCCTTGCGATAATGAAAACAGATATCAATTAATTGTACTAACCCAACAAATTAACAAAGAATGGAAAACCTAAAACGAATTCTCCTGAGCCTCGTGCTCATGGTTGTGTGCATGGCAACATACGCGCAACAGGAAGTCTCGGGCACGGTGCTGGACCCCGACGGGGAGCCTATCATCGGTGCCACTGTCATGGTGAAAGGCACCAACAATGGAACGGTGACCGACTTCGATGGTAACTTCACGCTGAAGGTAGCCCCTGGCACGCCGATTACTATCTCTTACATCGGCTACAAGACCATCGACACCACCGCACAAGCCGGTCAGACGCTGAAGATGGAAGACTCGGCCAAGGAGCTGGCCGAAGTTGTGGTGACCGGTTATCAGGTGCAGCGCAAGGCCGACCTGACAGGTGCCGTGGCCGTTGTGAAGACCGACGAGCTGAAATCGTCGGCAGACACCGACCCGATGCGCGCCCTGCAAGGTAAGGTGCCGGGCATGACCATCACCAGTAACGGTTCGCCTGTAGGTGCCGGTACCGTCCGCATCCGTGGTGGCGGCTCGTTCAACTCTTCACAGGACCCGCTGTTCATCATCGACGGCGTGCCCACGACGACGAACCTGAACACACTGAACATGAACGACATCGAGTCGATGCAGGTGCTGAAGGACGCTGCCTCGGCTTCTATCTATGGTTCGCGCGCTGCTAACGGTGTGATTATCATCACCACGCGCTCGGGCAAGAAGGGCGACAAGGTGAAGGTAGACTTCTCGGCCAACCTGACGGCTCAGTTCTACAACTCGCAGTCGATGATGAAGCTGGCCAACACAGCCGAATATGCAACAGCAATGGCTCAGGCTGCCATGAACGACGGCCTGGATCCCGAAGCTTATGCCAACAACTACGGTCTGACGCTTAACGCCGCAGCCGGTACCCCCATCAAGGCTTACGATCCCGCTACCGGACAGATGCGCGAGTTCACGGTGAACGGCCGCTACGATGGCTTCATGAACCTGAGCCGCACAATGCGTTTCAGCGACACCGACTGGCTGGACGAAATCAGCCGCACCGGTTTCTCGCAGAACTACGACCTCTCCATCTCTAATGCCACCGACAAGTCGTCGGCGCTGTTCTCGTTCGGTTACAAGAAGAACAACGGTATCCTGAAATACACCGACTTCGAGAGCTTCTCCGGTCGTATCAACACCAGCTTCAAGGTGAACAAGATCATTACCATCGGTGAGAACGCTACGATCACCTATTCAAACCAGGTGGACTGCCAGCCGTTGGAGAACGCGCTGAAGATGGCGCCCACGCTGCCTGTCTACGAGGAAGACGGTGTGACCTTCTCGGGTCCTGTCGGTGGTATGAGCGACCGCCAAAACCCATTGCGCGAGCTCTATCACAACCGCGACAACCGTCTGAAGATGTGGCGTATCTTCGGTAACGGCTACATCAACATCCAGCCCATCAAGGGTCTGCTGCTCCGTTCGAACTTCGGTCTCGACTTGTGGTCGGAGAACATTCACAGCGTCACCTACACATGGCACTCTGATGTCGTCAACAACTCTACCCCGTCGACCAACATGGGAGCCAAGACATCTGTCAAATGGACATGGTCGAACACGGCTAACTATAACTTCACGCTGGGCACCGACCACTCGTTCATCCTGCTGGGTGGTATTGAGCTGCACCGCGACATCGAGGACAGATCGAATGCCTACGCACAGATGTTCGCTCTCGAGAACTACGACTACATGTATCCCGATGCTGCTACCGGCACACAGCGCGCCACCGGTATTCAGGAGGGCTACAACCTCGTTTCATTCTTCGGAAAGGTTGACTACAACTTCAAGGACCTGATCCTGGCTTCGTTCACCATCCGTCACGACGGCTCGAGCCGCTTCGGTGAGAACAACCGCTACGGTACGTTCCCCGCTGCCACGCTGGGTTACCGTATCTCGCAACACCTGAAACAGGACTGGATTGACGACTTGAAGATTCGTGCTTCATGGGGACAGACTGGTAACCAGGCCATTTCCAACTACGCACGCTACGGACTCTACGCTGCCACCTACGGCGGTGAGCGCAACGAGTCGACAGCCTACGACTTGCATCTGGCTGGATCGGGTATCTTCCCCTCTGGTTTCCGTGCCACACAGTCGCAGAACAACAACCTGAAGTGGGAAACCACAGAACAGTGGAACGGCGGTCTTGACTTCACCCTCTTCGGCAACACGCTCTACGGTACCTACGATGTATATGTAAAGAAGGTGAAGGACATGCTGATCAATCCTGCCTACCTTGGCTCAATGGGTGAAGGTGGCGCCAGCTGGCTCAACGGTCCGTCACTGCAGAACTGGGGTATGGAATTTGCCATCGGCTATCGCGGAAAGACCAACTTCGGCCTGACCTACAATATTAACGGAAACATTGACTTCTTCCGCCAGAAGGTGACCTACCTGCCCGAAACAACGACCGGCTCGTATGTACACACAGCCAAGGAGAACCTCGTGGAATCGAAGAAGCCTTACGGCTCAATCGTGGGCTACGTGGTCGACGGATTGTTCCAGAGCCGCGAGGAAGTGCTGGCCAGCGGTCAGGAGAACGCCCGCGTGGGTGGCCTGAAGTATGCCGACCTCGACGGTAACGGTATCATCAACGAGCAGGACCAGACCTGGATCTTCAACCCGGTGCCCAACTACTCTTGGGGTCTGAACATCGAACTGGCCTACAAGGGCTTCGACTTCTCGATGTTCTGGCAAGGTGTTGCCGGACAGGATGTCTACAACAACCAGAAGTTCCAGACCGACTTCTACTCCATCACCGATGCCGGCTCGAACAAGGGTAACCGCATGCTCGACGCTTGGACAACAGCCAACACAGGCAGCACCATTCCCGCTCTGACCACCAACAACGTGGGCAACGAGAACCGCGCCAGCAGCTACTTCGTGGAGAACGGTTCGTATGCCAAGCTCCGTCAGCTGCAGATTGGCTATAACTTCCCCACCAAGATCATTGAGAAGCTGAAGATGAGCAGCGCACGTGTCTACGTCTCCGGTCATAATCTGCTCACACTGAAGAGCAGCTCGCTGACCTGTTCAGACCCAGAGAACCCCAACTGGGCTTATCCTAACAGCACTTCTATTTCTCTCGGTATTCAAGCTTCGTTCTAATAGAAAAAGATAACAGATTACAGATAATTGAACAATTATGAAAGCAATATATAAAACATTCTGCGCTGGTTTAGTTTGTTGCGGCATCACCGCAACCCTCGTGAGCTGCGACGATTTCATCGATGTAGAGCCGAAGGGAGTCATCAGCGAAGATCTGGCCATGAGCCAGCCTGAACAAATGGTCACTGCTGCTTATGCCAAGCTGGGCGACGACTGGTACACCTATCCGTTCAACCTCTGGCCCTACGGTGACGTGTCTTCCGACGACGCCATGAAAGGCGGTTCGGGAACCACCGACACCAACTATCACCCCGTGGAGGTGTGGTCAACGCTGACCGCTTCCACCCCCGACCACATGGACGAACTGTGGTATCACCTCTACTGCTCCGTCAGCCGCTGCAACCGCGCCCTGGTGTCGCTCGCTGACCATGCCGACAAGATCGACGCCGCCACCCGCGTGATCCGCGAAGGCGAGGTGCGCTTCCTGCGTGCACACTTCTACTTCAAGCTCGTGCAGCTGTGGAACCAGGTGCCTTGGGTCGACGAAGAGGTTTACAGAAACCACACCGAAGAGCAGACCCCGAACAACCAGTTCACCCACGAGGAGCTGATGGAAAAGATCGTGGCCGACTTCAAGGCCGCCTACGATGTGCTCCCCGCCACGCAGCCGGACGGCGGTCGCGCCAACAAGATTGCCGCTGCTGCCTATCTGGCCAAGTGCTACCTCACCATGGCATGGGGTGACGGCTATGAGGCCAACACCGGCGTGAGCCACATCAATCAGGACTACATGCAGAAAGTATTGGAGTATACGGCTGTTGTACAGCAGTCTTCTGACTACGGCTATCTGGAGGACTACGGTGACATCTTCCTGCCCGAATACAAGAACTCGAAGGAAAGTATCTTCGCCGTGCAGCACTCCGACTATCAGGACGACAACACACGCTTCGGACGCGCCAACTGGAGCAACATGCTCAACGGCTGCTGGGGTATGTGGTCGTGCGGATGGGACTTCCACAAGCCCACACAGAACCTCGTAAATGCCTTCAAGACGCGCGACGGACTGCCCATGTTCGACGACTACAACAAGGAGATAGCCTATCCGACCAACGGCGTGCCCAACGCACAGAAGTGGGATCCGCGCCTCTTCCACACCGTCGGTATGCCCACCTTCCCTTACAAGTATGAGACACAGTTCACGATGACGAAGGACAACTCGCGCACTCCGAATACTTACGGTTACTACGCTTCGCTCAAGGAAGTGCCGCAGCGCTCAAAGGGTGAGACCTTCGACAACCCCTGGCAGGCCTTCGCCATGAACGACTATGTGTTCCGCTACACCGACGTCATGCTGATGCGCGCCGAGGCTCTCATCGAGACAGGCGCACTGGAGGAAGCACGCAGCATCATCAACGACATCCGCCAGCGTGCGAAGAACTCCATCTCGAAGCACATCGCCTACGCCGCCGACCAGTGCGACATCGCTCTCTACCCCGCCAGCTACTTCGCTTCGAAGGAACAGGCCCGTCAGTGCCTGCAGTGGGAGCGCCGTCTGGAGACGGCCATGGAGGGCAACCGCTTCTTCGACCTGCGCCGCTGGGGCATCGCCTCGCAGACGCTCAACAAGTTCTTTGAGTCGGAACAGAACTCGGTCTACGACGGACAGACCTACGGCCAGTACTACAAGGATGCACACTTCACGGCAGGCAAGAACGAATACTTCCCGCTGCCCTACATCCAGCTCTACTATGTGCCCGGACTGTACACTCAGAACAAGGGATACAATTAAAAGAGCCCCCCTTACCCTCCGCAAGGATAGGGAATATATAGAGACCAAATACTTAATAATGTAATAATAAAAGAATACGACATTATGAAAAAGAATATAATGAAATACGTAGTGTACTTGGTAACTGCTCTCCCCCTCGGGGGAGTCGGAGGAGGGCTTCTCTCTTCCTGCCAGGACAAGGACTACGAACGGGAGAGCATGAAGCTGCAAGCTCCCGACGTCAGCCAAATCAACGGACAGTTGCAGGGTGATGACTACATCCTCAGTTGGCCTGCACAGAATGCACAGATGCTGGTGACCATCTACCGCAACGGAACGCTCTCGGCCAGCGAGACGGTCAGCGGATCAAGCTACACGCAGAAAAATGTGCCCACGAACGTGCCCTTCGAATACGTCTTCAAGCTCACCGACGGAACCAACTTCTCCAACGGTGTGGTGAAGAACTACATCCGCGAGGGTGCCACCAGCATCAGCGGCGTTCAGATGAGCCAGGTAGAGAAGGCCGGCGGCTACGACGCACTCGTGGAGTGGGACAAGGCAGCCGACGCTTCCAACATCATCTTCACAGCCACCAACGGCAAGCAGACCATCAACGAGACCCTCGCCGGCACTGCCACCTCTTATATTATAAATAATGTGGAGACTGGCGACACGTGGGAAGTGACGCTCACGGCCAAGAACGACAAGGGAACATCGCTCGCCACACGCTCGTCGCTGCGCATCGGTAAGACGGCTATCGGATTCCTCAGCATCTATGCTACGCCCGAGGAACTCATCGCCAACGGCGACGACGACGAGGCATCGGCATGGCTCTGGCTCCATGAGACCTATCCCACAGCACAGTATGTCTACTTCGGCGACATCAAGTCGGCCGACGATGTGGATCCCTACCGCGTGCTCTTCTGGCTGCGCGACCTCGAGGGTGTGGGTGAAGACCAGGTGTTTGGTATCCCCGAAGTGGTGCAGAACGCCACGCCCATCATCCAGCAGTGGTACAAGGACGGCGGCAGCATGCTCCTCTGGAGCCACGCCACCACCTATGTAGGACATCTGGGACGCCTGAACCTCGACGACATGAAGAACAACGACCACGCCATCGGTACCGGCGTGGGAGGCATCAACAACGACGTGTGGAAGATGGCCGTACAGCTGAATCCCGGCGGACGCTTCTCGAAAGACCACTCCTCGCATGCTATCTTCAAGGGTCTGGAGGTGGAGTCGAACGACCGCACGAAGCTCATCGCCTTCAAGGGTCCGGGATGGACGGAAGACCACAACTGCCTCTTCTTCAACCTGCCCAGCCTCTACACCGGCATCGGCAACCAGGAAGAAGCCTGCTACACGCAGACCACGCAGACTTACGGCATCTATCCGCTCGGCACATGGGATAGCCAGATCGACTGGGTGAGCCAGCTCAACGTGTGGGAAGCCCAGCAGGGCAACACCGAGTTCAAGGGCACTCTGCTCATGATTGGTAACGGCGGCTGCGAATTCTCGATGAAGAACGCCGACGGCACGCCCGACAAGAGCGCACATCCGAAGAACAACATCTATCAGGACAACGTGCTCCGTCTGGCCAAGAACTCACTGGAGTACCTGAAGACACGATAAGACCTTTTCATAACAATAGCAGTTAGTTCATTCGGAAGAGGGTGTGTACCTCTCGTACACATCCTCTTTTTTCTTACTATCAAACGTTTCCTATAGTAATGAAGAAGAATATATTGAGATATGCTCTGTTTTTGGTAACGGCTCTCGCTCTCGGGGGAGTATTTACGGCCTGCGGAGGCGACGATGACCACAAGCAGGACTACAATCCGCTCATCGACGATCCGAAAGAACAGCCGACGGACAAACCGACCGAGCCTACGACGAAGAGCAGCTACAACGAGCAGTATCGACCGCAGATTCACTACACACCGGCCAAGAACTGGGTCAACGACCCCAACGGAATGGTCTATGTCAACGGCGTCTACCACCTCTTCTACCAGTACAACCCGCAGGGGAACGGCTGGGGAAACATGTCGTGGGGGCATGCAAAGTCGAAAGACCTCATCCACTGGGAAGAACAGACTGTGGCCTTGACACGCGACGAGCTGGGCGACATCTTCTCCGGTTCGTGTGTCATCGACAAAGACAACACGGCAGGCTTCGGTGCCAACGCCATGGTGGCCCTCTACACCTCGGCCAGCAACGTGCAGCAGCAGTCGCTGGCTTACTCTACCGACGACGGCAAGAATTTCACACGCTACAATGGCAACCCCGTCATCAAGAACAACGACGACAACCTGCGCGACCCGAAGGTGTTCTGGCACGAGCCGAGCAAGAAGTGGATCATGGCGTTGGCCAAAGGATGGAAGATGGGAGCCGAGTTCTACGGTTCCGCCGACCTGAAGACGTGGCAGCACCTGAGCACGTTCTTTGTGCCGCTGCCCGGACGTCCCTCGCTGCAGTGGGAATGTCCTGACCTGATTCAGATGGGCGACAAGTGGGTGCTCATCATCAGCGTCAACCCCGGCGGCCCTATCCTCGGTTCAGGCATGATGTACTTCGTGGGACAATTCGACGGCACCACCTTCACCGCCGACAACCTCGACTATCCGCTCTGGCTCGACTACGGCATGGACAACTACGCAGGTGTCACCTGGTCTAACACCGGCGACCGCCGCATCATGATCGGCTGGATGAACAACTGGCAGTATTCGGGCGACGTGCCCTGTTCGCCTTGGCGCTCGGCCTTCACACTGCCGCGCGAGCTACGGCTGACCGAATATGACGGCAAGCCCGTGCTGGCCTCTACCGTGGTGAAGGAGATCGACAACATCGCAGGAGCCTGGCAGAAGACCGACGGTGCCATCGACGCCAAGGATGCCTATCAACTGCACCTGACCATCGGTCTCGACAAGAACTCGACCGTCACGCTGGCCAACTCCAGCGACGAACAGTTCACCTTCGACATCAACGCCTCCGACCGTTCGCTCACCGCTCACCGCACATCGACAAGCGGAAAGACCAACTTCAACGGCACCTTCTCCATCCCCTCGATGCGAGCTCCGCTGAAAGTAACGGGCAACAAGGTGGAACTTGATATCTTCGTCGACCAGTCGTCGGTGGAGATCTTCACCACGCAGGGCACCATGTCGATGACCAATCTCGTCTTCCCACAGGCCATCTACAATCACCTGAAGGTGTCGGGAGCCGACTGTGAGGCTCAGATACGCCCACTTAACCGCATCTGGTAACAGGCCGCACATGTATCACTGATCGTTTAGTTGTACTGGAATAGGTGTGACTCGTCAGTGATGCATTAGTTGGGAAAATCGTTCGTAGTGTTGGGAAAAAGTTATATCTTTGCAGCAGAAACAGTATGAACAGGAAAAAAGAAACGAAATGAACAGGTATTTAGCAATTGCTATGCTTGCCATCATGGCATCAATGAGTGCCGTGGCACAGGAATTGGAGAGCGACGATCTTGGTATTTTCAACCACGGCAGCTTGTCGGTAGGTGTAGGAACAACAGGTATAACAGCCGACTTGGCTTTTCCCATCACGCCTTATGTAGGCATTCGTGGTGGTGCCGATATCTTCCCTTTCAAGTACAGCACAGATTTGAAAATCGAGTACCGCAACGCTACCGCGCAGGCTGTACTTCCAGAAACAGTGGCCGTCGAGGGGAAACTGTCGATGACCACAGGCCATGTGCTTTTCGATTTCTATCCTTCGAAGAAGACGAGTTTCCGCTTTACGGCAGGTGCTTATATGGGTACCGATAAAGTGGCAGAGGTATATAATAAGGAAGACGGAGTGCTGATTGCCGTCTCGGCCTACAACCGTATGGTGCCCGACAACCAGAAGGCAGGATACTCTCTTGGTGACTATTTCCTCACACCCGATGACAGAGGTAATGTCAATGGCAACATCAAGGTCGCGAAGTTCCGTCCTTATGTCGGAATTGGTTTCGGACGTCCTGCTCCGCTGAAGAGCCGCGTTGCTTGCAGTCTTGACCTCGGTGTACAGTTCTGGGGCAAACCGGAGATCGAGTGTCAAGGCCAGGAACTGAAGGATGAGAATCTGAACGGCGAAGATGGTGGTGTGGTGAAGACCATTTCAAGTATATCCGTCTGGCCGGTGCTGAACTTCAGGGTGGCTTTCAGGTTGTTCTGACGCTTTTCTTGCCAAATTTCGTTTATTGTAAGCAGAAAATGTTGCAATGAACGATTTTTATTAGTATATGCAACATTATTTATTGTATATATAGGAGTCTTATATGTAAATTTGCAGCATAATTGATAGAAACTTAAATCATGAAACAAACGAAAATGAAGAAACTTATGATGTCAATGATCGCCGCTCTGATGACTGTCACCGCCAGTGCACAGGTGCAGGTGCTCAGTGAGAACCATGCCATGCTTCGCCTGGAGCAAGGAAAGAAATATGTCTTGCTGCCTGTTGAGGAAAAAGCGGAGGTAGCCAACGTTCGCGTTATCGGAAAGGACAACCAGTGCACGCGGCGGCCTAACGTCAGGCTCGCCGTTGATAACGTGGACTACTTCGTGCCGCTGGAGATCAAAGACGGACAGCTGCTCGACATCATCTTCCACGGCGACCGCCGCAATACAGGTCCCGTAAAGGACTTCGCCTGCTGGAAAGAGATGACATACAGTGAAACCTTCGACACTGCCAACCGCGAAAAGTATCGCCCCGTCTATCACCACACTCCGTTGTGGGGATGGATGAACGACCCCAACGGCATGTTCTATAAGGACGGCCTGTGGCACCTCTGCTACCAGTGGAATCCCTACGGATCGCAGTGGGAGAACATGACATGGGGGCACTCTGTGTCGAAAGACCTCATCCACTGGGAGGCTATGCCCACCGCCATCGAACCCGATGCCGTTGGAACCATCTTCAGCGGTTCGTGCGTGGTCGACAAGAACAACACGGCGGGCTACGGCAAGGACGCCATCATCGCTTTCTACACCTCTGCTGCCGAGAGCCAGACGCAGTCGATGGCCTATTCGACCGACGGAGGCCGCACGTTCAAGAAGTATGAGAAGAACCCCGTGCTCACATCGGGCGTGCCCGACTTCCGCGACCCTCACCTCTTTTGGCACGAAGGGACACAGAAGTGGATCATGCCTCTGGCTGTCGGTCAGGAGATGCAGTTCTACTCGTCGACCAACCTGAAGGACTGGCGCTATGAGTCGTCGTTCGGCAAGGAATATGGCAACCACGGCGGCGTGTGGGAGTGTCCCGACCTCTTCCCGCTCCCGGTGCGCGGCACAGGACAGACGAAGTGGGTGCTCCTCTGCAACATCAACCCCGGCGGACCCTTCGGCGGATCGGCCACACAGTATTTCGTCGGACAGTTCGACGGACATAAGTTCACCTGCGAATCGAAGCCTGAGGTGACCAAGTGGATGGACTATGGCAAGGATCACTACGCGACTGTCACCTTCGACAATGCTCCCGACAACCGACGCGTTGCCATCGTGTGGATGTCGAACTGGCAGTATGCCGGTGTCGTGCCCACGAAGCAGTTCCGCTCGGCCAACGCCCTGCCTCGCGACCTGGGACTCTTCACCGACGGTACGGAGACCTATTGCAGCGTGGTACCCTCGAAGGAGGTCGATGCCCTGCGCGGTGCGAAGATCAAGAAGCCGACCGATGCCTGCGAGATCGTCGTCGACGTGAAGGGAACCATGGAACTGACTCTCTCCAATGCCAAGGGTGAGAAAGTGGTGATGAACTACAACGCGCAGAAGCAGACCTTCGCCATGGACCGCCGACAGAGCGGCAACGTGGGCTTCAGCGAGGCCTTCCCCGTAGAAACGGTTGCTCCCACCCACGGTCAGCTGCGCCAATTGCGCATCTTCATTGACCATAGCAGCATCGAGTTGTTCGACGTCGAGGGCAAACTGTCAATGACGAACCTTGTGTTCCCCACCGAGCCTTACAATATAATAAAGGTGAAAGGCGGCAAGGCTACCGTTTATGGAATAAAGAATTAAGAGTTAAGAATTAAGAAATATTGCTTTGCGATGATTAATTAAGAGTTGTCGCTTTGCAATGATCAATTAAGGATTAAGCATTTACAATTATAAAAGTATGGGTAAGCAAAACAAATCCATCTTCCTGATTCCGGTGATGCTCTGCTTCTTCTGCATGGGCTTCGTCGACCTGGTGGGCATTGCCTCCAACTATGTGAAAGAAGACCTGGCTCTGAACGATGCCACGGCGAACATCTTCCCCTCGCTCGTCTTCTTCTGGTTCCTCATCTTCTCCGTCCCCACGGGAATGCTAATGAACAAGATCGGGCGCAAGAACACTGTCTTGCTCTCGCTCGTCGTCACCGTGGTGTCGCTCCTGCTGCCGCTTTTCGGCAACAACTTCGGACTGATGCTCGTGGCCTTCTCGCTCTTAGGCATCGGCAACGCGCTGATGCAGACCAGCATCAACCCGCTGGCCATGCTCATCATCGGTGACAAGAACCTTGCTTCGACACTCACCTTCGGTCAGTTTGTCAAAGCCATCGCCTCCTTCCTGGCTCCCTATCTGGCTATGTGGGGCGCCACGCAGGTCATTCCCTCGTTCGGTTACGATTGGCGCGTGCTCTTCCTCGTCTATTTCGTCGTCGGTCTGCTGGCCACTGCCCTGCTCTGGGTCACTCCTATCCAGGAAGAAATCAGCAAGGGAAAGTCGTCGTCGTTCATGGACTGTCTGCGCCTGCTGGGCAAGCCCATCGTGCTGCTGTCGTTCTTCGGCATCATGTGCCATGTGGGCATCGACGTGGGAACCAACACCACAGCACCGAAACTCCTGATGGAACGTGTCGGCATGACGCTCAACGAGGCCGCCTTCGCCACATCGCTCTATTTCATCTTCCGTACCATCGGCGCACTGACGGGCTCTTTCTTCCTCCGCATCATGAAGACGCGCTACTTCTTCATCATCAGCGTCATCCTCATGGCCGTCTCCATGGCTTTGATGTTCAGCGGCGAATCGAAGGCTGTGCTCTACACCGCCATCGCGCTTGTGGGCTACGGCAACTCCAACATCTTCTCCATGGCCTTCTCGGAGGCTCTCCTCTCTGTGCCCGACAAGCAGAACGAAGTCAGCGGACTGATGATCATGGGTCTCTTCGGCGGAACCATCTTCCCGCTTATCATGGGCTTTATGAGCGACGCCATGGGACAGGCCGGAGCAGTGGCAGTCATGGCCGTCGGCGTGATCTATCTCTTCACTTACATTCCCCGAGTGAAGCACTGATCGTTATCTCGAGATCCTGAAAATTCAGAAATATCGTAATAACGTAATAACGTGATAACGAAAAACCGAAATTAATAAAACCGCAAAGAATATGGAAAAACGTTATGTCGTGGGCCTCGGTGAGGCTCTGTGGGATGTACTTCCCGAAGGAAAGAAACTGGGTGGCGCTCCTGCCAACTTCGCCTATCATGCAGGACAGTTCGGACTCGACACCATCGCCATCAGTGCCCTGGGCGAGGACGACCTTGCCGAAGAGACCATCGAGGCGCTGAAAGAGCATTCGCTCAACTATCTGATGCCGCGCGTACCCTTCCCCACGGGCACCGTGCAGGTGACACTGGCCGAAGGCGGCATTCCTACATACGAAATCAAGGAAGGTGTGGCTTGGGACAATATCCCGTATACCGACGAGATGGCAGCCATCGCGCGTCAGGCCCGCGCCGTCTGCTTCGGTTCTCTGGCCCAGCGCAACAGCGTCAGCCGCGAGAACATCCGCCGTTTCCTCGCCGACACACCCGCCGACTGCCTGAAAATCTGCGACATCAACCTCCGTCAGCAGTTCTTCTCGAAGGAAATCCTCGAAGACTCATTCAAGCTCTGCAACATCTTGAAGATCAACGATGAGGAACTGGTGGTCGTCAGCCGCATGTTCGGCTACGATGGTCTCGACATGCGCGGCACCTGCGAGAAGATGGTACAGGACTATCACCTGAAGATGCTCGTGCTCACTTGCGGCACCAACGGCTCGTACGTCTTTACCGACGACGGACTGACCTCGTTTCAGGAAACGCCGAAAGTGACGGTGGCCGACACTGTAGGCGCCGGCGACTCTTTCACCGGCAGCTTCTGCGCCTGCATCATCAACGGCAAGCCCGTACAGGAAGCTCACAAGATGGCCGTCGAGGTGTCGGCATTCGTCTGCACGCAGAATGGTGCCATGCCTCTGTTGCCTGAAAGCCTGCGCAGCAAGTGCTGCTAACCATCCATCAACCGTCAGTTTTGTGAATTGAAAAGACTGATTATATATCTCACATTGGCTTTGGTTTGCTTGTCGTGCACAACGAGCAAACCAAAGTATGTCATCGGTGTGTCGCAGTGCAGTGGAGACATTTGGCGCGACAAACTGAACGAGGAGCTGCGCATGGGCACCTATTTCCACGACGACGTGGAGCTGCGCTATGCCTCGGCCGACGACAACGATGAAAAACAGATTGAGCAGATTGACGCCTTCATCAACGAAGGCATCAATCTGCTTATTGTTTCTCCCAACCAGGTGGCCACCATCTCGCCAGCCATCGACCGCGCCTTCGACCGCGGCATCCCCGTCATCGTCTTCGACCGCAAGACGAGCAGCAAGAAGTTCACAGCCTATATCGGTGCCGACAACGAGAACATGGGGCACGAGATGGGCGAATATATCGCTGCACAACTGAAAGGGAAGGGACGTGTACTTGAAATCATGGGGCTCAAAGGGTCGTCACCGGCCATCGAGCGACACCAGGGCTTCGTCAAGGCGCTGCAGAAATACCCCGGCATAGAACTTGTGGCATCTCTCCAGGGCGACTGGACCGAGAAAAGCGGACATCAGGCCATCGAGGGACTGCGAAAGACCGACCCGCAGAAAGTGAGCAACATCGACTACGTCTTCGGACAGAACGACCGCATGGCCGTCGGTGCCTACCATGCTCTCGACGGTGCTCACAACCCGCAGACGCGCTTCTGCGGCATCGACGCCCTGCCCACCAAGGGCGGAGGCATGGAGTGTGTGCGCGACGGCATTCTTACGGCTTCATACATCTACCCCACTCACGGTGACGATGTGCTACAGCTGGCCGTCAACATTTTAAAGAAGAAGGACTACAAGAAAGACAATCCCCTCAAGGGAGCCCTCGTCACCAAGGAAAATGCCCACGTGCTGCTGATGCAGAACGAGGAGATGGAGCGCCAGAAGGAGGACCTCGACCAGCTGCACGAGAAGGTTGACGACACGCTCGCCGTGCTCAACAACCAGAACGTGTCGCTCATCACCCTCATCATCATCGTCTTCCTGCTCATCGCCCTCTGCACCTACGCCTACTGGGCTTACCTCACCAAGGCGCGCTTCAGCCAGCAGCTGCAAGAGAGCTACGAGCGGCAGCGACAGCTCACCGCCGAAATCGAGGAGATGACCAAAGCGCAGCTCATGTTCTTCACCAACGTCAGCCACGAGTTCCGAACGCCGCTCACGCTCATTGCCGATCCCGTAGACCATCTGCTCGACGACGACACGCTGACCGACTCCAACCGACGGCTGCTCACCATGGTCAGGCGCAACGTGCAGGTGCTCATGCAGCTCATCAACGAGGTGCTCGACTTCCGCAAGGTACAGTCGGGAAAGATGGAACTGCAGCTCTCCACCTTCGACCTGCGCGAAGCCATCGCCCGATGGACTGCCGACTTTGAGACCACGGCACAGAAGAAAGGTGTCAGACTCACCAGCTCTCTGCCCGAAGAGGCCGTTCCCGTTGAAGCCGACTTCACCAAGGTGGCGCGCATCTACTTCAACCTGATGAGCAACGCCCTGAAGTTCACGCCCGAAGGGGGCACCGTAGAGACCCGTCTGCGCCACGACGGCCACGACTGTACGCTCACTGTGGAGGATACAGGCATCGGCATGGACGAGAACGACCGCCAGCACATCTTCGACCGCTTCTTCCAGTCCAAGGGGACAAGCGGAGGCACGGGCATCGGACTCTCGCTCGTCAAAGCCTTTGCCGAGCTGCACCACGGTACGGCCACCGTGGAAAGCCGTAAGGGCGAGGGCACTGCCTTCACCGTCTCGCTGCCTTGCAGACAGTCTGACAGCGTCGGGCCTGCCAAGGAAGAACCTATCACCTCAGATGCCACGGCCCCCCTGCAAGTCCCCCAAGGGGAAAGGTCCACCATCTTGAATCAGGAAGACGCTCCACAGGGAGATTTGGAGACGACTACATCTCCCTCAGGGGCTTTGGGAACCGACGCTGCCGACCGCCCCACCATTCTCGTCATCGACGACAATGCCGACGTGCGCGACTATCTGAACACGATTCTCAGTCCGCTCTACAACGTTACCATGGCTGCCAACGGCGAGGCAGGCCTGCAGGAAGCCAGCCGCGAAGTACCCGACCTGGTGGTCTGCGACGTCATGATGCCGGTTATGAACGGTCTGGAGTTCTGCAACCGCATGAAATCGGAAACAGCCACCAGCCATATTCCCGTCATCCTGCTCACCGCGCGAACGCTTGAAAGCCAGCAGATGGAGGGATATGAGCACGGCGCCGACTCTTACATCACCAAACCCTTCAGCAGTCGGTTACTTCTGGCGCGCATCGACAACCTGCTGCGCAGCCGCATCCAGCTGAAAGCACTCTTCACCACCGACAGTCGAGAGCAGTCAGACAAAGCCCCGCAGCCGGCAAGTGCCGACAAACAGCAACAAGAGTCGTCCGAGGAGCAACAGCTCAATGCCACCGACAAAGCCTTCATCGACCGTCTGCGCTCCATCATCGAGACGCACATGACCGACACGGGCTTCGGAGTGGAGGTCATCGGCACCGAGATAGGGCTCAGCCGCGTGCAGCTCTACCGCAAGGTGAAAGCGCTCACCGGCAGCACGCCCGTCGACCTCATCCGCAAGGCACGCCTTGCCCGGGCCCGCCATCTGCTGCAGACCACTGGAAAGAGCATCTCCGAGGTGGCCTACACCGTCGGGTTCTCCGCTCCATCTTATTTTACCAAGTGTTTTAAGGAAGAATACGGCATGCTGCCCAACGAGGTTGCCAAATTGTAGCAACCGCTTGGGCAGCATGCCTTAGTTTTGTTCTTTACAGTCAGATAAAGCCCATCTGGCCGATGCAAAACAAGACACCGTAGCCGATGAGCATACTGATCATACCCACGATGATGCCCACCTTCACCATGTCGTTCTGATGAATGAGGTTGGTGCTGAAGGCAAGGGCATTCGGCGGTGTGCTCACGGGGAGCACCATAGCCGACGATGCTGCAATGGCAACGCCGATGAGAACCGTCGGTGTGCCGCCGATCACGTCGAGCTTGTCACCCATGGCTGTGCACACCACGGTGAGGATGGGCATGAGCAGCGCCGCCGTGGCAGAGTTGGAGATGAAGTTGCTGAGCAGATAGCAGATGACACCCGAAAGGATGAGAATCACTAATGGCGAGAAACTGCCGAACGGGATGCTCTCCACGGCACGCTCGGCCAACCCTGACGCGTTGAGACCGTAGCCCAACGCAAATCCTCCTGCCACCATCCAGATGACACTCCAGTTGATTTCTTCAAGATCGTACTTCGTGATGACACCCGTCATGGCAAAGACCACGAACGGTATCATGGCCACGGTGTACGAGTTGATGCCCGTGAGGGTGTCGGTGAGCCAGAGCAGAACGGTCAGGAAGAACGTGACGATGACAATCCAAGTGTTTCGGCCTTTCTTCATCCCGCCCTCTATCTTCAGTTCAATGGTCTTCTGCGTGAAGGGGAAGAGCTTCCTGATGATGATCCAGCTGATGAACAGCAGCAACGCCACCAACGGCATCATGAACAGCATCCACTGACCGAAGCCTAAGTTCATGTTCAGGCCCTCAGGGTCGTTCAGGTACTTCAGGGCAATCGTGTTGGGCGGAGTGCCGATGGGCGTACCCATTCCGCCAAGGTTTGCAGCTACGGGAATGCTCATGGCCAAGGCGATGCGCCCTTTTCCTTCAGGCGGCAGTTGTTTGAACACAGGCGTCAGGAACGCCAGCATCATGGCGGCAGTGGCCGTGTTTGAGACAAACATCGAGAACAGGCCCGTAATGAGCAGGAAGCCCAGCAACACGTTCTCACTCTTCGTGCCGAAAGGTTTCAGCAGCACTTTGGCCAGCTGGGCGTCGAGCCCGGTCTTTGTGGCAGCGATGGCCAGCACGAAACCGCCGATGAAAAGCATGATGACCGGATCGGCAAAACAGGCCATCACGTTCTTGTACAGCAGCGGTTCGCCCAAGTTATCGCCGGTCATGAAGGGCGCAATGCCGCTGGTGGAGGTGAAGAGCAGCATCAGGACAATGATGCCGACCGAGGTGGCCCACGAAGACACTACTTCCATCACCCACATCAGCGTGGCGAAAGCAAAGATGGCGATGATGCGCTGCTGAATGACGGTCAGCCCATCGATGCCATACCATTCTGACGGGATGTTCCAAAGAAAAAGCATCACCGCTGCCACGATGGCAGCCTTGATGAATTTCTTCACTACTGTGTTCGGATGATACTTTTGCTCATGGTGGGCCCTGTGGTAAGCCTCTACAAGATGAAATCCATGAAAACTTTTAAACATAACAGTTGACAAAAAAATGATTATTCTGAAAAACAGCTGCAAAGGTACTACTTTCTTTCTGAATTAAGGCGTTGTTTCCAGTTTTTTGTTTACCTTTGCCACCCAATGAAACTTATTTGAACGAATGAGAAATATTTTGCTTTTCTGCCTCGCATTCTGTCTCATGGCCTGTAACAACGGGAAAAAAGCCGGCAACACCACAGCTGGAGACACACTGCGGATGAAGTATGCAGAGCACATCGAAATGGTCAGACACGGCACCTGCACCGTGGTCAAGCTCTCCGATCCGTGGAACCTCGGAAAGACGCTTCACACATACATCCTCGTGCCCGCCGATGCCGAAATGCCTGAAGACCTGCCTAAAGGCTCTGTCGTCAGGACACCCCTCAAGCGGTCGGTCGTAGCTACCAGCGTACATTGCGGGCTCATCAGCGCCATGGGACGCGAAGAAGCCATCCGCGGAGTGTGCGACGTGCGATACATCAACCTGCCCTCCGTGGTCGAAGGAGTGAAGAACAAGCGCATTGCTGACTGCGGCAGCGGTCTGCAGCCGACTCTCGAGGCCATCATCGACCTGCAGCCCGACGCCATCTTCCTCTCGCCGTTCCAGAACAGCGGAGGCTACGGACGCATCGAAGAGCTCGACGTCCCCATCGTGGAGACGGCCGACTACATGGAGACCTCGGCCCTGGGACGCGCCGAATGGATGAAGTTCTACGGCATGCTTTTCGGTGCCGAGCACGAGGCCGACAGCATCTTCAGTGCCGTGGAGAACGAATACCTGTCACTCAAACAGCTGGCAAAGACCTCGAAGACACGTCCTTCCATGGTCATGGACAAGCAGAACGGCTCCGTCTGGTATGTGCCCGGCGGGCAGAGCACGGTGGGAAAGGTCATCGTCGATGCCAACATCGACTACCCGTGGGCCGACAACAAGCAGAGCGGATCGCTGCCACTGCCATTTGAGACCATTCTCGAAAAGTGTGCAACGGCAGACCTCTGGCTCTTCCGGTACAACTCGCCCAACCCCATGCACCGTGCGGACCTCCTGCAGGATAATCCTGGCTACGCGCAGTTCGCGGCGTTCAAGAGTGGCAATGTCTTCGGCTGCAACACCGACTCGAGCCTGTTCTACGAGGACACGCCCTTCCATCCCAACCTGTTGCTGCGCGATTTCATCCGCATAGCCCATCCCGACCTGTCGCTCGGTGACCCGGTCTACTTCATCAAGCTGGAACCATGACCGATGATTGTTGACAACTGTCTACACTCCCCACTCCTACACTCTTCCACTCCTAAAACCACCCTCCACTCCAAATCATGTCCAAAGGCTTACGTTTTTCGCTGCTGATGCTGCTCCTCATCGCCGTGCTCTTCGCACTGTGCCTCGTCGTCGGGGCCGTGAAAATACCGGTGGACGAGGTCGTCAGCATCCTCACCGGACACGAATCGCAGAAACCGTCGTGGCAGTACATCGTGCTGCAAAGCCGATTGCCACAAGCCATCACGGCCATGCTCTGCGGAGCATCACTTGCCGTGTGCGGACTGATGCTGCAGACAGCCTTCCGAAATCCGCTCGCCGGACCCTCCATCTTCGGCATCAACAGCGGAGCTTCGCTCGGCGTGGCACTCGTACTGCTGCTGCTCGGCGGAACGGTCACCGCCGGCGACTTCTCCATTTCGGGCTTCATAGCCGTGCTCTTGGCCGCTTTCGTGGGCGCCATGACCGTCATGGCCATCATCCTGCTCTTCTCCACCATCGTTCACAACAACGTCATGCTGCTCATCATCGGCATCATGATCGGCTACATCTCATCATCGGCCATCTCGCTGCTCAACTTCTTTGCCACAGACGAGGGAGTACAGTCATACATGATGTGGGGACTCGGCAACTTCGGAGGCGTCACCATGCGGCAGATGCCGGCCTTTGCAGGCATCACCCTGCTCGGACTGTTCCTCTCGCTCCTGCTCATCAAACCGCTCAACGCACTCCTCTTGGGCGAACAGTACGCCGAAAACCTGGGCATCAACACACAGCGCGTGCGAAACTACCTGCTCTTCATCACCGGACTGCTCGCCGCCGTGACCACTGCTTTCTGCGGACCCGTCGCCTTCATCGGCCTCGCCGTGCCACACATCGCGCGACTGATGCTCGGCACCGACAACCATCAGCTTCTCATGCCCGCCACCATCCTCACCGGCGCAGCCATCGCCCTGCTCTGCAACATCGTCTGCGTGCTGCCCGGCGACGACGGCATCATTCCGCTCAACGCCGTCACACCCGTCATGGGGGCACCCGTCATCATCTATGTCATCGCCAAACGCCGCAGCTACTAAGACCTCCTTCCGCATGCAAACACCCAAGAAACTTCATCCAGTCATGTTCGCAGGAACAGGCAGCGACGTCGGAAAAAGCATCGTCGCCACCGCGTTCTGCCGCATCTTCAGGCAGGACGGCTACCATCCGGCACCCTTCAAGGCGCAGAACATGGCCCTCAACTCATACGCCACACCCGACGGACTGGAAATAGGACGGGCGCAGGCCGTACAGGCCGAGGCAGCAGGCGTCCTGTGCCACACCGACATGAACCCCATCCTGCTGAAGCCCAACTCCGACCACACGTCGCAGGTGGTGCTCAACGGTCGACCTGTCGGCAACCAGAGTGCGCGTGAATACTTCGGCGATGATCGGCGCGAGCTGCGCGAAGAGGCTCACCGCGCCTTCGACCGGCTGGCGGCGCGCTACAACCCCATCGTCATGGAGGGCGCGGGCAGCATCGCTGAGATCAACCTGCGCCACCGCGACCTCGTCAACATGAGCATGGCCATCTACGCCGGGGCCGATGTCATCCTCGTGGCCGACATCGACCGCGGCGGAGTCTTCGCCAGCGTCTACGGAACGCTCATGCTCCTGACGCCCGAAGAGCGCTGCCGCGTCAAGGGAATCATCGTCAACAAGTTCCGTGGCGACGCGTCGCTCTTCGACGAGGGCCGCCGCATGCTCGAACAGCTCTGCGGCATACCCGTCTTAGGGGTGCTGCCCTACTTCACCGACATCCACATCGAGGAGGAGGACTCCGTGGCGCTCGAACTGAAAAGCCGCAACGCACAGGCCGGACGCGTCAACGTGGCCGTGGTCTTGCTGCGACACGTCAGCAACTTCACCGACTTCGACGTCCTGGAGCGCGACCCGCGCGTCCATCTTTTCTATACGAACAACACCGAAGAGCTGCTCAAGGCCGACGTCATCATCCTGCCCGGATCGAAAAGCACCATCAGCGACCTCATGGAGCTCAGGCGCAACGGATGCGCACAGGCCATCCTGCGAGCCCACCACGACGGAGCCACCGTCATGGGCATCTGCGGAGGCTACCAGATGATGGGCAGCACGGTCTGCGACCCCGACCGTGTGGAGGGCGACGTGGAACAGATGGCCGGACTCGGACTGCTGCCCGTCTCCACAACCATGAGCGGAGAGAAGCGGACCGTGCAGGTCTCGTTCTCGTTCCGCAACCAGACTGACGCCTGCCACGGCTACGAAATCCACATGGGACGCACACAACCCGACGGCAGCAACGTGCCCGTCAGCCCACTGACCACCATCGACGGCGGGCGACCGGACGGCTGCTTCGTCTCTGACCACTGTTTCGGCACCTACATCCACGGCATTCTCGACAACGCTTCCGTCGTCGACTACCTGCTCGGGCCCTTCCTGCAGAAGGCTGAACAGCGCACTCACTTCGACTACGCCGCCTACAAGCAAGAGCAGTACGACCGCCTGGCCGCCGAAACACGCCGCTACGTGGACATGAACAAGGTGTACGACATCCTGACGAGCGAACAAACGACTCCGCAATAACACCCTTTCCGCAACATATTCCTCAACCGGGGAGGTCAGGAGGGGCCTCCACCCCAAACCCAAACACTGTAACCACATGATAGGAACCATTGTCAACACTGCCACCATCATCGCAGGCACCGTCATCGGGACACTGCTGCACAGGGGCATCAAGGAGCAGTACAAGCAGACACTCTACAACGGACTCGGACTGGCCAGCCTCGCCATCGGGCTCAACGCCACCATCAGCAACTTCGCAAAAAGCCAGTACCCCGTGCTCTTCATCGTGGCACTCGCCGTAGGGGGCGTAGTCGGTACAGCCATCGACATCGACGGACGATTCAAAAGGGCCGTCGACAAACGCTCGAAGGGCAGCAACGGCAAGAGTCTTGCCGACGGGCTCGCCACCGCCATACTGCTCTACTGCATCGGACCGCTCTCCATGCTCGGACCCGTCATCAGCGCCTTGCGCGGCGACAACACCTTCCTCTTCACAAACGCCACGCTCGACTTCGTGTCGTCCACCATCTTCGCCTCCACCTACGGCATCGGAATGGTGCTCGCCGCGCCCGTGCTCTTCTGCTGGCAGGGCATGTTCTACCTCGTGGCGCAGCTCTCCAGCACAGCCGTCAGCGATGCACTCATGGCCGAACTGCTCATCGTTGGCGGACTCCTCATCACGGGTTCCGGACTCTCGCTGCTCAATCTGAAGGACTGCAAGGTGCTCAACCTCCTGCCCGCACTGCTTGTGCCCGTCGTCTGGTTCCTCTTTTGCGCCATCACCCACTTGTCACTGTGACCCCGGGCAGCAGCTCCCGAAGATACGCACCTGCTTTTTGCCGTTTCAAAAAGAGCCGCACTACCGCAGGATGATCCGCCCCGTGCGCCGACGGTTGCGCCCGGCGGACATGTAGCTGACGTGCAGCCAGCGGGTGCCGGTGGACCGCCGATGCTCGTAGAGCAGCTCGTCGAAGTCGAGATGCTCCTGCGCGAAACGGTACATCTTCTCCCCTACTTCCGACGACGACACGTGCAGGTCGGCGGCATTGCCCGTCAGATGGCGGCTGTTACGCGCGCCGCCCACCGCCTGGTTGAGCCGTTCGCAGCGGTAGCCGCTCGTCACGCGGAGCACCCCGAAGCGCCTCCTGAGCGGTTCCAGCACATGCTCGCACAGCTGCCGCAGGTTTTCCACCGCCTCGGCCGACGGTTCGTTCGCCAGTCGCAGGCGGATGGCCATGCCGCTACGTGTGAATTCACTCAGTCTGAAATGTTCAGACAACCATACTTCTTCATTCTTTTTCTGTTCCATGATACGATGATTATTAAAGGTACGGGTGCAAAAGTACGAAAAACAGCCGCCGAAAAAAAGCATCACCTGTATCATGATGTGTATAACACCTGTCCTTTCGCTTGCACTGCCGTTCTCCCCATCCTGTGCTTTCACCGCGCACGGCGGCTGCCCGAAGGCTGCCGCTGGCCTGCCGGAACAGCCGCGCAGAGGTGACTGCGAGGCCGGGCAGAGATGCCGTTTCAGTGAAATTGCGCAGCAATGTCAGTGAGATTGCACGGCAAAATCAGTGAGATTGCGCGGCAATATCAGTGAAATGGCAAAGCGTGACCAGCCGGTTGGCATGCCGGAACGAGTCTTCAGGCAGGCGGGAGCGCATCTTTTGGCAAGTGGGAACGGACGCCCATCACCTTTGGAGCCTTCTGTTTGAAAAGCCCGAACAGTCCTGAAAACGCCATCATCACGCATGTTGCGACCGTGCCGCAACCTTTATCCATCCATTTCAAGTCCGCAGTCTTTATTCTTAAAATGTGCAAAATGTTTGGCAGTTAGGATAAATAGCCGTATCTTTGCATTGTTTTTGCAGAGCAGACATGCTCACCTTAGGCCGCAATGGTGGAATTGGTAGACACGAGGGACTTAAAATCCCTTGACCAGGAATGGTCGTGCGGGTTCGAGTCCCGCTCGCGGCACCTTTCTAATTCTTAACATAATTATGCGCAAAAATTTTGTTTTATTCGTATCAGCTGTCGGTCTTCTGGCAATGACATCGTGCTCTGGCAAGATGGGAGCATTGTCGGCCGACAATTTCAACGTTGTTCCGAAGCCGCTTGAGACCGAGGCTGGCAAAGTGCCTGCCACCATCAACGGCAAATTCCCCGAGAAGTACATGAAGAAGAAGGCCGTGGTGAGCGTCATTCCCGAACTGCGCACCAGCACGGGCGAGGTCTATCGCGGACAGGGCGCCACGTTCCAGGGCGAGAAGGTGCAGGGCAACGACCAGACCATATCGTACAAGGTGGGTGGCAACTACACCATGAAGACGAGCTTCGACTACGTTCCAACCATGCAGCAGAGCGACCTCTACCTGACTTTCAACGCCCGCGTGGGCAACAAGTCGGTGAGCATACCGGCCGTGAAGGTGGCCAACGGCGTCATCGCCACATCCGAACTCTACAAGCGTGCACTCACATCGACGGGCGGTTGCATTGCTCCCGACTCGTTCAAGCAGATAGTGGCCCACAAGCAGGAGGCCCAGATCAAGTTCCTCGTCAACCAGGCTAACCTCCGCAAGAGCGAGCTGAAGAGCAATTCCATCAGCGAGTTCGTGGAAATGCTGCGCAAGATCAACCGCGAGAGCGAGAAGCTGTCGCTGAAGAACATCGAGGTGCTGGGCTACGCATCGCCCGAAGGCTCCTATACGTTCAACGACCGTCTGGCCAACAAGCGTCAGGACGTGGCTGCAGACTACGTGAACGACCAGCTGAACAAGAACAAGATGGTGGGCGACGTAGACACCCGCTACACGGCAGAAGACTGGGACGGCTTCCAGAAACTGGTGCAGGCCAGCAACATCCAGGACAAGGATGTCATCCTGCGCGTGCTGTCCATGTATAAGGATCCGGAGGAACGCGAGCGCCAGATACGCAACATGAGCGCCGGCTACCGCGAACTGGCCGACGGCATCCTGCCCGAACTGCGCCGCAGCCGCCTCATCATCAACTACGATGTGATCGGTCGCACCGACGCACAGATACAACAGCAGTACCAGGCAGACCCCACCCAGCTGAATGCTGAAGAGCTGCTCTACGCTGCCACGCTCACCAACGACGTCAAACAGCAGGAAGCCATCTACAGAACGGCTGCCGCCCAGAACCCCGCCGACTACCGCGCGCTGAACAACCTGGCTGTGCTGGCCTTCAACAAGGGCGACAACAGCGCTGCCCGCGACTTCCTGGGCCGCGCCTTCAACGTGATGACGAACGCACCCGAGGCAAACGCCAACCTGGGTCTCATCGCTCTGCAGAACGGCGACGTCGCAACGGCCGAGAACTACATTGCCAAAGCCGTGGGTGCCAACAACCTGAGCAACGTGCTCGGCGCGCTGGCCATCGCCAAGGGCAACTATGCCGAGGCTGCACGCAACCTGGCTAACGCATCGAACAACACGGCCGGTCTGGCTGAGCTGCTCAACAAGAACTACGCCACGGCCGAGGTCGTGCTCAAAGGCATCAAGAACAAGGACGGACTGACCAGCTATCTGCAGGCCATCACCGCCGCCCGTCAGGGCAACACCGCCGCCGCAGGCCAGTTCCTGCAGCAGGCCCTGCAGCTTGACCCGAGCCTTTCCTCGTATGCAGCAAAGGACCTTGAGCTCGTCAAGGTAAGCAAGTAAAAAGGCAATCGCTAACGTCTTCCTACAGAATGAAGCGATTACTGACCATATTATCCATCACCCTGGTTCTGGTTTCGTGTGGAACGAAGAGCGGACACTTCAAGATTGAAGGGCAGTTCCTCAACCTGAACCAGGGTGAGTTCTATGTCTACAGCACCGACGGGGCCATCGCGAGCTTAGACACCATACGCATCGAGGGCGGACGCTTTGTCTACGACACGCCGTGCAGCCATCCGTCGACGCTCATGCTGGTGTTTCCCAATTTCTCTGAGCAGCCCATCTTCGCCGAACCGGGCGAGAAGGTGAACATCAAGGCCGACGCTTCGCACCTGAAAGAAATGACCGTCGAGGGAACGAAGCAGAACGAGCTGATGAACAGCTTCCGCAAGATGATCCTGAACGCTTCGCCCCCCGAAGCAGTCCAGAAGGCTGAGATGTTCATCGGCGACCATCCAGAGAGCATCGTGAGCAACTATTTGGTGCGCCGCTACTTCATCCAGACGTCCACACCCAACTACGACAAGGCATCGGCACTGATAGACAAACTCATCAAGGCGCAGCCGAAGAACGGCGACCTGCTGCGACTGAAGAAGAGCGTGGACGTGCTCAGGGGGTCGATGGTGGGCAAGAAGCTGCCTTCCTTTACGGCGACGGCCGTAAACGGGCGCAGCGTCTCGGGAGCCGACCTTCGCGGCAAGGTGGCTGTCATCAACGTATGGAGCACGTGGAACTACGAGAGTCAGGACGTGCTGCGGCGCATCCGGGCCGTGAAGAAGGACCACGGCTCCCAGCTGGCTGTGCTGGGCATCAACATCGACGGGAACAAACGCGACTGCGAGAACTACCTGAAACGCGACTCGCTGCCGTGGCCTACGGTGTGCGACGAGCAGATGTTCGAGAGCCCGCTGATGGAAAAACTGGGGCTGTCCTCCATTCCCGACAACATCGTTATCGACGCTTCGGGCAAGATTGTGGCCCACGGGCTGGTGGCCGACGACCTGAAGAAGAAACTGGAAGAGATGCTGAAATAACACATACTGTCCCTGTCTGCCGGAAAGACAGGGACATTTTTTTGCCTGCCCGCTCGGTTTTTCCGGCCGAGATACATGCCGAATGCAAAAAAAAGCGTATATTTGCATTCACACATTCATCGTAATACCTGACAAACATGTTCGTAAAAACATATTGCGCAGCCGTAAACGGACTCGAAGTAACAACCGTCACCGTAGAGGTCAGCATTTCGCACGGTATGCTGTTCCACATGACAGGACTGCCCGACGCAGCCGTGAAGGAAAGCCGCGACCGCATCGTCGCCGCCATACAGAACATCGGACTGAAATTTCCCGTGGCCGACATCACCGTCAACATGGCACCCGCTGACCTGCGGAAGGAAGGCAGCAGCTACGACCTGCCGCTGGCCATCGCCATCATGGCAGCCAACGAGCAGTTGCGGACGGACCACCTGCACGAGTACATGCTGGTGGGCGAGCTGGGACTCGACGGCAGTCTGCAGCCCATCAGGGGCGCATTGCCCGTCGCCATCCGCGCCCGTGCGGAGAAGTTCAAGGGACTCATCGTGCCGAGACAGAACATTCGCGAGGCCGCCGTGGTGAACAACATCAACGTCTACGGCATGGACAGCCTGCTGGACGTCGTGCAGTTCCTCAACGGAACGCGTTCCTACGAGCCGACAGTCATCGATACGCGGCGCGAATTCTACGAACAGCAAAGCCACTACGAGCTCGACTTTGCCGACGTGCGCGGACAGGAAAGCACCAAACGGGCCATGGAAGTGGCCGCGGCCGGTGGCCACAACCTCATCATGATAGGGCCGCCGGGAAGCGGAAAGAGCATGCTGGCCAAGCGGCTGCCCAGCATCCTGCCGCCTCTGTCGCTGTCGGAGAGTCTTGAAACGACGCAGATACACTCCATAGCAGGCAAGCTGAACCGCAACGTGAGCCTGATTTCGCAGCGTCCCTTCCGCAGTCCGCACCACACCATCTCGCAAGTGGCACTCGTCGGAGGCGGCGTGAACCCGCAGCCGGGCGAGATATCACTGGCACACAACGGCGTACTCTTCCTCGACGAGCTGCCCGAGTTCAACAAGTCGACGCTCGAAGTGCTCCGCCAGCCGCTCGAAGACCGGCGCATCACCATCAGCCGCGCCAAATACACGCTCGAATACCCCTGCTCTTTTATGTTTATTGCGTCGATGAACCCTTGCCCTTGCGGATATTACGGCGACCCCACGCACCACTGCGTGTGCACACCGGGACAGATACAGCGCTACATGAACAAGATCAGCGGCCCGCTGCTCGACCGTATCGACATACACTGTGAGATACAGGCCGTTCCCTTCGCGCAACTTTCGCAGATGCAGCCCGGCGAGTCCAGTGAAAAGATTCGGGAGCGAGTCATCCGAGCCCGCAATATACAGACCGAGCGCTTCAGCCACCTTCCCCTCGGGGGAGGTCGGGAAGGGGGCCGTATCCACTGCAACGCTCAGATGACCGAACGCATGCTCCACGAGTTTGCCGAGCCCGATGCCGCCTCCTTAAACATGCTCCGCATGGCCATGGAGCGCCTGAAGCTCTCCGCCCGTGCCTACAGCCGCATCCTGAAAGTAGCCCGCACCATTGCTGACCTCGCCGGCTCGGAGAAGGTAGAGTCGATGCACATCGCCGAAGCCATCGGATACCGCAACCTCGACCGCGGCGATTGGGCTGAGCGAGGGATATAATTGTGAATTTGATTATATATAAAAGGATGGACGAACAACAGAATATCATCATTTATCGGACAGCAGACGGCCGTGCATCGGTGGCTCTCTATGCCAAGGATGGCAAGATATGGCTGAACCAACAGCAGATGGCAGAACTTTTTGCCACCTCGAAGCAAACCATTAGTTATCATATCATCAACATTCTGAAAGATAGAGAGTTAAACAAAATTTCAGTTGTCAAAGATTTCTTGACTACTGCCGCTGATGGTAAGAACTACAATGTGGTTTTCTACTCTTTGGAGATGATTATTGCCGTGGGCTATCGTGTTCGCGGACTGCGAGGAACACAGTTTAGACAGTGGGCGACAGAACACCTAACAGAATATCTCATAAAGGGTTTCACTATGGATGATGAGCGGCTGAAGAATCCTGATGGTCGCCCAGACTACTTTGATGAACTGCTATTTCGCATCCGCGATATTCGTGCTTCGGAGAAGCGGTTCTATCAGAAGGTGCGCGATCTCTTTGCACTCAGCAGCGACTATGACAAGAATGATAAAGCCACACAGATGTTCTTTGCCGAGACACAGAACAAACTGCTGTATGCCATCACTCATCAGACAGCCGCAGAACTGATAGTTGCTCGCGCAGATGCCAGCCAGCCGAATATGGGGCTAACCACTTGGAAAGGCAGCATAGTGCGCAAAGGCGATGTCATCATTGCAAAAAACTATCTGCAAGACCCAGAGATTGATTCACTAAACCGACTCGTCGACATCTTTTTGACCAGTGCAGAAGAGCGCGTTAAAGGCCGTCGTGACCTGACGCTCGACTACTGGCGAAAGAACGTAGATAATTTGCTGACTTTCCAAGAGAAAGACATCCTGCAAGGTAAAGGCTCTATATCCAATGCTGAAGCAGAAGAAATAGTTCGCAGTAGATACGACATCTTCAATGCCAAGCGTAAGCAACTTGATGCTCAAGATGCAGATGCCGAAGACTTAAAGATGTTGGAAGACTTGGAAAAAAGCATTTTAGAAGGACAAAGATAGTAGACAATAGTATCTGTCAGAAATAATACAAATGAAAAAGATGAAACAATTAATTGCTTTTGTTTGCATGCTGCTCTGTGCAGCCAATCTTGCTGCGCAAGAAAGAGAGATGATTCCTGTTGACTGGAAGCACATCCGGCAAGAGGTGAATGACAACCCACAGCGCGTGAAAGACTTGGTGGCCAGACTGTCGGCCGCCACTTTGGACACCACGCTGACCAAAAGGGAGCGTATTCTGGCCTTTTACGGCCAGTCGTTTCTCACCAACGATGCGGAAGAAACCTTGGTGTTGGAGATGAACAAGCAGGCGAGAAGCGGCGAGCAAGCGAACAGACTGGCCACGGCAAAGAGCATTCTTTCCATCAACCCGCTGAACCTCGATGCATTGATCAGCGCGGGAATCGTGCTGACAGAGATGGCCAAAGACTCCACCGTGCAGGCCAGCGGCGCACCAGTAGAGGATGCCAAGCCTTACTTTCGCAGGGCTATGCGCATCTTCAACACCATAGCCGCGACGGGCGACGGTTCGGAAGCGCATCCGTTCTACGTGACAAAGGTGAGCGACGAATACAATTTCATGCGCTATTATCTGGAACTATGGGAGTACGACACGCAGTCGGCCACAGCCTGTTGCGACGTTTTCACGCTGAGCAAACTGAGCGAATACTACATCAAGCCCACCATTTACTTTGAGATAACGCGTGTTTATGAGCTGGAGCGTATGATGTTTCAAAGCAATGCCACAAAAATCATCAAAGAAAAGCTCACTGGTCAGAACTTGAACTTATAGCCCAGTCCGATGACGTGCATGTTGGGCTCTTCAGAATCTTTTGAGTCGATGTAGCGGTAGAAGAGCGAGAGCTGGTGCTGCTTGGAGAGTTTCCAGTCGGCGCCGACGGTGTAGCGAATCTTTTGCAGCCCCCCTTTCTGGTTGTACAGCTCCATGCTGGCGAACGGGTCTACCTTGCATTTCGGTATGTTGTATTCGGCCATCAGTCGGGTGCGGAAGGCGTGTTTACTCTTGCTGTCCTTGGTCTTCTCTTCCCATTCGTCGTCGTCGACATCGTAGCGGTCAGTCGTCGTTTCCGGCCGATAAGTGAACTGCCAGCGTTCGCGCAGCGAGAAATCGAAGCGCCCGAGGCTGAGCGATGCTGTAGCCGAAGCGAAGAAACGATGCTTCGTGCACCACCAGGCCGGCGTCCATTTGTCCATGTCCACGCCGTTGTCCTTCCATTTGGCTTCGCCGGGATTGAGCACGCGCATCAGTTTATAGCCTGCGTCGAGCTTCAACCAGGACAGCGGTTTGTAGGCCGTGCTGAGGGCAACGGTCCACCGGTCGGTGCTTCCGAAGTTGTCGCGCAGCCGATATTCCGCCTCACCTGAGAGGCTCCACTGTGCCGACAGCTTTTTCTGTACTTCACTGCTGATCCACAAACCAGTTTCCGAACTACTCTCCTGTGCCCCCGACGGGATGGCAACAGCCAGCAGCAAACCTACGACGGCAGCCTTTGTCCGGGACATGTTCATGTGAATGATATGCTTGAATCTCATGTTTTTTCGATGTTTACGAGGTTGGACATTTGTCGTTTCACGCGCTTTACTTTATCGACGGCATCTTGACCATGTGGTCCACACTGTTCTGTTCGTCGTCAACGGTGTCGTAGAAGACCTTGACGACGGCCATGTCGCGCAGCATGTCAACGCCGCCCACTTCCACTTTCCTGATTTTCAGACCCAGCCGCTGCTCCAGGTCAGCGATGAGTTCTCCACGCCGTTGCGGTACGATGAGGTCCATCCGGTCGTACTGGATGAGCTTCGTGGGTTGCGATTTGAGCAGTCGCTCGCATAGCCATACAGCGATGGCGATGATAATGTTCGTCAGCAGCAGCTCGATGAGGTTCATGGTGGACGCGAGCGCATTGACAACGCTGAGTGCGATGAGCAGGAACAGGTATGTCATCTCGCGTACGGGCATGGTATCAGTTCTGTATCGCATGATAGAAAAGATGCCGAAGAGTCCGATACCGACTCCGATTCCGGTCTTTCCCTTCATGTCTTCAAGCACGAAAATCATGAAGAACACCAGGAAGAAGATGGCAATGGAGATGAGCATGAAGGTGAAGTAGAAGTCTCTTCTGCGGCTTTTCTTGTAGTACAGTCGGTCGATGATGATCCAGTTGAAGAAGACGCAGATGGCGAACCGCAGCAGCATGTGTGCGAATTCGACTGATAATGTGAGATGATACATAGTGAAATTGCAATGATAAAAGGTTGTGTGATTATACTGAAAACATTCTTTGGCTTGATGAAATGAGGCGCTCCACGTCGTGCAGCTGCGGTTTGAAGCGGTTCACGGGCAGCACGTGGTTGGTCAGAGCCGAGCCCATGCAGTACTTGCTGAAGCCATGTGGGTGTATGTGCAGCTGTCGCAACATTTCCAGCACGGGCGAATGTTGGAGCCCGTCGCGCTTGAGCTCGATGATGACGAGCGGTCCCATGTCGCGGTTGATACCCGTTTCCTCGTTGTGGAACAGCAAGTTGGAGTCGATGGTGAGCCGCTCGGTTCGCCCTTTGTTGACCAGTGTGATGCGTCTGAAGTTGTTGGTCAGCACCGGCTGCAGCCTTGCGGGGTCGTACAGGAGATATTTCTGCATGAATTCCACCTTCTCTTCGTCGAAGACCATATTGTCCACGCTGATGCGTTTCTTCTTGGTTCGCCCGTGGTTGTTCTTGGTCTTGATTTCCATGAACTGCAGCTGGGAGCTGACATAGGTGCGGAATCGCAGCTTCTGTCGGTTGGCATGTCCGTGCTGGTGTGAACAGTACATGGCATAGTCGGCCGTGTCGAAGTAGGTGGTCAGGTACTCCATGTTGCGTTCGCTGCCGATCTGCTGCATGCGATACTCGTCGCGTGCCATCTCGAGGAGACTTTCGAGCTTGTCCTGTGTAGTGACGAACTTCGTGTCGATGCGGTTCATCAGCTTCACGGTGCTCATCTCTTCGAGCGTGATGGGTCTGTAGGTGTTAATCAGGCTGTTCATCTTGCGATTCGTTTTTCTGCATGCAAAGTTATAGAAAAGAATGCAAGCCGTCAAAACAAATCCACGAGAAGTGTCATTTCTTCAGCGAATCCTTCACCGATTGGAACAGAAAGGAATGCATTTGCAACAATCGTGAACAACAGGACAGGTTGTTACAAAGGCTTTATTCGCCGTAATAGGCATTCTGGCTCATCCACACGGCCACCGTCTTCGCCCTGACATAGTTCTCGCTGAGATACATCAGTCCGCCGAACGCGTTGTCCGTTCCCCAGGAATTCTTGCAGATGAAGTAGCGCTTGCCGCGTTTTGTGCGTGCCAGGCCGATGATTTCCATACAGTGGTCATCGGTGGTCTGCAGCCGTTCGAACATCTGCTGTCTCGATTCCTGTGTCACCCTCACGCTGTCGTCTTCCAGTTTTGCGATGCCTTGTGCGAAAGAGAAGGACGTTTCGCTCGTGTCACCTTCCCAGCAGACGGGATGTCCGCGGCGCAGCGCATCCTCGATGTGGCCCATCAGGGAGTCGACGGGCAGGTTGAGGAACTCATGTCGTCCGTAGTTGTCGGGGACCTCCAGCACGAAGGGGTATCCGAACGGATGGTGTGTGAAGCTTGTCAGGGCCACGTACTCGTCGTCCATGCACACGCTGTGAGCAAACTCCAGTGGCGTATACTCCGTTCCCAGCATGAAGACGTATCGCAATTCGGGATGAATCTCGTCGTCGAGCAGCTGGCACAGCTCCCGTTTCATGTCGTTCATCCCTTTGCATTTACCTGCATGTCGGCGTGCGAGCATCTCAGCCTTTCGCTTCACGACGCTGTAGTTGGCTTCGCTGTGGAACGAGTCGTAGTGCGTCAGTCCGTGCCGCTGTATCAGGTTGATCAGGTCCTGGGCCATTCCATCCAGCCGGATGGGCAGCTTTCCTCCCGACAGGTAGGTTCGCTCGGCCTCTTCTTCTATCAACGCACGCGCCACAAAGTCGGCCGAGAGGTTCACGGAGTCGCCCATGGCCAGATGTTCGCTCTCGATGGTGGCCAGCATGGCGTAGATCCAGCAGAGAGCCGACGCCCGCTGGTTCTTCACCGGCGTGATTGGCACGATGCACTCTGTGCGCGGCTGCTCCTGTTCCACCTTATCGCCGGTTGCCTTTGTGCTTTTTCCGTCCTGCTGCGTGCAGGCTGCCGTCAGCATCAATGCTGCCAGCATCATGGTCGTGAAGCTCTTTTTCTTTTCCATCTGGTTCCTTCTGTAAAACAGATACAAAGGTACTCATAGATTGCGGAAAGCAACGAACAAGTTGCTTTTTTTATCATTTTTTACCTGAAAAAGACTTTTTACCTCAGCGAAGTCGTCACGTTTCAGGTTATTTTTGTATTTTTGCATGGAGAAAGGAGAACGGCGGTAGCCCCTGCGAAAGCGTCAGGTTGCTCCCGTCGGATTCAGAGAAACGAGCACTGATGGCAAAACAGGAGAAGAACATGGCGCGCGCCTACCAGCGATACCTGAAGCTGGAGCGCAATTTCACGGCGAACACCGTGGAAGCCTACATGCGCGACCTTCAGAAACTGCTCCGCTACCTTGAGGGAGAAGGCGTCCAGCCCACTGAAGTCAAGCTGGAACAGCTGCAGCACTTCGCTGCTTCGCTCCACGACCTGGGCATCGGAGCCCGCTCCCAATGCCGCATCCTGAGCGGTGTTCGCTCGTTCTACCGCTTTCTCTTGCTTGACGGATGGATAGAGAACGACCCTACCGAGTTGCTTGAAAGCCCCCAAATGAGCGACCATCTGCCCGAAGTGCTTTCGACGAAAGAGGTAGACATGCTTGAAGCGTCCATCGACCTGTCCAAATGGGAGGGTCACCGCAACCGAGCCATCATCGAAGTGCTTTTCTCGTGCGGCCTTCGTGTGTCCGAGCTGACGCACCTGAAACTCTCGAATCTCTATCTTGACGACGAATTTCTGCGCGTGGAGGGCAAGGGCCGCAAGGAACGGCTCGTCCCCATCTCTCAGCGTGCGATCCACGAACTTCAATTCTGGTTCCAGGACCGCGACCAAATGGACAACATCAAGCCCGGCGAGGAGGACTATGTGTTTCTGAACCGGCGTGGTGCGCATCTGACGCGCACCATGATTCTGATTATGATCAAGCGGTTGGCGGAGGTTGCTGGCATTCATAAAACCGTTTCACCTCACACCTTGCGCCACTCCTTCGCCACCGCTCTTCTTGAAGGAGGTGCCGACCTGCGCGTCATCCAGGCCATGCTCGGCCACGAAAGCATCAGCACCACTGAGATATATACCCACATCGACACCCATACGCTGCGTCAGGAAATACTGGAACACCACCCGCGCAACCTGAAGTACCGCCCCGAAGCACTCGCTCAGGAGGAAGCATGAGACAGCGCAAACGACAACAGACATGAGAAACAACAGCCCTGACACTCTAACCGAGCAGGAAGCACTGAGCAGACTGACCGCCCTTTGCGCCTCGAGCGAACACTGCCAGCAGGAAATGGTGGAGAAGATGAAGCGCTGGGGACTGGCCGAAAGTGTGCAGTCGCAGCTGATGTCCTACCTGACAGAGCATCGCTATGTAGACGATGAGCGTTACGCCCGTGCCTTTGTGTCGGACAAGCTGACGTACAACAAGTGGGGCCCTCGCAAGATTGAGCAGGGCCTGTGGGCAAAAGGCATCGACGAATCCATCCGCCGCCGCGTACTCTCGGAGGTGGAGGACAGCCGCTATGCCGACGTACTGCGCCCCTTGCTGGAGTCGAAGCGTCGCAGCACGAAGGCTTCGAGCCGCTACGAGCTTCACGGCAAGCTCATGCGCTTTGCCTTGGGACGCGGATTCACCGCAGACCAGGTTCGCGAATGTATCGGTGATTCGTCAGCCGACGACTTCCCGCCCTACGATTAGCCAGAGCTGCCGCTGCTCAGCGTCAGCCGCAAGCCATGCCAAAGGAACACATCATCAGCTTCTGGAGCCGTGTGCTCGACTTGATTTCGCCCCGCCAGTGTCCTGTCTGCGGCGACCGACTTGGCGTGGATGAACGTCTGCTGTGCACCCGTTGCAACGTCCGCCTGCCCAGAACGGGCTTCGCCGCGTCTCCTTACGACAACGAGATGGCCCGCAGGCTTTGGGGGCTGATGCCCGTGGAGAGGGCAGCCGCGCTCATCTATTATGAAACGGGAGCAGAATCTGCCCACCTCATCTGGCAGTTGAAGTACGGAGGCAACGCCGAGGCATGCCGTCAGATGGGCTTTTTGGTGGGCGAGGAACTGCTTGTACAAGGATTCTTTGATGATATCGACCTGATTGTTCCGGTTCCGCTGACCCCCGATCGTGAGCGCTTTCGCGGCTACAATCAGAGCATGGAGCTGTCTCGAGGCATCAGCGAGGCGACGGGTCTGTCCGTGGTATCGTCCGCCGTGGTGCGTACGAAGTTCAGCTGCAGCCAGACGCAGAAGCGAGGTCGCGACCGATTGGAGAACGTAAGAGATGCCTTCAAGCTGGCCGACGTTACGGCAGTGGCACACAAGCACGTCCTGTTGGTCGACGACGTTCTGACAACTGGTGCCACCCTCGTCAGTTGCAGCAGTGAAATAATGAAGGCTGACGATGTGCGCATCAGCGTACTGACACTGGGATTCACCAAGAGCTGATTGTCACTTTCGCCACTGTCAGCCTCGGCTTCGCTGCTCAGGAATGCACGAACAGCTCAATGCGGTTGCCGTCATAAGTCTGTCTTCCGATCAGACGTGCCGAGTCTGGCACCTGAGGTGCACGTGTGCCGCAGGAGACACAAAGCGGTGCTGTCTCCACGCGTATTTCGTCCCACAGCGAAGCATCCAAAAAGGCTTGGTGCGTACGTGCCCCTCCCTCCACGATGAGCGACTGCAGCTGTCGTTCTCGACACGTCTGCAGCATAGACTCGATGCTGTCCACGTGCAAGAATCCATCGTCGGAAGTATCGTGCGTTGCGCCTCCGTGTTGCATCACGAAGCGCACGGGCGACGTTCCGTTCCAGTGGCGTACCGTGAGTTGCGGATGTTCACGCTCGAAGGTGACTCGTCCCACGAGAATGGCATCTTCCTCAGCCCGCAACTTGTGCACCAGCATCCTCGTAAAAGGTGTAGACAAGGCAATGGCCTTGCCGCCGTCGTCGATGAATCCGTTTGCCGTCTGCGCCCATTTCAAGATGATGTATGGCCGATGGTGGCGGTGGAAGGTAAAGAACCGTCTGTTCAGCCACTCGCACTCATCACTCAGCACGCCCACTTTCACCTCGATGCCTGCGTCTCGGATACGCTGTATGCCCCGTCCCTGCACCCGGGCAAAGGGATCCACGCAGCCCACGACGACTCTGCGCACGCCCTTGCTGACGATCAGGTCGGCACAGGGCGGTGTCTTTCCGTAGTGTGCACAGGGTTCCAGACTAACGTAGATGGTGCTCTCGCTGAGCAGATGCTGGTGCGTGGGTCTCACGGAAGCGAAGGCATTCACCTCGGCATGCCCTTCTCCGCACCGTACGTGGTATCCCTCTCCGATGATCCGTTCTTGTCCTCCGTTCGCATCGTGCGCCACGATGACGGCTCCCACCATCGGGTTCGGCCTCGACTCCATGCGTCCTTGCGCTGCCAATTGCAGGCATCGCCGCATGAACATTTCGTCAGTCATTCTTTGGTCCATACGCTTTTTTCGTTTAACTTTGCAGTCGTTATGATGAACTACGACGACATCTGCCGCCGTCTGGCCCGCGTCTACGATCTGCGCGAAGCCAGGGCCATTGCCCGGTTGGTGCTCGAAGAGCGCTTCAGCCTGACCTTGGCCGACATTCTCTGCGGCAAAGTTACACAATTATCGTCAGACGACCACGAAGAACTGGAAAAAATCGTGTGCCGTCTGGAAACCAGCGAGCCTGTTCAGTACGTTCTCGGTCAGTCCATTTTCCGTGGTCGCGCGTTCCGCGTTGCGCCGGGTGTGCTCATTCCTCGCCCTGAGACGGCCGAGCTGTGCCAGTGGATTGTCGAGACGGTCCGTTCGGAACGTTGCATTAAAACCGCCACGGAGGCGCCGGCTGGGCTCGACATCCTCGACATCGGCACTGGCAGCGGATGCATAGCTGTCAGTCTGGCCTTAGACATCGACGATGCAAGGGTGACGGCCATCGACGTTTCGTCGGAAGCGCTCGCCGTAGCCCGTGACAATGCCCGTTCCCTGGGTGCGCGCGTTCTGTTCCGTCAGCTTGACATTCTCGCCTCGGCCCCCGACCGTAAGTACGACATCGTCGTCAGCAACCCCCCGTACGTATGCCGTAGCGAGGCCGAATCCATCGAAGAGAACGTGCTGCTCTACGAGCCTGATGTGGCTCTTTTCGTGCCCGACGACGACCCCCTGCTTTTCTACCGCGCCATTGCCAGCCAGTCGGGCACGCTGCTTTCAGCTGGCGGTCAGCTTTTCTTTGAGATCAATCCGCTCTTCCATACTCAGGTGTGCGAGCTGCTGCGCTCCGAAGGCTTCACCTCCATAGAGTCTCGTCGGGACCAGTTCGGTCGCTGGCGATTTGTAAGTGGGAGGAAAGACGCCTGAACAGTCCGTTTGGCGTTGGTCGTTAAGTTTCGTTAAACCGTTCTGTGATGGTATATAAATAACGTGAGTTCGACGAAAGATAACAGACTGAAAAATTTGCTGATTATCAAAATCAGCAAATTCTCAAGTAAGCGAAGAAGCATGACAGGTGCTAAGATAAGAGTGCCGCCGATCGGGGGGAGGACCTGTTGCTGCTG
>JAFPME010000007.1 GCA_017402445.1 Prevotella sp. | reverse complement strand
CATTAGTCATAAAATGAAGGGTGTCCATAATCTCCTTTGCTTTTTCTGGGAACTGAATCACGTTCAGGAACGATGTGGGTTTGTCTTTTGGAACAAACTGATCCAATAGTCGTATAAAGCCTAAAACAAGTTTCGGGCCAAGACCGGGAATGGACTTACTCAGCAATTGTTTGAGAAAACTCACTATCTCATCACGATGTTTGACACCTCGAATGAAAACATACTCAATCACTTGCTTGTGACCTCGGTCTTTCTCACAGAACTTCTTAAAAGGGATATCACCCCTTGTCATCACTATATATATGACCTCAGCTGTTGACTGCAACGAAGGGGCTGGAATGTTATCATCAATTGATTTGTCCGGCTGCTCACGCTGCTTAACCAATGACATAATATAGTCTATGTTCTTTTCCGTGTTTGACTTCCCGTATTCTTTGTCAATACTCTTGCAAAACTCTTCTAATTTATTGTTTGCCATACCTTACTCTACAATCTTCAAATCCTTGTTTACATAATATAACGGCTGCTTATACGCATAGCACATCAACACAAAACGGTCTTTCATATCCATGTGGGTATAGTGATTCACCGCGTCACTACCCTCATGATGCAATCCAGCTGCATACATGTTTATCTGGGCCTTAGTCAGAATATCAACATGCGTCTTTCGACAAGTTTTGCTGCTGGCCAGCTCGTAAAGGGGCTGATATTTATTATTACCAAGTTCCTCGTCAAAGACTGCACACTTACGGTCAATGCCACAATATTTCATCAATTCTTTGATTTTTACATTATAACCACTTTTGCCACTGACATATTTCAAGATATGGAAGTTAAATTTATACTTCATGATGATATCATAGGCAAAGCGCATCACAGGAGTCTCAATTTCTTTACGGCTCACATTTTCTCTGAGTGTTTTCTCTGGCAAATAATGAATATACATGATACCATCATCAGATACTGCAATATTGTCCATCGACAATCTTTTGAACTCGCTGATGCGGCATCCAAAGGCACATTGCAGGACAAAAGCATCTTTTGTTTCCTGTAGAGACCCTGGCACTTCAGTATCCCTAACTTTTAGGAACTCTTCTTGCAAAAGGAAAATAGGTGGATCATAAGACTCGCGCATCATGGTTCGTTTCTTGTTCTTTCCCAAATAGATGAATGGCGAAGCACTCAACTCGCCTTTCTCTATCAACTCATTGAAGAATGCCTGAATCTTTTTCATCTTTGTTGCAACGGTATTCTGGTCACGGCGTTCTGCAGGTATATTCCTTGGCTTGACCATATCATACAGGCTCTTATGTTTATCCACGTATTTGTATTCATCAAACAGGAACTGTCGAAAATCCATCAGGTCATCCGCATCAAATTCTGACGGAGTGACCTTCAGCCGATGTTGGATAGTAAGAAATCTGGTGAGTTCACCTAATGACACCTTATAATGCCTCTGCCTGCCTTCGCCAAAATTACCATCACGCAAGCCATCATCGATGTATTTTGAAAACCTATCAACTAGCGTCATCTCAGTCAGAGCTTTCACATTCTTCTGGGGATGTAAAACATCTGAAATAGTCTTTTCAAAGTCTTCAGCCGTAATACGAGTTTTGTCTTTAACCTCGCATAACTGCCGATAAGCTGTTTCCATAGCGTCTATTTCCGTGTCTATATCAAGTTTCAGTTGCTTGTTATATACACTTACGCGGGGTTTTAACTCACCAGTATCGGTAAACTTATCCAGATCCTTTAGTTCTGCGTCAATTTCACTCTTATGGTACAGGTCAACACCTCTTCCATCGCGCAAACGGAAACGGAGCCTTATAGTTCCTTCCTGCTTGCTTGACCTCTTTACTATTGTAAGTCCTTTCATACCTATTATATTATTAAAGCGTGTTTAAAACGTGGTGCAAAGGTACTCTTTTTGCACCACCGAACCAAATTATTGCACCACATTTTTGAAACGCTTTAATATATTTAACCTCGTAAACACCTGATTTACAAAGCAAATTATCTCAAAATTATTTCACGGTATTTCAATTTTTGAATCCCAAACGGATCACTTTCAGAAAGCAAAATGCGCGTGAAATCCCTGAAACTCGGCTGAGTTTCGGGGATTTTTGTTTTCCTCCACGAGATTTGACGGAGTCCGAATCCTGATGAAAGACGAACCTGATTGCTTCCCCGCGAAACTGTCTTTGCTCAACCGTAGAGCGTGCGCCCGACGAGGGGAAGGAGCGAAGTTGTAAACATTTTATACCAAAAAATCGTGCACAGATTTTTTTTCATTCTACGAAGACGAAAGCCGTTGTGTTGGTAAAAGAATCATACAAAATGCGAAGAAAAATCTTCCCGGTTTTCAAAATGGGCCATTTTGCATCGCAAAGCGGCTCATTCTGCTCGTCAAAATGAGTCATTCTGCGCGCCGAAAAGGGCCTTTTTGAAGAGTAAAACGGGCCATTTTGCGAGCTTGTTTTTTGTAAAGAAAATACAAGTGCTTTCTTTTCAGGTGGTTATAACTCTCTCAAATTTCGCGCGTACGCGTCCGTCGGATTTTAATTTCAGAACGATGGCCTTCACAGAGGCCCAAATTGAAGTTTTTGTCAATATAATTCAGCATGTTCCTTGTGTTGGACATAGGGTAGGAACGGACGTACCGTTGGTGGCTTGCGAATCGGAATGCGAAGACGGAGAGCGCTCGGTGGCAAGCGTTGTGTCCCTGTGGACGATAGGAAGCGGCGCTCTCCGAGGCCGTTCTTCGTTCAGGTCAGCGGCGCGAACGGAAGAAGTCCTGCATCAGACTGCGGCATTCGTCCTCGAGCACGCCCCCGATGACCACGGCTTTCGGATGCATGGCGTGCGGGGCAACGCGCGTGTAGCCGCGCTTGTCGTCGCTGCAGCCGAAGACGATGCGGCGTATCTGTGCCCAACCGATGGCGCCGGCGCACATCGTGCAGGGCTCCACGGTGACGTAGAGCGTGCAGTCGGTGAGGTATTTGCCGCCCAAAGCACCCGCTGCAGCGGTGATGGCCTGCATCTCGGCGTGCGCCGTTACGTCGGTGAGCGTCTCTGTGAGATTGTGCGTCCGGGCTATCACCCGGTTCCGGCACACCACGACGGCCCCGATGGGCACTTCGCCTTCGGCCAGTGCCATGCGCGCCTCGTCGAGTGCGCGCTGCATGTAGAACTCGTCCTTCTTCTGCTGTTCTTCCGAGACGACGGCCCTCTGTCCGTTTGCTTCAGGTTTCGTCATGGCTGTTTCTCTTCTTTGTCTTCCTCCATCCGCTTGCGGATGTACTTGATTTTCGAGCAGGTGGCATCGAACTGAGCTTGCAGTGAGTCGCGTTTCAGCCGCATGAACGTCACTTCCTTGAACTGCTCCGCCGTGCCTGTGCCGTTTGCGTGGGCTGCATCGGCCGCTTTCTTCAGCCGTTGGTACTCGGCACTGGCCTGCTGCAGCTCACGGTCGAGCCGTTCCACGTCTTTCTGCGAGGCGGCCAGGGCCGAATCCTGATGGTGTTTCAGGGCCGTCCTGCGTAGCTCTATTTCTTTCTGCAGCTGCTGGTGCTTGTTTTGACAGGCTGTGACGAGCACCACAGCCAAGATGATGAGTGCTGTTTTCTTCATGTCGACATGTTCCTTTCTGCTTGCAAAGGTACGGATAAGTGTGCAAAACGCAAAACGAAAGCGTGTTTTTCTTTTGGTAGCTCGTCTGTAAAAACAGAGCAGGCCGGGCTTCCCCGCTGACAGTCGTCTCGGGGTGAGCCGTGGCGCGAAGGCAGAAAGGCCGGCGCAAGGGGCAGTTTTGGCCATGTTTTTGCTTGAAAACAAGTTTTTTTTCGTAATTTTGCACCCAAAAATAACATATAATGAAGCTTTATTCAGACGCCGAACTGGCCCAGATTCTCGACAAAGACATCTTTCACCAAATAGGCAACGTGGCCGACACGTTGGGCGTGGAGTGCTACGTGGTGGGCGGTTTCGTGCGCGACATCTTTTTGGAGAGACCTTCGAACGACATTGACGTCGTCGTCGTGGGCAGTGGTATCCGCGTTGCCGAGGAGCTCAAGAAGCGGCTTGGCAAGCGAGCTCACCTGAGTGTGTTCAAGAATTTCGGCACTGCACAGGTGAAAATCAAAGGCGAGGTGGCGGCTGCGGGCTCAGGCGTTTTGGAGATTGAGTTCGTCGGCGCGCGCAAAGAAAGCTACAGCCACGACTCGCGAAAGCCCATCGTCGAGGACGGAACGCTGGAAGACGACCAGAACCGACGCGACTTCACCATCAATGCCTGCGCCATCTGCCTGAATGCGGCGCGCTTCGGCGAACTGGTGGACCCTTTCGACGGCATCTACGACATGGAAGACGGCATCATCCGCACGCCTTTGGATCCCGACATCACTTTCAGCGACGACCCGTTGCGCATGTTGCGCTGCGTGCGTTTTGCCACACAGCTCCGCTTCGACATAGAACCGGAGACGAAGGATGCGCTCCGACGCAATGCTCACCGGCTGGAAATCATCAGCGGGGAGCGCATTGCCGACGAGTTGAATAAAATCATGTTGGCGCAGCATCCAAGCATCGGACTGCTTGAATTGCACGAGAGTGGACTGCTGCACCTGATTCTGCCGGAGCTGACCGCGCTCGACATCGTGGAGACGCGCAACGGCCGCAGTCACAAGAACAACTTCTACCATACGCTCGAAGTGCTCGAGAATGTCTGTAAGGTGGATCGGACGACGGCAGTCAATCATGATTCTGACCACACGGAGCGTGCCGACGATGCCGCCGAAAGCACAGGCTGTTCCTGCAAGAACACTGCTGCAGAGCCGAATCTCTGGCTCCGCTGGGCGGCATTGCTGCATGACATCGGGAAGACGAAGACCAAACGGTGGGAACCTTTGGTGGGGTGGACGTTCCATAACCACAACTACATCGGGGCCAAGATGGTGCCCGTAATCTTCCGTCGGCTCAAGTTGCCACTGGATGCGAAGATGAAATACGTCCAGAAACTGGTCGATCTGCACATGCGTCCCATCGTGATTGCCGACGAGGAAGTGACGGACAGTGCCGTCCGACGGTTGTTAAACGATGTCGGCGAAGACATCGACGACCTGATGACGCTCTGCGAAGCCGACATTACAAGCAAGAACGAGGTCCGCAAAAAGCACTTCCGGGAAAACTTCCGAATGGTGCGTGAGAAACTGACCGACCTGAAGGAGAAGGACTACAAGCGTCTGCTGCAGCCTGTCATCGACGGAAACGAAATCATGGAGCTCTTCCATCTGAAGCCGTCGCGCGAAGTGGGAGAGCTGAAGAAAGCACTGAAAGATGCCGTCCTCGACAATAAAGTGGAGAACGCCCGCGAGCCGCTGATGGAGCTTCTGATGGAGCAAGCACGGGCGATGGGCCTGAGTGTTTCAGCTTGCGAATAGCTCCTTTTTTCCTTCGCGCGCATAATTATTGTTAAATAAGGAGTGAGAAAGCTCACATTCAACAGAAATTTGTTTATCTTTGCAGCTTGAAAAACTAACAAGAGCTGTTTAGTTTTCGTTCTTTACACATCGAAGAATGTCTTAGAGAATCATAATATAAAAAGTATAAACATATAAAAGTATGAAGATTTACAAAGTTTTTCTGATGGCAACACTGTCTGTCCTGCTTGTATCATGCGGCGGAAAGAACGGTGGAATGCCGAATTTCGGTGACAATGAGTACCCTGTGGTGACGGTACAGAACAAGAGCACATCGATGCAGACCACCTATCCTGCCACCATCAAGGGCGTGCAGGACGTAGAAATCCGCCCGAAAGTAGCCGGCTTCATTACGAAAGTCTGTGTCAGGGAAGGCCAGGCTGTCGGGGCAGGGCAGCTGCTCTTTGTCATTGATAACGAGACTTATCAGGCTCAGGTGCGTCAGGCTCAGGCTGCAGTGAACACGGCAACAGCTCAGATGAACACAGCCAAGCTGACGTTTGAGAACAACCAGAAGCTGTTCGAGCAGAACGTTATCGGACAGTATGAGCTGGAATCGGCAAAGAATACGTTGGCCAGCGCGCAAGCCCAGCTGGCTCAGGCACGTGCTGCGCTTGCTTCTGCCAAGGAATCGCTGAGCTTCTGCTTCGTGAAGAGCCCCTCGAGCGGTGTCATCGGCAGCCTGCCTTATAAGGTCGGTGCCATGGTGAGCGCCTCGAGCACACCCGCTCTGACGACCGTTTCTAACAACAGTTCCATGGAAATCTACTTCAGTGTGGCCGAGAAAGACATGCTTGAACTCACCAAAACGGCTGGCAGTGCACACGCAGCTGTCAACAGTTTCCCGCCCGTGAAGCTGCAACTGGCCGACGGAACCGTCTATGGACACGAAGGAAAGGTGATGAAAGCCAGCGGAGTCATCGATGCTGCCACCGGATCGGTGCAGCTGATCGCCCAGTTCCCGAACCCCGAACGCCTGCTGAAGAGCGGCGGTTCTGGTTCTGTCATCGTTCCCCGGAGCGACAATTCGACCATCGTCATCCCACAGGCGTGTGTCTCTGAGGTTCAGAACAAGAAGTTTGTCTACGTGCTGGGCAAGGACAACAAGGTGAAATACACCGAAATCACCGTTGACCCGCAGACTGACGGCAACAACTATGTCGTTCGCAGCGGTCTGAAAGTAGGCGACAAATATGTCACCAACGGTATTACTAAACTGACGGACAACATGGAAATCGTTCCCATTACGCCCGAACAGTATCAGAAGAAAATTGACGAAGCAGCCAAGCTTGGCTCCGAAGGCACCGCCAAAGGCTTCATAGATGCCATGCAAGGAAAGAAATAAAGGTAATAAAACAGCAAGAATATGACTTTTACAACATTCATAAAACGCCCGGTACTCTCCACGGTGATTTCCATTGTCATCGTGTTGCTGGGATTCATCGGACTGGCCACGCTGCCTATTGAGCAGTATCCCGATATTGCTCCGCCTACAGTCGTGGTCTTCACCAGCTATCCTGGTGCCGATGCTGAAACGGTGAAGAACTCAGTGCTCGCACCATTGGAAGAGAGCATCAACGGTGTGGAAGGCATGGACTATCTTTCTTCGTCGGCATCGTCGGGCTCTGCCAGCATCTCGGTGCTGTTCCGTCAGGGCATGAACGCTGATATGTGCGCCGTGAACGTGCAGAACCGTGTGCAACAGGCGCAGGCTTTGTTGCCGGCCGAGGTGACGCGCATCGGTGTAACCGTCATGAAACGTCAGACATCACAGGTGATGATGTTCACGCTGACGTCCGATGGCCGCTACGACGACGAGTTCCTGACCAACTATTCAAACATCAACATCATCCCCGCTATTAAGCGTATTCAGGGCGTCGGCGACGTACAAAGCCCAGGTGTGAAGACATACTCCATGCGAATATGGCTGAAACCTGAGGTGATGAAGCAGTACAACCTCATGCCTTCGGACATCAGTGGCGTGCTGGCCGAGCAGAATATTGAAGCAGCTCCGGGTACATTCGGTGAACGTTCGAACGTGGCCTACGAGTATGCCATGCGCTATACGGGACGACTGAAGAGCGAAGAAGAGTTCGGAAACATCGTCATTTCGAGCGATGCCAACGGAAACACGCTGAAACTGAAGGATGTCGCCAAGATAGAACTGGGCGGACTGCAGTACAGTGTGTCGATGAAGAACAACAACATTCCGTCGGTGATGGGTATGGTTCAGCAGATTGCTGGTTCGAATGCCAACGAAATTGCCGTGAACGTGAAGAAGGAACTGGAAGAACAAGCAAAGCTCTTCCCCCCGGGAATGTTCTATAAAATCAACTACGATGTCACGGAGTTCCTCTATGCTTCAATCGAAGAGGTGGTGTTCACGCTCGTCATGACGCTCATCCTGGTGTTCCTCGTGGTGTACATCTTCCTGCAGGACTTCCGGTCAACGCTCATCCCGCTGATTGCCGTCCCCGTTTCGCTCATCGGTACCTTCTTCTTCCTGAAGGTGTTCGGCTTCTCCATCAACCTGCTGACGCTTTCGGCCTTGCTTTTGGCTATCGCCATTGTGGTCGACGACGCCATTGTGGTCGTCGAGGCAGTCCATGCTAAGCTCGACCAGGGCTACAAGAGCTCGCTGACGGCTTCCATCGACGCCATGAACGAAATCTCTGGCGCCATCATCTCCATCACGCTTGTGATGGCATCGGTGTTCATTCCTGTGTCGTTTATCGGCGGAACCAGTGGTACGTTCTATCGTGAGTTCGGTGTGACCATGGCTGTTTCCATCTTCATTTCGGCTCTGAACGCCCTGACGTTGTCACCGGCATTGTGTGCCATTTTCCTGAAACCGCACGACAAAGAGGGCAAAGAAGTGAAGATGTCGCGCATTGACCGCTTCCACTTGGCCTTCAATACGTCGTACGACAAGATTCTTGGCAAATATAAAAAAGGTGTGGAGAAGCTCGTTCGCAAGCCTGTTGCCATCATTATTACTGTCGTTATCGGTATAGCCGTGCTCGCCACGACGATGATGACAACCAAGACGGGACTCGTTCCGAGCGAAGACACCGGTACGCTTTTCTGTACCGTGTCCATGCCGCCAGCTACTTCAGTGGCACGAACCACGCAGGTCATCAATCAGGTGGACTCCATCCTGGCATCCAATCCTGCCATCCTGAGCCGTGAGCAGATTCAGGGTTACAACTTCATTGCAGGTGCCGGTTCAGACCAAGCTACCTTCATCATCAAGCTGAAGCCTTTCTCCGAGCGCCAAAAGGGATTCTGGTGGAAACTCTCCGGACTCTGGCAGGGCGACGGTTTCTATCGTTTCCTCATCAATCCTTACGATGCTAACTCTGTGCTCGGACTCATCTACAAGCAGACGGCAGCCATCAAGGACGCTCAGGTGCTGGCCTTCGCACCGCCGATGATTCCCGGCTTCTCGGCCAACAGCGGTGTGTCGCTCGTCATGCAGGACCGTACGGGTGGTAGTCTGAACCGATTCTTCGAAGTCACCAAGGAGTATCTGGCCGAGCTGAACAAGCGTCCTGAGATCCAGGCAGCCCAGACTTCTTACAACCCGAACTATCCGCAGTACATGATTCACGTCGATGTGGCCAAGTGTAAGCAGTCCGGCATCTCTCCGCAGACGATCCTGACCACGCTGCAGGGCTACTATGGCGGTCTGTATGCTTCCAACTTCAACGCTTACGGTAAGCTCTATCGTGTCATGGTGCAGGGTTCTCCCGAGACACGCATGACGCCAGAGAGCCTCAGCAGCGTCTATGTGCGCACGCCTCACGGCATGGCTCCCATCCAGGAATACTGTAATCTGGAGCGTGTCTACGGTCCGTCGAACATCAACCGCTTCAATCTTTTCACCTCGATCAACGTGACGGCCACCGTGGCCGACGGCTATTCGTCGGGTGAAGCCATCAAGGCTGTGCAGGAAGTGGCTGCCGACGTGCTGCCTGCCGGCTACACTTACGACTATTCCGGCCTGACCCGCTCGGAAGCAGCGTCCAGCAACTCTACCGCTCTGATCTTCGTACTCTGCTTCATCTTCATCTATCTCATCCTGAGTGCGCAGTACGAAAGCTACATTCTGCCGCTGGCCGTGGTGCTCTCCGTGCCTTTCGGTCTGGCTGGTGCATTCCTCTTTACGCAGCTCTTCGGCCATTCGAACGACATCTACATGCAGATCTCGCTCATCATGCTTATCGGTCTGTTGGCCAAGAACGCCATCTTGATCGTGCAGTTCGCCCTGGAACGCCGCGAAACCGGTATGGCCATCTCGTGGTCGGCAGTCCTTGGAGCCGCTGCCCGTCTGCGTCCTATCCTCATGACGTCGCTGGCCATGATCATTGGTCTGCTCCCGATGATGTTCGCTTCGGGCGTGGGTAAGAACGGAAACCAGACGCTGGGTGCAGCAGCCGTAGGCGGCATGCTCATCGGTACGCTGCTTCAGGTGTTTGTCGTGCCCACACTGTTTGTCATCTTCCAGTCGCTTCAGGAGAAGATCAGTCCGATGAAGTTCGAAGACGAAGACAATCAGGACGTGGCAGCCGAGCTGGCTCAGTACGCACACCGCCCTGTGGAATATAAAGTGGAAGAATAGTTCATCGTCCAAAACAAAGAAACATGAAAAAGAATATCATTGTAGCCGTTCTTGCCCTGCTCACGTTGAGTAGTTGCAAGACTCTCTACAGCAAATACGAACGCCCCGACGTCGACACGAAAGGACTCGTGCGCGACCCGGTGAGCCTCACAGACACGCTCCGTGTGAACAGCGACGAAAACTTCGGCAACATGCCTTGGCGCAGCGTGTTCACCGATCCTCAGCTGCAGAACCTCATCGAACAGGGACTTGAAAAGAACGCAGACCTCCTCAACGCTGCCCTCAACGTGAAAATGGTTGAGGAGCAGCTCAAGGTGGCAAAGCTCGCATTCATCCCCGGTTTCACGTTCACGCCTCAGGGAACCATCTCGTCGTGGAACGGAAGCACGACGAAGGCCTACAGCATTCCTGTCAGTGCATCGTGGAGCGTGGACCTCTTCGGCAACCTGCTCAACCAGAAGCGCAGCGCGCAGATGGCCCTGCTGGCCACGAAGGACTATCAGGTGGTGGTCAAGACAAACATTGTCTGCGGCATTGCTAACCTCTACTACACGCTGCTCATGCTCGACCGCCAGCTCGAAATCGTCAACGACATGCAGGGACTGGTCAAAGAGACGTGGGACAAGATGAAGGTCATGAAGGAGACACGCATCGGTTACCGTTCGACGGCCGTGCAGAGCGCCGAAGCCAACTACTATTCTGTCGAGGCGCAGAAAGCAGACCTGAAGCGGCAGATACGCGAAATGGAGAACTCGCTCAGCCTCCTCATCGGACAGCCTGCGCAGACCATCAGTCGCGGTAAGCTCGAAAACCAGAGCCTGCCTGCCAATCTGGCAACGGGAGTGGGCATCGACATGCTGAAGAACCGTGCCGACGTGCACGCTGCCGAGATGCAGCTCGCGCAGTGCTTCTACGACATCAACACGGCCCGCAGCCGCTTCTATCCGAACATCACCATCACCGGAACGGGTTCGTTCAACAATCAGAACGGTCTCGTCAATCCGGGAAAGATGCTCTGGAGCGCGGTGGGAAGTCTGGTTCAGCCCATTTTCCAGCACGGTCAGATCATTGCCGGCCTGAAGGTGGCCAAGATCAAGTACGAGCAGGCCTACAACACTTGGCAGCAGAGCGTGCTCTCTGCCGGCAGCGAGGTCAGCAACGCGCTTGTGCTCTACAACTCGTCGGCCGAAAAGAGCGCAATAGAAGCCAAGCAGATTGAGGTGTTGCAGAAGAACGTGGAAGACACGAAGACCCTCATGACCAGTTCGGGCAACACCACCTATCTGGAAGTCATTCAGGCGCAGAGCAGTCTGCTCAGTACGCAGCTCTCAAAGGTGACCGACGACTTCTATAAGATGCAGGCTGTGGTGAATCTTTACCAGGCATTGGGCGGCGGAGCAGAGTGAAAAACGCTCACGCCGGTCCCTGCCAGAGCAGCTTTCTAAATCATAACGCAGGCCCATGCCCCTGTTGCGGCCTCTTCCCTTGCGGGGAGAAAAGAGGGGGGCTTTACTATGGCAAGTGATATTAGTCCAAAAGCCGAAATCAGCCCGAAGGCCAAAATCGGCGACAACTGCAAGATATTCCCCTTTGTCTACATCGAAGACGACGTGGTCATCGGTGACAACTGCATCATCTTCCCCTTCGTCAGCATCCTGAACGGGACGCGAATGGGCGGACACAACAAGATTCATCAGGGTTCTGTCATCGCAGCGCTGCCGCAGGACTTCGAGTTCCGGGGCGAGAAGACGGAGTGCATCATCGGCGATAACAACATCATCCGCGAGAATGTGGTCATCAACCGCGCCACGCATACAAGCGGAAAAACTGTCATCGGGAACGACAACTTCCTGATGGAAGGAACTCACATCTCGCACGACACCGTAATCGGCAACCAGTGTGTCTTCGGATATGGTACGAAAATCGCAGGCGACTGCGAAATCGGCAATGGCGTTATCTTCTCCAGCAGCGTCATTGAGAATGCCGGCACACGCGTAGGAGAAGGTTCCATGGTCCAGGCTGGCACAACGTTCTCGAAGGACGTGCCGCCTTACATCATCGCAGGGGGCACTCCTGTGGCTTACGGTGGCGTGAACACCACTATGTGCCGTTCGTACGGCATCTCGGAGAAGGTGCTCAAACACATCGCCAACGCCTATCGGTTGGTGTTCCACGGTCAGACCAGCGTGTTCGATGCCGTGAACCAGATCAAGGACCAGGTGCCCGACAGTGTCGAGATACAGACCATCGTCTCGTTCATCGAGTCCACCAAGAAGGGCATCATCGCAAAACTGTAGTTCTCGCACGAAGAGAATGCCTTGAACGGATTCTGCTTCCGTGGGATTCAGCAGTTCCCGTTTGAAAAAATGCTCCGCGACATAACCTTGTCGGCGGAGCATTTTTCTTGCTCGTAAGGTGCGGATGCTACTGGCGGACGGCTACGAGGAAATCAGGAAGGCCCCCGTTCTGACTTACCTCGTCGGCCGCTCTCCTTTTTCAGATCAGCTGTTCTTCTTTTTCAGATCAGTCGTTCTCACTTGTCAGAAAAGTAGCTCTCTCTTGTCAGAAGATCTGTTCTTCTTTGTCAGATGCACTTGCAAAGACTGTCATTTCAGTGAAATTGCTCACCAATTTCACTGATTTTGCTCACCAATTTCACTGAAATTGCCCGGCAATCTCACTGATTTTACAACTCAATAGCAACTTCACGACAAACAAAGTACGGCCGGACGGCAAGCGAGGACGACCGTTCGGGCAGCAAGAAGACTGCCCATCGCGACGAAAAAGGAACATGGGGAAAAAAGAAAAACGGCTGCTCCCGCGATTGGAAGCAGCCGTGTATGGTTAAAGAAATCAGCGGACGCTCAGGCTGAAGCGGGCTTTTTGCGGCAGGTTGTCGGACGCATTGCCTACGAAAACGGCGAAGTCGCCAGGTTCGATGGCCCACACCTGCTTCGCGTCGTCGTAGTAGCTCAGGGCATCGGTGCCGATGGTGAGCGTGACGTCCTGCGTCTCGCCCGGCTGAAGGAACACCTTCCGGAAAGCCTTCAGCTCCTTGGCAGGTCGCTGGAGCGACGACTTCAGGTCGCCCACGTAGAGCTGCACCACCTCGGCTCCGGCACGGCTGCCCGTGTTGGTGACAGGGACGGTGACCGTCAGCGAACCTTCGGGTGCCTTGTCGCCGTCGCGATAGGTCAGCTGCGAGGCTTGCAGCGAGAGTCGGTCGGCCGAGAGCGTGGGCTTTCCGATGCGGAAGGAGGTGTAGCTCAGACCGTGGCCGAAGGCGAAGAGAGGCTTCGTCTTGAAGCGGTCCACGCCCCGATAGCCCACGAAGAGTCCCTCCTTGTAGTCCTCGTCGATGATGTCGTGCTGCGGTCGCCACGTTCCCGGATAGGCACCGAGGCGATGGGCAGGTGCGTCTTGGAGCGCCACGGGCCAGGTGAAGGGCAGCTTTCCCGAAGGATTGGCCTCGCCTACCAGCACGCTGGCCAGCGCTTCTCCGGCTTCGGAACCGATGAACCAACCCTGAACGATGGCCGGCACACGGTCGGACCAGGGCATGGCCACAGCGTTGCCCGAAATGTTCACGAAGACCAGATGTCGGTTGACGGCGAGCAACGCGTTCACCAGCTCGTCCTGTCCGTAGGGCAGTGCGTAGTCCTTGCGGTCGAATCCTTCGCAGTCCTGATAGTTGCTCTTGTTCAGACCGCCGAAGACGACGACACAGTCGGCCTCGCGGGCCTTCGCCACAGCCTCGGCGCGCAGCTCTTCGGCCGTACGCGTCTCGTAAAGGCTGCGTCCCACGGTGACGCCGTTGTAGCTCTGCACGGTGTCGCCGACGTATCCGCGGGCGTAGTCGACCGTCAGTTGAGGACTGAGCAGCGACAGCTTCTCCTTCAGGCCGTCGAGAGGGAGCACCTCACGCTGCACTTTCAGCGACGAGCTGCCACCGCCTACGGTCATCATCTTGACGGCATTCTCGCCCACGACGAGTATGCGCATCATGTGCTGCACGTCTAACGGTAGCAGTGCACGGCCTTTCTTTCCCCCGACGGGGGCATTCTTCAGCAGCACGATGCCCTCCTCGGCTATCTGACGGGCTGCATCGTAGTGGCTCTCGGAGCACAGGAAGCCGTAACCCTTGTGCTTGTTCATCGTCGTACGGAAGAAAAGGCGCAGCACGCGGCGCACCTTGTCGTTCAGTTCGGACTCGGTGTAGCGTCCTTGACGTATGGCCTGCTTGTAGGCATCGGCCAGATAATAGAGGTCGTAGGCATTGGTCTTGCCCATGGTGAGGCCGTCGGTCCACGTACCGAACTCCATGTCGAGGCCGTAGCGCACGGCTTGGTCGGTGTCGTGGCAGCCGCCCCAGTCGGAGACGACGACGCCGTCGTAGCGCCAGTCGCCCTTCAGGATTTTGTTCAACAGAACCTCGTTGTGGCAATTGTGCTGATTGCGGTAGAGATTATAGGCTCCCATGATGCCCCACGCACCGCCTTCGATGACAGCAGCGCGGAAAGCCGGGAGATAAATCTCGTGAAGCGTGCGGTCGTCAATGATGACATTCACCTGATGGCGGTTGTTCTCGTCGTTGTTCAGCGCGTAGTGCTTCACGCAGGCGGCCACGCCTTTCGACTGCAAGCCCTGAATGTAGGGTACCACCATGCGCGAGGCGAGCCACGGATCTTCGCCCATGTATTCAAAGTTGCGGCCGTTGAGCGGCGTACGGTAGATGTTGACGCCCGGTCCGAGGATCATCGACTTGCCGCGATAGAGCGCTTCCTCGCCCAGACTCTCGCCGTAGAGGCGTGCCATCTGCGGGTTCCACGAGGCGGCAAGACATGTCAGCGCGGGGAAAGCCACGCAGGAGTCGTTGGTCTGTCCGGCCTGTTCCCACTCGTCCCAAAGCACGTCGGGACGCACACCGTGGGGCCCGTCGTCGGTCCAGAAGTCAGGAAAGCCCAGCCTACGCACGCCCGGACTGGAGAATTTCGACTGCGCGTGGATGACAGCTATTTTCTCGTCGAGCGTCATCCGGCCCAATGCGTCCTCCACGCGCTGCTCGACGGGTTTGCTGTCGTCGAGATAAAGCGGCTGCTGCGCACTGATGTTGCCGGCCATGAATATCATGGCCATGGTATAGATGTATTTTTTCATAATGTGATGCCTTTTATGTTCTGTCGAAAAAAAGGTGTTATCCTGACCCAATCTTTCGCTTGAACTAACCTTAGAAAAAAATATAACTAACTGCCAATAGTAGTGTCCTGGAATCGAGAGTTTAGTATTAAGAAGCACCGCCTGTGCGGGTATGAACAGAAGTTGAAGGTGGGCTGATGCACATCACCGTTCTTCACGCTTGCATCGTGCTCGCAGCGAAGCGAGAATACTTCTTAATCCTAAACTCGGAATCTTGGTTCGTCGGTTTGTCGCCGCTGTTACTTCTGGAAAACACGGACGTAGTCCACTTCCATCGTGCAGGGCAAAGCCGACTCGTCAATGCCGTATGTGCCGCCCCATGAGCCGCCCCACGCCAGGTTGAAGATGATGTAGAACGGGTCGTCGTAGGGCCAGTCGTCACGACCGAGGCCACGGTTGTCGTAAGAGAGCTGCACCTTGCCGTCTACGTAGGTCGTGATGTTCTTCGCGGTCCACTCGATGGCGTAGGTATGGAAGTCGTCCTCGGCACCTTCACAGAGCATTTCGTGCGTCACTTGCGTGCCGTTGGAGTGCACATGCGCATTGGCATGCAGGCTGCTGGAGACGTAGTTGGGATGTCCGCCCACTTCTTCCATGATGTCAATCTCACCGTCGGCAGGCCACGATTTGAAGTTCACGGGCATCATCCAGAATGCGGGCCACGTGCCTTTGCCCTTCGGCAACTTGATGGATGCCTCGATGTAGCCGTAGGTCCAGCCTTCCTTCACCTTGGCATAGACGCGTCCGGAGTAGATTTTGCCGTTTTCCTTCAGGCAATGAATCTTCAGATGGCCGTCCTTCACTTCTGTGACGAGGTTGCCCTCGGGGGTCTTGTGGTTCACATAGTTCTGCAACTCGTTGTTCACCCAGCCGGCGTTCTGCACTTCGTGGGTCCAGTTGTCGGCATTCAGCTCCGATCCGCTGTCGAAATCGTCCTGCCATACGAGGTTATAGCCCTCGGGCGCAGTGTAGGCCGACTTGGCTGCGGCCTCCTGTGTGACGGCAATTGTCTTTCGGGCCGAGCCAGACATGACGATAACAGAAGCCTTACGAGCCAGCGTATCGGGGTTGGCGGGCAGGCTGATACTCAGCGTTCCTTTCTGAGTATTGGAGTTTTGTGCACTGACGGCGATGTAGTCGGCATCGGCGTACGCACCCCACTCCACTGCAGAGGTGCTGACATCGACGACATAACGGCCTCCGTCGGCAGGAGCACTGATGGCTTCCTGCGAGACGGTGATGCTGGCATTGGGCGCTTCCGGCCCATACATGGTGTACTTGTCACCCTCGCAGCCGGTGAGGGCTACGGCGAGGGAGATCAGCATGGAATGAATCATATATTTTTTCATTTTATTCTATTTTACAGTTTTAACTTCGTTGACTTTTGTTTCAGCGAGCACTGACAAGCAGGCTTGAAGGTGCTCGCTGTCTTTCTGACATCAGTTCTCCTTGAACACGATCTTACTGATCTTCACCTTCGTTCCCACTGGTGAGCCGCCGAAGTCGAAGAACAGGCGGATGGCCGTAGCGTCCTTGCCTTCCTTCAGTGTGGCACCCTTCAGCGTATAGACGTAAGGCTCGTCAGCTGTGATGTCGTGGCGACCTTCACATAAGAAGTTCGTATCGCCCGAGTCGGTCAGCTTGATGGTCACGCCAGGGCAGTCGTTGTCGGCCTCGAGCACCAGCTGGAAGTTATAGCTCTTTGCAGCCGAGGCGGTCAGCTTCGTGTCGATGTGGAACTGTCCCTGCCACTGGCTTCCGCCGAGTCCCTCGGGGAGTGTCAGTTCGTAGGTGTCGCCGCTGTGTGTTGCCTCGTTGTAGGCGATGGAACCCCATCCGTTGTCGGCGAAGTAGTAGCCGAAGGCGTCAAACAGCGATCCGTCGTCGACAGCTTTCCACAGGTTGTCGGCATCGTCGTAGTTCATCGAGACCACTTCCTCGAAGTAGATCTTGCTGATCTTGACATGCGTTCCGGCGGGTGAGCCACCGAAGTCGAAGAACAGACGGATGGCCTCAGCGTCCTTGCCCTCCTTCAGGGTGAGACCTGTACGCTTAAGAATGAACGGCTCGTCGGCCTTCACGTCGTTGCGTTCCTCTAAGAAGAAGTTGGTGTCACCGGCATCGGTGAGCTTGAAGGTCACCTGCGGACAATCCTGGTCGGTCTCCATCACGAGGTAGAAGTTATAGGTCTTCGCAGCCGAGGCGGTCAGCTTCGTGTCGATGTGGAATTGTCCCTGCCACTGGCTTCCGCCGAGTCCCTCGGGAAGTGTCAGCTCATAAGTGTCGCCGTTGTGTGTTGCCTCGTTGTAGGCGATGGGCCCCCATCCGTTATCGGCAAAGTAATAGCCGAAAGCATTGAACAGCGTGCCGTCGTCGACAGCCTTCCACAGATTGCTGGCCGAGTTGTAGTCCCAGTCCATTGTGCCGCCGGGAGTGTCGCCGCCAGGCTGGTCGCCGCCGGGAGGCACAGTACCGTCGTTGTTGGCATGGTCTTTCAGCACGATGCCGGAGATGTTGATGTGCGTGTCAGGCTGACAGCCACCGAAGTCGAAGAAGAGGTTGACGCGCTCCATATCAATGCCGGGCATGTCGCTCTTCCAGAAGATATAATCCTCACCAGCCTTCAGATCGATGCGGTCAGCAAAGTAGAAGGTGTTGTCGTCGCCGTCCATGACAAGCTTCACCGTGGCGCCGTTGAGGTCCTTGTCACTGTTGATGATGCACGAGAAGTCGTAGTTCTTTGACGCAGAAGTAGAGATGTTCGTCGTCTTGAAGGCAACCTGTGCCTGCCATTGGTCGGTTGTTCCCTGGGGAAGCGTAATGGTATAGTCATTGTCGCCAACTTCGAAGCCAGGATCTGCAATCTGTGCCCAGCCCGGTGCATAGTAGAAGAACATCGTATAATCCACATTCTTCCAGAGATTAAAGTCGCTGTTCGGGTCGAATCCAGCCCATTCCTTCTCGGCTTCCTCGCTTGTGAAGATGAATCGCCATGCTATCGAGCGGTCGGGAGCCTCGTAGATGAGCACGAGCTTCTTCGCTGTCAGCGTCTCGATGCGGAAACGTGGGTTCTCGTATTGCGCATCGCTGCTGATATACGGGAAAGCTGTGTTCGGTGCCAACTGTATGTAAGTCTGCGGAACAACGTTGCCTTCGGCGTCTGTCCATTCGTATACCTCGAAGCTCCAAGTAGAAGTCTGGTTGCCAATGGTTGCATCCCAGTCGGGATCCTGGCTTCCCCACTTGGTGGTTCCTTTGTTCACGTAGGTCAGTCCGTCTTCACCGGCATTGTAAGTAAACGTTCCTCCCTTGCGAGTTTCGGCGGTGAAGGAGATGCGATCGTCGTACATACCGAAGTCTTTCTTCTCATCAGCACTGGCAGACCACCACTCCGTTCCGGCCGTTCCTGCTGGTCCGCAAGCCAGATGGGCCACTTCCTTGTTGGCGAAGCGCCATTCTTTGCCCGTAATCTTGCGGAAGTCGGACGAATAGTCAATCTTTGTCTCGTTGAAAGTGAATTCTTTCGTGATGGTTCCCTGGCTGAATCCGTTCCGGTTGCCAAGCTTCAGGCCTACAGTATGCGTGCCGGCCTCGGTATTCTTGTAGCCGACCTCGCTGAGAGTGGAGTAACTGGTACCATCAATGATCCATACAGGGTAGGTGCCTGCGGGTGCGGCGAAGGAAGCCACCATCTGGTTGGTCTCCTGATCGACGGCAATCTGGAAGTCCTTGCCGCTGACTGTGGGGATGCCAGACTCTTTGGCTCCCTCAAACTCGTCGGGGCTGCAGGAAGAGAAGGCTGCAGCAATACCACAGCTTACCAAACCTGCGCAGAATAAACTATATATTTTATTCATATTCTTCATTTCGTTTAATTCGAAAATAATCGTTTTCTTTTATTTCATCCGTTGGATACGTGTCGTATGAACAGTTGTTTTGCCTGACAGTGACACCGTCTCTTAATAGTTGTTCTGCTTGAGAGTCGGGTCAGCATCGAGTTCCGACTGGGCCAACGGGATGTGTTTCTTGCTGGGAGTCCACGAGTTGGTGCGGTAACCGTATGTGTCAGGCACGAGCACGGTGGTTGCTTTCTGCGTGGCTCCGGATATTCCTTCGGCGCGGACGAGGTCGAAATAGCGTTTTCCTTCGCCGCAGAACTCCAGGTGACGCTCCGTAAAGATGTCGTCGATGGTCACGGAAGCGAGTTTCTCCAGTCCGGCACGCGTGCGCACTTCATTCACATAACCAGTAGCTTCGGCTACACTTCCACCCGTCTGCAGCAACAGCTCGGCAGCGTTGAGCAACGTTTCGGCGTAGCGGTAGATGCGTTTGTTGTTGTTATAGTTCAGGTTCTTAGAGGTCGGGCAGTCCTTGTTGTTCTCCGACTGTGGACGATATTTGCCGTGCCAGATGTGTGTGTCCTGATAACGCAGGGTGTAGTCGTAGCCCCGAACGTCCCAACAGGTAACGTCACGACGCAGGTCGTTCTCTGCATACATATTGTAGGTCTCGACACGCATGGGCAGGAAGCCCCAACCATCGTTGCCGCCGTCCCAGCCTTCACCGCCTCCCCAGCCGTTAGGAGAGCAGAGTGTGGGGAACACAGTGCCGCCGGCAGCCATGGAAGTGCCCCAGTCGCGCTGGGCCTGATCGTCGTTGTAGTTGATTTCGAAGATGCTTTCGGCGCACCATTCACCACTTTCCTGCCACAGATCCTTGAAGCTCGGGTTAAGCGAATATTCAGAGTCGCCGATGATTTCCTTCATATAAGCCAGTGCCTGCGGATAACGAGCCGAGTCATTCTGGTACATGACCATCTCAGCATAGAGCATATAGGCAAAAGCCTGGCTCACACGACCGCTCTCGGCAGTCGACCAGCGCATGGGCAGCACGTTGGACGCGATGATTTCCTCCAGTTCCGGCAGCAGCTTATTATAGATTTCGTCGGCCGAAAGCTGCGGAGCCGTGTAAGGCAACGAGAGGTTCTCCAGGTAGAAAGGCACGTTTCCGTAGTAGTGCCACAATATATTATAATAGTACACGCGAAGCAAACGGGCCTGCATTTCCATCGAACGGCGGAATTTCTGGCTGGCCTTGCCTTCCCACGAGGCGTACTTGATGGCGTCGTTACAACGCTTGATGCCGCTGTAGAAGTCGCCCCAGAGCGTTGAAAGCGTGTTGTTGCCGTCGCCTGCGAAGTTGAACAGACGGTGCCAGTGCTGGTTGTCCGTGTTGTCAGAGCCACCTACCCAGAAGTCGTCGCCCATGATCTCGCCATCTACGGTCAAGTCGTTGTAGGCTGTGCCGTCCCAGTCAGGCCAATGCAGCGGAGCGTATGCCGAAGTCAGTGCTTCGTTGAGTGTCTCCTCGGTAGTATAGTATTCCTCGAGAGGCTCACCCGTCGGGTTGGTCACCTCCAGAAAGTCGTCACTGCACGCTGTGAGGGTTGCGGCAATACCACAACTTGCTAAACCGGTGCAGAAGTATTTAAATATTTTGGTAATCATAATGATCTGGTTTTCGATTAATATCAATGTCGATTGTATACTCTCAATGTCCGATTATAAAGAGATGTTGAATCCGATGGTGTAGGTACGAGCCTGCGGATAGACGCCGTAGTCGACGCCGAGGCTGGTCGAGCCGGAACCGATTTCAGGGTCGAAGCCCCAGTATTTGGCCCATGTGAAGAGGTTCTCAGCACGTCCGAAGAAGCGCAGGCGGCTGATGCCGATCTTGTTTGTCAGCGTGCGGGGCAGTGTGTAGCCCAGCGTGATGTTCTTCAGGCGCAGGTAGCTGCCGTCGCGCACGTACATATCGCTCACCACCCAGTTCTTCGAGTCGCCCAGCGTGGGCACGGTGTTCGAGGTGCCCTCGCCCGTCCAGCGGTCGAGCACCCATGTGGGATAGTTACCCGAAGCAACGTCCTGACGGTAAGTAGCGTCGAAGACGTCGGCTCCGCTCACTCCCTGGAAGAAGACACTGAAGTCGAAACCATTCCACTCGGCGTCGAAGTTCAGGCCGAAGGTCCAGTCGGGCACGCCGTTACCGATGTTCGTACGGTCGTCAGAATTAATCGTATTGTCGCCGTTCATGTCAACGAAGCGGAAGTCGCCGGGCTTCGACGAGGTGCCGTACTTGCTGTTGTAGGCGTCGGCCTCTGCCTGATTTTGCAGGATGCCGTCGGTCTTGTAGCCATAGAAGAAGGGGAAAGGCTGGCCGTTCTCGGCGCGTGTGCCGCCGTCGGAGAACTGCGAGATGCCGTAATTCAGGAAACCGGTGTCGTTACCGAGGTTCTTCAGCTTGTTCTTCAGGTAGGAAGCATTGCCCCTGACGGCGAAACGAGCGTCAGCGATGTTCCATTTGTAACCCAGCTCGAACTCCCAACCGCTGTTCTCCATGTCGCCGACGTTGGCCAACGGACGTGCCTCACCGACATACGACGGGATGGGCATCTCGATAATCATGCCGTTGGTCTTCTTGATGTAGTAGTCCACCGAGAAGGTCAGCGCGTTGTTGAAGAAGCCGAAGTCCAGACCGAGGTCTGTCTGCTCGCTCTCCTCCCACTTCAGGTCCTCGTTGGCCAGACGGTTCGCCTTCGAGCCGTAGACCATGGCTGCCGATTGTCCGAAGTAATAGTTGCTGGTGTTGCCCAGAGCGGTCAGCGTGGTGTAGGCAAAGTCGCCGATGTTGTCGTTACCGTTCTTACCCCAGCTGGCACGGAACTTCAGATTGGAGAGCCAGTCGTGGGTGGACTTCATGAAATCCTCGTTCATGATGTTCCATCCGATGGAAGCCGAGGGGAATGTACCATACTTGTTATTGGAACCGAAGCGGCTCGAACCGTCGCGGCGGATGGTGGCCTGCAGCATGTAGCGCTCGTCGTAGTTGTACGACAGACGGGCGAAGAGCGACGACAGACGGTGCTCCACGTAGGGTCCGCCATAGACGCCCACGAGGCTCTTCGCACCCGTTATCTTGCCGTCGGCATCGTAGGAGAACTCGATGTCGCCGCCCGTGGTGTAGTTGATCGACGGTTTGTCGGTGTTCACCAGGTACCAGTGCGAGCCGCCCAGCTCGTCGCCCTTGAACTTCAGGGCCGACTGACCGAGCACCACGCCGACTGTGTGCTTGCCGAACGTCTTGTCGTAGGTCAGCGTGTTCTCTATCTGCCACGTGGTGTTCTGACCCTTGTAGGCCGAAGCCTGCGTGTGGTCGGCGTTGTTGTTGCCCGAGAGGTAGTATTTCTGCAGCGTGGCGCCTTCGTTGCCCCAGAAGGAGAGCTCGGCACTGTAGGTGAAGTGGTAGCGCAGCTCGTCGAAGAGTTGCAGGTCGAGCGAGAACTTCGGCATGAACTTATGGCTCCATCCCTTCGTGGGGTTGAGCATCATCATGGCGATGGGGTTGTTCTGCTCCTGATACGATCCGATGTAGTTGGGAATGGTATAGGGGTTGCCGTTCCCGTCGGTGAAGAGGTCGTACTGCGAATACTGGTCGATCATGCGCTGGCCGATGAGCGGTTTGCCGTCTCTGTCGTAGCCGGCGTTCAGCGTAACGGGCAATGTGGGAGCCAGGTAGAGGGCCGAGCCCAGGGGCGAGCCCCATGTTGAGTTGGCATCGATGCCGGTGCTGTGCACACGCATGTAAGAGAGGTTGGCACCGAGGTCGAGCTTGTTCAGGAAATTGCGATCCTTCGAAGCGTCGAAGAGGTTGAACTGGTTGTTCGAGCGGATGGTCAGACGGTCGTAGTTCGACTGGCCGTAGTTACCGCCCACGATACCGTCCTGCGTGAAGTAACCCAACGAGAGGTAGTAGTTCACCTTCTCCGAGGCACCGCTCACGCTCACGTCGTGCTGCACAATGGGCGCGTTGTCGTTGAAGAGCAGGTCCTGCCAGTTGGTGCCGAAGCCGGTGATCTTGTCGCCGTTGGCATCCACCAGATTGTAGGGGTCGTTGTAGAGGGGCACCATGCCGTTCTGCACACGGCGTTCGTTCTGCAGGATGGCATAGTCAGTGGCTCCGGTCACGTCGCGCTTCTTCCATGCCGACTGCCAGCCGTAGGAGAAGTTGTAGTTTATCGACGCTTGGCCCAGCTTACCCTTCTTCGTTGTCACCAGAATGACACCGTTGGCGGCACGAGCTCCGTAGATGGCGCCCGAGGCAGCGTCCTTGAGCACCTCTATCGACTCTATGTCGCCGGGGTTCACACTCTCCATACCGTCCTGGTCGGTGGGCATGCCGTCGATAATATACAGGGGGTTGGAGTCGTTGATGGTACCGATACCGCGAATGCGGATCATCGACTTCGCGCCGGGCTGTCCCGACGACGAGGTAACGTTCACACCGGCTGCCATACCTTTCAGGGCATCCTCAGCGCGCAGACGCGTCTTGCCGTCGAGGTCGTCGGCACTCACCTTAGCAATCGAGGCCGTCACGACGCTCTTCTTCTGCACGCCGTAACCGATGACTACCACGTCGTTCAGCACGCTCGCGTCTTCTTTCAAGACCACATTCATGCCGTTGCGCGCACGAACCTCTTGCGAACTGTAGCCTACATACGAAACAACAAGGGTCGTTCCCTCTGCGACATTCACCACGAACTCACCGTCGAAGTTCGTGATCGTGCCGGTTTGAGGTTGCCCCTTCACGATGACGGAAGCACCGATGACGGGCTCCCCGCTCTCATCTGTCACTGTTCCTTTCAGTCCTGACGACTGGGCAGCGACTGTTATCGACACCAACAGTGCCAACAACACAGATAGAAACCTTTCTTTTTTCATTAGTTGTATTTTTTGGGTTATTAGTAATGTACGTTGTTCTTTACGATTCTACGTAAACGTTTTCACGATTTCGATTGCAAAGATAGGAAGAAAAAGAACTCAGCGAGCCGATATAAGGTCAAAAAGTGGATAAAGCCGAAGGTATCTGTTATGTAAATTACTAAAAATCAACGTTTTAAAAGAATTGAGTAACACAAAAAGAGTGGATAAAATATAGAGGTGTAAAATGGACATTTAATGCTTTTTAGCCCCCCAAAAGGCGCCTTTTGAGGGGTCGGGAGAGGCATTTTGAACTGCCAAAGCGCGCACTCCGAATGGACAGATGGACGGTTCAGAATTGGAAAATCAGTGATATTGGTGAGCAAAATCACTGAAATTGCACACCAATATCACTGAAATTGCTGACCAAAATCACTGATATGGCAAAGAGAAAGCAGCGCACGGACATGCCAAAAAGAATCGTATACCAACAGAAAAGCAGGCTTCAGACAAGCGTGAAGCATGCGACAGATAAGAATGAGACATGAAACTAAGCAGCGTGAAGCATGACACTAAGAAGAGTGAGGCATGCGACTGAGAAGAGTGAAAAAAGTCGTTGACAAGTGAAAGGCGTCGGAAGCCGGGGACGCATTCAACCGAATGCCATCAATACCACTGCACGGCATTTCCGTAGCCGGAACGTTTGTCGTACTTCAGTGCGTCCGTCAGCGTAGAGGCATTGCATCGGAAAGAGAAGTTGTACGACGTGTAGGGAGCGATGACCACGTCGCACGACATGCTGAAACAGTGTAGGTCGCGCTGGAGTGAGGCTCGGGTCATGCTGATTTTCTTCGTATCGAAGTCATAGCCGCTTGAGAAATTGATGTTCCATCCGTCGCTCAAGCGAACGTTACCGCTCACGTTGAGCGTCTGCGAGAAGGAGTAGGGGTAGCGCATGCGCTTGGTGTTGAACTTACCCGACGTGTTCTCACGCATAGAGATGGTGTATCCGATGCTGAGGCTCCACGGCATGGAGAATTTCAGGTAGCCGTCAGCATCCGTTTCGGCCTTTCCTGCACTCTCCTTACGTGCTCCCCGCTTGGCTTTTTCCATGTCGTCGTCGATGTTCGTCTCCAGTCCGGTGTCGTAATCGTCGTTTTTTTCGCTGCTCTTTTCTTCTTCGTCGCTCTTTTTCCCGAACAGTTTCTTCAGCTTCTCAGGGTCCAGGTTGATTGAAATGTTCTGCGACGTGCCGGTGAAGCGGCCGAATCGGCCGTAGCTGTACTCCGTCCGGTTGCCGATGTAGGGTCTTCCGTTTTCGTCGAGCTCGTATGCGTATGTGGCGAAGGTGGCGTTCATGTTGAACGTATAGTTCTTCCACCACTTCAGTCGGATGTTCGTCTGCAGGTCGCTCCATGGTTTTTCCTTGGCCGCCATATTGTACGACATGGACAATCCGAGCTCATCGATGATGCTTATTTTCTTGTATCCGGTAGAGTCGTCGTCCGACTTCACCTTCATTTCAATGTTGTTGCTCAGCGTGAGTCCAATGCTTCCCGTCCTCGCATTTCTGGGTTGGTCGTAGATACCGTTCGAGTAGAGGTAGTATTTCTCCAGCGTTACGTTTCCGTCCGCATCTGTCTTCTGGTAAGTGTCATAGTAACCGTAGCGGGCAGTGCTGAAGTCAGGTGCGAATGAGAATGAGATTGTAGGTTTCATGACGTGTCGGATGGCCTGAATCTTGTCGCCGAAGAGTTTCCTTGAGGGTGTCCACATGCCGTAGACAGTGGTGTTCGCGGAGAGTCCGAGGTTCCAGTCGAAGATGTTGTAGAAGCCGTAGACCGTGTCGTTGAGCTCTCGTTGTTTCTGGACATCCCACGATTTGATGACCTTGTTGGTGTACATGCGGTCAGTGAGCTGCAGTCTTGGTGACACGTTGATGTATTTCATCACCATGAAGTTCGCTTCCACGGGCACGCTGTGGTGCATACCGTTTCGCCAGTCCTTGATGAGGTTTGACTTCAGGAACTTACTTTCCTTCGTTTCAATGGAGTTTTGCAGTCGACCGGTATAGCTGAATGAAATCTTTTCGTACCATTTCTGCTCTCCGGCGGCGTTTTTCCGCTTAAAGGGATAGAAGCGAGTGACCATTACGTTGAGGTCGGGCAGCGACAGGTTGATGGAGGTGTCCCTCATGTTCTGGTTCAGGTTGGAATTGACGCTGAGGGAAAGTCCTATACTGCTGAACGACGTTTTCCAATTTACCGACGAGTTTCTTTGGCTCTGCGAGCGCGCCTGCGGGTTGTAGAGCGACGTGAGGTTGTTGGTCTCGAAGTTTGAAGTGGTGAAGTTCACACTTGCCGTGAGCGAACTGAACGGGTTGGCCTTCGCGTCCTGATTGTGTGACCACTGCAGCTTGAAGGATGTGTCTTCGCCGTAGTCAGGCATTCCCTTGTCACCATGTTTCGTTTTCTGATAGTTCATGTAGAACGAACCCGAATAGCGATAGCGCTTGGTGTAGTTGGAAGCGGCACTGATGCCCCACGACCCTTTGGTGTAGATTTCGCCCAATAGCTTCAGATCCCACTTGTCGTTGATGGCAAAGTAGTAGCCGCCATCGCGCAAGTAGAAGCCTCGTATGGACTCATCGCCGTACGTAGGCATGATGAATCCGCTGCTATAGCTCTTTGTGAAGGGGAAGAAGCCATAAGGAATGGCCAAGGGCAAGGGCACATCGCATACGACAAGGTAGGCAGGACCGAAGATAACGTCCTTTCCCGGACGCACTTTGGCGCGCGAGAGCGAAATGTAGAAGTCGGGATGCTCGGCATCGCACGTGGTGTACTTTCCGTGTTGCAGGTACATCACGCCGCTGCTGTCGCGCTTCGAGCGCTTGCTCCATAGGAATCCGTCCTCTTGTTGGGTGTATGCGTTGCTGATAAGTCCCTTCTTGGTCTTGAAGTTGAAGGCCATGGTGTCGTTCTCGTAGGTGTCGTTGCCCATTTTGAAGACGGGTTTGCCCTTGATTTCGGTCATGGTCGTGTCGGCGTATGACCCTGTGGCATGCACCAGGTTGCTGTCCAGGCTCATGTAGATGCGGTCGCTGGTCAGGTTCATCGACATGTAGTCCACCTTCGAATCGCCGTAGAGGTAGGCAGTCTTGGTGTTGGCTTTGTAGACGAGCGAGTCGTTTGCCGAGTAAGTGACGGGAGCATCGATGCCGGTTTTCTTCTTTTTGTTCAGACTGTCAAGTCGTATGGAGTCGTCGATGGCCTTGTTGTGCTTGTAGACGGCAAGCTGCAGCGAGTCCAGGCCGAGCGAGTCCAGGCCATCGTCTTCGCCGGTGGCTGTCGTCCTTGAAGGTGAAAGGAAATCGGAATCGGGGTGAAGTGCGAAGGTGGTGTCAACGTCTTGGCTTTGCGTTGAGTCGGCAATCCATCGCTGTAAGGAGTCGGCAACAGTCTTTTCAGCCTTGGTTGACAGCGTAGTATCGGGCTCATCGGCCGCATCAAGCTCTCCCAAGACAGCATTCATAAACGGTAGCCTCGTGTCTGCCATCATAAAGACGAAGACAAACGACAGCATGAATATGACCGTTTTCTTTCTCATTGCGCTCTTTTACAAGATGCAAAGGTACTTATTTATATTCAGAATGAAGAATGAAGCGTAAATAATTAACTTATTTAATTGATAATTATCAATAAAAACAAATCATTCGAACATCTCTTTCCAGCTCAGAAAGCGTCTGACTCCTTCCTCTCCGAACTTCATCAGGCTGCGTTCGGCCTGAGCGAATGTCTTTTCTTGCTCGGGTCGGGTCTTTGAAAAAAACTTGTCGGCGTAGCAGATGAGTTGTTCTTCGAGCGTTTCAGGGAGGAAGGGTTCCCATGCCTGCGGGGAAACACCTGCCGGACAGGGGGGTATTTCGAGCGGAAGTGCCTGCTGACGGATTTCGGCTACGGTCAGTCCGGCTCCCGTATGGCGCTCGCAGACGCGCGCATGCCGTGGATAGCCTTCGCGCCGGAGCAGCTCTGCTCCTTCGTGTCCGTGACAGATGTAAGGTGCTTCGCCGAAGCACTGTATGCCTGGCGCGTTGCACCTGAAGATGCCGATGTCGTGGAGCATGGCTGCTTCTTCGACGAAGGAGCGGTCGAGTGACAGTTCGGGATGGGCGTCAACGATGCGCAGAGCCTTGTCGGCCACTCCCCGGCTGTGCACCATGAGGATGCGTCGCAGTTCGTTTTCCTCGGGATAATATTTGTCGATAATGTGTTGATAGTCCATTTTCTTCATTTTCTGTACGTTATCATGATTGCAGAACGATGTCCGGCGCGGCTGGCTCTGCACTGTCTGTCGCGGATGATGCCGCTGCCTGATGCGAGTGGCGATGCTGACTGTCGCGGAAGATGCTGATGCCTGATGCGAGTGGCGATGCAGACTGTCGCGGATGATGCCGCTGCCTGATGCGAGTGGCGATGCAGACTGTCGCGGAAGATGCTGATGCCTGATGCGAACTCTGTCCTGCCTGTTATAGGAAAAGGGGCTCCCGAACCGTCAGGTTCGCAGCGCCCCTTTTCCGTCATCATTGAATCGGTCGGCCGAAAGCGCACTGTTGCCTGCGCCTTCGCACGAATCGACTACTCTGCATGGTCACGCTCAATCCAAGCGAGCGTCTGTCCTTTCATCACCTTGGCACCTTGCTTGGCTGCAATCTCAACCAGCTTGCCGCCCATGGCAGCCGGAATGGGCTGGATTTCGCCCCACGGTGTCTGGATGTAGCAGAAGGTCTGGCCTTCCTTATAGGTCTGGCCGATGAACGGTTCCACGCAGGGAGCGCATTCGCCGTCGCCGTTGAACTCGTAATAAACCTGTCCCTTGACAGGAGCCACAAGCGCATCGGCCTTGGCATGCTTGAATTCGGCAATCTTTTCGGGTGAAAGACTGGCGCCGAGCTTCTGGTCTTTCATCTTCTGCAAGTCGGCCAGGAAGTTCTTCTTCGCCTGTCCGCTCTTGTAGTTGCGGTACTGTTCGGGGTGCATAGCCAGCTCGTAGAGCTCTTCGTCGTCCTGTCCGTAGTCCCATCCGTTCTCGTCCATCTCCTTGCGGAAGCCGTCGAGCGCGTTCGGCAACAGCGTGTGCGGGTCTGCATCGGTGAATTCGCGGCCCTGTTTCTTTGCCAGTTCCACCAGTTCGGGATCGATCGTTCCAGGAATCTTTCCGCTCTTGCCGAGAATCATGCCCCACATGGCGTCGTCCATCATCACGAAACGACCCTTTCCCTGAGCCATGGTGAGGAGGTTCATCAGCGAAATGTTCTTCACATACTGCGAGAACGGAGTCACCAATGGAGGATAACCGACGCGCGGCCATACGTAAGCCACCTCGTCGAACAGCTTCACGAGCATGTCATCGGTGCTGAGTTCGGGCTCACCTTTGGCTGCCAGCGTCTTGTTGATGATGCTGTGTATACCAGCCAAGTCGGCCATCATCGAGCCCATCATGCCTCCGGGCAGTCCGCAACCGAGCAGCAGCGAGCTCATCAGCTTGTTGCCGGGGTTGATGAAATAGCCCAGCCAGTCGTCGATAAACTCCTGTGTCAGAGCGCGAGCCTTCATGTATGCGTTCATGTTTATCTCCTTCACCTCGAAGCCTTCGTGCTTCAACATCGACTGAACGCTGATGATGTCCGGGTGAACTTTACCCCAAGAGAGGGGTTCAATGGCAGTATCGATGACGTCGGCACCGTTGTTACATACCTCAAGAATGCTGGCCATGGACAGTCCGGGGCCTGAATGGCCGTGGTACTGGATGATGATGTCCGGGTGTTTTGTCTTGATGGCCTTCGTCAGAGCGCCCAAGAGCGCGGGCTGACCGATGCCGGCCATGTCCTTCAGACAGATTTCCTCAGCTCCGGCAGCAATCACCTGGTCGGCAATTTCTGTATAATAGTCCACGGTATGCACGGGAGATGTGGTGATGCAAAGTGTGGCCTGCGGGGTCATACCGGCGGCCTTAGCCCATTTCACGGAAGGTATGATGTTTCGAACATCGTTCAGTCCGCAGAAAATACGCGGGATGTCCACGCCCTGTGCATGCTTCACCTTGTACTGAAGCTCGCGAACGTCGTCGGGCACCGGATACATGCGCAACGCATTCAGGCCGCGGTCAAGCATGTGAGTCTTGATGCCGACCTCGTTGAAAGGCTTGCAGAATGCACGCACGGCAGCGTTCGGGTTCTCACCTGCCAGCAGATTCACCTGCTCGAAGGCACCGCCATTGGTCTCCACTCGGTCGAAGACGCCCATTTCGATGATGACGGGTGCGATTCGTTCCAACTGGTCCTTGCGGGGTTGGAACTTGCCTGAACTCTGCCACATGTCTCTGTAGACGAGACTGAACTGGATTTTTTTCTTCATAACGATTAATAGTTAAATAGTTGATACGTGTATTTTCAGCTTTTATTCTTTTTATCTTGCAAATATAGATAAATTTTCCCAATCACGAAGAAAATAAACAGAAAAAATAATTATCTTTGCCGAAAAAAAAAAGAAACATGAAGAAATGCACCTTATTCATATTATTTATAGCTACCATTCTTTGCACATCGTGCAACAATAACAGCCAACCGACGGACGAACAGCGACAGACTGTGGGTACCAGCACGTCCATCGAGGGCGACAGCACGCTCTACGGTCTGGCCTGCCACGGCTGCACCGACTCGGTGCTGGTATTCCTACCGGGCAAGGGAGGCGACCCCGTTACCTACGACATCCTGCAGGCAAACACCCAAGGACGCGTCATCGGACGGCCACAGGTGGGCGACTGGGTGGCCGTAATCGTGAATGGTGAGGACACGCTGAAAGCCGACATGGTGATCGACTTGGACCAACTGAAAGGCTCTTGGGTGCAGCTGGTCAGGCCCACACTGCGCGAACGACTGGTTCAGGAGGGCGAGAACGTACCGTATGAGCCTAACGATTCCACTCTCATTCAGAAGCTCATGCGCCCCGTGGAAATAGGTTTCTCGCTGAAACGCCACTATTCGGCACAGGCCATCGGCCGTCGATACGGGTTGTCAAGCACCGAAAACAGCCCCGTCATCTACCCTGTACCGCGCAACTACACAAAATGGCACGTCATCAACGGACAGCTTGTGCTGACCGTTGAAGAGCAACTGGCCGACTCGACGGCCGTTCCTAAGGCCGAAAACGACACAGCTTCGTTTGTGATGATGCTGAAAGACTCGCTTGTGCTGAAGTTTGGCGACGAAGTGAGGCACTACTACCGGCGCAACGAACAGGCTTCGGCCGACACATCAAACAGAAATTAGTAATCCATGCAGATGGCCTGAGGCACACGTCAGTCAGGAAAAAGTTGCCCACGAGGGATATTCGAGGGCATTGAACCAGCCCCCCTACCCTCTCACGCAACGCTTTCACTGCAACCGTTCACGTGCCGGCATAGGCAGCAAAACGCTGTTCGGCCATCTGTTCGTATTTCGTTCCGGGCTTACCATAGTTGGCGTAGGGATGAATACTGATGCCACCACGCGGAACGAACAGCCCTTTCACTTCGATGTACTTCGGATCCATGACGCGGATCAGGTCCTTCATAATCGTGTTCACGCAGTCTTCGTGGAAATCGCCGTTGTTGCGGAACGAGAAGAGATAGAGCTTCAGGCTCTTGCTCTCCACCATTCGTTCGGACGGAACATAAAGAATCTTGATTTCGGCAAAGTCAGGCTGACCGGTAATCGGGCACAACGTCGTGAACTCCGGACAGTTGAACTGCACCCAATAGTCGTTATCGGGGTGCATGTTTTGGAATGTTTCCAGTACATCGGGCGTGTATTTGTCAATGATGGCAGACTCGCCTCCGAGGGCTTTCAGGCCCTCTTTTTTTCGTTCTATGCTCATTTTTCCTTGTTTTGTTAAAGGGGGTGCTCAAGTACCCCTGTCTGTTTTCGCCTGCAAAATTACGAAATAAATGGCAGAAAACGTCAGACAGAAGTAGGAAAGTTGTCTTTCAAATCGTTTCCGAACCTCGACGGACGCATCGCGAAGGGGGTAAAAATCTACGAGGTCCGTTCCCTCCAGCCCGTCTCCAAGACGTGAAAGGCAGTTGCCGCCTGCCTTCTACGCCCTATATATTATAATGTATAAGAAGGACGAAGCACGCAGTGCCTCCTGCTTTTTACACCTTGAGTATCTTTTCTCGTCGAAAAAAAGAATGCCGACAAACGTTTTTTCAAAGGAAGCACACAGTTTCTCAGAATAAAAGACTATATTTGCACATCGTAAACCAAGAAAAAGTAATCATGAAAAAATCAATCCTATTCACCCTTGCGCTGCTCTTCGCGATGACAGCAACGGCACAGATGAAGTTCACCGTCAAGGTGACCACACACCCCGATGCAAAGGACGTGAAAATGCTCATCACCGGAGCAAATGCAAGCGAGAAGACTTACAAGGCTGTCGGCGGCAAATTCACCGCAAAAGGAGAAGCCGCCGAAGGTTCCATGGTGATACTGCTCGATGAACCGAACCGAATGATGGGCTATTTCATCGCCGACGCACCCGAAATCACCATCGACATGAACACCGACGTGGCGACCGGATCGCCCATGAACGAACGGCTGAGCGCCGTCGTCAAGCAGATGGGCACCATTGAAACACCCGAAGCCTTCAACGACTTCACCCTGAAAGCCATCAACGAGAACAAGGACAACGTCATCGGAGCGTTCCTCCTCGGAGAGTCGTGCTACGAAATGGACTACGAACAACTGAAAACCATCCTCGACAGCAGCGACTATCTGCGCACCCATCCGCTCTCGGCACAGGCCACAATGGTCCTGAAGAGCAAGGAACTGCGCATTCCCGGCACCATGTTCAAGGACTTGGAAGCAAACGATCCCACCGGAAAGCCGCACAAGCTGAGCGAATACGTCGGTCGCGGCAACTATGTGCTGGTGGACTTCTGGGCTTCTTGGTGCGGACCGTGCCGACAGGAGATGCCCAACGTGGTAGCCGCATACGAGAAGTACCACGCGAAAGGCTTCAACATCGTGGGCCTTTCCTTCGACCAAAAGGCCGAAGCCTGGAAGAAAGCCATCATCGACCTGAAGATGCCGTGGGTGCATCTCTCTGACCTGAAGGGCTGGAAGACCGTTGCCGCTGAGACTTACGGCATCAACAGCATCCCCGCCAGCATTCTCGTTGACCCTGAAGGCAAGATTGTCGCCGTCGACCTGCGCGGCACCGCGCTGAGCAACAAGCTCAGGGAAATCTATGGCGAGTGATTCCGGCACGCTGACAGGTACACGCGAGGGGCCTCGACAAAAACAGTTCATGGCTGAACGGTGACGCTCACCGACAGCCATGAACTGTTTTTTTTATGTCTCTGCGCGAGCCGCGAAACGGTCAACGGCTCGCAAAACGTCACGAAGGCTTCTACAGGACCCTGTAAACCAGCCAGCCCACATACACGACGTAGGCCAGCGTAAGCACGCCGCCTTCCCACTTTTCCACCGTGTACTTCGTGTAGCAGAACAGCCACAGGAGCGTGATGCTGCCCAGCAGCACGGCAAAGTCGACGCTCGTAATGCTGTGGATGTCCATCGGCAGCACCAGTCCGGTGATGCCCAGAATCATCAGGATGTTGAATACGTTCGATCCAATGACGTTTCCGATCGCAATGGCCGACTGTCCTTTGCGCGCTGCCACCACACTCGTGGCCAGTTCGGGCAGTGACGTGCCCAGCGCCACGATGGTCAGACCGATGACCGCGTCGGGAATGCCCAACGAACGGGCCACTTCCGTGGCACCATCGACGAACAAGTGGCTGCCCAGCACCAGACAAGCCAGTCCGAGCAGCATGAGCCCGCAGGCTTTCCAGTAGCTCATGTTCTCCAGCTTCACCACTTCCACGTTCTGTGCCACGCCTTTGCGGGCCAGATAGAGCGTGTAGCCGAGGAAAACCATGAAGCCGACAAACAGAATGGCAGCGTCCCAGCGCGACACTTCGCCGTCGATACACATCAGCAACAGTGCCAGCGAGGCAACAACCGAGAACGGCATGTCCTTGCGGACGGTGTTCTTGCTGATGGTCATCGGCGCCACCATGGCCGTGATGCCCACGATGGCCAGCGTGTTAAAGGTGTTCGAGCCCAGCACATTACCCACGGCAATGTCGCTCGTTCCCTTGATGGCCGACATCAGCGAGACGAAAAACTCGGGCATCGACGTGCCCATGGCCACGACGGTCAGGCCAATCACAATCTGCGGAACGCCCAGTCGCTGCGCCAGTGCCGTCGCTCCGTCGGTCAGTCGGTCGGCGCCCCACAGCACCAACACGGCTCCTATCAAAATGAAAAGTACGCTCATACTGCGTGCAAAGTTACGCATAAGTGTGCAAACGGCAAAACGAAAAGCACATTTTCTTTTCGTCTTCAGGCACAAACACAGTTTCCCGGCGCTTCATGTGCGGCTGGTTTTGTCAACAAAAAGTACCAAAAAAAACAGTATAGATTTTTTTTCATTTTAGAGAGCAGATTGTACTTGAAGCGGTAAAAAGATCATACAAAAAGCAAAGAAAAATCTCGTTGTTTTTCAGAATGAGCCGTTTTACTCTTCAAAAAGGCCCATTCTGCTCGCCAAAATGACTCATTCTGTCCGACAAAACGGCTCGTTTTGAAGTGCAAAATGAGTCATTTTGAAAGCTCAGAAAATGTAAAGAAAACACAAGTCGTTTGTTTTCAGCGTTTTAAAACACTCTCATAATTCGCGCGTACGCGTCCACCAGATTTTTATTTCAGAATGTTGGCCTTCCTGAAGGCCCAAAATGCGATTTTTGTCCGCATTTTTCACAAGTTCCGCCCGCAGATTCCGTGCATCACTTCAACCACGCTTTCACAGCAGTTCCGGCTTCAAAGCCACACCGACTCGCAGTGCCATGACAGCCGACGTTCGGTTGACGGCAGGAAAGACAAGCCTCGCGACCGGCCAACATCCAAGAAAAAAAACAAAAAAAAGAAAGTTGAATAACCGGAAGACCGCTTCCAATCATTCAACTTCCCTTTCCTTTCGTGATCCCGTTGGGATTCAAACCCAAGACCTTCAGAACCGGAATCTGACGCTCTATTCAGCTAAGCTACGGGACCAAAAGCTGTTATTGCGGCTGCAAAGTTACGTTTTTTTTGTGAAATGTGCAAGAGAAATGACAAAAAATGGATGCCGACGGAGAGGATGTCGTTCTGCTGTTTGGCGGTCAAAGAGGTGTCTGCGGTTGGCTGAAGAAGCTGCTGGCAGTAGTACAGGAAGTCATTTCTGAACACAAAACGGCCTCGTTTCCTGTCTTTTTGAACAACAATTTGGCTATTTTTCTATCACAATGCAATAATAATCCGAAAAACTCATTGCATTTTAATATTTTATACGTACCTTTGCAGCCAGTTTTGTAAAGGTAAAAAGAAAACGAGGAAAGCAGGTATGAGTAAGATTATGAAACCGACAAACTACCGGGCTGTGCTCGACATGAGACAGACGGAGCAGGGAATCAAGCTGATCAAGGAGTTTTTCCAGCAAAACCTGAGCACGGAATTGCGGTTGCGCCGCGTCACGGCACCGCTGTTCGTACTGAAAGGCCTTGGCATCAACGACGACCTGAACGGCGTGGAGCGTCCTGTCACGTTCCCCATCAAGGACCTGGGAGAGGCTCAGGCCGAGGTTGTGCACTCGCTGGCGAAATGGAAAAGACTGACTCTGGCCGAATACGAGGTGGAGCCTGGATATGGTGTCTATACGGACATGAACGCCATCCGCGCCGACGAGGAGCTCGACAACCTTCATTCGCTCTATGTGGACCAGTGGGACTGGGAGGCAGTCATCACGCGCGAACAGCGCACGGTGGGTTTCCTGAAGGACATTGTCCGCCGCATCTATGCTGCCATCCTTCGCACTGAGTTCCTTGTCTGCGAGCGTTATCCCGAGCTGAAGCCTTTCCTTCCGCCGACCATCCATTTCATTCACAGCGAAGAACTGCTGCAGATGTATCCTGACAAGACGGTAAAGGAGCGCGAAGACCTGATAGCCGAGAAGTATGGTGCGGTTTTCATCATCGGAATCGGCGGAAAGCTGTCGAACGGAGAGCCTCACGACGGCCGTGCCCCCGACTATGACGACTGGACGACGGTCGGCGAAGACGGTCTTCAGGGCCTCAACGGTGACATCTTGATATGGTATCCGGTGCTGAACCGCTCCGTTGAGCTCTCGTCGATGGGCATCCGCGTGGACGAGGAAAGCCTGTTGCGCCAGCTGAAGCTCACCGGAAAGGAAGAGCGCAAGGAGCTCTACTTCCACAAGAAGCTGCTGGAGGGCGAGCTGCCGCTCAGCGTCGGCGGCGGAATTGGGCAGAGCCGTCTCTGCATGGTGCTGCTTCACAAGGGTCATCTGGGTGAAATCCAGTCGAGCATCTGGCCTTGCGAGATGCGAAAGGAATGCGCCGAGCTGGGCATGCCGCTGATTTGACGGTGCTTCGAAACGAATTGTTCCCGTTGTCTTGGTTGTCTTCATGACGAAGCAACCATGGCAACGGGAACAATTATGTTTTTACGTTCAGTTGTGCAGAAGCTGAAAGTAGGCTAAGCGAGCACCAGGTCGAGCGAGTTTGTCAGTGTTTGTAAGGCAGGATTCTTGCGGCTCATTTCTTCAAACATCTCGCGGTTGTTCAGCACTTTGGTGAGTTCAGAGGTTTCTGCCAGCCGGAGCGTCAGCTGAATGTCAGCATTCTGAAGGTCGCGTATCAACGTATTGCGTATCTTGTTCTTGATGCCCACCATCTGTTCCAGCAGGATCTTGTTTTCAACGACGACCTCGACGGCCGGATAGTCGGTGATGGTTGGGACCATGTTCTTCATTCGTGCCGCCAAGCCTACCATCGCTTGCGGCATCCGGTTGCACATGGCCAGCCACTGTGTGCGTAGCTGTTCTTCGTCAAAGTCCTTTTTCTTGGCAATGTCTTTCACCTCGGGCTCTTCTTTCTGCTCGGGTGTTTCTTCCGCATTCTGCCTCATTCTCGCAAAAGTCAGACCGATATTGGCGAGTTTGAGAGCCGGTTTTCTGACCGGTGCAGCGTGTGGCGACGCTACGTCGGGTGTCTTTTCGGCCGTCGTGTCGGTTGCCGCTCCGGCCGATAGCGGTGCCGGAGTCGTTGCCACGTCGCGTCCGGCACGCACAGAACGTCCGGCGGCACCCTGAGAAGCCGCCTTTGTCTGAACGTTCGATATAAGTTTCCGAAACAGGGATTTCAATCTTTTAGGGCTACGCCCCGCAGCGGGCGTGTCGTCTTCTTGCGTCAGCTGGCCTATCTGTATGAGAGTCAGCTCCACCAGCAGGCGTTTGTTCGAGCTTTGCCGATAGTTGATGTCGCATTGGTTGCACAGTTTCAGCGCCTGATAGAGGAAGTTCGTCGGGCATTTCTGCGCCTGCTCGCGATAGCGTTCTTGTTGTCTTTGGCTCACTTCCAGCAGCGGCAGGGTTTGTTCGTCGCGCGCCATGAGCACATTGCGGATGTGCTTCGCAAGTCCTCCGACGAGAAGTCCCCCGTCGAAGCCTTTCGAGATGATGTTGTTCAGCAGCACCATCACCTCGGGCACCTTGTTCTGGAGCGACAGTTCTACGATGTTGAAGTAGTTTTCGGAGTCGAGCACGTTCAGGTCCTCTATCACTTTCTGGTAAGTGATGTTGCCCTGACAGAAAGAAGCAGTCTGATCGAAAATGCTCAGGGCGTCGCGCATGCCACCGTCGGCTTTTTCTGCAATGACGGCCAGTGCTTCTTCCTCGTAGGCGATGCCCTCCTTGTCGGCCACCATCTTCAGATGGTTCACGATGTTGGGCACGGTCATGCGCTCGAAGTCGTATATCTGACAGCGGCTGATGATGGTTGGCAGGATTTTATGTTTCTCAGTGGTTGCAAGAATGAAGATGACGTGTGCCGGCGGCTCTTCAAGTGTTTTCAGGAATGCGTTGAAGGCTGCCGTCGAGAGCATGTGCACCTCGTCGATGATGAACACTTTATACTTGCCGACCTGCGGCGGAATGCGCGTCTGTTCCATGAGACTCTTGATGTTCTCAACAGAATTGTTCGACGCTGCGTCCAGTTCGAAAATGTTATACGAGCGCTGTTCGTTGAAGGCCTGGCAGCTTTCGCAGTGGTTGCAGGCTTCGCCGTCCTCGGTAGGCGACTCGCAGTTGATGGCTTTGGCAAAGATTCGGGCGCACGTTGTCTTCCCGACTCCTCTCGGTCCGCAGAAGAGATAGGCATGAGCCAGCTTTCCGCTGTTGACAGCATTCTTCAGCGTGGTCGTGAGAGCGGCCTGCCCCACGACGGAATCGAATGTCATGGGACGATACTTGCGTGCTGAAACAATGTATTCCTTCATAGATGTTTTTCAAAAGTTTTGTGCAAATGTACATAAAAAAACTGAATCGACGGCCTGTCGGGCCATGAAAATGATGATTTTCTTCTGCACGAGGAGACAGGAAGCGCAGCGAACACCGTGACGAAACAAACATGCACCAACGGAAAACGGGCGGAAATGCTGACAATCAGCACTTCCGCCCGCCCTTAATGATTGTGCGGACTGACTTTATTCCATGCACATTCTGAAGATTTCCTCAACGTCCTTCTGCTGCAAAGGCTTGAAACCAGGAAGCGTTCCGCCGCCGACCGCCTTACGAGCCATCACTTCAAAGTGCTGCTCGTCGATACCGACTTCAGGGAAGGACCGCTTCAGCTGGAGCGTATCGTAGAGGAACTGGCTCAGTTCTTCTATGGCCTGACGGGCGATGTCCATCGGTTGCTGGTCAGGATTGATTCCGAACACGTTCACTCCGAACTGTACGTACTTCGACACGGTGGTCTCGTCGAGGCAGTATTCCATCCAACGGGGCGTGAGTATGGCCAGTCCGAGACCGTGGGTGATGTCGTAGATGGCCGACAGTTCGTGCTCCATGGGATGACAGCTCCATGCTTGCTGCTTGCCGGCGTTCACGAACCCGTTGATGGCCCAGCTCGATGTCCACATCAGGTTGGCGCGTGCTTCGTAGTTGTCAGGTTCTTCCATGGCGACGGGTGCATAGCGGATGATGGTCTTCATCATCCCTTCCATGAAGCAGTCGAGCATGTAGAGGTCCTGGTTCATGTTGAAGTACACCTCAATGATGTGCGACATCATGTCAGCAGCACCGCAGGCTGTCTGGTAAGGAGACACGGTGAACGTGTTCGTAGGGTCAAGGAACGAGGCCTTGGGCAGCAGTTGGGGAGCCAGTCGGCCTATTTTGTCCTTTGTCTCAGGGTTGCTGATCACGCCGCCCATGTCCATTTCCGAGCCCGTTGCAGCGAGAGTCAGGATGCTCACGATGGGAAGTGCCTGCTCCACGGGAGCGTTCTTCGACAGATCGAGGAAGTTCCACGGGTCGAAATCCACACAGGCACCGGCTGCCATGAACTTCGTTGCGTCGATGGTAGACCCGCCTCCGACAGCCAGCAGCACATCGATGTGATGCTCTTTGCACATCTGAGCGCCCTTTCTTACGGAGTCGATGCGCGGATTTGGCTCAATGCCCGATAGTTCAAACAGCTCCAGTCCGGCCTTTTCGATTTCCTTCACCACGCGATCGTAGAGCCCCATGCGCTTGATGGAGCCGCCGCCGTATGTCATCAGCACGCGTGTGCCGTACTTCTTGAGCTCGGTTCCTAAGTTCTTCAGCTGGTCACGTCCGAAATATACGCGAACGGGAATGTCGTAAATAAAGTCGTTAATCATATTATTATGGTTGTTTTTTGAGGTTAGCAGGATTTCCTTGTGTCTCATTGAGACAAAAAAATCCTGCAGGTACCGCCGTCTTTTCAGGGAAGAGAGGCTCGTTGGGGAAGACAATCTCTTCCCTTTTGCCCGTCTTCAGGGCTGCGGTGCCTGCAGGAATGTACGTTTACCAATCTTCATCTTCGTTGCCTACGATGCCATTCTTCAAGGCTTCTTCCACCTTATCCATGATGGCATTGGAATAAGCATGCGTCATGACAAGAGCCTTGGCACAGGTTCTCTTCTTGACATCCTTCTCGATGAAGGGGTAATGGTGTGCGATTTCCCACTGTTCATCGTAGAGGTTGGCGTTGGTCTTGTCGTCTTTCTTGCGCTTCGAGTCTCCGTAAGTCCGCATATCGTTTTCATTAGCGGGCAAAGACAGCCATCCGCCGCTGATGTCAGCAAGAATGTCATAGGTCTGCACGGTGTAAGTGACGCGGACACGGCCTTCTTTGATGTCAAGACGTATGACGGGAGTGATGCTGACAGAGTACTTGTACAGCGTTCCCATGTGTTCGGCAATGTTGGAAATGGTCGATGAGACGATGATGCAACCCGCATCCTTGTCGTTCAGCGTGATGGCCTGCTTGTCCTTGAAGGTCGCTGTTACCCAGTAGTTCAGCATGACGTAGAGCTGTTGCTTGCTCTTACCGGGAGTTTCTATCACCTGTTGGTAGGTCAGACTCTCGTTTTTGTCGAGTTTAAGGCCTGAGGAAAGGTTCATCGCTGCGTCGAGCCACTTCTCACCATAGCGTTGTTTGGCATACTTTTCGAGGTCGGCGACTTTCATGACTTGCGCTTGAATGCTCATAGCCGACATCAACATGATGACCACCGCCATCAAAGTTTTTCTCCACGTGTTGCTCGTATTGCAACAGAGGCTGACAATCTTCGTTCCTGTTTTTCTTGTTTTTTTCTCCATGATGTTCTTCCTTCCTTTGTTTTAGAATTGATGGCGCAGGACAACTTGCGTCCTTCTTGCCATTCATTCTGTTGTTATTCTATATGTTTTCCTATACTGCAAAGGTAGAACTATTTTCAGAATCCAACAACAGCCACGTTCCTTTTTTTGTAAAACAGACAAGACAGAAACCGAAAAAATGGACAAAACCGATGGTTACGAGCCATTCCTGTCCGTTTTTCGGAGTCAGCTCAGCTGTCGTTACGTCTTTCGACTTGTATCAGTGAAGAACGATTGCAATCTGTCGGCAGAGCTTTATTTGCAGAGCCTGATTTCACTGACGCGCGGTGTCTGCCCGTTCTGTTCACCCGAGATTTTCAAGGTCAACGTCGGTTTGGCAGCCGTAGCGGGCAAGTTGACGACAAGTGCGCCCTGATTGTCAAGGTTGAAGGAGCCCAGTTGCACATCGTCGATGCTGACCGTCAGCCGTTGACGGTCTCCGCCGAAGCCTTTCAGCCGCAGGGTACGCGCATTGTCGCCCTTCATTTGGTAACTGAAGAAGCCGTTCGCACGTCGCCAGTGAACGCCTTCGTCCGCTCCGTTCCAGCTATTCTTCGAAGCAAAGAAGTGATCGCTCTCCGATTGCTGCTCACCGCAGAACACCTTGTCCACGGTCTGAGCCTCCAGAGCCATGCGTGCCTGCTCTTCTGCCTCTATCTGTGCTTTGCGGTTGGCCCATTCACCGGCCGTATAGAGGGGGAAGTAAATCTGATACCGGCATTCATATAGCTGGTAGAACGGCACAAGCTGCATGCCTTCAAATTGCGGTAGCGTCAGTCCGCGCAGTTCAAACGTCATGGGTTTCCCGTCAACAGGCTTTAAGTGACTGAGCACCGACTGCCGTTCGCCGATGATGGCAGGCATCTGGTACTGCGGAATCTGCGGACCTGCTGCGATATGGCCGCCTCGACTGTCGTCAGCATACATGCCATCCTGCCGGTCGGTGCCTGTTTTGGCCGCGAGAACGATGGGGCCGTAGAGGAAAGAGAACTGTGCCTTGCCGTCGGGCGTGGTCATCGCCGTCAGATGCATGGGCATATCGGCATGCAGGCGGTCGCCGTTATTCCACAGTCTGCTCACAACAATGTAACCGTTCTGCTCCGTTGCCTGCACAGGTTGGCCGTTCACGGTGACCGTCATGCCATCAGTCCACCACGGTTTGCGCACCTTGATGGCCATGCGCTTCGCTTTCTTCATCGTCAGCGTGACGTCGGTTGACGGTTCCTGCGGGAATCGGTTTGACTGTCTGACCGTCATGTCGCCCCAAGTGAGCGTCGACGGGATGAACAGATTCACAATCAGGTCCTGCCCTTCGTGCGCATATATCATCTCTCCGTAGCGTGCAGGATTCTCCAAACCTGTTCCTACACAGCACCACATGGAAGTCTGCGGCTGGGAATAGACGCGGTAGTGCCCCGAGCGCATGGGCGTGAAGTAGACGAATCCTCCCTGAACGGGGTTCAGTATGGAGAGGATATGGTTGTAGAGCGCACGCTCGTAGTAGTCGATATAGTCTTTCTGTGCCGATGTCTGGTAGAGCATCTTCGTCAACCGCAGCATGTTGTACGTGTTGCAGCTCTCTGGTCCCTGCTCACTGTCGAGCAACTGGCTGAAATCATCGGTTGGATTGAAGTGCTCGCGCATGGAGTTTCCGCCGATGGAGACACTGCGTTGTCCGATGACGACATCCCAGAAGAACTTTGCCGCGCGGTCCCAGTCGGGCAATCCCTCCAGATCGGCAATTCGCTTATAGCCGATGACCTTCGGAATCTGCGTGTTGGCGTGCTTGCCCGTGAGGTTATCCTCACCGCGTAACAGCGGTTGCAACATCTGTTGGTCGCTGAACTGGTGGGCCAGCCGCAGGTACTTCTTGTCGCCGGTTATAGCGTACACATCGGCAAAGGTCTCGTTCAGTCCGCCATGCTCACTGCGAAGCATCTGCTGAATCTGCTCGTCGCTCAGCCGACTCACCTCGCCAATCATCCAGTCAGAAAGCCGGATAAGCATCTGTTTGGCATCTTCGCGACCAGCCATCAGCCATGCGTCGCGCAGTCCTGCGTAGATTTTGTGAATATTGTAGAGCGGAACCCACCTGTCGTTCAGTCCGAACGATGCAGCACGGATATTGCCGTCGGCTATCTCGCCCCATATTTTCTTCGGGTCGGGCACGCCACCAAGATAGCCGTTTCCTGCGGCATCCTGACAGCGTTTCAGCTCTTTCAGGAAGTAGTCCATGCGCTGTTCCACCTCTCGGTTGCCCGTAGCGGCAAACATGTAGGAAAGGGCCGAGAGATAATGTCCGCCGATGTGACCGTCAAGACCGGTGTTCTCCCAGTTGGAATAGTTCTCGGCCTTGGGCGTCAGCCCTGCTCCTTTCAGGTAGGGAGCCAGCAAACGGTCGGCATCGAGCCCCATCAGGTAGTGAATGTCCGCCTGCTGGTTTCGCAGGAACTGGCTTTCAGTCAGCCTGACGTCGTTGATGGGGAAAGCCTCCACCTGCGTCTTGAGCTGAGCCGAAGCTGTCATCATTGCCGAAGCGACGGCAATGGTCGCAAGAAGTCTTTTCATGTTGTTTCCTTTCTGTTCGTTGATTGATGCTGCAAATTTACGAAATAAAGCCGAAATGGCAATGCTTTGGAGCTGAATAATCCATACTCTTAGAGCGAAACAGGTATTCTGACGGCAGCGATCCGCAAAGATGAACCGTGTTAATCTTCGCTAATCGTTTGCCCGTATGGTTCTTTCTTCGTACTTTTGAAAGAAAAAAAGACGATATGACGAAGATAGACAGCGATTCTCAACTCATGGAATACGTTCAGCAAGTGGGCTTCCTGCCGTTGCTGAGCAGTGGAATCCGAGGTTTTTCGGCAGAGGATGTGGTCGACGACGACTGCCGATACGTTGTGCTGCCCGACGGCGGATGGGACTGGCCCCTGTGGAAATGGAAGGGCACTGTGGTGACAGAAGGCAACTGTGTCTACGGGAAGTTCTTCGACAAGAAAGCGGGATTCGTCAGCCGCGACTGGTGGCCCGACCTCTATAACTACCGCCGGAGCCAGCATCCTGCACCCGAAGCAGGGAGCATAGAAGAAGCCATTCTGATGACTTTGCGCGAACAAGGCAGCCTCATCACGCGCGACCTGCGAGCAGCCTGCGGCTTCACCGGCCCGAAGATGCGCAGCCGTTTCGACGCCTACATCACGCGGCTGCAGATGGGATGCTACATTGTCACCGAAGACTTTGTCTATCCTTGCGACAAACACGGGCGCGAATACGGTTGGGGATGGTCGCTGCTGACTACGCCCGAACAGCTCATCGGCCGCGAAGCATGCCTCTGCGAAAGGACACCCGAGGCGTCGTTCCGCCGCATTGTCGATTGGCTCTCTTCGCTGTTACCGCACGCCACGGAGAAAGAAATACTGAAAATCGTCAGGTGAAGGACTACCGACGGCCAGCGAAAGCTTCAACAGGAAGCCCACGATCCGTCTGCCCGGCGCCGCACTCACTCCCGTTCGCTCGACGACTGGCGGTGCTTGTCGAACTTGTGAAGCACGAAGTTGAAGGCCTCCAGGCCGAAAAGCACCAAGACCGTGGCCGCCGTGGCCAGCTCATACATGCCTGCACCGCAAGCCAGACCGATGGCTGCCGTCACCCAAACGCCTGCCGCCGTGGTAAGGCCGCGCACGGCATTCTTCTGGAAAATGATGGTTCCTGCACCAATAAAACCAATGCCCGACACCACCTGGGCAGCAATGCGCGACACGTCGAGGCGATGTTCCGGCGTAACCAGAGCCCCTTCGAAGCCGTAGGCCGACACAATCATGAACAAGGCAGAGCCTAAAGCCACGAGAAAATGCGTGCGGAAACCAGCAGCCTTCTCACGGTATTCGCGTTCCAGACCAATAAAGCCTCCCAAGATGGCAGCGACAAAAATGCGTAGGATGAAGTTCAGCGTCATGATTGTGTCTTTGAAAATGTTCGTACTGCCTGCAAAATTACAATAAATATCAGACCGAGGAGCACCGAAGCAGAAGAATTACGACTTGTTAACACAACAAAAGCCTCATGAAAAGGCTTTTTCTCGCAGAGAAAGCGTAATTTTGCAGCCATTATGATGATTATTCTGACGATTCTTGCCTACTTTTGCGTGCTGATGATGTTCAGCAGATTCACGGCAAAACGGGCCAGCAACGAAACCTTCTACCGGGCAAACCGCCGCAGTCCGTGGTACATGGTGGCCTTCGGAATGGTAGGTGCCAGCATCTCCGGCGTCACGTTTGTCAGCGTCCCCGGCATGGTTCTGCACACCGACATGACCTACATGCAGACCTGCCTGGGCTTCATTCTCGGCTATGTGGCCGTAGCTTTCCTCCTGTTGCCCGTCTATTACAAGTGGAACCTCACGACCATCTACTCTTTTTTGCAGCGACGGCTCGGACAACGGGCCTACAAGACGGGGGCTTCGTTCTTTCTGCTGTCGAAGATGACGGGAGCCGCCATCCGGTTCTACGTGGTCTGCCTCATCGTCGCGCAGGTGCTCACGCCCATTGTGCCCTGTCCCGCCGAACTTGTCTTCCCCTTCACGGTGGTGGGAATGACGATGCTCATCTGGCTCTACACCCGTCGTGGCGGCATCAAGACGCTTGTCTGGACCGACACGTTCCAAACCGCGTGCATGTTCACGGCCCTTCTTCTTATTATATATAAGGTAATGGGCGAACTCGACCTTTCGCTTGCCGAGGCCGTGGAGGCCATCAGCAGCAACGAGCACGCCCGCATGTTCGTCTTCGACGACTGGGTGTCGAAGCAGAACTTCTGGAAACAGTTTCTCAGCGGCATCTTCATCGTCATCGTCATGACAGGTCTCGACCAGGACATGATGCAGAAGAACCTCACGTGCAAGTCGCTCCGCGAGGCACAGAAGGACATGTGCTCCTACGGTGTGGCCTTCGTGCCGGCCAATCTGCTGTTCATGTCGCTGGGTGTGCTGCTCGTTCTTCTGGCCGCTCAGCAGGGCATGGCACTGCCAGAAAAGAGCGACGAACTGCTCCCGATGTTCGCTGCCACGGGACGACTGGGCCAGACGGTCGTCGTGTTCTTCACCATCGGCATCGTGGCGGCATCCTTTTCCTCGGCCGACTCGGCGCTGACGGCCATGACCACAAGCTTCTGTGTCGACATCAGGGAGCGGCCCGGCGACGAACGGCTGCGCAAGCGTGTGCACATCGGCATGGCACTGGTCTTCATGACGCTCATTCTGATGGTCAACGCCCTCAACTCCACTAGCGTCATCGACACCATCTACATTCTCTGTTCCTACACCTACGGACCGCTGCTCGGACTCTTCGCCTTCAGTCTGCTGACCCGTTGCACCATCCGTCGCGACCGTCTTGTCCCCGTCATCGCCGTGGCCTCGCCCGTAGTTTGCTATCTGCTCAACATCACCGTCGCTTCCGCCACCGGCTATCAGTTCGGTTACGAGTTGCTGATGCTCAACGGCGCGCTGACCTTTGCAGGGCTCTTCGCCTTGTCGTCGAACGACGTTACGGGGCAAAGCGAACGCCGGTAAGAATCAAGGGCGGCCGCGCCGGAACAGAATCCGTGAACCTGCGCACACGAGAAAACCAGTAACTCTTAGCCTGTCACATCCGACAGACAGAAGAAGACAACGAGGGGCAACCTCCCGATTGGGAAAGGTTGCCCCTCGTTGTTTCTTGTATAGAGTGGCCGAAGAGCTCGAAGAGCCTTGGCCGCGCTTCGTCATCACAGCGTCTGCAGGTAGCGCTCGGCTTCAAGAGCAGCCTTGCAGCCGCTGCCGGCGGCGACGATGGCCTGCCGATAGACGGGGTCGCAGACGTCGCCAGCGGCAAATACGCCGGGTACACGCGTCTGCTGCGTGTTGCCGACAGTGCGAATGTAGCCAATCTCGTCCGTGTCGACCCACTCGCGGAACACATCACTGTTGGGCTTGTGCCCGATGGCGAGGAAGAAGCCGTCGATAGCTACATCGTAATGGCTCTCGTCAGCCTCACCCTTGCGCTTCACCACGTGCATGCCTTCCACTCCGTTCTCGCCGTAGAGTCCTGTGGCATTGTGCTCGAAGAGGATTTCAATGTTTTCAGCAGCACGGACGCGGTCCTGCATCACCTGCGAGGCGCGCAGGAACGGCTTGCGTACGACGAGATAGACCTTCTTGGCCAGACTCGACAGGTAGAGCGCGTCCTCGCAGGCCGTGTCGCCACCGCCCACAACGGCTACCGTCCGTTTGCGATAGAAGAATCCGTCGCACGTAGCACAGGCCGAAACACCCTGTCCGCGATACTTCTCTTCGTCATCGAGACCCAGGTATTTGGCCGAAGCCCCCGTGGCGATGATGACCGTGTCGGACTCTATCTGCGTGCCGTCCTCGAGCGTCAGCACATAAGGAGCTTTCGAGAAGTCGGCCTTCGTGACGATGCCGTCGCGTACGTCAGCGCCGAATCGCTCGGCCTGCTCGCGCAAGTCCATCATCATCTGGTTCCCGTCCACGCCCTGCGGATAGCCGGGGAAGTTCTCCACCTCAGTGGTCTGAGTCAGCTGACCGCCCGTTTGCAGACCGCAGTAGAGCACAGGCTTCAGGTTGGCGCGCGACGTATAGATGGCAGCCGTGTACCCGGCAGGCCCGCTACCTATAATCAATACTTTAACATGTTCCATGTGTCTTGTCGGAAATAAACAGCTATCAGTTGGCCAGCAATTCTTCTATCTTCTTGGCGATGTTCTCAATCTTCTCTGTCGGTTCGAAGCGAGCGACCACCTGTCCCTTCTTGTTGATGAGGAACTTCGTGAAGTTCCACTTGATGTCGGGCTTCTGCTTGTAGTCAGGATCGGCCTTCGAGAGCATGTCGTCGAGAATGGGCGCAATGGGATGCTCCATGTCCCAGCCGGCGAAGCCCTTCTGTTCGGTGAGGAACTTGTAGAGCGGATCGGCATCATCGCCGTTCACCTTGATCTTCTTGAAGCGCGGGAACTCTGTGCCATAGTTCAGCTTGCAGAACTCGTGGATGCTCTCGTCGGTGCCGGGAGCCTGCTGTCCGAACTGGTTACAGGGGAAGTCGAGGATGGTGAAGCCCTGGCTATGATACTGCTCATAGAGCTTTTCCAGTTCTTCATACTGAGGTGTGAAACCACACTTTGTTGCGGTGTTGACAATGAGGATGACCTCGTTGGCATACTCTTTCAGCGACACGTCCTTGCCTTTGCGGTCTTTGACGGCGAATTCGTAAATTGTTCTCATTTCTTATTTCGTATGGTAAAAACTATTCGTCAGTGCAAATATAGCATTATTTTTCCGAATACACTTTTATTTCAGCAAAAATATTTCAAAAACTAACAATTATTATTCTACTTTTGCAAGATGGCCGTTCCGAAGCACAGACGCCTGACTGGGGGGAAAACCTGATGCATTTAGGGAAATCCCTATGCAAGATTATGGATTTCATATTTGCAGGAAAGCTGGAAAAACATTACCTTTGCAGCAAGAAAGATTCATTAACCTATAAACCTGAATGAACATGAAAAAGTTTACTGCAATACTCACCATGGTGCTCCTTGCAGCACTCCCGATGGTTTTCACTTCCTGCGAGCAGGACGACGACGACATCGCTTTCACCATGGACGGCGTCTGGTACGGGCAAGTGGCCAGCGAATATTTCACCTACCGCTATGGAAGCAACGTTGACTACACCGACGTGATGTTCGAATTCTGGCACGACCGCTACGACTACGCACGCGGCACGGGCCGTGAAGTCGACTACTACGGCTACGGCTACAGCGAGGTTGTCTACTTCGACTACGAAGTGCGTGGCGGCATCATCTACCTCTTCTACGAAGACGGCACCGAGGTTCGCATCAGCAACTACCGTCTCTTCGGCGACGAATTCCGCGGCGACTTCCACGATGCGCGCAACGGCCGCTGGCTGGCATCGTTCGACCTGGTACGCGACTACGATGGTTGGGACTATCGTTACAACTACTACGTGAAGAAAGGTTACGTCTGGGCCGACGAAGACGACGACGTGGCTACCGACAGCATCGGCAAGAACTGACACTCAGTCTCCCCATACATACAGGCTCGCGCCTTCCGTCTCAGCATGGAAGGCGCGAGCTTTTCTTTTGCCCGAAGGCTGTTTCTGGCCTGCCACTGCAGCGTCGTTGCGTTGCAAAATCACTGATATTGCTCAGCAGTTTCACTGACATTGCGCGGCAATCTCACTGAAATTGCCGTGCAAAATCAGTGAAATGGCATCGAAGAAAAAGACAAATGGCAACCCTGCATGGCTCCACGGACAGGCGGGAATGGTACGTCCGGCAGCGCAGGAAGGATTGGATGGTGCGCTGCCGGACGCCGGAGAAAAGTTGTTCGATGTGCGATTCTTGCGGAGATGAGGAAGTGTGGGCGCAGCCGTTCATTCGCGCTTCAGGGTCACGACGACGATTTCAGGCAACATGCCGATGCGGAACGGGATGAGACCGCTCACGCCTGTACTGACATTCATGGCCCTGTGGCCTTCGTGGTACATGCCGCCCCAGTAGCGTTCGCGCAGGCTGATGGGCGCGAAACCGAAGAGCTTCACCTGTCCGCCGTGCGTGTGTCCGCTCAAGGTGAGCTGCGCCGAGGTGTGCTGCAGGATGGAGTCGGGCCAGAGTTGCGGCGCATGATGGAGCATGAGCGTGAAAGCCTTGTCGGGAATACCGGCCATGGCCTTGCGGAAATCGCTGCGCTTGGAGCGTTCGGGCTGGTAGCGCGAGTCGCAGTCGTCGCCGGTTCCAGCCACGAAGATGCTGTCGGTGCCGCGTCGCACGACGCTGTTCTCGTTGATGAGCAGCGTCCATCCCAGGCTGCGCATCTTGTTCTCGGTCAGAGCCTCGTTCATGTTGCATTCCAGAGGGTCGGCACTGATGTACTTGGCATAGTCATGATTGCCCATGACAGCATAGATACCGTCGCGGGCATGGATGCGTGAGAGAAGGGGCTGCACGGGATCGAGCTCGGCGGGCAGCTTGTTCTGCAGGTCACCCGTGAAGACCACCAAGTCGGCTTTCTGTGCGTTGATGCTGTCGACGAGTCGTTCCAGGATGACGGCACGGTAGCCGGTGCAGGCACCCACGTGCGCGTCGCTGAAGTGAACGATGCGATAGCCGTCGAAGGCAGGCGGCAGCTCTTTCGACGAGAACACTTCGTGGCGCACTTTCAGTCGCGTGATGCCCAACGTGGAGCCGTAGATGGTGGCTCCGACGGCCAGCAGTGCCAGCACAAGTCCCACGGCGTTGCCCCAGTTTTGGCGCGTGTGTGAAAGACGACAGACGATGAGACCTATCGAACTGCACAGTGCGAAGATGACTTTCGGCACGACCAAGAGCCCGAGCAGGAGCAGGAAGAGGTAGAGATAGTTTATCTCGGTGGGTGCGAAGTCGCTGACAGCGGAGAGCGCGAGCGCATAGACCGCCAAGGCGACTGCCGGCAGCCACCACAGGAAGCGCCACTTCAGGGTATACCCTCTGCGGCGGCGCAGGTAGTGCCTGTGCAGATAGTAGTCAGGAACAGCTATGACCAACAGTATGAGAACAATGATATGTGCAATCACGATCGTTTCTTTTTTGAAGGTTGATGAATGTTTTTCGGGAAGAGCGCGAACGTCTCGCGGCGATAGGCGTGACGGTGACGGTTCCGGCGTGGACGCGCGTCTGGCCGGTGCTCAGCCCTTTTTCAGCAGCGAAGAGGCCAGAAAGCGACGGGCCATCTCCACGGGTACGGCGCGTCGTCGGGCATAGTCGCGCAACTGGTCCTCGCCTATTTTCCCGATGTCGAAGTAGCGTGCCTTTGGATGCGAGAGCATGAGTCCGCTCACGGAAGCGTGCGGAACCATCATCCCGCTCGCGGTCAGGCGGATGCCGATGTCCTTCATGCCGATGAGGTCGGACAGGATGAAGTTCAGGCTGGCGTCGGGCAGCGACGGATAGCCCACGGCGGGGCGTATGCCTTGGTAGGCTTCGATGTGCAGTTGGTTGACTGACAGCTGCTCGTCGGGCGCATAGCCCCAGTATCGGCGGCGCACCTGCAGGTGCATGAGCTCTGCCGTGGCCTCAGCCAGGCGGTCGGCCAGTGTCTGTGCCATCATTTTGCCGTAGGGATCGTCCGTCGTGTCGGTCTCGATGGCGTGGTCCACGGTGGTGGCAAACACGCCCACGGTGTCGCTGACGCCCAAGTGGAAGGGTCGGACGAAGTCTGTCAGACAGAGGTTGGGTGCTCCCGGATGGCTGGCGCGTTGCTGTCGGAGCATGGGCAGGCGCACCGGAGATGCCTCCTGAGCAGCATCGTCGGGCCAGAGCAACAGGTCGTCGCCATCGCTGTTGGCCCTGAACAGGCCGAAGAGAGCAGTCGTCGCGTAGCGGCCTTCCAGTTTCTGCATTCTGAGTGCAGCGTCGCGGTGCAGCTGTTCGCGCTCTTCGTGCCCCTTGCTGCCCACTCCCCACGCGTAGTCGAAGTATGGCCAGTTGATGTAAGGGGCCACCTCGCTGATGGCAAACGTCAGTTTCCGTATCATCTGAAGCTCAGTTCCTCACCGCGGCTGTCGCCGTCGAAAATGCCGTTATGGTAGATTTGGCGGCCGTTGCAGAATGTCCTCTCCACGCGCCATTGGTATTCGTGCCCTTCCATGGGGCTCCATCGGCATTTGCTCTGTATGATGTCCGGGGTGACGGTCCACGGCGAATGCGGCCTGACGACGACGAGGTCGGCCTTGTAGCCGCGCCTGATGAAGCCTCGTTCGCGCACGGAGAAAAGTCTTGCCGGATTGTGACACATCAGTTCGACCAAGCGTTCGAGCGTGAGCACACCCTCGTCGACCATTTCAAGCATCGTGGGCAGCGAGAACTGAAGCATGGGCATGCCCGAAACGGCGCGGGCGGCTCCTCCCTGCTTCTCTTCCAGCAGATGTGGAGCATGGTCGGTTCCGACGGTTGTTATCCTGCCATCGGTGAGCGCTTTGCGCAGGGCGTCGCGGTCGGCACGCGTCTTGATGCTGGGATTGCACTTGATGCGTGTGCCGAGACGGTCGTAGTCGCTGTCGGTAAAAAAGAGATGGGCGACGACAGCCTCAGCAGTGATGCGTTCGTCGTGTCCGAAGAGCTCCAGCTCGCGGGCGGTACTGACATGCGCCACGTGCAGTCGTGCACCGTAGGTTCTGGCCATCTGCACGGCAAGAGCCGTGGAACGGTAGCAAGCCTCTTCGCTTCTGATGAGCGGGTGCAGGCTGACGTCAGGGTCGTCGCCGTGTTCGGCTTTTGCCTTTTGCATGTTCTCGTTGATGAGAAGCGTGTCTTCGCAGTGGGCCATGAGCGGCAGTGGTGCTGAACTGAAGATGGTGCGCAGCGAATCGGCACGGTCCACCAGCATGTTTCCCGTGCTGCTGCCCATGAAGAGCTTAATGCCCGGGATGCGGTGCGGGTCGAGCTGTCCGAAGAGAGCTGCGTTGTCGTTGGTTGCGCCGAAGAAGAAACTGTAGTTGACGTGGCTCTTTTCGCGGGCCAGTACGAATTTCTCCTCAAGCGCTTCGGGCGTCGTGGTTTGCGGAACGGTATTGGGCATGTCGAAGAACGACGTGACGCCGCCCCACGCAGCCGCCCTGCTCTCGCTCTCGATGTCGGCTTTGCGGGTCAGTCCTGGCTCGCGGAAGTGTACATGGTCGTCGATGATGCCGGGCAAAACAAAACAACCCGAGGCATCGACCGTGCGGTCGGCATGCCTCGGGGCTGTTGTATGGTTCTCTGTAATGTCTGCGATGCGGTCGTCTTCTATGATAACGTCGCCGCGAAAGGCGCGTCCGTCACTGACAAGGGTCGCATTTTCGATGAGTGTTTTCATTCAAGTCGTAAAGGTTTCATTCCACACTGCTCAGGCTGTCCGTGCTTTGGGGAGCCGCCAGCTCAGCCGGTGTGGGAGCCTGAGGCAGCGCAGCCTTGGCCGGTTCGGCGGGCAACATCATGTTCTGGTCGGCCGTTCCGTTGGCGATGGCCTCGTTTTCTTTGGCTTTCGAGTAGTAGTCGCGCACGTAGGCATCGTTCTTGAAGTTGTCGGAAGCCTTCGTCATGAGCGCTTCGATCCATGGTTGCAGAACGGGATGAGGGAATCCGGCGGTCATCATGAAGAAGACACCGGGTCCGAGCGCGTTGTCGAAGTTCTCCTCGATGAAGCTTGTGACCAGCTGATCGGTGTTGCTCACGATTTCAGCATACTCTTGATTGAGTCGCTGACGCGTCACTGTCTCGTCCTCTCCGTCCATGATGGCCTGGCTTTCCTTGTGGGGCAGGTCGGCAATCTGGTCCTGCAGCTTGCCATATTTCTCCATGAAGTCGGACAGCTTGTCGTTGAGTGGCGTTCCGCTCACGCGCTGCTGCATGTTGTCAATGCGCACGTTGATGTCTCCACTCTCTATGACGATGGGCATGATGCCTTCATTGTCGATGCAGAGCGTAGCCATCCGTGTGCTGTCCACCGTGCCAGTGAAGTGGAATTGTCCGTGAACGACGTCGCACGAGTCTACGTCTTTCAGGCTGTTGTTGTTGTAAACCTTCAGATAGAGCATGTGCCCATCGAGCATCTGCACGTTGGAAGAGCCTTGAATATTGTAACTGTTCGCACACGAAGTGAGAGCAGCCAAAGTCAGCAAAGCGTAGATAATTCTATTCATAAGTGTAAATAACATGCCGTTTTTGCGGCACATCAAGCATGTGCAAATGTACAATGTATTATTGAAGTACGAAAAATATTTTATTCTATTTAAAACAAAAGTGCTTACTTTTAGCGTTTTTTTGCCTCTTTGTCAAGTTCGTGCGATATTCTGTAAGTCGTATAGACTTCCAAAACAGCGGCTATGAGGAGCAAAACGACCCATTTGTTATATATATAAGTAATGTAAGCCATGCTGCCGTTATGCACATGGGCGTGGAACCAGGGGCGGACAAAGCCGTAGGCACACTCCACCATGAGCAAACCGGCGAGCACAAAGAGCACGTCGGCCATGATGGTGACGCGGCGCAAGCGGCGTATGACGAAATCGTCGCCTTCGTAACTCTGGCAGATTTGCATGGCGGCAAAGAGCAAGGCTCCCACGAGAAAGATCCAGGAAGCGGCTTGCCGAATGGCGAAGACGTACATGGCTGCGCCCACGACCATGAGTATTCCTCCGAGAAGGAACAAGGAGCTCTGAAATTTACTCAGCTGTTTCATGTGCCATTTTCTTTACGGGTTCCAGGTCATCGCTCAGCACGAAGATGTCTTCATCGTCTGCTTTCATGAAGTAGCGCTCGCGGGCTATCTTCGTGATGGCCTTCGGGTTACGGCGCAACTCCTTGAGCTGCGTCTCGTCGCGCTCATACTGTGCGTTGTATTTCTCAATCTGCTCTTTCAGTTCGCTGATCTGCATGTCGTATTTGAGCCGCTGCACGAAGCTGTTCTCGTCGAGGAAGCCCACAATGAGTACGCCCACAATGAGCACAATCCAGTACTTGTTGTGGCTCAGGAAACTGTATAACGGATTCTTCTTGCTCATGAATGAATTTTATATTTGCTGGCAAAGTTAGCAATTATTCCCGAGAATCTCCTTCTTTCTTCAAAAAAAGACAAGTTTTTTTCATGGATACAGTCAGAAAGGTAATCGGAACGAGGGCCTCAAAGGAAGCCGAGGAACCCGACGTTCTCTCTATTGCTCGTTTTTTTCCACTTTCCTCTAAAGAAAGATTAAATTCTTCGTGAGACTGACTTGTAACTCGTATTTTTTATGTAAATTTGTCGCAGAAAGCAAAAGAACCTATAAAAACACGCAAATCATGAAACTACAAAGAGCTTTATGGATGATGGTCTGCTGCGCCTGCTGCCAGACCGGCGCAACTGCACAGGGAACAGTCCGTCTGAATCAAGTGGGTGTCTACCCCGGACAGGAGAAAGTAGTGGTGGTGGACGGCGCAGCCAAGAATGGTAAGATTACGGTGCGTGACGCCCAGACGGGAAAGCGTGCGGGAAAGGTGCGCGTGCTGCGCACGGTGAAATCGCCGTGGTCGGGCCGCCAACGCACGGTGATTTCCATTCAAGGACTGGGTGAAGGCGAGTACGACGTGCAGTGCGCATCGTCGGCCAAGGATGCTGGCGCCATGAAACTGACCGTGAAGCCGCATGCGCTGAACGAGGTGACGAAGGGTGCCGTGAAAGCCTTCTACTACCAACGCACAGGCATGCCCATCGAACAGCGCTATGCCGGCGTGTGGAACCGGCCTGCCGGACACATGGACGACGCTGTGAGCATCCATCCGTCGGCGGTTTCGCCTGGCCGCCCAGCTGGCAGTCTCATCTCGTCACCGCTGGGTTGGTATGATGCCGGCGACTATAACAAATACATCGTGAACTCGGCCTACTCCATCGGCATCATGCTCTGCAGCTACGAACAGAACAAAGCATACTTCGACGCGCTCAATGTGAACATCCCAGAGAGCGGGAACCAGACGGCAGACCTGCTGGACGAAATCATGTTCAACCTGAAGTGGATGCTGACAATGCAGGATCCGTGGGACGGTGGCGTCTACCACAAGCTGACAACGCCCAACTTCGAGGGCTTCGTCATGCCGAAAGACTGCCACCAGCAGCGCTACGTGGTGCAGAAGAGCGTCACCGCCAGCTACGACTTCGCCGCCACCATGGCGCAGGCCGCTCGCATCTTCAAGGGCAACAAGGACTATCCCGGATTTGCCGAGCAGGCAGCCCGCGCTGCCATGGCTGCCTACCACTGGGCCGAGGAGCACCCCGAAGCGCTCTATTTCCAGGACGCCATGAACAAGAAATACAAGCCAGAGGTAAGCACCGGAACCTATGGTGACGGCTTCGCCGGCGACGAACGCTTCTGGGCCGCCACCGAACTGTACCTGCTGACGGGCGACGACACGTTCAAACAAGACGCAAGCTGCAACGCACCGGCACGCTTCGCACTGCCCACATGGGGCGGCATCGCCTCGCTCGGCACCTACGAACTGGCTGCACACCGTCCGCAGTCGGAACAGGGACAGGCCGCGCGAAAGCAGATTGTGGCCTACTGCGACAGCATCGTGGCCACGGTGGCGCGCTCGTGCTTCCAGACACCATCGGGCAATGCGCCTAAAGATTTCGGATGGGGCTGTCTGGCCGAAGCATTCTGCACGAGTGGCATCACCCTACTCTATGCTTACCAGCTGACGGGCGACGCGAAATATCTCACGGCCGCACAGCAGAACGCTGACTATCTGTTCGGACGCAACGCCACGGGATACTGCTATGTGACCGGCTTCGGTCAGAAATCGCCCATGCATCCGCACCATCGACTCTCGGCGGCCGACGGCATCGAGGCTCCCATACCGGGACTGCTGGTGGGCGGACCGAACCCCGGACAGCAGGACAAAGGCTCGAACCTGACCTACAAATCGAACCAACCGGACGAGTCGTACCTTGATCACGAGGGCAGCTACGCATCGAACGAGATTGCCATCAACTGGAATGCGTCGCTCGTCGCACTGACCGGATGGCTCGACGCCGTGAGCCGATAGAACAGACAAGCAACCATAACATCAAAAAAAACGATTCATATTGCAATCAACCATGGACATCACTGAAAGATTTTTGAACTATGTGAAGTTTGATACGCAGTCGAGCGAGGATTCGCAGAGCGTACCGAGTACACCGAAACAGCTCCTTTTTGCCCAGTTCCTGAAAGAAGAACTGGTGCACGAGGGCTTCGACAACGTGGAGATGGACGACAAAGGGTACATCTATGCCACGCTGAAGTCGAACCTTTCCAAGCCGGTTCCCACCATCGGATTCATTTCCCACTACGATACCAGCCCCGACTGCTCGGGCAAAGACGTCAAACCCAGAATCGTGAGAGACTACGACGGAGGCGACATTGAGCTGTCGGAAGGCATCGTCAGCAGTCCGGCCAAGTTCCCGGAACTGCTGCAGCACAAGGGAGAAGACCTGATTGTGACCGACGGAACAACGCTGCTCGGTGCCGACGACAAGGCAGGCATTGCCGAAATCGTGCAGGCCATGTGCTACCTGCGCGACCACAAGGAGATACCGCACGGCGACATCCGCATGGGATTCAACCCCGACGAAGAGATAGGCATGGGTGCTCACCACTTCGACGTGGAGAAATTCGGGTGCCAGTGGGGCTACACCATCGACGGCGGCGACCTGGGTGAGCTTGAGTTCGAGAACTTCAACGCTGCCGGTGCGAAGATATATATAAAAGGAGTGAGCGTTCATCCAGGCTATGCCAAAGGAAAAATGGTCAACGCCAGCCGTCTGGCCGCTGAGTTCGTGGCCATGTTGCCCGGCAACGAGACACCCGAGGAAACCGAAGGCTACGAAGGTTTCTACCATCTGACAGGCATGGAGACCTGCACGGAGAGCGCCAAGCTGAGCTACATCATCCGTGACCACGACCGCGACAAGTTCGAGGACCGCAAGCGTTTCGTGCAGAAATGCGTGGAACAGCTGAACGAGAAATACGGCGAAGGGACGGTACGGGCCGACATCAATGACCAGTACTACAACATGAAGGAGAAGATAGACCCGCAGATGCACGTCATCGACATCGTACTGAAGGCCATGCAGGCATGCGGCGTGCCCCCTCGGGTGAAACCGATACGCGGCGGTACGGACGGTGCCCAACTGTCGTTCAAGGGTCTCCCCTGCCCTAACATCTTCGCAGGTGGCGTCAATTTCCATGGACCTTACGAGTTCGTCAGCATTCAGGTGATGGAGAAAGCCATGCAGACCATCGTTAAGATCTGCGAACTGACAGCCGGTTACAACGACTGAAGACGAAGAAGACAGTGTTCAGGTCGGCCGATTGCCGGCCTGACATTTTCGGAAATGGCAGAGGGAAACATGCCATTGGAATAGAAACAGAATTATATGAGAAAAACATGGGAGAACTACCTTCACTCATTCAAGACTTGGCGCTGATTCTGACAGTGGCCGGAATCGTGACGCTCATCTTCAAGAAACTGAAACAACCGCTGGTGCTTGGCTACGTAGTGGCTGGCTTCATGGTCAGTCCACACATGCCTTATCTGGCCTCGGTCGTCGATACTCAGGACATCAAGACGTGGGCCGACATCGGCGTCATGTTCTTGTTGTTCTCGCTCGGACTCGATTTTTCGTTCAAGAAAATACTGAAGATGGGCGCTTCGCCTATCATTTCGACCGTCACCATCATCTTCTGCATGATGATGTTGGGCATCAGTGTCGGCCACCTGTTCGGATGGAGTAACATGGACTGCATCTTCCTCGGAGGTATGCTGGCCATGAGCTCAACGACAATCATCTATAAAGCCTTCGACGACCTCGGACTTCAGCAACAGCAGTTCGCGGGTTTGGTGATGAGCGTGCTCATACTCGAGGACATCCTGGCCATCGTCATGATGGTGATGCTGTCCGCCATCGCCAGCGGCAGCGGCGCGAACGGCGGGCAGATGCTATCGTCGATCATCAAGATAGCCTTTTTCCTGGTGCTGTGGTTCGTTGTCGGCATCTTTGCCATTCCTCTGTTCCTACGCCGCATGCGTAAACTGATGAACAACGAGGTACTGCTCATCGTCTCTCTCGGCCTCTGCTGCGCCATGGCTGTGCTGAGTTCGGAAGTGGGATTCTCTTCCGCTTTCGGTGCTTTTGTCATGGGAAGCATCCTTGCTGAAACCATAGAGGCCGAGAAGATCATCAAGCTCGTCGAGCCTGTGAAGAATCTTTTCGGAGCCATCTTCTTCGTTTCGGTCGGCATGCTGGTCGATTTGGATATTCTGTTCAACTATGCCCTTCCCATCTTTGCATTGGTTCTGACCATCCTTGTGGGACAGGCTGTGTTTGGTTCGTTCGCTTTCATGCTGGGAGGCGAGAGTCTGAAATCAGCAATGAAATGCGGATTCTCCATGGCACAGATTGGTGAGTTCTCTTTTATCATCGCTTCCCTTGGCTTGTCATTAGGAGTTATCAGCGATTTTCTCTATCCTGTGGTCGTCGCAGTGTCGGTTATCACGACATTCCTCACTCCTTACATGATCAGACTCGCCACACCTGCCTACAACAGCCTTGAGAAACGGCTGCCCAACAAATGGGTCCGTTCGCTGAATCATTTGGCCATGAGCTCGCAGAGCACTTCGGGAAAGAGCAAATGGCACCGGCTACTCATCCCTATGGGCATCAATACGGTTGTCTATACCATCCTTTCAGCTGCCACCATCGCAGTGATGTTCACCTTTGTAGAACCGTTCATGCATCGGCTGATACCCGGTTGGAGGAATTACTGGTACGGAAATGCTGTCACAGGACTGGTGACAGTCGTCGTCATCTCACCCTTCCTGCGCGCCATGGTAATGAAAAAGAATCACAGCCAGGAGTTTCGCGCACTGTGGGACGAGAGCAATGTAAACCGTGTTCCGCTGCTTTTCACCGTTCTCGTACGCATCATCATCGCCGTTGCATTCATATTCTATATCTGCCACCACCTCACACGCTTCTCGAACGCACTGATGATCACCATCGGCGTGATTGCTATTTTGCTGATTATCCTCTCACGCTGGATCAAGAACCAGAGCATTCACATGGAACGGCTGTTCATACAGAATCTACGTTCGCGCGACATCGAGGCACAAGTTCATGGACATAAACGGCCTCTCTATGAGGGAAAGCTTCTTGACCGAGACATTCACATTGCAGATTTCAACGTGCCCGCCAACTCCACTTGGATGGGAAAGTCGCTGAAAGACCTGAACCTCGGTCACAAATTCGGCGTGCACATCAGCAGCATCTTGCGCGGCAACCGGCGTCTGAACATTCCTGACGGACAGGACATGGTGTATCCAGGCGACCGCCTGCAGGTTATCGGCAGCGACGAACAGCTCTCTGCCTTCCGTCATGCCCTGGATGAAGAAACGTTTGAAGAGGACTACGAACTGGAAAAACGCGAGATGCGACTTCGCTCTATTTCCATTGCTGAAAACAGTCCCTTCGTGGGAAAGACATTGCAGGAAAGCCGTATCCGCGACGAATACGACTGCATGGTCGTCGGACTGGAAGAAGGAGAGGAGAATCTGTCGCAAGTGAAGCCCACCTACCGCTTCCAAAAGGGTGACATCATCTGGGTTGTAGGAGAAGAAGAGTCGCTCTCCAAGCTTCTTCACCATCTTGTTGCAGACTGAAGAGGGCTTTTGCCCGGAACACCAAACCGTGGCTTCTGGGCAACAAAGTCCCGACGTACAACAGTACGCCCCTAAAGAACCTTACGAAGCAAAGAAGACCATTATGAAAACCATGCGTAAACTGCTTCTGTCGCTGCTGTTCGGACTGGCTGCAAACACACTACAAGCAGCCAACATCGACTCGCTTTTCCGATGTCTTGACCAAGCCATCGCCCAAACTCCGCGTTACATCGAGGAGAAAGAAAGCCGGATTGAGGCGCTCAGGCACCAATTGGTGCAGGCAAGAAACGACCGACAACGCTTCCAGCTGGCAAACAGCCTCTATCAGGAGTACATGCCGTTCATCAACGACTCTGCCATCGTCTATCTTCAGACATGCATCAGGCTCTGCGAGCAGATGGGCGAACAGTCAAGAGCAGCCGAATGCCGGTCGCTCCTGGCGCTGCAGTGCAGCAACACTGGCATGTTCGACGAAGCACAGGCTATCCTGCAGGAGGTTGACTCTGCTCATATCGACACGCTCGCGCTGGGCCGTTACTACGAAGCATGTCGCCATGTATTCGGCGAACTGGCCTATTACAGCCGACTGCCGGGCCAGCGCGAGCTCTATACGGAAAAGGCTGAGCACTACAAGCAGCTGATGTACGCTACACTGCCACCCGACGACAACGCCGTGCTCTGCCTGCAGGAGCAGGACGCACAGAACGAAGGCCGCCTGAAAGAGTCCATGGCCATCAACGACCGCTGGCTGAGCATCGTGGAGAAAGGATCGCATCCCTACGCACTGACCGCCCTCTACCGCTATCTGGAGTTCAAAGCCATCAACGACAGCACACAGATGATGCAATGGGTGCTGGAGTCTGCATTGGCCGATGTGCGGCATGCCGTCATGAACCAGGGCTCCATGTGGGAAATCTGCAACCAACTGATGATGCAGGGCGACATCGACCGTGCATCACGCTACATCAGCTTCGCCAGCGACTGCGCCGGACGATTCGGGTCACGCGTGCGCAACTGGCAGATACAACCACTGCTGCTCTCCATCGACAGAGCCTACCGCGACGAGAACGAACGCACCAAACAGCAGCTCCGACTGCTCCTTGTCGGAATCAGCGTGCTCGCACTCAGTCTCGTAGCCACCCTCTCATACGTTAACCGGCAGCGCAAACGACTTGCTTCCGCGCACGACGAGCTGCACCTGAAGAACGGTCAACTCTCGGAAACCAACGGCCAACTGTCCAAGCTGAACACACAGCTAACGGCCAAGAACGCAGAACTGTCACAACTAAACCAGCGCATTGCCGAGGCCGGACGCGTCAAGGAAGAATACGTCGGACGCTTCATGCGACTGTGCTCGCTCTACATCGACAAGATGGACCAGTTCCGCAAGCGCGTGAACAAGCTGGTCAAGAATCGGGAATATCAGGAAGTGTACAACATGACACGCTCGCAGGAGTTCAAAGACAAGGAACTGGAAGAGCTATACGACAGCTTCGACGAGGCCTTCCTACACCTTTTCCCCGACTTCGTTGAGCAGTTCAACGCTCTGCTCGTGCCCGAAGAACGCATCGTCCTGCTGAAAGGAGAGCGAATGAACACCAGTCTGCGCATCTTTGCCCTCATTCGGCTCGGCATTGAGGACAGCTCAAAGATTGCGGAGTTCCTCCACTACAGCGTCAACACCATCTACAACTACCGCGCACGCATCAAGAACGGAGCCATTGCGGACCGCGAGCATTTCGAAGAGAGCGTCAAACAAATAGAAAGTCTGTTCTGAACACAGACGCATACCAGACGCACTCCGTGGTACTTTACCGCTGTTTCCGATTCCTTTTCCACTTTTCTTTGCAACCCACATTTAGCATTTCTCACGTGTGCTCGTGCCCAAACTGTTAATCAATGAAAAAAACGGCCTTCACATTCGGAAATAATTTCCGAGAAAGAACGCTGAATTATGAATTATTTCGTACCTTTGCAACAAATCATAAATGTTATCAACTAAACAATAAAAAGAATTATGGTAGATTACAAATCACTCGGCCTCGTGAACACCAAGGAAATGTTCGCACGTGCCATCAACGGTGGATATGCCATCCCCGCATTCAACTTCAACAACATGGAGCAGCTCCAGGCTATCATCAAGGCATCGAGCGACCTGAAGAGCCCCGTCATCCTGCAGGTGTCGAAGGGTGCACGCAACTATGCTAACGCTACGCTGCTGCGCTACATGGCACAGGGTGCCGTGGAATATGCCAAGGAACTGGGCTGCAAGCACCCCGAGATTGTGCTCCATCTGGACCACGGCGACAGCTTTGAGACCTGCAAGAGCTGTATCGACTACGGTTTCTCCAGCGTGATGATTGATGCTTCTTCACTCCCCTTCGAGGAGAACATTGCACTGACCAAGAAGGTTGTGGACTATGCTCATCAGTTCGACGTAACTGTCGAGGCTGAGCTTGGCGTGCTGGCAGGTGTTGAAGACGAGGTTTCGAGCGCCGTAAGCCACTACACAAAGCCCGAGGAAGTAATTGAATTCTCACAGCGTTCAGGCTGCGACTCACTGGCTATCTCTATCGGAACCAGCCACGGTGCCTACAAGTTCACTCCCGAGCAGTGCACACGCGACCCGAAGACCGGCAAGCTCGTACCCCCGCCACTGGCCTTCGACGTCCTCGATGCCGTCATGGAGAAGCTGCCCGGATTCCCCATTGTGCTCCACGGTTCTTCAAGCGTTCCTCAGGAGTATGTCGACGAAATCAATTCACTCGGCGGAAAGTTGCCCGATGCCATCGGTATTCCAGAGGAGCAGCTTCGTAAAGCAGCCAAGAGTGCTGTCTGCAAAATCAACATTGACTCTGACTCACGTCTGGCCTTCACCGCTGCCGTGCGCCGTGTGCTGCACGACAAACCCGGAGAATTTGACCCGCGTAAGTACTGTGGCCCCGCTCGCGACGAGATGGAGAAGATGTACAAGCACAAGATCATCGACGTTCTGGGCTCAGACAACAAACTGGCTCAGCTCGACTAATCATCAACAAAAGTGTAAAAACAAGACGGGAAGCTTTCTGGCTTTCCGTCTTTTTGTTTTCAGAAGACTGAGAATCTTCTTCACATCGTCTATTCATGGTCCGTCCCCTGCAATCGGAAGAGGTGATGACGCAAGAAAAGACAGAGTTTACGTTTCTTGTCCAAGTCCATCCTGCACTTCCGTTGGCCTGCCGCTGCCTTGCAACAGCAACCAACAAAAAAACGTTCTCTTTCCACCATTGAAAAGAGAACGCCATACAGTATACTAAAACAAGAATTCTACTTAATCTTTCTCGGGCTCAATAGCCTTCCAAATACCAGCTGCGAGTGCAGCGCCGACAAACGGGCCAACGATGAAAATCCACAGGTTTGCCAGTGCGGAACCACCCTGGAAGAGAGCCGGACCAATAGAACGTGCCGGATTCACAGAGGTGCCAGTGTAACGAATGCAGCAGAGGTGCACGAGAACAAGGCTCAGACCGATGGCCAGACCAGCGAAATTGTTAGTGGCTCCGTTGGTTTTTGAAGTTGCACCGAGCACGACAAGCACGAAGACGCAAGTGAACACGATTTCAGCAAGCAGTCCACCGATGGCGGGGATGGTATCAACACCGTTTGCCTGCAAGTCGTTTGCACCCGTTCCGACAAGTCCGCTGGAAGCTGTCAGCGCGAAGAGAATGGCAGAACCGATGATGGCACCAATGACCTGGAAGAGCATGTACATGCCACAATCTTTCGAATTCATGCGGCCGGTGAGGAAACAGCCCAGCGTAATGGCAGGATTAATGTGACAACCGGAGATGCCACCGATTGTGTAAGCCATGGCAACGACGGCCAGACCGAAAGCAAAAGCAGTTCCAACAACGGTTTCGGGGTCAGCATTGCTGCAACCCAGACTCACGGCTGCACCGCAGCCCATCAGTACGAGTACCATCGTACCGAACATTTCAGCTAAATACTTTTTCATGTCTTTACTTTATTTTATACGTTAAAAATTATTATCCCTAAATAAAACTTTGCAAATTTAAGCAAAAATTCGGAATATTGCAACTTTTTTTTACGAAAATACTACTTTTTGATTGATTTTATTGTTTCTGATAGTGAAGCAAACGGAAATCGGCATAGACGTCGTCACCCTCACGAGCCGCGCTTGCATAGGCACCGACAACGACACCAGTGAAGCCTCCTGCCACCTCTGTGCTCATCAGGGAACAGTCCAAGCGTCCTGACAAATGCCAACCGTCTTCAAGTATGTCGGTCAGTTCGGAAAGATTCTGATACTCGAAATAATAGCAAGCGCCATCGCTGCGCACGCGCAACAAGAGCGATGTCGGGTCGATGGTCAGTTCTTTCTCGGACACAATGTAGTCGATGCTCTTCAGCTTGCAGCGCAAGGCAAGGCGGCAACCATTTTGTGTCCTGCGGATGAAGTAGTCGAGATGGCCGTCGTTGATCTGATAAACAGAAAGCCCCGCTTCGTCACCTTCGGCGTAATTCTGTGATGGAGACACCACAGTCTCCATTGTGAAGCGCTCGTCTTCCTGCCGTCTGCCGTAGAAGGCAGGCTGCCGATTCTCTGTCAGTGAGCTTTGAGAGGCGTACAGTCGCACATTTGTCTCCACTACGCCGCACCACGCCTTATTTTCTCTAATCTCCACTTTACGCTTAGGATTCTGTATGTAGACCCACTCCGGTCCGTATGTCAGACGCCCGTCTTTGCTCTTCGGCTGTTCGGGCACAGCACCCGACGGCGGTAGCACGGCCTGCATCAGCGTGTCAATGGGCTCACCACCGTTAACGACCGGCCATTCGCCCTTCGGCCAGCTGACAGGAGCCAAATAGGTTTCGCGTCCCAGATGATGATAACTGCCGTTAAAGTTGCGGTAAGCCAGAAAAACCAGCCACCAGGAACCGTCTTCCGCCTGCACGAAGTCACCGTGGCCCGTTCCCTGAATCTGCATGCCTTGTCCCTTCATGCAGCAGTTGGTCAGGATGGGATTGTCCGGATTGGGCTCGTAGGGGCCGTAGATGTTGCGGCTCCGCGCGATGGTGAGCTTGTGGGCGAGCTCCGTTCCGCCCTCGCTGATGAGCAGATAGTACCAACCATCCTTCTTGTAGATGTGCGGACCTTCCGGATAGCGGCCGCCGGTCCCCCGCCAGAGAGGACGACTCGGCGTGAGCTGTTCGCCGGTCTGCGGATTGATTTCACAAAGCATGATGGTATTGTCGGGATTCGACATCATGTAGCAACGGCCATTCTCGAACCAAAGCGACGGATCGATGCCCTCCTGTTTCAGCCAGATGGGTTCGCTCCAAGGCCCACGCGGATCTTTAGCTGTGACCATGAAGTTGCCGCCGTTCCCCACATTGGTCGTAATCATGTAGAACAAACCGTCGTGGTAACGGATGGTGGGGGCATAAATCCCTAACCAGGAGGTTGCACCCTTCAGGGGAAGCTGGCTGTCGCGGTCGAGCACGTTGCCGATCTGCTTCCAATGAACGAGATCGTTCGAGTGGAAGATGGGCACACCGGGGAAATACTGAAACGAGGAATTGACGAGGTAGAAGTCCTTCCCTACTCTGCAAACAGAGGGATCAGGATGAAAACCGGGAATAACCGGATTACGATAGCCCTGGGCTTTCGCGCAGAGTACGGTTTCCAGAACTATCAGCAGGACAAATAATCTTTTCATCATTGGCTGTTATTTATTGGCTGTCAGACAGCGGTCTGCATGCAATAATAACGGTTGGAATCCGAAAAAATTATGTCGTGTCTTTCATTTTTGGGCAAAAAAAATGGAGTACCGCTGTACTCCTGTTGTTAACCTTAAATCTAATACTATGAAAAACACACTGCAAAAGTAATCATTATTTTTCTTTCTTCAAAACTTTTATGCCCAAAATATTTTTAATAATGCACTTTCTTGATTTATATCAAGTGTTTCAATATGTTTTGCATAGTCCTTGACAACTTTATCCCAGCTGAAGTTCCAACCCTTTGACAGAGCAATCTTACATCATTCTGCCCACCTATGAAGAAGAACAGCTCCAAAGATTATTCGTCATAGAAGCTTCAGGGAAGTGCGACTCCATTCAGCCCAGCTTGTACTCTCCCGTGCGAATAGCAGCAATGACGCCACCGTCGATGAGCAGGTCGGTGCCCGTGATGAAGCGGGCATGCTCACCCAGCAGGAAAGCGGCAGCTTCGGCTATCTCGTCGCTGGTCCCTGTGCGTTGGGCGGCAGAAGCATCAATCATGCGCTGATAGCCCTCGCCGTTGGCATTGAACTCATCGTAGGCCAGCGGGGTGACGATGACTCCCGGCGAGATGGTGTTGATGCGGGCACGGCGTTTGCGCCATGAGGTGGCAGCGGCGCGTTGGGCCTGCAAGTGATTCATGCGTTTGGCTATCATGTAGGCCAGGCCAGAGTTCTGCAAGGCCACCTCCTGGATGAATTTCACGTCCTTCAGCTGAGCGGTCGGGGTCTGCACCAGCTGCAGTTCAACGTCGTTGGGAATGGGATACATATAGGCAGCCTGACTCGAGATGATGAGTCCTGCACCACCCTCGGCCATTACTTCACCAAAAGCATCCACAGCATAGCCCGTACCCACCATATCGAGATCAACAATGTGCTCAGGACTGGCCTGGTTGGGCGATGCGCCAGCCGTGTCGATAAAGAACATCACGGGGCCCAGCTCAGCTGCCTTCCGCGCGATAGCCTCCACGCTCTCTTTCTGCAAGGCGTTCACCTGCAGCGTCTCCACATCGTAGCCACAACGGCGGAAGTCCTCGCCGACGCGCTCCAGCGCTTTCTCGCTGATGTCGCCCAAGAGTATCTTCTTACCAGCACCAATGCGGCGCACTATGGCGGTTCCCATACTACCGGCACCCAAGAGTGCCACCACCTGCTTCTTCTCGTTTCTGTCGAATATCATCATGACTATTTACTATTTAACGATTTACGATTTGACTATTTGCTCCCCTCGCCTTTCGCAGAGGGACTGGGGGTGAGGCTTTTGATGAACTTCGCCGGATTGCCACCCACAATGGTGTTTGGTGCTACATCCTTGGTCACGACAGCACCAGCGGCGACCACGGCATTCTCGCCGATGGTCACGCCCGGCAGGATAACAGCGCCCACGCCTATCCACGCATTGCGGCCGATGTGGACAGGCTTACAGCGCAGCACCATGCGGTTTGCGAAGTCGTGGTTGTCGGTCACGATGCGAACGTTCGGTCCAATCATCACACCGTCGTCGATGGTGATGCCCCCGGCGGCCATGCACGTCAGCGAGTGGTTCACGAATACGCCCTTGCCAATCTTCATCTGACGGGCAAAGTCAATCTGAAGGGGCGGCATCAGGTAGCTCGTCTTATCGAGTTTGCCCCCAAACAGCTGTTCCTCTAACGGGCGAATCAGCTCCTGCTGTGGCGCCGTGGTGTTGATGCGGAAACAAATGTTGGCGCAGTCGGTCATGTGCTTGATAGCTTCTGCATACTCGGGCGTTGCCATATCGACGTCAGCCCCTGATCTTAATTGCTCGAAAATATCCATATCTTTGCTTGTTTAAATTTCCTGCTGCAAAGGTACGGACTATTTACGAAAGCGTCTTTACCATTTTTTCCATTAATGTTACACATTTCGCAGGAAATGTGAGCGCATGTTCAGTATCTCCTGCACATTATTGATGACGCTAAAGGTTCCGAAAGTCATCAACAGCGCGAGGGCTGTCGCAACAATCACACGAGAGTTTCTCATGATCCATAACACCCAGACTGACTGAACATCGAAGGAGAAGACCGGAACATCGGACGGTTTGGAAAGAATAAGACCTATAGTGACAGCACCGCTGACGATGCCTACCACGAAGGCAACCACCATGGCTACCCTATAACGTCGAAGCGTGGCCTCCTGATGCTGCCTAACATACTCAACGGCATCCAAGCGTTTCGTCAGCGTAGCCATGAAGTCGGCCTTGTCGTCGAACGTAGGTTTCTGCGCGAGAAACAGCTTTTCGAGTTCTTTATCTTTTGTCATAGCTTTAATTTTTCTTTCAGTTTGTCACGGCCTCGTGAGAGCTGCTTCTTCACGGCGTCCTCCGAGACGTCGGTGATGGCGGCAATCTCCTTGATGTCGTAGCCGCTGAGATAGTAGAGCGTGATGGCCGACCGCTCCTTGGGCGGCAGGGTGCGCAGGGCAAGGTAGAGGCTCTGGTGCTCGAAACTGCTGTCAGCAGCCGTAGGGCTGACGAGCGTCCGTGCCTCGTCGAGCGTCGCGGCTGTTCGCAGGCTCGCCCTGTGGTTGAGGAACGTGTTGTGGGCAATCTTGAAGAGCCACGAGCGGAAGCGCCCTCGGTCCTGGTAGCCTGCCGACGAGAGGTAAGCCTTCACCAGTGCATCCTGCGCCAGGTCGTCGGCATCGCCCTTGTTGCCGCAGCAGAGGGCGAGCAGAAAGCCGCGAATGGCCTCCTGCTCACGCTCCACCAGGGTGATGAACTGCTCGCGTGTCACTTGCTCTCGGCTTGTGCTATCATTTGTTGTTCTTCGGCTTCAATCTCCTTCGAAAGCATTTTCCTGCCAACGTAATAACTAATCAGGAAAGCAATGCCAACGGGCAACAGTACTATTCCGACAACACCCATGGGACTGGAACTATTGGTAAACACACCAAGGTATATCTCGCTACCAATAAATCCGACGCCAAGCAGCAGTGTGAGCGTGCCCCATAGCAGTTTCGTCAGTAGTTTTTCTTTCAGCAGCTTGGGTTTGGGCGAAATCTTCTTCATCAGTTCCTCGATGTCCATATCGGGGTTCTTCTCGATGGCGGCCATCACGATTTGCGTGCGCTGGTTGGTCTCGTTCATCATCTTGCGGATGACAAGCCATACAATCATGATGGGCAGTACGCATCCACAGGCAATAGGTACTAAGATAGCAACTAATTCTTCCATAATTCTTTCTTCTTTTTATTGTTATACTTTTGACTTCGTCGAATTCCTCCTCGTTCGGAAGAAGAGATGCGAGCATCGCTCTTCTCTCTCTCGTTCGTCATTTGTTTTCTTGAACCGATTCACTATAATAACAGTTCAGAGAAGCAAAAGGTGACATCGGAAAGCAAAAAACTATCGTCGCTTTCGCTTCCATCTGCCAGGAAAGTACCTCGTTTCATGCTCGTCAGCCAGTAATGCGGCACAGCATGTCTGCAGCTTCCATTCTCTGTTGAATGGTCGCCTCATACGTTTACGGCGACAAATGTACATAAAATCCATGATTCGTAAAGCCGTCCTCCACTATATTCTACCCCGTTCTGTCACATTTCAGAAGATTTTTGCCTGTATGAACAAGGAAAATGGAAAAAAATATGTAATTTTGCCCTTGAACTCTCAAGCCAACGGCTGCCTTTTGCCTGCACTTTACTCTTTGAAACAGTAATAAACAGAAACCTAATAAACAACGAACTCAACATGAACAAAAAAGCAATCTTTACTACCACACTGCTTGTTTTCGCTGCAATAACCACTATACAAGCCCAAGAGAAAGTCATCAGACCGGAAAGCGTTTTCGCCATGCCAAAGATTTCCGTAGCTGAATGGGAGAAAATTTCCAACTCCAGCGACGCTGAAGAAAAACTCGCGGACGAAAGCAAGTACGGCGACCTGTACATCTACGAAGACCTTTACAGCGGCAGATGCAGTTGGTACTGCGGCGGCGAAGTGAAGAGCGTATCGGCAACAAGCTGCCTGAAACCCATGAAATCGTTCAATTACAACGCCGCGAATGCCCACGACTTCAACCACGAGAGCGTCTGGGCCACGAGCGGGAAAGGCATCGGCGAGAGCCTGACCTACACGTTTGAAGGCAAATGTCCGCGCATCACGACGGTGAAGATCCTCAACGGTCACGTCAAGTCGGAAGCGGCATGGAAAGCCAATTCAAGGGTGAAGAAGCTCCGCATGTACAACAACGGCAAGCCCTACGCCGTCCTTGCCCTGCAGGACAGCCGCTCGCTGCAGTGCTTCGACGTGGGCACCCTCGGTTACAACGACGACACGAAGCCCGACTGGAAGCTGACTTTTGAAATCCTTGAAGTCTATCCAGGCTCGAAATACGGTGATACAGTCATCGCCGAACTATACTTCGACGGCATCGACGTGCACTAAAAGCAGCATGGACGACAAGAGACAGGACACAGCCGACGTCCTCGGGCGCAGCATTCGCAGGCTCGACATCGGGTCGGCGAATGCAGAGAAGAAACAAGAATAACAGGAACAGAATATGGAAACGAACAATATCGAAATTGACTTGCAGCAGGTGCCGGCTGGCTACGTGTACTGCTTCAACGAAGAATGCCCACAACACGCAGGGTGTCTGCGCTGGATTGTGGGGAAACAGATAGACCCCGAGCTGACGTTCGCGCCGACGGTGCTGCCCAGCGTGCTGAAGATGGAACGCTGTCCGCACTTCAGGAAGGCTGAAGCCCTGCGCATGGCATGGGGCTTCGACAAGCTCTTTGCCGAGGTGAAGAGTAAGGACGAGTCGCAGCTGCGCGAGGCCATGAAGACATATCTGGGCGGAAACGGCACCTACTCGCGCTACAAGCTGGGCCGACGGCTGCTCACGCCGCAGCAGCAGGAGCACATCCTGGCCCTCTTCCGCGCCAAAGGCTACAGCGAAGACTTGGCCTTCGACCACTACGTGACCACCTACGACCTCGACCATTAGCCCCCCTTTGCCCGCAATGGCAGCAGGAACGGCTGGCGACCGCTTCGGGGGGTGCGGCTGACCACGGCTTGGTCAGTCGCTGACCGGGCCCTGGTCACACGTTGACCGAGCCGTGGTCACACGCCGACCAGGCCGTGGTCAGAGCATGACCGCAGCCCGGTCACCGCTTCACGAACAAAATACCGTAAGAAAGATACGACTGCAACATGAAGGTAAAGCTACTGAACACCAAGCAAGACGGGTGCTTTCCGTCGGAGTTTACAAGCAACTATCACGTTCACATCATCGTCAGAAGGGGCGAAATGACGTTTTCTGACGGAAGGCACGCATTCATTTCGCGCCGCGACGACTTGGTCATCTGGCAGATGTCAAACACCATTCAGGGAGTGACCTGGTCCGATGACTTTGAAGCCGACTTCCTGATTGCGTCCGGCGACTTCCTTTCGCAGTTCAATCCGGAAATGGTGTGGGCATCGAAAGGATTCATCTTCATCCGCATCAATCCGTCGTTCCATCTGCACGAACAGTCGCTCAGGCTGATGGACGACGACTTCGACCTGTTCCGCAGGCGCTTCGCACAGCCCGAAACGCCTTTCAAGGAAGAGGTGCTGGGACGTGTCATGCAGATATTCCTCTACGATCTCTGGACGGTCTACGCCTCGGAGATGTCGCAGATGGAGACTTCCGACAATGCAGCCCGCATCTTCCTGCGCTTTCTCTCGCACGTCCAGCACGACTGCCGGCAGCAGCGCGACGTGGCTTACTACGCCGACCTGCTCTGCATCACGCCGAAGTACCTGTCACAAATCAGCCATCAGGTGTCCGGGCTGCCTGCTTCACAATGGATTACCTTCTATGCCACGTTTGAACTCGTCACGCTGCTCAACGACCAGACGAAGAGTCTGACCGAGGTGGCCGACCTGATGCACTTCGATACGGCGTCGCACTTCTCGCGCTACACGAAGAAGCTGTTAGGGAAATCGCCTTCAGACTACCGGAACAAGGCTGCGAACGGTTAGGGACGGAGCCGGCCTCAGCATCAGTTATCCTCGGGCAGCAGCACGACGCCTTCCTGCTTCATGCCGTCCATCATGATTTTCAGCGGACGGGAGAAGCGGACGTGCCGCACGTGCTCCGTCTCTTCGATGGCTGGCATGCCGTCGAGGAGCGCCTTCTGGAACACGCCGTCGCCACTGTACGTGTTGATGGTGAAATAGCCCACGCCGAAACTGGTGAGGTTCTGGAAGAAATGAGTGCCCTGCGAGGGGTCCACCCTGTAGTTTTTCAGCCCTGACTCCACGATGACGCGCGCCGCAGAGATGTGCGGCCACTTCACGGGAATGCCCAACCAATAGTCGCTGCTGCCCCATCGGCCGGGCCCGATGAGGACGTAGTTGGTCCCTGAGTTCAGGAACTTCTTGTTGATGGCCTCTATTTCTTCGGCTATGGCGGGATTGTTGGAAGCCGTGAAGTCGTCGTCGGTCTTCACGTACACCACGTCGCAGACATCGTCTGAGATGCCGTGGCCCAGCGAATTGTGCGACCGCAACAGGCAGCGCTCGTCGGGCAGCTCCGTCAGGTCTTCCTCCAGCACCTGCTTCGAGTCGACGATGGGACGTATCTGCAGCAGGTAGAACTCGCCCGTCCGGTCGTCGTTGATGTTGCAGGCCAGCTCTATTTCCACCGGCCGCTTCATGCCTTCAGCTCCGAACTTCATCGACATCTGCAGCAGCTCGGGGAGCGGAAAGACCCCATGCTTGAGTACGCCGCAAAGCGAAATCACCTTGCGGCCGCCTTCGTAGTAGCCGTCGCGGATCACTTGGTCGGTGGGATCGAAGGTGCTGGCAATGTAGCGCAGCGAGCCGTCCTTGTCGGCTTCCTTCACACGGAGGTTGAGGATGTTGAAACCGTCGTCCACCTGGAACTCGTTGCTGATGTGATTCATGTCGAGCGCATAGAAACGCGTCTGCGTCTGCTGCAGCGCAATGTCCATCTCGCTCATCTGCATCACCTTGTCGGGATGATAGGGACACACGCGCAGCGTCTGTCCGCCGTCAACGATGTACTTGCCTAAGCCGAGTGCCAGGCTGGCCACGCCCTCCTCGCTGGTCTCGTCGTCCACGGGATAGTAGTTCAGCGAGCGCAACACGCCGCTGATGTTGGGATAGTAGCGGTTGCCGTAGCGCTTTCCGACGACCTCCTGCAGTATGACGGCCATCTTTTCCTGGTCGATGACGTTCGACGTGGCGGTCATGTATGCCTTCGAATCCTTGAAGTAGACGCTGGCGTAGACGCTCTTGATGGCGGCAGCCAGCATCTGAAGCATCTGGTATTTGTCATCCAGATAGGGAATCATGTACGTGGAGTAGATACCGGCGAAGGGCTGGTAGTGCGAGTCTTCGAGCAGCGAGCTGCTGCGGATGGCTATCGGCGAGCGCGTGGCCTCGAAGAACGTGAAGAAGTCGGCGATATACTTGTCGGGCAACTGTGCGCGGAGGAAGTGGCGGAGAATCTCTTCGTCGGGCACATCGCTCAGCGCTATCTGGTACAGATTGTTTGAGTCCATGAACTCGTCGAACACATCGGTGCAGAGAACGACGGTCTTCGGGATGCTGACCTTGACGCCTTCAAACTCGTTGAACTCGGGATGTCGCTTGATGATGTTGTCGAGGAAGGCCAGTCCGCGGCCCTTTCCGCCGAGCGAACCGTCGCCGATGCGTGCGAAGTGGCTGTAGGAGTCGAAGCGGTTTCGGTCGAAGAGTGCAACCACGCCGATGTTCTTCATGCGGCGGTACTGCACGATGGCGTCGAAGATGATGCGCCGGTGGGCGTCCACGTCTTGCAGCTTGTGCCACGTGACGGTCTTGAGGAATGCCGACACGGGGAAGATGGCTCGCGCGCAGAGCCATCGGCTCATGTGGTTGCGCGAGATGTGGTGGAGCATGGAGTCGTAGGGAATGGTGAAGATGTTGTCCTGCAGCTCCTTGAGGTTGCGCACTCGGCGCACCTCGTCGTGCGTCTTCGGGTCGCGGAAGATGAAGTCGCCGAAGCCGAAGTGCTCGGCCATGATGTTTCGCAGGTCGATGTTCATCTTCTTCGAGTTCTTGTCCACGTACTTGAAACCTTCGCGCAGGGCCCGTTCGCGGTTGGAGGCCTCGGCACTCTGCATGATGAGCGGGACGTATTCGTCGCGCTCGCGGATGGCATGCAGCAGCTTGAAACCGGCTTCGGGGTCCTTCTCGGCCTTGGTGGGCACGAAGGTATGCGGGTCGGAAGGTTCGAGCATGCGCATGGGGAAACGGCAGTCTGAGATGACGCCCAGCGTGTTGTCGTGGTACTTCTCGTAGAGAGTCCATGCCTCCTCGTAGGTTCGGGCCAGCACCACCTTTGGCCTTCCGCGCATGCGCAGCGTGGCCGAGTGCGGATTGAGGGCCTCGGTTGCGAACCGTTGGCTCTGTGCGAGAATGTAGCTGTAGAGGTTGGGCAGCACGGAACTGTAGAACCTGATGCCGTCTTCCACGAGCATGATCATCTGTACGCCTGCTTCCTCGATGTCGTGGTCGAGGTTCATCTTGTCTTCGATGAGCTTGATAATGCTCAGGATGAGGTTCGTGTTGCCCAGCCAGCAGAACACGTAGTCGAAGATGGACATGTCTTCGTTCTCGATGCGGCGCGTGATGCCGTGGGAGAAAGGCGTGAGCACAACGCAGGGAATGTCGGGCACGTGGGCCTTCACGTCGCGTGCCACGTCGAAGGCGTCGTTGTCGGCGTTGCCAGGCATGCAGATGACCAGGTCTATGCTGGTCTTGCTGAGCACGGCCTCGGCCTCTTCCACCGTACTGACCTGCGTGAATGTGGGCGGATAGCGGAGCCCGAGCTCAGTGTATTCGTTGAAAATCTTCTCGTCTACACGACCGTCGTCCTCGAGCATGAAGGCATCGTAAGGGTTAGCCACGATGAGCACATTGTAGATGCGGCGCGTCATCAGGTTGACGAACGACACGTCTTTCAGATAGAACTTATTCCATTGTTGCGGGATGTTTGAGTCCATTTCGTCTTCAGCTTATTAGGTTTGGTGTACGTGCAGCTTCCCCGCCGTCATCGGCAGCCAGTTGGGAAACAGCGCAATCTTCGTGCAAACTTACGAAAAAAAAGTGGAAGCACAAAATAAATCGCGTGATAGCGCGCGCGATTGCGCTTTTTTTTTTACCTTTGCATTCGATAAAGAAGAGCGGAAGCACAGTTTGTCAACGGCAAGAACTCCGTGATGCTGAGGTTTTCCGCGCAGAAGCTGGTAACCAGAACCGTGACATGCCCGGAAAGAATAGCAATCGAAAGCCATACTCACAGTCCTTTGCGAAGCTGCTGACAAGACGTATTGTGCTCGCACTGTTCATCACCCTCAGCCTCACATCGTGGCTGATCATCTCGATGTCGAGCAACGTCATGGAAACGGAAGCTGCCATACGCTACCAGGAGGTCATGTTAAGCATGAACGAAAACGTGAAGAGCACGCTTTCCAACGTGCGCGTAGCCGCCGTCAACAACGTCCACGAGATAGAGCAAAGCCTGAACGACCCGGACGAAATGTTCCACATCATGGAGCGCATCGTCAGACTGAACGAGCAGATACGCAGCTGCGGCATCAGTTTCAAGGAAGGCTACTACCCACAGAAGGGCCGCTGGTACCAACCCCTGGCCGTGAGGGACGCCGACGGAACGGCGCGTTCGTTCGACATGGGCAGCGAGGAGGACTACCTGAACAAGCCGTGGTTCAAGGAAGCCATGAAGAGCGACAAGCCTTACTGGTCGAAACCGTTCTTTGAAAAAAGTGACTCGCTGACGCCGCTGATCTCCTATCTCGCGCCTATCCGCAACGAAAAAGGTGAGACGGTGGCCGTGCTCGGAGCCGACCTCTCGCTGGTATGGCTGCGCAAACGACTGGAAGAGCTGGACCTTTTGACGTTCAATAAGCTATGGAACAAAGATGAAGATGCCGAAAACGACACGAACAACCCTGTAAAAGGAAAGGTAAAACAGGTCAAGGACGACTCGCTGCGGAAAGAGGTGTACAGCTTCATCATCGCAAAGGACGGCACCTACATCAGCCATCCCGACAAGAAACGAATCCTCAGGAAGACATTCTTCGACTACGCCTCGATGAGCATTGACACACTCGACGACCATGCCGGCCGACAAATGTCCATGGGACTTGACGGATTCTTGTTTAGCGACAGCGATAACAACAAGAAACTGGAAATAGAAGGACAGGAAAGCTATCTGTTCTACGCCCCGCTGTCGGAAACAGAGTGGTCCATGGGCATCGTCTTGCCGAGCTATCTCATCAGGCTCAACGGCTATATATTCATCATTGTGCTGGTCATCATCTTCATCATTTCGCTCATCGTCATCTTCACCGTGTGCAGGCTCTCCATCAAGCACGCCACGCAACCGCTGGTACAGCTGGCGGCATCGGCTGGCGAAGTGGCCAAGGGAAATTTCGACACGTCCCTGCCCGTGACGAAGAACAACGACGAAATCAGCCTGCTGCGCAATTCGTTCGAACGCATGCAGGACTCGCTCGCCAAATACGTGGACGAACTGAAGGCCACCACCACGCAGAAGGCTTCGATGGAAAGGGAGCTGAACATCGCACACGGCATACAGATGGCCATGCTCCCCGACGGCTCGCTGGAACGCGACGACGTCACCGTGAACGCCATCCTGACACCGGCCAAGGCTGTCGGCGGTGACCTCTTCGACTTCCTTGTGCGCGACGGACGTCTGTTCTTCTGCATCGGCGACGTGTCGGGAAAGGGAATACCGGCCTCGCTCGTGATGACTGTCATGCGGTCGCTCTTCCACAACATCTCGGAACACGTGGACCAGCCCAACATCATCGTGAAGGCTCTCAACGAAGCCATGAACGAGAGAAACGAAAGCAACATATTCGTCACGCTCTTCGTTGGTGTGCTCGACCTGAGCAACGGCCTGCTGACCTACTGCAACGCCGGACACGACGCCCCACTGCTCGTAGGGCAAGAAGTGAATCAGCTCGACTGCGACGCCAACCTGCCCATCGGCGTCATACCGAACTTTCCTTACACCACCCAACAGACCGTTCTCGATCCGCAGACCACCGTCTTCCTCTTCACTGACGGATTGGATGAGGCTGAGGACAAGCACAACAACCAGTTTGGCGACGAACGCATCGGCCGCATAGCCGCCTCGGTCGCAGCCAAAGGGCACTCGCAACCGAAGCCGCTCATCGAGGCCATGTCGCGTGCCGTGCACGAATTTGTCGGCGATGCGGAACAGAGCGACGACCTGACCATGCTTGCCGTTCAGTACACGAAACGCGTACAGAAAGAGCACATTTAGTATTCTTTTGCACCAAATCGTTGGCCATTTCAACAATAATCGTTTATTTTGCAGTCCATGGACAAGAAACTCTTCGCAATCATCATAGGAATATGGGTCTGCACGACCGTCCGAGCCTACGACTTCAGAGTGTGGGACGTCTGCTTCAACCTGCACGAAAACAACGAAGTGAGCGTAACGGCAGGAGAAGAACCCTACAGCGGATTCGTGAACATTCCCGACAGTATCGTTGCAGAAGGCAAGACCTACCGCGTAACCGCTATCGACGACCGCGCATTCAACGTATGCAGCGGACTGACGTCGCTCAGGCTTCCGAACAGTCTGCGTACCATCGGGCAAGGAGCGTTCTCTGCCTGCACGTCGCTGGGCTACGTGAAGATTCCCGAAGGCGTAGAGTACATCGGCGATGCGGCTTTCTACGGCTGCGCGTCACTACTCATGATACAGCTGCCGGCAACGGTCAGCCACATCGGGCACGAAGCTTTCGCCCGCTGCTCACGGCTGGAACGCATCACCGTGGACGAGCGAAACGAACACTACAAAGCCATTGACGGCGTATTATATAATAAGGTAGGGACCACGCTGTTAGCTTTTCCGGGTGGTAAGGGAGAGACGTTCCGCGTGCCGGCCGACGTCAGCGAGATCAGTACGTCCGCCTTTACGGGCTGTTCCAAGCTGAAACACGTTACCGTCAGCAACGGAGTGACCAACATCGGCGATGCTGCCTTCTTTGGGTGCGATGTCCTTCAGGAACTGGAACTGCCGGAAAGCCTGAAAAGTATCGGCTGCTGGGCGTTTGCCGAGTGCAACGAGCTGAAGAGAGTGACCATTCCGACAGGCGTGGAAAGTATCGGTGAGGATGCCTTCAGCTTCTGCGACAGCTTGGAAAACATCTTCGTGAGCAACGGGAACCTGTATTTCGCGTCCGACAACGGCGTGCTCATGAACAAAGAGCGCACCACCGTGGTGTGCTGTCCGGGAGCTAAGAACGGGACTTACCTCATGCCCGACGGCGTGACAGCCGTCAACGACCACGCATTCTATGGGAGTAATGCGCTCTCGGAGGTCATCATTCCAGCCAGTACGACCGAAATGAAAGACAATCCGTTCGTCTTCTGCGATGCTTTGGAGCAAATTGTGGTCGACGGAGCCAACCGATTCTTCGCTTCCTACGAAGGAACGCTGTGCAACAAGGACCTCACGGAGATTCTTGCCTTCCCCAACGGGAAGAAAGGTAAGTTCGCCCTACCCAACACCATTGCCGACATCAGTAGCAAACCGTTCATGATGAGCAAGCAACTGACAAGACTCTCGCTGCCGGAATCACTGGAAACTATCGGTGAATACACATTCCTCGGATGCGAATCGCTCACGGCCGTGAACATTCCGCGGACCGTCAAAGCCATCGGAGAAGAAGCTTTTGCCGACTGCCATGCCTTGCAACGCATCATCTGCAGCAATGCACCCGTGGAAAACCAAGCTTTTGCTGACGACTGTTTCCTGACAACAAGGGTCGCAGTCCCGACAGAATGGCTCGCAGACTACATGGGTTGCAAGGGGTGGGAATCCTTCAGACAGGTAAACAGCTACGGTATCTACCTTCCACAACAGACATTGCAGTCCGGCGCAAGGCAGATTCTTCCCGTCATGATATACGACGAAGTGCCGCTGACAAGCGTTACCACCACCATCGTGCTGCCCGAAGGCATCACCATTCCCAACGACAACAGCGGTCAGCCGATGGTTCAGCTGGACATGAATTCGCAACAGACACACGCCCTGAACTGCCAGCGCACCGACCAGGGCTACCGACTCACCGTGACTCCCAACGACAACGAGGTTCTGCCCATGGGTGACAAATTCTGCCTGCTCACGCTCGACATCGACGAATCGATGCCGAATGGAATCAAGGAAATCGGCATGAACAACACCACCGTCGCTTATAACGAGGACGGTATCGAAGGTGAAGCAGCACAGAAAGACCACATCTACAGCTTCTATGTGAGCGACACCATAGACGGCATATTGCAGATTGAAGCCGAACCGGCCATCGGATGGCCCGCTGACGTCTATAACCTGCAAGGAATACCCGTCAAACAGAAAGCTTACGATTTGAAAGGACTGCCCGCTGGCGTCTATGTTGTGAACGGACACAAGATGATTGTGAAGTAGCATGGCCACACCATTATGCAAAAAGTAAGTAACAATCAGAAAATTTTCCTCTTTTTATTTGGCAGTTTGGCCGAAAAGTCATATATTTGCCCTATCAAACATGACACTATGTAAGTTTAACTAAAAATAATCTAATTTATGAACGTTGAGAAAATCATGCAGAATCTGGAGCAGAAGCATCCAGGAGAGGCCGAGTTCCTGCAGGCCGTGAGAGAAGTGCTTACCTCTATTCAGGATGTGTACAACCAGCATCCGGAATTCGAGAAAGCTAAAATCGTGGAGCGAATCGTCGAACCAGAGCGCATCACGACCTTCCGCGTGCCTTGGGTGGACGACAAAGGCGAGGTACAGGTCAACATCGGATACCGCGTACAGTTCAACAGCGCCATCGGCCCGTACAAAGGCGGACTGAGATTCCACCCGTCCGTGAACCTCTCCATTCTGAAGTTCCTCGGATTCGAGCAGACATTCAAGAACGCACTGACCACACTGCCCATGGGTGGCGGCAAGGGAGGTTCCGACTTCGCCCCCCGTGGTAAGAGCGACGCTGAGATCATGCGGTTCTGTCAGTCGTTCATGACCGAACTCTATAAGGTGATTGGTCCCGATATGGACGTTCCTGCTGGCGACATCGGCGTAGGCGGACGCGAAATTGGCTATCTCTTCGGACAGTACAAGCGCATCACCGGACAGTTCCATGGGGCTACGCTTACAGGAAAAGGCCTCGAATGGGGCGGTTCTATCCTGCGTCCGGAGGCTACGGGCTACGGTGCTCTCTACTTTGTACACCACATGCTGGAGACAGCCGGCTTCGACATCAAGGGAAAGACGATTGCCCTGTCAGGCTTCGGAAACGTGGCCTGGGGTGCTGCCAAGAAGGCAACGGAACTCGGAGCGAAAGTTATCACCATCTCAGGACCTGACGGATACATCCTCGACGAGGCCGGACTTGATGCAGAGAAGATTGAATACATGCTGGAACTGCGTGCCAGCGGAAACGACATCTGCTCGCCTTATGAAGAAGAATTCCCCGGCAGCAAGTTCTTCCCAGGAAAGAAGCCATGGGAAGTCAAGGCCGACATCTATCTGCCCTGTGCCACACAGAACGAGCTCAACGGTGCTGACGCTGATGCCATCCTGGCTAATAAGCCGCTCTGCGTAGCAGAAGTATCGAACATGGGATGCACCGCAGAGGCTGTCGACAAATTCATTGCTGCCAAACAACTCTTCGCACCGGGTAAGGCAGTGAATGCCGGTGGCGTGGCAACTTCGGGTCTGGAAATGACACAGAACTCCATGCGCATGGGCTGGAGCGCTGAGGAAGTGGACCAAAAACTGCACACCATCATGGCGGGCATACATGCCCAGTGCATGAAATACGGTCAGGAAGAGGGTTACATCAACTACGTGAAAGGCGCTAACATAGCCGGATTCATGAAAGTGGCAAATGCCATGATGGCTCAGGGCATCGTGTAAAGCCACCCTACGACTGGCATTAGAGAACACAATATTGAACAATAACCAATCAAACAACAAAGGCAGGGTTGACATCATCGGTGTCATCCGCTGCCTTTTTGTTTTCGTTCTGCTCTCACTGTCAATTCCGACCGAGGCACAAGAAAGGGGAAAGGCATCGTTCTATTCAAAACGCATGCAGGGCAGAAAGATGAGCAGCGGGCTGCGCTACCACAACGACAGCCTGTACTGTGCACACAAGAAACATCCCTTCGGCACACTGCTGAAGGTCGTCAACAAAAGGAACGGGAAAAGCGTCATCGTGAAAGTGACCGACAGAGGCCCCTTCGGAAGAGGTCGCGTCGTGGACCTTTCGTGGCGCGCTGCAAAGGAGCTGGACATGATCGCTGCTGGCGTAGTCGACGTTGAAGTGTCTGTCCACAAGCCCGACAGCAAGCAGCCAGTCCCCCACTCCACTGCCATCTTGCGCACAGACAAACAGACCGACACGAAAGAAGAAACCATTTCGGAAATGCTGCAACAGCGACCCAAGTTCGAAATGCAGCCCATTGCACCTACGGGAAAAGAAAAAGCGGCGAGACACGCGCCCGCCGCTGTTGGTACCATAGTGAGGCCCAGCCGTTAGCAATGTCCTGCTAACGACGAGACGTCGTCAACTCAATGCTCTCAGGAACAGCTGACAGTCCGTTGGCTGCCGTCGCACTGATTTCAAAACAAGCTATGCCTTTGCGGAGACTGCGATCACCCACAACGGTAGCCGTGTAGCGGATGCCGCTGCCCGGAGCGATGCTTTCAACGAGAATGGACGGAGAGACCAGCACATGACGGTTGCCTGTGGTCTCCAAAACTTGCGGTTGTACATTGTAGATGGTCTGCGAGGACATGTTCTTCAAGTCGAAAGAAATCTTATTTACCTCACCGGCCTTCAGCACGTCGTCACCGTTCTGGTCGTTGTACACCACGTTCGAGATAACAAGCTTCGCACCATGAGAGGGAACAGAAGCTATACCAGAAGACAGACTACGGCTCGATACACTCGGAGCGGAAGAACCCATTGCCGATGATGCTGGAGGCGCCGCGTCGAATTCTATACGATCGTCGCCCAGATTGTCTGGACTGAAACCGCTGTCGTAGCCTTGCGTGGCCTGCTGTCGGTTGCTGTAACCACTCTGGCGCGTCTCCTCAGTGACAGGCATCCGCTCGTAACGCTCAGCCAAGCGTTCCTGCTGAGCTTTGTCGACAGCATTACCAATAGCTCCACCCACAACGGCTCCACCGGCCATACCGATTATAGACCCCCAGTCACTGCCGCGCGGCCCATTTGTCAATCCGCCGATGGCAGAGCCGAGAATTGAGCCCAATGACGAACCTGTATAGGCACCTGAAGCCATGTAAGAACCACAGCTGCTCATCAGCAGCGCTGCTCCAACTGCAAGAATTGCTACCTTCTTCATATCAACGATTTTTGGATGATTAGAGATTTCGATGCAAAGTTAATGAAAAAATGCGGACTGCCAAGAAGTTTTTCCCTAATTTAGCATAGGGATTTCCCTACATAACCTCTCTGCGGCCCACGTCATGAGTCAGATGAACAAGAATCTCTCCAGCCTGGGCTACGACATGAGCGATATTGAGTGGCGCACCTACCGCAATTCATCCAGCAGCGGCTCCTCGGGCATGGATTTGGAGTCAGGGCCTATTAGCAAAGCCAATTATTGAAAGCAGAAGCGCTTTTTTGCCGGAAAAAGCCTGCATTAACAAATAAAATAGTATCTTTGCAAATCAATGAGAGAAATGATTTCAAAAACAAGAATTTGGTTCGTGGCTGCCCTCACGATGACGGTTGGCACGACACAGCAAGTGCACGCACAGAAGCTGGACTGGCAGATTGACAGCTACGGGTTCTTCGACAACACCGAAGGCGACAATACATACCGAAAGGACATGACACACTTCGGACTCTGGGTGGCTCCGCAGTTGTCTGTCACGTCGAAAAACGAACGGCACTCCGTCAACGCAAGCTATGCCGCACTGACCGAACCGGGAACAAAGGACATCGTCTCGAAAGGGAAGCCCTTCCTCTACTACAAATACGACCACAAGGACCTGCGGTTCATTTTCGGCTCGTTTCCCAGAAGAATGATGAAGGAACAGATGTCGGACTACATCATCTGCGATTCCGTGCGCTACTACAAGCCCGAAATAGGAGGATTCGACTTCCTCTACACCAACGACAACGGTCACCTTGAAATGTTTCTCGACTGGATCGGACTGCAACAGGACGACGTGCGCGAGCAGTTCATGGTCGGACTGAACACCAGATTCCGGCATGGAATCCTACAATGGGGAGCTGAGGGCTATCTCTATCACTACGCCCTGCGAAAGGTCTTCGACGAGAACGAGTTCATACACGACTACCTCACCGCACACGCGTACGCAGGAATAGAGAAGGAACAGGTGGGAATATTCGACAAACTCGACATCCGGGCCGGTGTCTTGATGGCAGCAGACAGAGACCGTGGTGAAATCAACCGGAAATGGCACCTGCCTATTGGGTTCGTCGCCGATGTCTACGCGCAATGGAAACGACTGTCGCTGCTCCAGACATTCTATGCTGGCGAACGACAGCAACACTTCGGGAACCAAGCCTTTGGAAAATACTATCTCGGCGAGACGTTCACACAGTCGCCCTGGTACAGCCACACCGACATCAACTACGAGATTCTGAAAGACAAACAGCTCTCGGTCAAAGCGGGCATGAAGTTCAACCTCACGGATGGAGGACTGAGCTTCAGGCAGTGCCTTACACTCTCATACACCATAGGCGGAAGGCTCTACGACGCAAAATAAGCAAGAAAGAACAGGACGGAGTCAAGAAGACAACGAAATGCCGTCGATGCGAAGACGAAGAACGCCTGCAGGAACACGGGCCTCGACCACGTCGCCCACCTTCTTGCCCAACAGAGCCTGAGCAATGGGCGATTTGATGGAAATCTTCCGCTCACGGATATTAGCCTCGTGCGGACTGACAATCGTGTAAGCCATGCGACTGTTGTTGGTGAGATTCGTCATCTCAACCTTGCTCAGCAACTGCACACCGTCACCATGAAGCATCGACATGTCGATGACGCGCGCATTCTCCAGCACACGCTGTTTGAAACGTATTCGGCCCAGCAGGCGAGACTGCTCACGCTTGGCTGCGTGATACTCGAAGTTCTCACTCAGGTCGCCCTTGTCGCGCGCCTCTGCTATGGCCTCCCGAACCTGCGGCAACTCAACCGTCTCCATTTGATGCAGTTCGGCTACAAGTTTGTCGTAGCCTTCCTGAGACATATATTCCATAATTGTTTTTCCTCTTGTTTTTTTACTGTACATTGTCAGCATGACAATGCAACTGCAAAGATGCAGGCCCCCCTGCAAGATGCCAGACAGATTGTCACTGAATGTACTTTGGTCAATCTTAATCTGAGCGCAAAGGTACGAATAAAAAAACGTTTTCTTGTCACCACGCGCTTTCAATCCTGTATTTTTTCGACATTTTCTCTCAAAAACGCCCTGCGACAGTCAATTCAACGCCAGTTCGTAACAAGAAAGCGATGTAGAAACTTAGCTTTCTCCCTCTATAGGTGATAATTGGGAAGCGCTGAATTATGCTTACAAAATAACATTTATTATACGAAAATAAGGCCGGTCTCCAAAATAAAAAGCAGACGGACGCGTACGCGCGAATTTTGAGACAGTTATAAAGTACTGAGGAAAAGCAACTTGTGTTTTCTTTACATTTTCCGAGCTTCCAAAATGATTCATTCTGCAATCGGAAATGGCCCGTTTTGCTCGCCGGAATGAATCATTTTGGAAGACAGAATGGCTCATTTCGTGATGTAAAATGGGTCATTTTGAAAAAGGGAAAGAAAAAACTTCATGTTTTGTCCGAATCTTTTAACAAAACGAGTGCTTCCGTCTTCGTAGAATGAAAGTTTTTCTGTACCCGTTTTTTCGGTATGAAATATTTACAATCACGACGTTATTTCCTGTTATTACGACAGTCCACCCCACAAGTAATAACATGTTTTTTATTGCCCTTAGCATACGCCGTTTCCCGTTTGACGGGAGCGCTCAAATATTCAGGTACTTTTCTTTCATCGACCTCACGCTAAATCAGAAAGATCAGCTTTCCTCCCTGCTACTGTCAAGGCTGCTGATGAACTCGCTGGGCAGCATCTCAAACTCTTTCTTGAAGAGCTTCGTGAAATACTTGGGCGTGTTGAAACCCACCTCCATGGAAAGCTCAGTCATCTTGATGTCAGGCCGTTGACGCATGATGCGGCACGCCTCTTTCAGCCTGATGCTATTGATGAACCCTGTGACCGACTGACCAGTGAGTGCCCGCAGCTTATTATATAAGGTAGAAGAGGATACGCACATGTCGGAGGCGAACTGCTCGCGGTCATAATCCGAATTGTCAAGATGCTGCTTAACGCATTCGATGGCTTTCTGGACAAACAATTCGTCGGGCGAGGAATAGTGCTGCTCCTCGACCTTGAAGTCGGTCTGAGCCATGAATTTCCTGCGTATGCGCTCCCGGTTCCTGATGATGCTGTCAATGCGCAGCTTCAGGTCGCCCATTCGGAACGGCTTCGTGATGTAGGCATCGGCCCCCATCTCATATCCCACATTCTTGTCTTCATCCGTTGTCTTGGCTGTCAGCATGACGACCGGCAGCTGGGCATAATCTTCGGAGTCCTTAATCTTGCGTGTCAGCTCAATGCCGTCCATGACAGGCATCATGACATCGGTGATGATAATGTCGAGGTCGCGCTTGTGGATTGTGTTCAGCGCCTGCTTACCGTTGCGCGCTGTGTAGACTTGATAATGCTCCGCAAAGAGCTTCCGCATGAGTTCCAGCAGATCGCTATTGTCCTCGACAATCAGCATCGAGTAGTCTTTGTCTGTGACGGTGTCGCCATTGTCCTGCTCATTGTCTGCGCTCATTGTCACCAGTTCCTCCATCTGTTCGGTCTGCTGGCTGTCGATGGCCTTGTTGTCGGCAGTTATGTCGATTTCGTTCTCGGCATAGGCCACTTTCGCTATCGGCAGGGTGACGGTGAACGTTGTGCCCTCGCCTTCACGACTCTGGCAGTCAATCTTCCCGTGATGCAGCTGTACAAGGCTGCGCACCAACGATAGTCCGATGCCCGTCCCGAAGGTATTCATGCGCCGGTAGTCGCCGTCGAGGAAACGGGTATAGAGATGCTTCATCTTGTCCTTGGAGATGCCGATGCCCTCATCACTAACCTTCAGGACGGCCTGCTGTCTGTCGGTCGTCAGCGTCACGGTGACTTTACCACCTTCCTTGTTATATTTCACGGCGTTCGACAGCAGGTTATAGAGAATTTTGTCTATCTTGTCCTTATCGAACCAGGCATCAACGCCGCATTTGGGACAGTCAACGATTAGCTGACCGCTCTTCGATCCGACCATCGGACGGATGTTCTCGCACTCGTTGGCGACGAAGCGAGAGAGGTCGCCGCGCGCTACAAGCAGCTTCAGTTGTCCGGCCTGAGACTTCCTCACCTCGAGAATCTGGCGCAGCAGGCGTGTGAGCCGCTGGATGTTGTTCTGCACCAGAGAGTAGTTGTCGACGAACTGCGGTGCCTTTTGCCGCAGTTCGTCAATGGATGCAGAGATGATGGTCAGCGGCGTGAGCAGTTCGTGGGTAATATTCGTGAACACCACGGCCATGGCCAGCCGGTTCTTCGTCTTCAGATAGTTCTTGTACCAGCGAATCGAGACGTAGACTGCACCAGCCAACAGCACAGCATACGCCAGATTGGCCCACCACGTGAGGTACCAGGGGGGCAGGATCTTAATCCGTATGGCGTAAGGCAACTCCGTCCATCGTCCGTAGTTGTCGGCTGCTTTCAGATGCAGTTTGTAAGTGCCTGCCGGGAGATTCTGGAAGGTGACACTATGCTGCGGCATACTCACATGCCGCCATTGCTCATCGTAGCCTTCGAGTCTGTACTGATAGAGAATCTCTTCCTGATGGCTGTAGGTAAGCAATGAGAATTCCACCGTAAACTTATCCACTTCAGATGGGATTGTGATTTTTTGTGCCATGAAAGGTGTGGATTCCAGGATTATCTGCTGCTGTTCGGCACCGATGAATTCAAACGGACGGTCGTCTATCAGCAGGTTCGTAACCACTAACTGCGGATTCTTTGCGCCGATGGCAGCCAGTTTTTCCCCTGGCGTGAATGCAAAAAAGCCCTTCTCGCTACCAATGAACACTTCTTTTCCGTAGCGACACGATGAATTAGGCGAGAAACGCATTCCGTCGAGTCCTTCTTCATAGCCATAGCTGGTGATGACGGGATTTCCCTTGCTGTCGAACGTCAGGCACACCAAGGCATGTTCTGTGGTCAGCCACAGCGCGCCTGATGTGTCTTCTTCGATAGTATAGACACTACGGCCCATGATGTGATAGTCGAAGTTGACGGGGACGAAGCTGTCAGCAGTCTCATCATAGCGGAATAGTCCGCCACTGCCCGAGATGGCCCAGAGCCGACGGTGGCTGTCTTCATAGCAGGCCGTGGCATCGTCGACAGGAAACTTTCCGTTCTGCGGACAGTAATGGCGATAATGCAACTGCTCGGGATGGCGGGCATCGCCGCTCACGCAGATGATGCCCTCGTTTTCGGTTGCTATCCAGACACGCCCTTTGGAATCCTCGGCAAACGACATCACGTTACATGTGCTGAAATCGTCATCTCCATCTTTCATGGTAAGTGTCTTACCCTGTGTCTTGGATGTTACCACACTGACACGCGAGGCCTGACCAATCCACATTACTCCACTCCGCTGGCGCATCAGGGCGTTGACGCTATGTAGATTCAGGAAAGGTGTGTTCTGGAAAGTGAGCATCTCCACCGGTTGCCCATCCTGCCAAATCAGGATTCCCCTGCTGCTGGCCATCCAGATTTCCTTGTCCACCTGCACCATCGATGATATCGACTGCAAATAGACATCATCGGAGCCTACCATGTGGCCGAAGCCCGGAATATTGTGGCCGTATAGTGTTTTGTTGGTCTGTCGGTCATAGCGGGCCAGGCCGTAAGGCTGTAGTCCTATCCAGAAATAGCGCCCGTCAGCGGTGAACAGCGACTTCGTGCAACTCACGAGCAATTGACGTCCACTTTCCGGCAAGTTATAATAGTGGAAAGGAGCGGCCAGTGTGCTAAGATGTGCGATGCCGTCGTTTCGGGTGAGAACCCACAGGTTGCCTTGCCCGTCGGCATGGATATCGTTGCAGAATTTCAGCATCCCGTCATGGTTTTCCACCTTGTCGGTTTCCATATCAATTCGGGTGAATCCCTCCATGCAACACCCCCAGACGGTGTGGCTCACCTGATCTTCTACCAGTCGGTAATAGGTGCGGAAGTCGTCGCGTTCGTCGTTGAACAGCCACACGGTAGGATGCTTTACGTCGGAAGGATTGTCGATGCGCTGGATGCCGTTCTCCCAAGAACCTATCCACAGCCGTCCCCGGCCGTCGAAAAGCATGGAGTAAACCGTGTTGCGTGTATTCAAAGGTGGATACTGTTCCAAATTGCCGGTCTTCAGGTCGAGCTGGGCGAGTCCATTTTCCCACATGCCTATGAAGATATGCCCCTGCTTGTCTTCTTCGAACGACATCACTCCGCCTGGCATTTGGTAGTGTATGAACTTGTCATGCTCTTGGTCGTAACGGCTGGCGCCCGCAGAAGTGCCCACCCATACGGTGCCGTTACGGGAAATGAAGAGGGTGTTGACATCTCTCCGTTGTTCGCCCTCCAGTTGATAGGTTCGGAATTGGCCGGTGCGCATGTCGAAGCGTACCAGTCCGTTATGAGTTCCTATCCAGATTCTTTTGTCGTGATCTTCAGCGAGTGTTCGCACATAGTTGTTAGGCAGAATGCCTGGAGAATAGGCGTCGCTACGGAAGTTGCGGAAAGAATAGCCGTCGTAGCGCAGCAGTCCTTGTTCAGTACCTATCCACATCATGCCGTAACTGTCAAACAACAGGCAACGAGCATCCAACGCACGGGCAAGCGGTATTTGCGACATCATCCTCAACGGCCGCATCTGAGCAATGGTCAGCAGACTGCATCCCCACATAAAAAGGACCAACAAGCTACGTTTCATGGCATACAGGTTTAAATCATCGAGCAAAGATACTAATTTTATATTTAATGCACAAATAATTGTATTATTTTCTTTTCGCGCACTTTTTAGTTACTGGTGTTCATTTTGGAGCCCTTTTTTGTGAAAAATAATGATTTGTTCCCCTAAAATCACAATAAGGGGAGGTGCTTGTCAAAGGATGTGCGTACCTTTGCAACGAATCATCAAACTATTTGTTACATGAAGAGAATCTTACTCTTGGCTGTTTTGTTTGCAGCTTTGGCGACTACAGGCTCAGCCCAAAGACACAAACAGCCATCGGAAAAGGGAATGGGGGCTTACCTATTCACCTATTTCAACGACCAGACGCACTCGCTGTTCATGGCCATCAGCTACGACGGCTACACCTTCAAGGCCATCAACGGCAACCGACCTATCATTTCGGGCGATTCCATCGCTGATCAGCATGGAATCAGAGACCCACATATCTACCGCGCGCCGAACGGTAAGTTCTACATTGCCATGACCGACCTGCACGTGTTTGGCAAACAGAAAGGACTGCGCACGACGCAGTGGGACCGCCCCGACCGCTACGGCTGGGGCAACAACCGCGGTCTGGTGCTCATGTGTTCGGACGACCTCATCAACTGGACACACACCGAGGTGCACATCGACGAGCTGTTCCCACAGACTTTCGGCGAGATAGGCTGTGCATGGGCACCGCAGACCATCTGGGATCCAGAACGGCAGAAGCCTATGGTCTATTTCACCATACGCCAACGGGCCGGGGGACGCACGAAGCTCTATTACAGTTATGCCGACGAAGCCTTCACCACTTTGGAGACCGAGCCGCAGCTGCTCTTCGAATATCCCGACGAGAAGATACAAGTGCTCGATGCCGACATCTGCCCGATGCCCGACGGCCGCTACTTCATGACCTACGTGGCGCAGGAGAATCCTGGTGGCATCAAATACATGATATCCGACAAAATCAACCATTTCGCCGACTATCATGCCGAGCAGATTGACGGTGAAGGCCGTGGCTGCGAGGCTCCTAACGTGTGGAAGCGCATCGGCGAGAAGAAGTGGGTCGTGATGTACGATATCTACAGCACTACACCACATAACTTTGGTTTCGTAGAGACGAGCGATTTCAAGACCTTCAAGCCTCTCGGACGTTTCAACGAGGGTGTGATGAAAGCTACCAACTTCTCCTCACCCAAGCACGGCAGCGTGATTCACATCACCAAGGCGGAGGCACGCAGGCTGGAGCAACACTGGGCCAAGCAGCCTGTCAGCAAGACCATCAGGAGCGGTGAACTGTGGCGCGACGACAGCGGCCGCCATATCAATGCACACGGCGGCGGCATCATGAAGTATGGCGACACCTACTACTGGTTCGGCGAGCACAAGGCCGACACTACGTCGCGGGCAATGGTAGGAGTGATGTGCTATGCCTCGGAAGACCTTGTGAACTGGCGCAACATGGGCGTGGCCCTCGCGGTGACCGACGAGCGCGGCTCCGACATCGAGCGTGGCTGCATCCTGGAGCGCCCCAAGGTAATATATAATAAGGTGACGGGAAAGTTTTGTATGTGGTTCCACTTGGAGCTGAAAGGTCGGGGCTACAGTGCTGCCCGCTACGGTGTGGCCGTCAGCGACCGTCCGGAAGGTCCCTACAAATTTCTCTATTCGCAGCGCGCCAACCCCGCAACCCTCCCGGTGGACTTCGGACCGCAGGAACAGACCGTGCTCGACACCCTCAATCAGGCAAACTTTAAGCAATGGTGGACACCCACATGGCGCGAGGCCATCAGGCAGGGGCTCTTCCTGAAGCGTGACTTCGGCACCGGACAGATGGCCCGTGACATGACCCTCTACGTCGACGACGACGGCAAAGCCTATCACATCTTCTCCTCGGAAGACAACCTGACGCTGCACATTGCCGAACTGACCAACGACTACCTGCACCACTCAGGGCGCTACACACGCGTGGCGGCAGGAGGACAGAACGAGGCGCCCGCTATCTTCAAGAAAGACGGCACCTACTGGATGATCACCTCGGGCTGCACAGGATGGGATCCCAACGAGGCACGCATGTTCTCGGCACCTTCCATTTGGGGACCGTGGACGCAGCACCCTAACCCTTGCCGCGGTCCGAAACAAGAGATCACGTTCGGAGGGCAGTCGACCTACATCCTGCCTGTCGGCGACCGCTTCATCTTCATGGCCGACATCTGGCGCCCCAAGCATCCGAGCGACGCCCGCTACATCTGGCTGCCCATTGAGTTTGAAGCGGGAACCCCCGTCGTCAAGTGGCGCGAAGAATGGAATCCCAATGAATTGGGACAAAAATAATGATATGTTCCCCTAAAATCACGATAAGGAGACCTTGATTTAAATCAATTACAGTACTTTTGCACCCGTAATAACTAATAAACAATAACTTAATTCACATTATTACTACATGAAGCATGCTAATCTAAAGAATCCATCCCGTAAACTATGTTTAGTGATGGCGTTGGCAGCAGGAATGACAGCATTCCCATTGCCGACAATGGCAGACCCGGCAGTTCAGGCAATCCAGCAAAGCGGAGTCGTGAAAGGCACGGTTGTCGACAAGAATGGTGAACCGATTATCGGTGCCACCGTGAAAGTAAAAGATGCCGCCAACGTAGGCTCGGTGACCGATTTCGACGGTAACTTCGAGCTGAAAGGCGTTCCCGCAAGCGGCACCGTCGTCGTTTCCTACATCGGTTTCACCCAGAAAGAGGTGGCTTTCAAGAGCGGTCAGACGCTCTCCGTCACCCTGGAAGAGGACACCGAGACGCTGAAGGAAGTGGTGGTCGTCGGTTACGGCACCATGCGCAAGAAAGACCTCACGGGCTCGGTCGTACAGATCGACCCGAGCAAAATTGCCGACCAGAACCCCGGCACGGTGCAGGACCTGCTGCGCGGCACGCCCGGTCTGCAGATTGGCTTCAGCTCGGACGCCCAGTCGAACGCCAGCATCCAGCTGCGTGGTCAGAACTCGCTCTACACCGACGGTTCCCACAACTCACCTCTTATTATATTAGACGGCATGCAGTTCGCAGGCAGCCTCTCTGAGATCAACCCAGACGACATTGAGCAGATCGACGTGCTGAAGGATGCATCGTCGGCCGCTATCTATGGTGCCAAGGCCGCCAGCGGTGTCATCATCATCAGTACGAAGAAAGGTAAGGAGGGCAAGCCCATCATCAACGTGAGCATGAACCTCGCCGCCAACACGAAAGCTGCCTATCGCGACATGTTCAGCGCCAGCGAGTACATGACCTACCGCGAGGACTGGTACAAGGCACAGACCTACGGTTATCGCGAGGACGGCACGTGGGGCTACTACGGCAAGGAAAGCGGCATACCCGTGGGCTACTACGACAACTTCAACAACCTCTCTCAGTATGGCCTCACGCAGGAGCAGTGGGCCTCGAACGGTCCGAAGACCTCGCAGGCCGGTGAGTCGATGCTCAGCCTCTACGCCCGCCGTATGGGCTTCGATGCCGATGCTGCCATCGTGATGGAGAACTTCCTCGCCGGCAGGACCTACGACTGGGAGGATGCCACCTTCCGCACCGGCTTCAACCAGGACTACAACGCCAGCGTCTCGGGTGCCACCGACCGCGTGAGCTACTATCTGGGCTTCGGCTACCTGAACAACGAGGGGGCCATCCAGGGTGATGACTACCACACCTATCGCGCCAACATGAAGCTCAATGCCAAAATCACGGATTGGCTCGAGCTGGGTGCTAACGTGAACTTCCAGGACCGTAGCGACATCTCGCAGAAGGTGCCTCTGGGCAGCAACTATTGGGACGACAACCAGCTGCGCGAGTCACCCTACGCATCTCGCTTCGATGCCGACGGCAACGAGATGCAGTATCCGCGCACGGGCAACCCCACCAACGGCGGTTACAACTACCACTTCCAGCAGCAGTATCTCGACCTCGAGAAGGGCTACACCATCCTGAACACCATCTTCAACGCCAAGGTGACACTGCCCTTCGGCTTCACCTACCAGTTCAATATCGCACCGCGCTACCAGTGGTTCTACGACCGCTACTGGATGTCGGCCGAGCTGCCCGACAGCAAAGCTTCCGACCGCGGCTCGAACCGCAACTCGTCGAAGACTTTCAACTGGAACCTGAACAACACGCTGACGTGGGACCGCACGTTCAACGACTTACACCACTTCACGGTGACCCTCGTTCAGGAGGCTGAGGAGAACCGCTACTGGTACGACGAGATTCATGCCCGCAACATCACGCCGACCGACGTGTTGGGATTCCATTACATCGAAGGTGCCAACAAGGAGCAGAGTTCATTCAAGACCAACGATACTCACTATACTGCAGCTGCCTATCTGGGCCGCCTGTTCTACGGATTCATGGACCGCTACATGCTGACCGCCACCGTGCGTCGCGACGGTTACTCTGCCTTCGGACAGAACAACCCGTGGGCCAACTTCTGGTCGCTCGGTGCCAGCTGGGTGCTCTCCGAGGAGAAGTTCGCCCGCGAATGGAAGTGGCTCGACATGGCCAAGCTGCGCCTGAGCTACGGTACCAACGGTAACCGCTCGCTGAGCGACACCTATCTGGCTCTGTCGAACCTGGCCAACGGCGGTCTGTATGCTTACTATAAGTACGGATCAACATCGCAGGAAGTGCTCAGCGCTCTGAGCGTGAGCCGTCTGGGTAACCCCAACCTGGAGTGGGAGAAGACATCTTCTTGGAACTTCGGTGTCGACTTCTCGCTCATCAACCGCCGCGTCTCGGGTAGCATCGATGTCTACCACAAGCGCACACACGACATGATCATGGCTCAGCGCCTGCCCAACTTCACCGGTTTCTCGAGCATCACCACCAATCTGGGTGAGGTAACCAACACCGGTTTCGAAATCACGCTGAACACCCGCAACATCGACACGGAGAACTTCAAGTGGAACACTTCGATCGGCTTCTCCTACAACAAAAACAAGATCAAGCATCTCTACTACGAGTACGACGAAGACGGCAAGGAAATGGACGATACCAGCAACGGATGGTTCATCGGCAAGCCCATCGGCGAGATTTGGTACTGGAAGACCGACGGCATCTGGCAGGCCAATGAGGCCGAGCAGGCTGTTCTCGTGAACCAGAAGCCGGGCGACCCGAAGGTGGTGAATGTGTACACCGAGGACGACAAGATTCTCGACGACGGCACCCGCGTTCCCGTCTACAACGACAAGGATCGCGTCTATCATGGCACCACGCAGCCGCCCGTCTACTGGAGCATGCGCAACGACTTCACCTTCCTGAAGAACTTCACCTTCTCGTTCTCCATGTACAGCTACATGGGCCACAAGAGCCGCGCAGGATACTGGCTCAACGGCGACAACTCGGGATCGATGTTCACACAGACCTGCAACACCTTCAAGAAGGAATACTGGACACCCGACAATCCCACCAACGACTACGGACGTCTGAACGCCGTCGGTCCGTCGGGCGTGACAGGCATCGAGAAGGTCTACAACCGCAGCTTCGTCCGTCTGGACAACATCACGCTGGGCTACACCGTTCCGCAGTCGCTCACCAGCAAGATTGGTGTGCAGCGTGTCCATGTGACCGCCGGCATCAACAACGTGCTGACCATCGACAGCTGGGAGTATGGAGATCCTGAAACCGGTGGCTTCGCTAACCGTCAGTTCCAGTTCGGTCTGAACGTGACGCTCTAAAAAAGCCAGAAATAAGGATTCGAGCATTGCTCACTTCAAGAAGGAAATATGAATACTTTTAAAAGAAAGAAAAATATGAACAACAAAAATATATTCAAGGGTGGATTGGCATTCGTTGCGATGGCATCGGTGATGACCAGCTGCGGCGACTCTTTCCTGGAGCAGGACCCGCTGTCGTTCTATGAGCCGGCAACCACCTATAGCACGGAGGCCGGTCTGCAGGCCGCCCTCGCACAGTGCGACAAGCAGTTGAAAACCTACCGCATCGACGGTAACTGGAACAACGTGGGTATCTTCACGAACTACCTCATGTCCGACGTGGGCATGTATGCCAAGACCGATATGGGTGGCGGCTTCCAGGACAACTTCGATGCCAAGCTGACACCAACTTCCGGTATGGCAGGCGGTGGCGACGGCAACTACATGCAGCGCTTCTGGGATCAGGGCTTCAGCATGGTGAAGTATGCCAACTCCATCCTCTCCTACGTGGATCAAGTGAAAGGCCTCGACGATGCCACTCGCGATGCCTACAAAGGCCGTGCCTACTTCCATCGCGCCTACGCCTACTACAACCTCACACTGCAGTTCGGCGACATTCCTCTGGTAACGAAGCTCATCAGCGTGCCCAAGCGCAACTACCGTTCCACCAACAAGGAGGCCATCTTCAAGATGCTGGTTCACGACCTGGAGTTTGCCGTCGCTCATGTGCCTGCACAGGCCAAGATGGCCTACGTCGGACAGGTGAACCAGGAGGCTTGCATGCACCTGTTGGTGAAGTGCTACCTGGCTGTAGGCGAATATGCCAAGGCTGAGCAGGTGGCCACCGACCTCATCAACAACCACGGTCTGAAGCTGATGACAGAGCCTTTCGGAACATGGCAGCCATCGGGCAACGAGAAGACGTGGAAGGTGACGCGCAACGTCGTCTGGGACCTCCACCGCACGCCCAACATCGCCGACCCGGCTAACAAGGAGACCATCATGATGATCTCGAACAGCAACGACCAAGATTTCACCACCTATAACATTATGCGTGCCTGCTTCGCTCACTGGAGCAACGGTATCATTCGCGACCCTCACGGACTGGGCGGCCCCGGACAGAACATCGCACGCAACAACAAGGATTATAATGAAGAACTCGACTGGGTACGCGTAGCTGGACGCGGCATCGCATTGAACCGCACCTCCTACTATTACAACAAGACCATCTGGATGGACGAAAACGGTGAATACGACTGGCAGGATCTGCGCCACAACCGCGAGGTGGGCAACTGGATGGAGATGGAGGACTTCAAGTACAACAACCGCAAGTCGGACTGCTACGGCCAGAACTACCAGCTCTATGCCACCGAGGACTATGCTGACCCATCTGATCCCTCGAAGATCCTCGTTCACAAAGGCGACATCCTCTGCTCAGACACCATCCGCAGCTGGTACCCCACACCGCTCTATCAGCTTTACATTCTCGACACGCCAAACGAGCTCAACATGGGTGCCAACCAGTTCCAGGGTGCTTCAGGCAAGGGTGCCAACGGCGACATGTATCTCTTCCGTCTGGCAGAAACCTATCTGTTGCGCGCAGAGGCACGTTTCTATTTAGGCAAGACAGCCGAGGCTGCTGAAGACGTGAACACTATCCGCCGTCGTGCCAACGCCAAGAAGATGTACACCACCGTCACCATCGGCGACATCATGTCGGAGCGAGCACGCGAACTCTATCTTGAAGAGTTCCGTCAGGCTGAGATGGTACGCGTCAGCTGGTGTCTGGCCCGCAGCGGAAAGCCCGACGAATGGGGCAACACCTATGACCTCAACACATGGGACAAGCAGGATGGTACCGAACTCAGTGGCGGCAGCTACTGGTATCGCCGCTGCACCACCTACAACGTGTTCAACCACCCTTACGGCAAGGGTCAGCAGGGCAACCAAACTTATGAGTACAAGATCAACAAGCACAACCTCTTCTGGCCTGTTCCCAACTCAGCTATCACAGCCAACAACAAGGGTCAGCTGCGCCAGAACTACGGTTATGACGGCTATGACGACTCCATCCCTATGTGGACAAATTGGGAAGAAGCCGTTGCTGACGAAGAAATAGCTAATTAAGACTCACTTTCATTCATACACAATAAATAATTAGGTTATTAGTTAGTTTTTCTAAAAGGCGGAGGGGCAGTCTGCGCGAAGTAGGCTGCCCCTGTTTCCAAGTTTTAACGCCCTAAATAACTAATTATCAAGTTTTTGTCGTATCTTTGCATCAGGACTAAAACGATATGAGAAAGATAATAATAACACTGCTGATGCTCATCCTGACAGTGGGAGCAGCTGCAAGAGAGAAATCGGGTGGAACTTTTGAGTGTGGTAAGGGGACCTTCCTGCTCAATGAGAAGCCATTCGTAGTAAAAGCTGCCGAAGTGCACTACCCACGCATTCCGCGCCCCTACTGGGAACACCGCATACGGATGTGCAAGGCACTGGGCATGAACACGCTCTGTCTCTACGTTTTCTGGAACATCCACGAGCAGCAAAAGGACCAGTTCGACTTCACAGGCAACAACGATGTTGCCGAATTCTGCCGATTGGCTCAGAAAAACGGGATGTACGTCATCGTGCGCCCAGGTCCTTACGTCTGTGCAGAGTGGGAAATGGGAGGTCTGCCTTGGTGGCTGCTGAAGAAGAAGGATATCCGGTTGCGCGAGCGCGATCCCTTCTTCATGGAGCGCGTCAAGATATTTGAACAGAAGGTGGGTGAACAGCTGGCACCACTAACCATACAGAATGGCGGCCCGATTATCATGATTCAGGTGGAAAACGAATATGGCTCCTATGGAGAAGACAAGCCTTATGTCTCGGAAATCCGGGATTGCCTCCGAGAGATATATTCAACCCCGACAGCCACCCTGTCGATTCCAAAGAAAGCAACATCCCATTCGATTTCCAAACAAAGCTCGCCTACCCATATTCTTACTCCTGAGGGGAATGCAATAGCACCTCTTGCGAAAACTAATGAAGCCCCCACAGGAACAGTAGAGGGATCAGATGGGAGCGGCCGGGGTTCCGTCTTACTCTTCCAGTGCGACTGGTCCAGCAACTTCACGAAGAACGGTCTCGACGACCTTGTTTGGACCATGAACTTCGGAACGGGCGCTAACATAGACCAGCAGTTCCGTCGCCTTGGTGAACTGCGTCCTGACGCACCGAAGATGTGTTCCGAATTCTGGAGCGGATGGTTCGACAAGTGGGGAGCCCGCCACGAGACACGACCTGCCAAAGACATGGTGGAGGGCATGGAAGAAATGCTCTCAAAAGGAATCTCGTTCTCACTCTACATGACCCACGGTGGCACTTCCTTCGGACACTGGGCCGGTGCCAACTCTCCAGGCTTCGCTCCCGACGTGACCTCGTACGACTACGATGCTCCCATCAACGAGTACGGTCAAGCGACACCGAAATATTGGGAGTTGCGTAAGATGATGCAGAAATACAGCGACAAGAAGCTGCCCGCCGTGCCCAAGCCTGCAGCCCCCATCATCACTGTGCCGAAGTTCAAGTTAGAGAAAATGATACGTATCAGCGACTATAAGACCGCTCAGAAGCAGAGCCGCGATGTGCTAACTATGGAAGACATGAACTGTGGATGGGGTATGATTGAATACACTACACAGTTGCCCGAAGTTCCCGTCCAAAGTGTACTCACGCTGAACGACTGCCATGATTTTGCTCAAATCTACATCAATGGGAAATATGTAGGAAAGATAGACCGCGTTAAAAACGAAAAGAGTCTGACACTTCCTCCTGTCAAAAAAGGGCAGTCACTGAGCATTCTTGTCGAAGCGATGGGGCGTATCAACTTCGGACGTGCCATCAAGGACTTCAAGGGCATCACCAATGAAGTATTGCTGCAGGCCGACATTGACGGTCACGAAACGACGTGGAACCTGAAGAACTGGAACATTACCACCATGAGCGATGACTATAATGCCATTGTCAAGGAAATGGATCAAGTACACAACGACATGAAGTCGGCAGAGACCATCTATTCGGATGGCGGTTACTTCCGCAGCTACTTCAACTTAAAGAAGGTGGGCGATACGTTCCTGAACTTTGAGACGTGGGGCAAAGGACAGGTTTGGGTGAACGGACACGCATTGGGTCGCTTCTGGAACATCGGTCCACAGCAGACGCTCTACGTGCCTGGCTGTTGGCTGAAGAAGGGGAAGAACGAGATTATCGTCCTCGACATCATTGGTCCGAAGGAACCCTTCGTGTGGGGACAGGCAACGCCTGAGCTGAACAAGCTGCAACTCGAAAAGACCAACAAGCACAACAACATCGGCGACAAACCCGACCTGAACAGCATGTCCCCAGTTACCATCGCTGGTTCTGTAAACGGTTGCATAGCAGCCACCAAAGACAACGGCTGGCAGACCTTCCGCTTCGATACACCGCAGAAAGGCCGCTACCTCGCCATTGAAATACTTTCCACACAGAAGGACGGCGACCAAGCCGCCATCGCCGAACTCTACCTGCAAGGCCAGGATGGACAGCGTATCAGCCGCGAACCATGGACCACCAAGTACGCCAATAGCGAAGATGAGAATGGTAACCATACTGGCGACAAGGTTTTCGACTTACAGGAGAGCACCTACTGGCAGACAGAGAAAGGTGGTGACCTACCCCATCTGCTTGTCATCAATCTCGGTACGGAACAGACTGTAACCGCTCTGGAATACCTGCCACGCGCCGAACAAGGTGCACCGGGCAGCATTAAAAACTTTCGTATATTCATTTATTGATCATCACTATGAGAAGAATTCTATTTTGCTTCGCCATCCTAACGGCAGTGGCAAGCCATGCCCGGTCTTGGACGGGCGATGAAGTGAAGGAAGTCATCAAGCGCGTGAACACTTACTGGCAGACCAACAATCCGGCAGAAGTAAGGGCTTTTTGGGACAATGCAGCCTACCATACAGGCAACATGGAAGTATATAAACTGCTAAAAGACCAGAAAATGCTCGACTACAGCATCAGATGGGCTGAGCATAACAACTGGCAGGGGGCCAACGAGCCTGATCCGGCAAAATGGAAATACAAACAGTACGGCGAAGGACAGGACTTTGTGCTCTTCGGCGACTGGCAGATTTGTTTCCAAACCTACATAGACCTCTACAACCTTTCCCCCGACGAGAATAAAATTGCTCGTGCGAAGGAGGTGATGGGCTTTGAAGCCGATTCCAAGGCACACGACTACTGGTGGTGGGCAGATGCACTCTACATGGTAATGCCTGTTATGACCAAGATGTATAAGCTGACGGGTGAAACCAAATACCTGAGAAAGCTGTATGAGAATATTCTCTTCAGCGATAGCATTATGCTCGACAAAGAAACGGACCTTTATTTCCGAGACGGGAAATACATATATCCGAAACACAAGACCAACAACGGCAAGAAGGACTTCTGGGCACGAGGCAACGGTTGGGTGCTGGCCGGTCTGGCTAAGGTGCTGCAAGACATGCCCGAGAAATCTGTCTACCAGCCCTTCTTCGTACATAAATACACTTATCTGGCACGTGCTGTAGCAAAGACACAACAGACCGAAGGCTATTGGACTCGTTCGATGGTAGACCCAGAACAGGCACCCGGACCTGAGACTTCAGGCACGGCTTTCTTCTGCTATGGTCTGCTCTGGGGTGTAAACAATGGATACCTACAAAAGAAAGAATTTGCTACTACCATTGAAAAGGCATGGGACTACCTCACCAAGACTGCCCTGCAGAAAGACGGTAAGGTTGGCTACGTTCAACCCATTGGCGAAAGAGCCATACCAGGACAGAAGGTGGGAGCCGACAGCCAAGCAAACTTCGGCACCGGTGCTTTCCTCTTGGCAGCATGTGAATACTACAGATATCTTCAGAAAAAGTAACGACACACCATTATTGAAAATGAAACGCAATATCATCATCCTTACGACCATTGCATTGCTACCTTGTTCTGTAAATGCAATGCGCACCTCCCCCCTCGATACGCATGGTTCAGTAAACAGCTTTATCACATCCACCAGCTACAGCAACAGGCAGACATTCCGCCGCGATGTGCCTGCACAGGCCAAGAAGAAACCGACTTCTCAGAGAACAGACCGTGAGTATTGGTCGGCTCTCGCCTACAAAATGGCACAACCTGTGCTGGAAAACATGGCAAAGGGCGAACTGCAGAAAAACATGAAGACCGAGTTCTCGCCCTCGTTCGACAACAGAGACCGTTCTGTAGTTTATATGGAGACATTCGGACGGCTGATGGCCGGTATTACCCCATGGCTCACACTGCCAGATGACGATTCGGCAGAGGGGCAGCAACGCAAAAAACTTCGTGAATGGGCATTGGCTGCCTACAGGAACGCAGTAGATCCCGCTTCGCCCGACTATCTCTGCTGGGGAAAGGCAGGACAGAACCTCGTCGACGCAGCCTATATAGCAGAATCGTTTCTCCGCGCATGGGACACATTGTGGATGCCGCTGGACGACCTGTCCAAACAGCGCTACGTCAAAGAATTTCAGGCCCTGCGCAAGATAGATCCACCGTATACGAACTGGTTCCTCTTTTCATCGACCATAGAGAGCTTATTAGCAAAGGCTGGTGCACAGTTCGATGAATTCCGCGTGAACACAGCATGCCGAAAAGTCGAGGAATGGTATGTCGGAGATGGCTGGTATGCAGACGGTCCTGTCTTTGCTTTCGACTATTACAGCAGCTACGTCTTCCATGCTATGTATTTGGAGACACTGAAGGCAATGGTTGATGCCAAGGTGAACTCCCGGCTTGACTATCAGAAATACTACGACCGTGCACTGAAACGAGCACAGAAATTCGCGATTATCCTTGAGAGGTTTATCTCTCCAGAAGGAACATTCCCCGTCATCGGACGTTCTACCCCCTACCGTATGGCGGCCATGCAGCCGTTGGCACTGATGGCGTGGTACCAGACGCTGCCCTCCGACCTCTCCAATGGACAAGTGCGTGCGGCCCTGACGAAGGTGTTTCATCGTATGTTTGATTTTCAGAACAACTTCAATGACAGTGGCTACCTGACCATCGGGTTCTGCGGTTCGCAGCCCGAGACAGCTGACTGGTACACCAACAACGGCTCACTCTACATGACAAGCTTAGCATTTATGCCCCTCGGCCTGCCCGCCAACCATCCGTTCTGGACCGATGCACCGCAGCCTTGGACTCAAGTGAAGGCATGGGATGGCCAGCCCTTCCCAAAAGACCATCGTTGGAGCGACGACATCCGCACACACGACAAGTGGTAAGCAGGTATCTATTCTGCGATATGATCGTGATTTCGTCTATATGGCAACACTAAGGCATGGACTTTGCATCACAATGCTTGGTGCGAAGTGCAAAAAAGAAAAGGGAAAACTCTGACTACAGAGAAAAAGAACCCATATAGGAAAAAAAGAACCCACAGGATTCAAAATGAATCTATGTGGGTTCTTTTTATGGATAGCACTCTTAGAAAAGTGAATGCTCCGAAAAAATTTATTCTGCCTTTGCCTCTTCGGCTTGTGCCTCAGTTGTAGCTTCAGGTGCATCACCGACCTTCTTTTTGCTACGGCGAGTGCGCTTTGCAGCCTTGGGAGCTTTAGACATATTCTCGTCGAAGTCAACAAGCTCAATGAAAGCAATATCAGCGCCATCACCCTGACGGTGACCCAACTTGATAACGCGTGTGTAACCACCGGGACGATCTCCGATTTTCTCTGCGACAACTCCGAAGAGTTCCTTCAGGGCTTCTTTATTCTGCAGGTAGCGGAACACAACGCGACGAGAGTTGGTGCTGTCATCCTTAGAGCGGGTGAGCAGGGGCTCAACATATTTTTTCAAGGCCTTTGCCTTAGCGAGGGTCGTAGTGATTCTTTTGTGCATAATCAACGAAATTGCCATGTTAGCCAACATAGCCTGACGGTGGTCTGCAGTACGGCCCAGATGATTGAATTTCTTTCCGTGTCTCATTTTTGTTTTTAATTCGGGAGATTTAATCTTTCTCCAATTTATACTTTGAAATGTCGGTTCCAAACGACAGATTCAGACTCTCGAGCAAATCATCAAGCTCAGAAAGCGATTTCTTACCGAAGTTACGGAACTTCAAGAGGTCAGTCTTGTTGTACTGAACAAGGTCACCAAGCGTATCCACATCTGCTGCTTTCAGACAGTTGAGAGCTCTGACAGACAAATTCATGTCAATTAAACGTGTTTTGAGTAGCTGGCGCATGTGAAGAACCTCCTCGTCAAACTCCTGATTACCCTCATCATCGTTATTTTCTAACGTAATCTTCTCGTCTGAGAAGAGCATGAAATGATAAATGAGGATTTTGGCTGCTTCTTTCAGGGCATCCTTCGGGTGAATGGAACCATCCGTCGTCACTTCGATGACAAGCTTGTCATAGTCGGTTTTCTGCTCAACACGATATGGCTCAACAGCGAACTTGACGTTACGGATTGGGGTGTAAATAGAATCGATAGGAATAACGTTGACATCGGTGCAGAACTCGCGATTCTCCTCGGAGGGAACATAACCACGTCCTTTGTTAATGGTAAGATCTATCTGCATCGAAGCTTTGGCATCTAAATGACAAATCACCAAATCTGGGTTTAACACTTCAAATCCAGTCAGATATTTGCCTATATCACCTGCAGT
>JAFPME010000006.1 GCA_017402445.1 Prevotella sp. | reverse complement strand
GCATTATGAATTATGCATTATGAATTATGCATTATGAATTATGCATTATGAATTATGCATTATGAATTATGCATTATGAATTATGCATTATGAATTATGCATTATGAATTATGCATTATGAATTATGCATTATGAACTATGCATTATGAATTATGCATTATGCATTATAAACTATGAACTATAAAATTTCCCCCCGTTACGCCGTTGCGCTTTGCGCATTCATTGTCACGACCATCTCGTGCAACGGCAACAGCAACCAGTCCACACCCAACAAGGACACGATTCCCGTTCCGCAGGAACACCGGCTCAGTCTGCTCATCGCCGGAGACCTGATGCAGCACGACCCACAGATAAAAGCGGCCCGTCGCTCCGACGGCACGTACAACTACGACGAGTGTTTCGCCCGCGTAAAACCGGAGATAGAACGCGCCGACGTGGCCATCGGAAACTTCGAGGTGACCCTCGGCGGACCTCCCTACAAAGGATATCCGCAGTTCAGCTGCCCCGATTCCTATCTGAACGCTGCCATCGACGCGGGCTTCGACATCATGCTCACGGCCAACAACCACTGTCTCGACAGCTATCAGCGCGGACTGGAGCGCACCATCCACGTCATGGACTCGCTCGGCGTACCCCATCTCGGCACCTACGTCAACGCGCAGGAGCGCCAACAGAAATATCCATTCCTGCTCGAACAGAACGGCATCCGCGTGGTCCTGCTCAATTTCACCTACGGAACCAACGGCCTGAAGGTGAAGGAGCCCAACGTCGTGAACTATATGGACACGCTGCAGATAGCTGAAGACATCGAGAAAGCGAAGCAGATGAAGCCCGACGTCATCGTCGCTATCCCGCATTGGGGCATAGAATATCAGACACTGCCGTCGAAAGAGCAGCGACACATCGCCGACTGGCTCATCCGTCAAGGCGTGGACCACGTCATCGGAGGCCATCCACACGTGGCGCAGCCCCTCGAACTGCTCAACAACGGCCGCAACCTGGTGGCCTATTCACTCGGTAACTTCATCAGCAACCAATCTAAGCCCAACACCTACGGCGGCTATATGGTGCGCATGGAGTTCACCAAGCTCGATTCCATCACCTCTTCCGTCACAACACTCTCCGACTGCGGCTACACGCTCTACTGGGTGAGCCGCCCGGCCGACAGCGGTCATCGCCACCAATACCGCATCCTGCCCATCGACGAACCCGACAGCGCGCTGACAGCCGCCGAGCGCACGAAGCGCAACATCATCCGTGCTTCCATGCGTCGTCTCTTCGAGAAAAACAACAAAGGAGCTATCAAGGAGTACCCGCTTAGGTGAGTTAAGAATTAAGAGTTAAGAGTTAAGAATTAAGAGTTAAGAATTAAGTATTGAGAATTGAGAGTTAAAAGTTAATTCTTCACTCTTAACTTATAAAAGGCTCCCGCAGCCAGCAGAATGAGAATTCCTCCGCCCAGCAACAACCAGCTGGAGGCGGAGGAATTCTCTGTTTCGGCCATCAGGTTGGCATCGTCGCTGACGTCCGAACTGTCTGCCATGGCATACGTTCCGGAAAAGGCAATGCCGCATTTCGCACATTTCGGTTCGCTCCCCGTGCGCTGCGCACCGCAGTTCGCACAGTGGCGTGCCGTCGGAGGCGTCTTGTATTCCACCTCGAAGATGCACACCGAGTTACCGCCCTGGTTGCCGCGGCCCTGCGAAGTGGTGAAGACATAGCGGCCGTCGCTCGACAAATCCATGCCGACGGGGTAGGAATCGACATCAATCTTGCACACCGTCTTCATCGTCTGCGTGTCAACAACGTACAGTTTGCTCTCCATGTTGCAGGCAGCAAACACGTAGCGGCCGTCGGGCGTGATGCAGATGGTGCGCGCCCCGGCTCCCACCTTCGCGTTCTGCCAGCCGCTGACCGTCGTCGTACGGCCTGTCATGCGGCGCGCTGCGTCCATGAACGTCTGCAGACGGATGCGCTGCACGTAGCCGGCCTTGTTGATGCTGAGGTAGAGATAGCCGTTAGAGATGACCAGATGGCGCACGTTGGCCATCATTCCCATCACGCGGCCCAGATATTTCTGGTTCGGTATGTCGATGACGGCAATGCCGCCGCCGCCACCCATGCAGCCCACGAGCAGGTAACGGCCGTCGGGCGTGAACACCGTGCCGCGCAGTGCATAGCCGCTGCCGTTGTCACGGTCCACCGAGCGGTCCAGCGGGAAGTCCAACTTCAGCTCGTAGTCCACCGTGAGCACCTGCGTGTGGTGCCAGTCCGATGGAGTGGGGGAGCTGATGTCGATCAGACCCACCGTGTTGTTGCCCCAGTGCGAGATGGCCACCGTGTGCCCGTCGGGCGACGTGGTGATCATCTTCGGCAGCGGACCCGTCTCCATCAGCCTGACAATGGCATCGGTCTTCGTGTCGATGACAGCCACGGCCGACGGATCCTGGGCGTTGATGTCGAACGTGCGGCGGTAGTAAGGCACCCACAAGTAGCGCCCGTTGTGCGAGAACGTGCTCTCCACGGGTTTGCCGGAGAACGTGTTCAGGTCCTTCGTGTAGTGTCGCCAAGGGTAAAGCCCCGACTCAGGAGCCCACAGTGCGTCGTCGCGCCCTTCGCGAAACGAGTGGCGAATCACCTTCAGCTTCGTGTTCGTCGTGAAGTCGTAGCTGACCGTCGTGCAGCCTTCCAGCGAATTGACGTAATACTTCTTTCCGTCGGGATGGATATTGATGGATTTCGGGCTGTGAATGTCAGCATCGCGCGTCTCTGCAGGCCCGCCGAAATTCTGTTTCTGTCCCACCAGCTTCAGCCGTATGCTGCCGTCGGCACTCTCAGCCGTTGCCCCCATGGCGGGATGCACCAGCGGCAAGGCCGAGGCGGAGCTGTTCTTCGCCGCAGTCTTCCTTATCTCCGTCGTTTTCTTGTTCACCTGAGCAGAGGCTGTCATCGTCAACAGCACACATACAATCCAAACAAAATGCTTCATGATTCGTCAAGTTAATGATAATCTGTCGTTTTCGCCACAAATTTACAACTTTTTTCCGACATACAACCCATCGCCACACATATATTTTTCCATCGCCACGAGAGAACAGCGACAAGCTGCTTCAACCGGAAACAGACTTCTGGGTCCGCACTAAAAGCATTCAATACCGAAAAAAAACGGCGCAGCACGTGTGACTGAACGCCGGAGAGCATGGGCCACGACGAAGGAAAGAACGAGCCGGGAACGGTAGGGCAGGGGAGGAAAGCTTTTCAGAAAGTAAAATAAAATGATCAAAAAAATGGGTACAGATTTTTTTTCATTTTAGAAGCATGAAAGCCGTTGAATCGGTAAAAAGTTCATACAGAAAATGAAAAAAAGACAGGCTGTTTTTCAGAATGGGCCGTTTTACATCGCAAAATGGGCCGTTCTGCTCGTCAGAATGAGCCATTCTGCTCGCTGAAAAGAGCCGTTTTGCGGCGTAAAATGAGTCATTTTGCAAGCGTCAGAAATGTAAAGGAAACGGAAGATGTTTGTTTTCAGTTCTTTACAACTGTCTCATAATTCGCGCGTACGCGTCCACCAGATTTTTTTTTCAGAACGTTGGCCTTCACGGAAGGCAAAAACGAACTTTTTGTTCGTTTTTTTCAGCAATAGTCTTTGCGGCGCAAAAGTCCAGGAATAGATACAGCGAGGGCACTCAGGCGGTCACGAACGATGGCTCTGGCGAGCGTTCACGGACATTTTCATGCACAAAGGCGCACGGGTAACCGTGCGGTTGAACGCATGCGAATGTACATGAATCATCGTTCTTGAAAGGACGGGAATCGAAAAAAACGGCGATTTATTTGTTTATCCCGCACAAACATCGTATCTTTGCAGACGGTTTAATATGGGGTCCCATAGTTCAATGGATAGAACAAGTCTCTCCTAAAGATTAGATCCGAGTTCGATTCTCGGTGGGACTACAAGGTCGTTGCTTCGCGTCAGCATTTAAAATTGACAGACGGCCAACCGAGACGGGGCAGAGGCGAAGCAAGGACGAAAGACACTCTCTTATTTCATTTCATTCAAATAAACCTGCAGCATCTGCTCGGCAACATTGTTGTTCTCGAAGCGGCGTACGTACTGCTGGGCACGCTCTACGCGCTGCTCGCGGCCCGGAGCGCCCTTGAGCACGCTGGCGATGGCGTCGGCCATGCCGTAGACATCGTCGGGGTCGACGTAGAGAGAGTCGTTGCCTCCGGCTTCTTCCAGACAGCTTCCTGTGCAGGCCACGACGGGCAGTCCGCTCTGTATGGCTTCGATGATGGGTATGCCGAAGCCTTCGTAGCGCGAAGGATAGACGGATGCCTCTGCCATTTGGTAGATGGCGGGCAGGTCTTCGTTGGAGACGTCGTTCAGGATGAGCACGCGCTTGTTGAGTCTGTTCTGCTCGATGTACTCGCGCACCTTGCTGCAATAGGGTTTGCTGCGCCCGACGATGACGAGCGAGAGTTCTTCGGGCAGGCGGTGGAGGGCTTTCACGGCGAGCAGCACGTTCTTCCGCTCCTCGATGGTGCCCACGCAGACGATGTATCGCGGCGGCAGCATGTAGCGCGCGTTGACGTCCTGCAGCTTGTCCTCGCTCTCGCGCAGCTTGAAGAAGGTGCTGCACGACTGGTAGATGAGGCTGATGCGGTCGGGACTGACGTTGCCGTAGAACATGATGTCGCGCTTGGTGCACTCGCTGATGGCGATGATACGGTCGGCTTCGGCAATGGTCCGCCGGAACTTCCAGGTGTAGATGGCGCGGTCGAAGCTGTTGTAGTATTCGGGATGGCGGAGGAAGATGAGGTCGTGGATGGTGACCACGCTGCGGACGCCCGCCTTGCTGATGCCCACGGGGAGCTCGCCTGAGAGTCCGTGATAGACGTCGACGTCGTCGGCCACGAGGTCGGCGACGATGCCGTGACTGCGCCAGAGCCACTTGAAGGTAGCGTGCTGAGGGTAGCAGTAGACGATGTTGGGCCTCGCTACCACCTGTCTGCGCAGCCGTTCGTTGCCCTGGTCGGGCGCGTAGAGCCGCAGTTGCGTGTCGTCGGTCACGGCTTCGGAGAGGTCGTTCACCAGCGTTCGGGCGTAGCTGCCCAGTCCTGTGTTGTTGTGCACGATGCGCTTGGCATCGAATCCTATTTTCATCTTTCTCTTTTTGTTGTGTTTGTTGAAGGAATCATGGTCGGCGGCGAGGGTCACCTGGCTTTCAGCTTCCCCTCGTTCACCAGCCGGTCGTATTCCTCGTGCGTGCGCTTCCAGCGGTTGTGCGTCCAGAGATAGTACTGCGGGGCGCGCCTGATGCTCTTCTCGAGCCACTCGAACGACAGGCGTGTGAGCTCGTTGGGGGGCAGGTCCTGTGGACGGTCGGTGATGAGATGGAGCGTACAGACGTACAGGCCGCGTCTGGGCCGTTCAAGGTCCACGTAGACGACGGCGTCCTGCATCTTTCGCGTAATGCGCTCAGCGCCTGTGAAGACGGCCGTGTCGTGGTTCATGAAGGGCAGCCACAGATGGATGTTCTCCCACTTGGGGCTCTGGTCGAGAATGTAACCGAAGATGGTGCGCCGGTTCTCGCGCCTCAGGGCCACGAGCCTCCGCAGTATGTCCTGCTTGGCAATGGGCTCTCCGCCCTGATGTTCGCGCAGACGAAAGAAGAGCCGGTCGACAGTCTTGTTGCGCAGGGGGTGGTAGATGAGTCCGAGTACTGCCTTCTGCTCCCACCGCTGGAAGTAGATTTTGGTGGCCGAGAGGTACTCCCAGTTGCAGTAGTGGCCGAGCATGGCTGCGCATGACTGTCCTTTGTCAAAGTATTGTTCGAGCAGTTCGAGGTTTCGGAACTCGAAATGCTTCTTCAGCGTGCTTCGCGAGACGCTGAGCAGCTTGAGTGTCTCCACAAAGTAGTCGCAGAGCCAGTGATAGAAATCGCGCTCGATGCGCTTGATTTCGTCGTCTGTCTTCTCGGGGAAACTGGTGGTGAGGTTCTTCTTCACGATGGTGCGGCGATAGCCGATGAGGTGATAGACCAGGATGAAGAAGAAATCGGAAAAGCAGTAGAGCACCTTGTAGGGCAACAAGGAGAAAGCGTAGGCGATGGGGTAGAGGATGTAGTAGCCGATGTTCATGGTCTATGACTGCATGTCGTGTAGCTTCTTGTAGTAGCCGTCCATCTTCATCAGCATGTCGTGGGGGCCCCGCTCCACGATGCGTCCCTCGTGGAGCACGCAAATCTCGTCGGCATTCTTGATGGTGCTCAGGCGGTGGGCGATGGCCACGGTGGTGCGTGTCTTCATCAGCCGCTCGAGGGCATCCTGTACGAGACGCTCGGACTCGGTGTCGAGAGCCGACGTGGCTTCGTCGAGGATGAGTATGGGCGGGTTCTTGAGGATGGCACGGGCAATGCTGACGCGCTGTCGCTGTCCGCCCGAGAGTCGTCCGCCGCGGTCGCCGATGCTGGTGTCGTAGCCTTGTTCGGATGCCATGATGAAGTCGTGGGCGTTGGCGATGCGCGCTGCCTGCTCCACTTCCTGCTGCGTGGCATTGTCGACGCCGAAGGAGATGTTGTTAAAGAAGGTGTCGTTGAAGAGGATGGCTTCCTGGTTCACGTTGCCGATGAGCTGTCGCAGGTCGTGAATGCCGAGGTCGCGCACGTTGATGCCGTCGATGAGCACCTCGCCCTCCTGCACGTCGTAGTAGCGCGGAATGAGGTCGACAAGCGTGGACTTTCCTGATCCGCTCTGGCCCACGAGGGCGATGGTCTTGCCTTTCTCGATGACAAGGTTGATGTCGCGCAGCACCCACTGCTCGCCGTACTTGAACGACACGTTCCGGAATTCAATCTGATGCTCGAAGCTGTCGATGTGCTTGGGATGCTTCGGGTCCTTGATATTGTTCTCGGCCAGCAGAATCTTGTCCACGCGCTCCATCGAGGCCAGGCCTTTGGGAATGTTGTAGCTGGCCTTGGAGAACTCTTTCAGCGGGTTGATGATGCTGTAGAGCATGACGAGATAGTAGATGAACGTGGGTCCGGAGAGGGCCATCTTGTTGAGCACCAGCGAGCCTCCGAACCAGAGCACGATGACAATCATCAGCGTGCCGAGAAACTCGCTCATCGGGTGGGCCATCGACTGGCGTATGTTCACACGCATGATGTCGTTGCGGTAGGCGGTGTTCACGTGGTTGAAGCGGCGGTTCATCTTCTCCTCGGCATTGAACGCCTTGATGATGCGCAGGCCGCCCAGCGTCTCCTCCACTTGGCTCATGGTGTCGCTCCACAGGCTCTGGGCCTTGATGCTCTTGGCCTTGAGCTTGCGCCCGACGAATCCCATGAACCATCCGACGATGGGCACGAAGATGATGGTGAAGAGCGTCAGCTGCCACGAGATGACGATCAGCGTGGCAAAGTAAGCAATGATGAGGATGGGGTTCTTGAACAGCATGTCGAGGCTGGACATGATGCTGGTCTCTATTTCCTGCACGTCGCCGCTCATGCGTGCGATGATGTCGCCCTTGCGCTCTTCACTGAAGAATCCGAGTGGCAGCGACGTGATTTTCTGGTAGAGCTGGTTGCGTATGTCGCGCACCACGCCTGTTCGGATAGGAATGATGGTTGCCGATGAGAGGAAGTAGGCCCCCGTCTTGAGGAATGTCATGAAGGCGAGGAAGAGGCCGATGATGAGGAGTGTGGTGGCTGCTCCCCAGTCGAACACCAAGTCTTGCACGAAGCAGTTGGCATTGTTGCTCACCACGTCGGTGCAGGTGCTGAGGGTCATCTCGCTCCACGGAATCCAGTCGGTCTCGCGCATGCCGGAAGTCTGGAACAGGATGTTCAGAATGGGGATGATGGTCATGAACGAGAAGATGTTCAGCAGTGCTGACAGGATGTTGAACACCACTGTAAGCACCAGGTATTTCTTGTATGGCGGCACGAATCGCCGCAGCACTTTCAGGAATTCTTTCATATCGTAGAGCCTTCGTTGTCAAGTGCCTCTCCCATGAGCGTGGCACTTGTTGAATCGGTTATCTTCACACGGACGGTCTGGCCGATGTGGTGGTTTCCCTTGTCGAAAACCACCATCTTGTTCTGTTCGGTGCGACCGCAGAGCTGCTGGCGCGAGCGCTTGCTGAAGCCTTCCACCAGCACATCGAACACCTTGCCCACCTCGGCGGCGTTACGCTGGGCTGAGATTTCGGTCTGCAAGGCGATGAGCTCGTTCAGACGGCGTATCTTTTCGGCTTCGGGCACGTTGTCGGGCAGGTGCTTGGCAGCGTAGGTGCCGGGTCGCTCGGAATACTTGAACATGAACGCGGAGTCGAACTGCACCTCGCGCACCAGCGAGAGCGTCTGCTGGAAGTCGTCCTCGCTCTCGTTATGGTAGCCCACGAAGATGTCGGTGGACAATCCGCAGTCGGGAATGATGCGCCGGATGGCTTCCACTTTGCGGAGATAGTCTTCGCGCGTGTACTTGCGGTTCATCAGTCGCAACGTGTTGTCGGAGCCGCTCTGCGCCGGGAAATGGATGTGCCGACAGAGATTGGGCTCTTCGGCGATGGCATGGAGAATGTCCTCGCTCATGTCCTCGGGGTTGCTCGTGGTGAAGCGGACGCGCATCTGCGGCACTTCGCGTGCCACGCGGCGCAGCAGTTCGGCGAAACTGGTGCCGCCGGGGACGGGTTTTCCAGCTGGCGACAGTCCGTAGCTGTTGACGTTTTGCCCGAGCAGCGTTACCTCCTTGAAGCCTCTCTGTTGCAGGTCGCGCACTTCGCGCAGGATACTCTCCACGTCGCGCGACCGTTCTCGGCCACGCGTATAGGGCACGATGCAGTAGTGGCAGAAGTTGTTGCAGCCGCGCATGATGCTGACAAACCCTCCGATCTTTGCCCCATGCAGTCGCTGGGGCAAGACGTCGCGATAGGTCTCGGTCGTGGAGAGCTCTACGTTAATGGCTTTATGGCCCAGCTCACACTGAGCGATGAGGTCGGGCAGAGAGAGATAAGCATCAGGGCCGGCCACCAGGTCGACGTGATGATTCTCGATGAGGTCGTCCTTCACGCGCTCGGCCATGCAGCCCAGCACGCCGATGATGATTTGGCGTTTTTTCTTCTGTGCGTTCAGCACTTCCAGCCGGTGGAAGATTTTCTGTTCGGCATTGTCGCGCACCGAGCAGGTGTTCAGAAAAACGGCATCAGCGTCAGCTTCGGCCTGACAAACTTCGTAACCGGCCATCTGCATGACGGATGCCACCACCTCCGAGTCGGCCACGTTCATCTGGCACCCGTAGGTTTCAATATAGAGCTTCTTCATTGACTTCAAATCTGAATTGTGTGCAAATATAGACAAAATTTCCGAATTATGGGCTAACAGAAGGAATAATTTGCTTTTTCTTGAAGGAAAGTGGCTTAAAAAACGCTTTCAGCTGAAAAAGGAAGCAGAAAGCAGGTTGTCCGCATGCTTTTCGGTTGGCTGCGGAAAATGAAAGTACGTGTGTGTTAAGAGTAAGTGGGCAAACTGGAAAAAATGTTAGCGAAGAGGGCTTAATTGAAAATAATGTGTTATCTTTGCACGCAAAGAAAAACATCCTGCTGACACAGGAAATAAGAAAACAAACAGAAACAATGGTACAAAACGAGAAACAACAGGTGCAGCTGCCCGAGAACGCGTTCAGGGAGCTGAAGGACGGAGAACAGTATGAGCCGGTGATGTCGCCGAAGAAGGTGTATCCCGAAGTGAACGGCTGGTCGGTGACGTGGGGAATCCTCATGGCTATCCTCTTCTCGGCTGCCGCTGCCTACTTAGGACTGAAAGTGGGCCAGGTGTTCGAGGCTGCCATTCCAATAGCCATCATTGCCGTGGGTGTCTCTACAGCAGCAAAACGCAAGCAGGGTCTGGGCGAGAATGTCATCATACAGAGCATCGGTGCCTGCTCGGGAGCTGTCGTGGCCGGTGCCATCTTCACGCTGCCAGCCATCTACATCCTGCAGGCGAAGTACCCAGAGATGTCGGCTTCGTTCCTGAACATCTTCCTATCGTCGCTCCTCGGCGGCGTGCTCGGCATTCTCTTCCTGATACCATTCCGCAAGTACTTCGTCAGCGACATGCACGGAAAGTATCCGTTCCCCGAGGCAACAGCCACCACGCAGGTGCTTATCTCGGGCGAGAAGGGCGGCTCGCAGGCCAAACCGCTGCTTATGGCTGGTCTGGTGGGCGGTCTGTACGACTTCATCGTGGCTACCTTCGGCTGGTGGAACGAGAATGTGACGTCACGCATGATAGGGTGGGGAGCCGACCTGGCCGACCGCGCCAAGCTGGTGCTGAAGGTGAACACAGGTGCCGCCGTGCTCGGACTGGGCTACATCATCGGACTGAAATACGCTTTCATTATCTGTCTCGGCTCGCTGGCCGTGTGGTGGATCATCGTGCCGGGAATGGCACTGCTGTTCCCTCACGACGTGCTGAACATGTGGGATCCGTCGATCACGACCGCCGTGGGAGACATGTCGGCCGAACAGATCTTCACCTCGTATGGCAAGAGCATCGGCATCGGCGGCATCGCCATGGCCGGTGTGATTGGCATCATCCGCTCGTGGGGCATCATCAAGAGTGCCGTGGGTCTGGCTGCACGCGAGATGAAAGGCGGTTCGGGTGCCAGCCGCGACCAGTTGCGCACGCAGCGCGACATCTCGTTCAAGATTATCGCCATCGGAAGCGTGGTGACCATCTTGGTGACGTTTCTCTTCTTCTGGTTCGGCGTGATGGACAACCTGCTGTTTGCCGTCGTGGGCATCTTGCTCGTGGCCTTCATCGCCTTCCTGTTCACCACCGTGGCTGCCAATGCCATTGCCATCGTGGGCTCTAACCCAGTGAGTGGTATGACGCTGATGACGCTCATCCTGGCTTCTGTGGTGATGGTGGCCGTGGGTCTGAAAGGACCTGGCGGCATGCTGGCTGCACTGATTATGGGTGGTGTGGTTTGCACGGCACTGTCGGTGGCCGGTTCGTTCATCACCGACCTGAAAATCGGTTACTGGTTGGGAACGACGCCGCAGAAGCAGGAACAGTGGAAGTTCCTCGGCACACTGGTATCGGCACTGACCGTGGGCGGCGTGATGATGCTGCTCAACCAAACCTACGACTTCGCATCGGGCGAACTCGCTGCACCGCAGGCCAACGCCATGGCTGCCGTCATAGAACCGCTGATGAGCGGTGTAGGTGCCCCGTGGCTGCTCTATGCCATCGGTGCCGCCATCGCCGTGGTGCTGACGCTGTGCAAAGTGCCTGCACTGCCGTTCGCACTGGGCATGTTCATACCCATTCAGCTCAACATTCCGCTGTTGGTAGGCGGTGCAGTGAACTGGTTCGTCACATCACGTTCAACCGATCAGAAGGAGAACGACGAGCGCGGCGAGAAAGGTACACTCATTGCCAGCGGATTCATTGCCGGCGGTGCACTGATGGGCGTTGTATCTGCGCTGCTGCGCTTCGTGGGCTTCAACCCCATCAACGAGACGTGGTTGGCCAATCCGCTGTCGGAAGCACTGTCGCTGGCTGCATATCTATTGCTTATTGCCTACTTCATCGTGGCCACAAGGAAGAAGGGTGGTGAAGTCTGAAACATCAAAGAATAATGAAACGCAACATACTTCTGCTGTCATGGACGCTGTGGCTGCCGATAATTGCGGCAGCACAGACGCAGCGACCAGGCTATGTGCCTCCCGAAGACCGCGAGGTTGACATGGACAATCCTACGTTCGTGCCCATGATCAAAGTGTCGAAAGTAGAACGAGGCGGTGACAGCTTGCAATATGTAGAGCTTGGCGACATCTATGTTTCTCCTAAGATGGAATTCAAGAGCGAGAAACAACGGCAGGCTTTCAACCGACTGGTGCACAACGTAAAAAAGGTGCTGCCCATCGCCAAGGAAGTGAATCAGGTCATCATCGAAACATACGAATATCTGCAGACACTGCCCAATAAGGAAGCACGCGAAGAACACATGAAACGCGTGGAAGTCAGCCTGAAGAAAGAATATGGTCCACGCATGAAAAAACTCACATACAGTCAAGGCAAGCTGCTCATCAAACTGGTATATCGTGAATGTAACTCGTCGGGATACGAACTCATTCAGGCCTTCTTGGGACCTGTTCGAGCTGGGTTCTATCAAGCTTTCGCATGGGCGTTCGGTGCAAGCCTCACCAAGAAATACGATCCAGAAAAAACTGACCGTCTGACAGAACGTATAGTGAGGCTCGTCGAGAGCGGACAGCTTTGATCAAATGCTTGACCACTGCTCGCTGATGGATTACTTCAGAAAACCATTCAGCATTTTCGAAAGACCATTTCAAACGTGAATGAAATGTCACAAATCCATTTCAAATTTGTATGAAACAATAAAAAGCATGACTTATCAAAATGAAAAACATCTTGAATAAGTCATGCTTAAACTGATTCCTCGTACAGAAAAAGAAGTGCCTGAAACAGTTTACTTTTCCATACAGTCAAATTCCATGTCTATTCAAATGGCTGAGCGTTCACACATTTGATATTCTTTGCCAATTGTTGTGTACTGCTCGCACCAACGAGAACCGAAGTAACGCCACGTTGCGCCAAAATCCAGGCAAGTGCCATTTCAGCAAGCGACTCGTTGCGCTGCTGTGCCTGTTCGTTCCACTCACGTAGCTGTTGCAAAAGCTCCGGAGTCAGCATGTCTGACTTCAGAAAATGCTCTTTAGCCATACGGCTATCCTTAGGAATACCGTGAAGATAACGGTCGGTAAGAAGTCCTTGTGCCAAAGGTGAGAACGAAATGAAACCGATGCCGTGCTCATAGCAATAGTCAAGAATGCCCTTTTGCTGCGGCTCGCGGTTGAGCATGTTCAATTTATCTTGGAAAATGAGGAGCGGAACATCACGCTGTCGAAGGTATTCGTCTGCGAACTTCAGCGCTTCAAGCGGCCAACGGGAGATTCCAATGTAAAGTGCTTTTCCAGCCCGAACAATGTCTACAAGCGCCTGAAGCGTCTCTTCCAACGGAGTGTCAGGATCAAAACGGTGGCTGTAAAACAGGTCCACATAGTCGAGGTGCATCCGCCGTAATGACTGATCGATGGAAGCCATGAGATACTTGCGCGACCCGTGGTCGCCATAAGGTCCGGGCCACATATCATAACCAGCCTTTGTTGAAATGAAGAGCTCATCACGATAGGGACGGAATGTGTCGTCCATCAGTCGGCCCATCGTCTCTTCGGCACTGCCGTAGACAGGACCATAGTTGTTGGCCAGGTCAAAATGAGTGATACCGTGGTCGAAAGCAAATCGTGTAATCTCGCGACTGCGCTCATAAGAATCAACACTACCGAAGTTGTGCCAGAAGCCAAGACTTACTTTAGGCAGCAGAACACCGCTTCTTCCACAGCGTTCATACTGCATACCGTTGTCGTAACGCGATTCGTTGGCTTGATAGGGAGGGAGAATCATAATTATTCTTGTGTTATAGGATTGTTATTTATAAGCTCCAAAAGACGGTCAACAGCTTCTTCCTCTGGAATATTCTTCATGACACATTCCTTGCCACGATAGAGAGAAATCTTTCCACGGGCAGCACCCACATAACCATAGTCAGCATCCGCCATTTCGCCCGGTCCGTTTACGATACATCCCATGATGCCGATTTTCAAACCTACCAGATGAGCTGTTGCTGCCTTAATGCGTGCAATTGTTTCTTGCAGGTTGTAAAGCGTACGTCCGCAACCGGGACAAGAGATGTATTCCGTCTTAGTGAACTTGATACGGGCAGCCTGCAGAATAGCATCAGAGAGTGTTGTGAGCTGTTCCTTTGTGAAAGAATCGCATTCAATGACAAGTTGATGAGCCTTCTGATCGATGAAAAGGGCTCCCACGCTCATGGCGGCTTTCAGCTGCAATGTTGACCAATCCGTCTCGTTCAGACGCAGACAGACAGTATCATCCTTGATGGTAGCCTCTGCTTCAGCTCGCAGTTCCGTACATTCTTCTATCATGTCTACCAGCTTGCGGGCAACAGGAATCTCACATTCTGGCTCTTCAGACAGCGACACACGAATGGTATCACCAATGCCCTCGGTGAGCAACGCACCGATTCCTACGGCACTCTTGATTCGCCCGTCCTCGCCTTCTCCAGCTTCGGTGACACCAAGATGCAACGGATAGTGCATATTCTCCTGATCCATTTTCTCAACCAACAAACGTACCGACTGCACCATGACAACCGTATTGCTGGCTTTAATGCTGATGACGACGTTATTAAACGATTCCTTCGTGCATATCCGGAGAAACTCCATGCAGCTTTCTACGATTCCTGCCGGTGTATCTCCGTAGCGACTCATGATACGGTCGGAAAGCGAACCGTGATTCACTCCAATTCGTACTGCCGTATGGTGCTGCTTGCAAATGTTGAGAAAAGGCACAAACTGCCGTTCAATCTTTTTCAGTTCTTCAGCATATTCCTCATCGGTATACTCCAAATGCTTGAACGTACGCCCAGGGTCCACATAGTTACCTGGGTTCACACGCACCTTTTCACAGTAATGTGCCGCTACATCAGCCACCTTGGCATTGAAATGGACGTCGGCCACCAGAGGTGTCTGATAGCCGCGGGCACGCAGACCATCACGTATGTTCTTCATATTTTCAGCCTCTCGCGTACCCTGTGTTGTAAGCCTGACCAGTTCGCCCCCAGCCTCAATGATTCGGACAGCCTGTTCCACACAGCCTTCCGTATCCATCGTGTTCGTCGTTGTCATCGATTGTATGCGGATAGGATGATTCCCACCGATTCCAATATTGCCTACTTGAGCAACCGTAGAGACGCGCCGTTTATATAGAGAAGACGTATTCATCGACCAGTTGTTTTATTCACATTAATACAATCATTCATGAAATACCTCTGCCTTTATCAATCATAATAGATAGCATTCATGTAAGAAAAGAGAGAAACGGCATCAGTTCGTCTTGAACTTGTACTTCACTTCAGCCAGTTCTCTGTTTGCCTTTTCAATCTTCTTACCCAGTCCGGCCTTGTAATCTTCCATCTTCTGAGCCAAGTCTGCGTCGGCAAGTGAAATCATCTGACAAGCCAAAATGGCAGCATTCATAGAACCATTGATGGCGACCGTGGCCACAGGAATTCCCGGTGGCATCTGTAGAATGCTGTAGAGCGCATCCACGCCGTCGAGCACACTGCCCTTGATAGGAACGCCTATTACCGGCAATGACGTGCTGGCTGCTATCACGCCAGGCAGAGCAGCTGCCATACCTGCACCTGCAATGATGACACGTATGCCACGGTCTTTAGCCGATTTGGCAAACTCTTCCACGGCATCGGGTGTACGGTGGGCAGAAAGTGCATTCACTTCAAACGGTACTTGCATATCGTCGAGAAACTTCATGGCTTTTTCCATGACGGGCAGGTCGCTGGTACTGCCCATGATAATGCTAACGATCGGATTCATTCTGTATATGATATAAAAAAAATAGTTTTTTCAGTTTAGAAACGAAGGATGGCTACAAATGAGATGAACGCACCCAAGAGAAAACCACTGACCACTTGTGCCAGTGTATGCTGACGCAAGATCATGCGACTCGTACCCACCAGTCCTCCTGCGATAATGACCAGACAGAGCCACCATACGGGATTGAACCGGAAGCCGAGCGAGAAGACCACCAGTGCACCTGCCACGCCACCGATGGCAGCCGAATGGGTACTGATTTTCCATGAAAGGTTAATCAGGGCACAGATGACCTGTATGCTCAAAGCAGCCACGACAATGCTGCACATAAAATGAGGAATGCGCAGGACATCCATCAGATAGAAACAGAGAAAATAACACATGATAGCAATGATATAAGGAATCATGCGTCGCTCTCGCGTGCCCAGTTCCATCAGCGTCCAGCCCTGGTAATGCCGGTAGAGACGAATCAGCAAGGTGGGCAGTAAAGCCGTGCAAAGATAGACCACAGTCACTACTTGAAACTTGTAGCCTATCGGCATCTGTTGCATATAGCTGAATATGAACAGAAGAATCAGTCCCACTACCGGCAGGTAAAATGGATTGAAAAATGCGCTCAGCACTTTGGCTATGAAAATGATGTTACGCTCACTCATCTCTCAATGCTCTTTCATAAAGGATTTCTGTTGTTTCTGGCTGTTTCATGCTCTCATTCTTTTCGCAGACGTGCAGCAGGTATTCCCAACTGCATGCGGTATTTGCTCACCGTACGACGCGCAATGGGGAATCCACGCTTCTTCATTTCGTCAGCCAGTTCGTCGTCATTCATAGGTTTATGCTTGTCCTCACCCTTCACAATGTCCTGCAACACCAGCTTCAGCTGACGAATGCTCGTCTCTACACCTCCTTCTGTCCGTACACCCTCGCTGAAGAAATGGCGCAGACGGAACGTTCCCCATCGTGTTTGAGCATATTTTGCATTGCATACACGCGACACTGTACTGATGTCGAGCTGCGTCCGTTCAGCAACATCTTTGAGAACCATCGGCTGCAAATCGTTTTCATCGCCATCCTGGAAATACTTTTTCTGAAGATCGATGATTGCCTTCATGGTGATAAACAGCGTTCTGCGACGTTGCTTCACTGCTTCAATGTATCCTTTGGCCCGTTCCACTTTCTCGCGGGCATAGAGCAGTGCCTCTTTCTGCTGTCGGTTCATGTTCTCCTTGTTGCGATGGTACTCATCCACCATGTCGGCAAATTCATGCGACACGTAAAGATCAGGCACATTGCCACGTGTTATAGTGAACGTCACCGTTCCGTCGTCAGATGTATCCACGATGAAGTCAGGCGTTATCTGCTGTATGCTGCGGCCTTCCGTTTCTCCGAGCGATGATCCCGGTTTAGGATTCAGCTTCAATATTTCCTGTCTTACCACGCTCATGGCTTCTTCAGTCAAGCTCAGTTGGTGGGCAATCCTGTCCCATTGTTTTTTCATGAAGAGGTCGAAGCACTCTTCTATCACCTGCTGCATCAACGTACGAAGAGACGAAGGTTCGCGGCGTGCCACCTGCAACAACAGACATTCCTGCAACGAACGGGCTCCGATGCCAGCCGGATCGAATTCCTGGAGTTTGTGAAGCACTTTCTCCACCTCCTCTTCCGATACATTGATATAGAAATGTACGGCCAATTCGTCGCACAGATCATCTATTTTCTTGCGCAGAAGACCATCACCGTCGAGTGAACCGATCAGATACTCCATGATTTCGCGCTCCTCATCCGAAAGTTGTGTCTCCACCATCTGCTCGCGCAATGTGTCATAGAAAGAAGTACGGTCGCCGTATGTGATCTCCTCATACTCAGCATTCTGGTTGTTCTGTCTGCCATACATCGAAGGCTCTGGCATTTCATCGTCACCACCCAGCCGTTCCAAGGCAGCATCCAAAGCATCCTGACGCTCTTCACGCTCATAGTCGTCCAGAGCACCGTCGTCCGACAACATGTCGGAACCTCCATCAGCCTCGCTGTCGTAGTCCTGCACGTCGTCCATGGGTTGCGACTCCAGAGCCGGATTGTCGTCCAGTTCCGTGCGGACGCTTTCTTCCAGTTCTGCCAACGGCATTTCCAACAGCTTCACCTGCAGCATCTGCTGCTGGGTGAGCCGTTGCTGCTGCACCATTTTCTGCTCCTGGCTCTGTATTAGTCTCTGCGACATATATCTTTAGTTGACAATTGTTACTTTCGTTAACGAGTTTACAAATTGTTTGCTTTGATAATTCTTAACTCTTAACTCCTAATTCTTAATTCTTCACTCTTAACTCCTAAAGTATTCCTTCATCTGAGCAGCGAGAGCTGCCAGCTTTTCAGGATTGGCGTTGCCGAAACGATTCCACATCCGCTGACAAGCCCGCAACAACGGACTCAACACAATCTCTGAGCGGTTCAGATAAGGGTCGCACACCTGATAGATGTCCATGATTTCGACCACTTTTGCTTCCTTCACACGCATCAGTCGTGCCAGTTCCTGTATCTCGGGAGTTTCTGCAACCATCGTGTTGGGTGTCAGACGGAAATACAAGTCGAGCGTCAACAACAGCATCACGGGTTTGAGCGACGGTTCTTCTTCCAACGGCTTGAAGTCCTGTTCCCACAACTGTTCCTGTGTTTCCACTCCTTCATAGAACTGTTCCGCGTTGCCCATGCCTTTCATGGCTCTCAGCAGCTTTACGCCTTTGGCCAGACGTTTCGGATTGTTGCCGTAGCGCTCCCACAGTTTTTCCATGCGCGGTGTCTCCAGTTGCCTAAGCTTGAACATCTGCTCATAAAGAAACGCTGGTTCAATATGCAACTCAAGACCCAGCTCTACCATGGGTCGCGAATAGATAGGCTTCAGTCCTTCCGGTTTTTTCAGGTACAGTTGCATGAGCAGCAACCAGTACTCATCCGACCACAATCTGCTGTTGTTTGCCATGATGTTTCGTTTTCTCTTATTCTTTTTGCAAAGATACAAATAAGTGATTAAAACACAAAACGAAACACACCTTTTTATTTCTACTTTATTAAAATCTCTACCAGCTCAGCCTCATCTGAAAACAAAGGGGCATGCCCGTAGGCACACCCCTGTTCTTCATGTCCTTTTTACAGACAGCAGCTGATTAAGGATTCTGATCGTCGCCACCAGCAGCAGGATCGTCGTCAGCTCCCTCGCTCTTGTCAACTGCATTCTTCGGAAGCTCCTGGGCCTTCGCTCCTCGCAACAGTTCGTGCGAGCGGTGACCATTCTCATCAAAACTGATCTCAGGCTGGAAAAGCACGCGGAAACGCTTCACGCAGTCCTTCGCCGAATAGTCCTTCGGATTGTTCACGCCACTGCTCGAAATGCTGACCTTGAACGAGCCCAGACCGTTGATCTTCACGCGCTTCGAGTCGAGCAACTCCTTCTTCATCGTGGCCACCAGCTCGGTCAGCACGGCAAGAATGTCAGAATGCTTCACTGTACAGTTCTCTTGCATGGTGGCAGCCAGCTTCGCAGTGTTCACTACATCGGTGTGCACAGCCTTTCCATACCACTTACCAAACATCTTGGTCTCCTTCATGTTGTTCTTCTGCAAACGATAAAAAATACTCATAGTTTTTCTTGTTTTTAATGGATGATTATTAAGATTGGTTCACTCTGTCGCACGTCGCATCAGGGCCGAGCGCTCATCATCTTTTCAGAAGCCCCTTGTTCCGTTTGACATTGCAAAGGTACAACAATAAAAAACTCAAGTCAACAATCATGTGGATAACCATGTGTATAATACCAATCAAAGAATGTTAAATTAGGATTCTGTTTATACGCCAATTCGCGGAAAAACCATATATTTGCAAGTGTGCCGGTGTCTCAGCAACTTTACTGCTTTCATTCCGAACACCTTGAGAATGCGTACACCGAAAACGCTGAAACACACAATACAAAAAGAATACAGAGTATTATTCAAAACCTTTACATATTATAATAATGAAAAGAATAGTCTTGGGAACCATCATGGCGGGCTTCATGCTGACAGCCATGGCACAGGAAGCAAAAGAGGAAATCATGCAGAACATCGCATTGACGGGCAGCAACTATCTGGCATACAGGGGACCGCAGAAGCAACTCACCAAAGCACCGAAAGGCTATCAGCCGTTCTACATCAGCCATTATGGCCGACATGGGTCGCGCTACCTCATTGGCGACACAGACTACAACTGGCCCGTTCAGACACTCGAAAAGGCAGACAGCCTCAACAAACTCTCACCGTTGGGCAAGGACGTGCTGCGCAGAATGAACATGATTCGCAACGAAGCCAGAAAACGAACAGGCGAACTGTCGCCTTTGGGCGCATTGCAACACCGCCAGATAGCACGCCGCATGTACGAACGATTCCCGGAAGTATTCCAAGGCGACGTCTGCATTGATGCCAAGAGCACTGTGGTCATCCGCTGCATATTGTCCATGGAAAACGAACTGCAGGAGCTGCTCATCAAGAATCCCAGACTGCGCATCACTCACGATGCCAGCGAACACGACATGTACTTCATGAATCAGCAAGACGACAAGCTGTACAACATGAAGATGCCACGACGCGCACAGCTGAAATACGACGAGTACAAACGTCAGCACAACAACTACAGCCGTGTGCTCAACTCGCTTTTCAATGACAACGACTACGCTACTTACGACGTGGATGGCGAACGGCTCGTCAGCCTGCTCTTCAAACATGCCTGCAACCTGCAAAGCACTGAACTGAGAAAAGACATCACACTCTACGACCTGTTCACCAAGGAAGAGCTCTACGAATTCTGGCAGCAAGCCAATGCATGGTGGTACATCACCTACGGACCCTCACCACTCAGCGGCGGCGTACAGCCTTTCTCACAGCGCAACCTGCTCCGAAACATCATACAGCAGGCCGACTCATGCCTGCAGCTTGAACATCCGGGAGCAACACTACGCTTCGGACATGAAACCATGGTCATGCCGCTGACCTGTCTGCTCAACCTCAACGGCTACGGAGAACCCATCGACGACCTCAACCAGGTCAATGCCAGCGGCTGGCACAACTACAACATCTTCCCCATGGGAGCCAACATTCAGTTCATCTTCTACCGAAACAAGAAAAAAGGACCCTTGCTCGTCAAAGTGCTGCTCAACGAAGACGAAGCCACGCTGCCCTTGAGTGACCAAAGTCTGTCACCTTATTATAAATGGGAGGACGTCAGAAGCTACTATCTGCAGAAGCTCGACAGCTATCAGGAATAACCACCAAGAGTGTGGATAACTTTGTGGAAAACGCCGTGGATAAGTCTGTGCATATCCACGGCGTTCCTTTTTCCAACCCGATATATGTGGAAATCAACCAAGTTTTCAAGTGATAAAAGAAAAGTTTTCCACGATTTTTAACGGAAAAAGATATAAACTTATTATATTTGCACCGAAAAAGGAAAAAGTGGAAAACCTACTTAATCACCTATGAATAAAAGAATAACAATCAGAAAGAAATGTTGATAAACCATTTTCTCAAGTTGATAATGAAATACGCAAGCATTTGCTGAAAAAGTTTTGCACTTTTCAACGGCATATCATACAGATCATTCTTTTTTTTAAAAAAATAAAAACTAAAAATATAATGATTATGGAAATCAAAAAAGTGTGGAAGGAGAAAGGATTCATCGACGAACCCGTAGAAGAAGGAACGGACATGAAGGCTGAAATCAGACGAATGGCTAAGGAGAAGGATGCGGTCATCCTCGCCCATTACTACACCAGGGGCGAAGTACAGGAAGTGGCCGACTTCATCGGAGACTCACTGGCACTGGCACAGCAGGCAGCCCGTACGGATGCGAAGGTCATCGTCATGTGCGGCGTGCATTTCATGGCCGAGACGTGCAAGATACTCTGTCCGGAAAAGCTTGTGCTCTGTCCCGACCTGAATGCCGGCTGTTCGCTGGCCGACAGTTGCAAGGCTGAGGACCTGAAGAAATACAAAGACGAGCATCCTGGCTACGAGGTGGTGAGCTATGTGAACACGACGGCTGCCGTGAAAGCACTGACCGACGTGGTGGTCACCAGCGGCAATGCGAAGAAAATCATCGATACATTCCCCGAGGATGCAAAAATCATCTTCGGTCCTGACTACAACCTGGGCAGCTACATCAACAGCATCACGGGCAGGAAGATGCTCTTGTGGCAAGGCGGATGCCATGTACACGAGCGTTTCTCGCCTGAAGCCATCCTACGTCTCAAGGAAGAGCATCCCGATGCCGTCGTGCTGGCCCATCCAGAGTGCAAGGGCCCGGTGCTGGTACTGGCCGACGTGGTGGGTTCCACGGCAGTCATTCTGAAGTACTGCATAGAAAGCGAGCACAAGGAGTTCATCATTGCCACCGAAGCAGGCATCCTGCACGAGATAGAGCGGCAGTGTGAAGGCAAGACGTTCTATCCCGTTCCGCCCGAAGTCAGCGAAGGGTCTGTTGGTTGTCACTGCAACGAATGCGATTATATGAAGATGAACACGCTCCAGAAAATCTATAATACGCTGAAGTACGAGTGGCCTGTGGTCGATGTGCCCGAGGAAGTGCGCCGCGAGGCCGTGAAGCCCATTGAGCGCATGCTCAGCCTGAGTTAACGCCTGTCTGGGATGTTTCATCGTTCCCGGTAAACGTGAGACGGCGAAAGCCTAAGGGCAATAACAAACGTGTTATTACTTTTTGGGAACTGGCATGACAAAAGAAAGTTGAGAACGGAGAACGGTGATTGTCAACATTTCATACCGAAAAAACGGGTTCTCATTTTCTTTCATTCTACGATGACGGAAGCTCTCGTTTTGTCAAAAGAATGGAACAAAACCGGAAGATTTTTCTTTCCGTTTTTCAAAATGGCCCATTTTACATCGCAAAACGGCCCGTTTTGCCGTTCAGAATGATTCATTCTGTCGAGCAGAACGGGCCGTTTTCGCGTGCAGAATGAGTCATTCTGGAAGCCCGGAAAATGTAAAGAAAACACAAGTCGCTTTTTCTCAGTGCTTTATAACATTCTCATATTTCGCTCATACGCGTCCGCCTGACTTTTATTTTGGAAAACCGGCCGTAATTTCGTATAATAAATGTTATTTTGTAAGCATTATTCAGCGTTTTCCCAATCGTCATCTGTAGAGTGGGAAAGCCATTTTTTTACATCACTCATGACGTGTCAGTTCACGATGGCTATCTTGCACACCGTGCCTTTCTTTCCGTCGCTCGTGGCCGTCAGCACCATGTAGACACCACTGGCCACGCGGCGGCCGTTCAGGTCGCAGCCGTTCCACGAGTAGCTGCCGCCCGTACTGATGCCCTTGGCAACGAGCGAACCGCTCGAAGTCACAATTCTCACGTCGGCGTTTTGCGACAGTCCGGTAATCGTGATGGGTCCCGTGTAGTCAGGACGAACGGGATTCGGATAGGCGTACACTCCGTCTTTCACCATCTCGTCCGCTGGTTTCGTGGCGTCACTCTTGAACGAGCAGAGTCCTTTAGCTGTTCCGAAGAACACTTCACCCGTGTTGTTGTTGATGCTGATCGACTCTATGTTGTTGTCCAGCAGACTGCTGTTGTCGGTCGTGAAGTGGTATACTTCCTCCAAGTTGTCTGCACTGATCAGGTAGGCACCGTTTGTGTACGTACCGAACCATTTGCGGTTGGCTTCGTCAATGGCCATGCAACTGATGTCAACGCCTGTCAGCAGATAGTCGGCGAAGTTCGTACCGTCGTTGCGCGGCACCTTCACCTGAGTGAACGTAGTGCCGTTCGAGGCTATCTCGGACGCACTGAGGTACACCGGACCAACGTTGGTGCAGATCCAGATGTTGCCTTCCTTGTCTTCAACGGCACAGCGCACACCGGCAGCGGCACCTGCCGACAGCGACACTTCAGTGCCGTCCTGGTTGATGAACTTGTTGTAGATGGTTACCGATTCCGTCTGTTTGTTGTAGCAGAACAGTGCCGGAAAGACGCTGTCGTCGTTGGTAAACCACAGCAGACCGCGGCTGTCGAAGAACGGCGAGCGTAGCGACCTCGTGCCGCCGGCGGCGTTGATGGTGTTTCTGAAGTCTGTCGGTGTCTTGTTCACCCATTCGCCGTCGGCCGTCAGCAGGATCAGCTGTCGTGTGCGTCGGTTGTGGAATATCCAGAGGTCTCCGTTTTCTTCGTAGAGCAGTGCGTGGATGATGGTGTAGTTGTACGGGTCGTTGCTGTCCACTTCCGAGAACGGACTGTTGTCAATGTTGTACTGTTTGACAAACGTGCCGTCCTGAAATTCGTACATGCCCGAGTGTGTTGCCACCATGACGTGGTTTTCGTCGCGTGGATCAACGGCTAAGCCGTTTGCATCGTAGTATTCAGAATTGTTGTCAAGCTCGAATTGTTCTTGGAATACTTTCCAGTTTTCGCCGTCCCAACGCTGCACGCAGCCTTTTCTGTACAGGTACGACCCTTTGCTGTTGCCGCCCCCCGTGGTGTAGAGTTTGTCGCCGAAGAACTTGCTGAAGAAGTGGTAGTTCCATTTCGGACCGTCCATCTTGATACCGGTCAGCGTAGTCGTCAGCTGTCCGTTTTCATCGATTGTTATGTTTTGAAGCGTACTTGTCTGGTAGTTGGACCAGTAGCTGTTGTGCTGTTTGTCGTATGCCATGACGGTGATGTTCTCTCTGTTCACTTCCTGCACGTTTTCGTTGTCGCAGATAATGGAGGACACCGGGGTGTTGGCAATCAGTTTACCGTTGTTGCAGCAGAACGATTCCATGATGTTCGGGTAGCTGCCGTGGATGTAGATGGGCTGGAATTCCCGGTCGGGCAAGTTCAGGTATTTGACGATATAGAACGCGCTGGCCGTTATCAGCTGTCCGTTGACGTTGAAGATTCGGTTGAATGTATGTTCTTCCAGTGTTTTCTCCCAGTTGTTCTTGTTCAGCAGATTTTCGCTTTCCTTTCCTTTGATAATGTACCCCATGCGGGTGATGTTGTTATTGCTGTCCCTGATTGTGTGTGCAATGGCGTAGATGTATCCGTTCATGCTCACGGCATCGTCTATCTCGTCGTCCAGAATGTAAGTGTTGTTGATGGCAGCATTCTTCACGTCTATCTTCAGAATGCCGAAGTCCGTTGTCAGATAGGCATAGATACCGTTCACAGATATGTTCTTGATGTTCTTGCTGTAGGTCATACCTTTGTAGTAGTACTGCGACATGTTGGTCACGTTGCCTTGTTCGTCCAGCAAGTCTATGTTGTAGTTGCTATAGACGATGACCAGTCTTTTGGCATCGTTGCACCAGGCAATGAAGTCAATGTCGGTGTCGTTCAGCATGTTTGTCTTGTCAATGGCTTCCACGCTGTTGTCTTTCGTGTTGTAGGCATAGAGGTTTTTCGATGCCAGCACGAATATTTTGTTTTGTCCGGGTTCAATGTCGGTGATGTTCCAATAGGGAAGATAGGTGGTCCACTGTCCCACCTGAGCAGCCTGTGCCGTTACGAATGACATCAGCACGGCTATCATCAGAACGATTTTCTTGATCATATCGGGTGATTGTTTTTATTTCTTTTCCTTTAAATGTACGAAGTACATGAGCTTGTATATAAAGAACAGAAAAAGCCACGGATTATTGCCTGTGAGGTTGTTGCGAAGCAGTTGGCCTACTGTTTTATATGAAAAATTAACCATTGGCAGCAGATGCAGTTTTTTTAGTTTTTGTGTCAGCTTCAGCAGTCCTGAATAGTCTGTCAGTTCCTCGCTGAAGTCGTTCAGTGTGCGCAGCGACTCTTCTGTCTTCTCCACGAAGTTCGGATTGTTTTCAAAGTCGATGAAGCATAGTGGGTTGTTGATGTGAGCAATAAAGATGCCGTTTGAAAGCAGTACCTTGCCCCAGAACACGTCTTCGTAGCCGTAGTGCCGGAAGCGTTCGTCGAAGGGATGTTCCAACATGATGCTGCGTCGGACGAGGAAATTGCTGGTGTGGAAGTCGTGGTAGGGATGCTGACGGCGCTTTTCTGCCGAGTGGTTAGGCTCGAAGTCTTTCTCGTATTCGTAGCGGAGGTTATGCTGCGTGACACCTTTGCGGCTGCCAATAGTGTAGCCGCCGTAGACGACACTGCCTTCTGCGTTACAGTAATTCTGTATGAACATCGGGTTTTCCAATCCCATGTCGCCGTCGCAGAAGATCAACCATTCGTATTGTGCGTACCGAGCCAGCAGGTTTCGGATGGCGGCGCGGCCGCGATTTACCTTTTCCTTCAGATAAACCACGTTTGAAAGCTGTTCTATCTCGATGTTCTTCTCCACGCAGGAGCGGTTCTTTGAACCGTCGTCAGCCACCACGATTTCATACTGAATGGCACATTGTTCGCACTGTCTGTGCAGTTCCTTCACCAGTTCAACGCACAGACACTCATACGTAGGCAGCAATATGGAAAGTTCTTTCTTCATATTCCTCTCTGTTAAGTAAACTGCGACACTGTCGCAGTCTGCCGCAAACGGCTGAACGGACCAGCTTGCAGCAAGAATGCAGCCAGCTTACATCAAGAACGCAGCAAGTTTACCAACGGCCCTGGCCCTGTGAGAAATCTTGTTCTTCACTTCCGTTCCCAGCTCAGCAAACGTCTTGTCGTAACCTTCAGGCTGGAAGATGGGATCATAACCAAACCCTTCAGCACCGCTTTTCTCTTTGGTGATGCATCCGTTCACGATGCCTTCAAACCGGTGAACGCATTCTGTTCCGCCCTCTTCCCGTCTCACCAAGGCAATGATGGTGCGGAACCGAGCTTTCCGGTTCTCTGTTCCTTCCAGGTTGTGCAGCAGCTTCTGCATGTTTGCCTCGCTGTCGTGACCCTCACCGCCGGCGTAACGCGCCGAGAACACGCCCGGTTCGCCGTTCAAGGCTTCCACCTCCAGTCCTGTGTCGTCAGCGAAGCAGTCGTAACCATACTTATTATATATATACTCCGCTTTCTGCAGAGCGTTTTCTTCCAGTGTCGTTCCCGTTTCGGGTATATCTTCATGACAACCTATGTCGTTCAGTGATAGCACTTCGAAGCTTTCACCCAGTATGCCTCTGATTTCCGACAGCTTGTGTGCATTGTTGGTTGCAAAGACAATTTTCATATTCTTTTTCCTTTCTGCTTGTTTTTTTCAATCCTCACTTCATTCATTTCTTGTTCACTTTCACCTTGATGGCATCGAAACCCTCGCCGAATACACCGATGACAGCACTCTGCGAAACGAACGCATTCGGATCAAGATGCTTGATGATGCGGAATATCATCGTGCTCTCGTTCTTCTTTGCCAGGATGCAAAGCACCTTCCGTTTCTGACCCGTATACCAGCCATGACCGTCGAGAATGGTCACGCCGTGGTCCATCTGTGTGCCGATGGCGTTGGCTATTTCCTGCCATTTGTCTGAAAAAATCATGAACTGCACCGACGACCGCTGCCTATTGTAGATATAGTCCAACATGTAGTTCTCGATTACCAGCGTACAGAAGCCGAACACCACCATGTAGCCTCGTTCCAGGAGCGTGCCGAATTGAGGAATAAACAGACAGCTACCAACGATGATGAAGTCCACAAACACCAGTACCGTGCCTAACGACATGTTGTAAAACTTGTTCACCGTAGCGGCGATGATGTCTGTACCGCCCGTACTACCGTTGTTCACGAACACGATGCCCAGCGCCGAACCCGTCATCATACACCCGATGATGAGCGACATGAAGTCCTGGCCTTCTCCCAGTATCTTGATCATCACGCCCGCTTCGTCGCGCGGTACTAACTGTTTCATCAGCCACAGCAGGAAGGTCAGCATCAAGATGGCGTAGATGGTCTTCATCAGGAATTTCAGTCCCAATATCTTCAGCGCCATCACCAGCAGGGCGAAGTTCACCAGGAAGTAGGTGTATTGGTTCGGGAAGCTCGTGGCATACTCCACGATGGCTGCGATACCAGCCACACCGCCTGTCACTATCTCGTAGGGCATCAGGAAGAACGTGAAGCCGAACGAGTAGAGAATCAGGCCCATGGTGATGCCTGCATAGTCCTTCACTTCGTTCCACAATAATTGTCTGTCCATAGTATCTGCTTTCTATATAGGATTTTTAGTTATTGTTCGGCGGAAGAGACTGGGAAAAGCATACCTGCTGTTTGGTATATTCAAACATTCCGAGCGCTCTCGGCGTGCTGGCAGAGCTTCACCCAGCCTCTTGGCAGCTTATTTCACAACGATGTTCACCATGCGTTTCGGCACGATGATCACCTTCACCACCTGTTTTCCTTCGAGGTATTTCTTCGCACGCTCGTCGTTCAGAACGGTGCTTTCTATCGTCTTGTTGTCGGCATCGGCGGCAAACTCCATCTCCAAGCGTGTCTTACCGTTGAAGGCAACGCCCAGCTTGACGCTGTTCTCCACCAGATACTGTTCGTCCCATGTGGGCCACGGTGCGTCGCACACCGAGCCTTCGCCGCCCAGCAGCTCGTGAAGCTCCTCTGCGATGTGCGGGGCAAAGGGTGCAATGAGTGTGGCCAGCGTCTTCATCACTGCGCGGTTGTTGCATTTCAGCGCAGCCAGCTCGTTCACACAGATCATGAATGCCGAGATGCTCGTGTTGTAAGAGAATTGCGGAATGTCCTGCGACACCTTCTTGATGAGTTTGTGCAGGCTTTTCAGCTCTTCCTTGGTGGCGGCGGCATCGCTGTCGGCACTGGTTGCCAGGTTCCAGAATTTCTTCAGGAAGCGGTGACAGCCGTCGATGCCGTTAGTGTCCCAAGGCTTCGACTGCTCCACCGGACCGAGGAACATCTCGTAGAGGCGCAGTGTGTCGGCGCCGTATCGCTCCACGATCATGTCGGGATTCACCACGTTGAACATCGACTTCGACATCTTCTCGATGGCCCATCCGCAGACATACTTGCCGTCTTCCATCACAAACTCGGCGTCGTTGTATTCAGGGCGCCACTGTTTGAAGGTCTCCACGTCGAGCACGTCGTTCGAAACGATGTTCACATCCACGTGGATTGGCGTCACGTCGGCGTAGTTTTTACGCAGACCGAAGCTCACGAACACCGGGTGTCCCTTCTCCTTGCTGGCCACGTTGTCGCGGTAGACGAAGTTGGAGCGACCCTGTATCATGCCTTGGTTGACGAGTTTCTGGAACGGCTCTTCCTTGCACGACACGCCGTAGTCGTGGAGGAACTTGTTCCAGAAGCGCGAGTAGATGAGGTGACCGGTGGCATGCTCGGTGCCGCCGACGTAGAGATCGACGTTCTGCCAGTAGTCGTCGGCCTCGCGGCTCACCAGTGCCTGATCGTCGTGCGGGTCCATATAGCGCAGGTAGTAGGCACTCGAACCGGCGAAGCCCGGCATGGTGCTCAGCTCCAACGGGAACACAGTTTTGTTGTCGATTGTACTACAATCGACTACGGAACAGGTGGCGGTGTCCCAGGCCCACTTCTTGGCGTGGCCCAGGGGCGGCTGTCCGTCTTCCGTCGGCTTGTACTGGCTCACCTCGGGCAGCTGCAGGGGCAGGCATTCCTCGGGAATCATGTAGGGCATTCCGTCCTTGTAGTAGACGGGGAACGGCTCGCCCCAGTAGCGTTGACGCGAGAAGATGGCGTCGCGCAGGCGGTAGTTCACCTTCACGCGGCCCAGCTGCTTCTCCGTGACGTATTCTTTTGTTTTCTGAATGGCTTCTTTCACGGTCAGTCCGTTGAGCGAGAACTCGCCGTTCGAGCTGTTCATCACGATGCCCTCCTTCGCGTCGAAGCTCTCTTCCGACACGTCGGCGCCCTCGATGAGCGGCACGATGGGCAGGTTGAAATGCTTGGCGAAGGCATAGTCGCGCGAGTCGTGAGCCGGAACGGCCATGATGGCGCCCGTTCCGTAGCCTGCCAGCACGTATTCGGCAATCCAGATAGGAATCTGTTGGCCCGTCAGCGGGTTGATGGCATAGGAACCTGAGAAGACGCCCGTCACCTTGTGGTCCATCTGGCGCTCGCGCTCGGTGCGCTTCTTCACGTAGGCCAGGTATTCGTCTACGGCGGCGCGCTGCTCAGGAGTGGTCAGCTGGTCCACCAGTTCGCTCTCGGGAGCCAGCACCATGAACGTGACGCCGAAGATGGTGTCGGCACGCGTGGTGAAGATGGTGAAGGAATCGGGCCTTTTAGTTGCAGGAACACTTGTGTCCCCCTCGGGGGACGACAGGGGGGCCTCTGCTATCTTAAACTGCATCTCCGTTCCTTCCGAACGGCCTATCCAGTTGCGCTGTGTCTCTTTCAGCGAGTCGGTCCAGTCGATGGTGTCCAGTCCGTCGAGCAGACGCTGTGCGTAGGCACTCACGCGCAGGCACCACTGGCGCATCTTCTTCTGAACAACGGGGAAGCCGCCGCGCACGCTCACGCCGTCGACCACCTCGTCGTTGGCCAGCACCGTACCCAGTCCGGCACACCAGTTCACCATCGTCTCGCCCAGGTAGGCAATGCGGTAGTTCATCAGCACTTCCTGTTGCTGCTTCTCGCTCATGGCCTTCCACTCGTCGGCCGAGAACGACAGTTCCTCGCTCTGAGCCACGTCGAGACCCTCTGTTCCCTTTTCTTCCAGATGGGCGACGAGCTTTTCAATGGGCTGCGCGCTCTGGCATTTGTTGCAGTAGAACGAGTTGAACATCTTCTGGAACGCCCACTGCGTCCACTTATAGTAGCCCGGCTCGCAGGTGCGCACCTCGCGGTCCCAGTCGAAGCAGAAGCCTATCTTGTCCAACTGCTCGCGGTAGCGCTTGATGTTCGCCTCGGTGGTGATGGCCGGGTGCTGACCTGTCTGTATGGCATACTGTTCGGCAGGCAGGCCATAGGCATCGTAGCCCATCGGGTTGAGCACGTTGAAGCCCTGCTGGCGCTTGAAGCGCGCGTAGATATCGCTGGCGATGTATCCCAGCGGATGTCCCACATGCAGTCCGGCACCGCTGGGGTAGGGGAACATGTTGAGCACGTAGTACTTTTTCTTCGTTGCATCCTCGGTCACCTGGTAGGTTTTCTGTTCCACCCAGCGCGACTGCCACTTCTTCTCAATCTCTCTGAAATTGTAATCCATTGTCTTTTTGTGTATATATTTTTTTAATTTTTCAATTAAAACCGCTGCAAATTTACACAAAAAATATGAGTTTAGCATCTGTATCTCACATTTTTTCTCCTTCCTACTCTCTCTTTCAATTCCTTCAACGGTAAGCAGGCGACTGCTCGGGCCGTTTTTGAGCGTTCCCGTTCATCGGAAAAGACGACTGGTAGGCGGCGGAACGACCGGAACAGCGGCGTAGGCCGAAGGGGCTATGACAAGGATGTGCGACTGCTGAATTATATTTACGAAATAACATATTTTTACTAAAATACGGCGTTTTTCCAAAATAATAATCAGGTGGACACGTACGTGCGAATGATGAGAAAGTTTTAAAACGCTGAAATCAAGCGGCTTGTATTTTCTTTACATTTTTCCCGACTTTCAAAATGGCCCGTTTTACTCTTTAAAATGGCCCATTTTGCCGCGCAGAATGATTCATTTTGGCGAGCAGAACGGGCCGTTTTGAAAAGTAAAACAGGCCGTTTTGAAAAACAAAATGAAAAACACTCAGGTTTTGTATGATTCTTTTACCAAAACAACCGCATTCATTTTGGAAAAAAGAGAAAATTTTTCAGAGTAGCTTTTTTTATAAAAATCTTTACAATCTCAGTTCTCAATCCTCAGTTTTCAACTCTCAACTCTCTGTTCTCAACTCTCATTTGTTCCGCCGCTATTCACGCCGTTCCGCCGCCTTTCCCGTTTGTCGGAAACGCTCAAATATCCCGAACAAGCCTTGACCATACCCGAAAACAGAGACTGCAGCTCCCGGCACTTCATCATACTTTAACGTTTGTTCCCGTGGTCACGAACTCTTTGTGCATGAAAACCCCCTACATTTGCAACCGACATAGGATAACCTTCAATAATCAAAGCAATGTATTACACCGAAAAAGACAAGAAGGACGGCCGAGACGGTGACGTCCAAACCATGAGAAAACACAAGAGAGAAGAGTCGTTGCAGATGCTCATCAGCGAAGTGAGCGAACTGCTCAACCAAACAGAAAACGAACAGCTGGTGTGGCACGGCTCGCAGACCGACCTGATGGAAGCACTCCACACTGCCTATCTCTTCGGCAACCTGCACAACGACCAGGGACAGCCGTGCACGTTCAAGGAAATCGTGAACCACGCGTGTCGGCTGTTCGCACATCCGGTTCCCAGCAACCCCACGGCGCTTGCCTCACGGGGACGCTATCGCAAAGGTGTGAAGCGACAGTCGTTTTTCGACCGCTACTGCCTGTTGCAGAGCCACGGCAAAGGATGCCGTCCGTTGTTGCAGTTGGTCAGCAAGGCCCCCTGAGCCCTTACTCCGCTTCTCTCATCCTCTTGCCGCTGCGACAAGAAGGAAACGAAACCGCCCGTTCCCCGATGATGGAGAGCGGGCGGTCCGTTTTTCTTTTAACTTTTACTTCGCTGACAGAGGAACATGAATGTAAAAAAGAACATGTTCACCTTCAAGCAGAATACTCTTAGTGCAACCATCATCAAGCAGAAGAGGATGTTCAAGATAAGAACACCCTCTTCGTGATATGACAATAGTTCAAACAGCTTTCACACCAGGAGCTACTTCACCACCATTTTCTTCCCGCCACGGATGTAGAGGCCCTTCGTCGTGGGCTGGCCTTGGAGGCGACGGCCGTCGAGGGTGAACCAGTGGCCATCGGCGGCAACCGTTGCGGCAGGCAGTTCCTGGATGCCGGTCTGGATGGCGTTGCTGATGTAGGCGCCGATGGTGGCAAAGTCGTAGAGGGCGGAATAGTCTTGCATGCCATCGTTGTCCGACAGGTCGATGACAAGGTCGGGCTCGATGCCGCCGTCGATGTTCTCCCACCGGTTGTTGGTCAGGCGTGCACGTGCCGACGAGAGCTGATACTGCAGTCCTTCGGGTGTGATGAACTGCTGGATGGCGCAGGCGCCGCCGCCGCTCTTCTCACCGATGATGGGGAATCCCATGTCTTTCATCAGCGAGGGGAAGAGGTTGCCGCATGAGAAGGCGATGTCGGTGGTGAGCACGCCGATGTTGAGGTTGTGTCTGACGACCTTGTCGTTGTCGTCGAAGACGCCGTCGAAGTTGGTGTCAACGTCGTAGCTGATGATCTGTCGCTGTCCGGTCAGCACGTTCTCGCTGTAGAAGTGGGTCTGTCCGCCCATGAGAGCCGTCATGGCCAGCACCACGTCGAGCGAACCGCCGAGATTAGCGCTCAGGTCAACGACGAAGTTCTTCACCTCAGGGTCTTCGTCGGCCTGCTTCAGAGCATCGAGGACCACCGAGAGGTCGCCCAGATATTCTTTGTCGATGGCCGGCAGATCGCCTTTGCAGCCGCCTTCGTAGTAGTCTTCCCATGCATCGAAGTTGGTCTCGCCGAACGCGTCGAGGAGCAGATAGGCCGTGTCGCCTTTCTTATAATAGGTGCCTTCGGTGGGACGGGCACTCTTGATTTTCTGAATCTTCGTGGCTTTCGGCGACGTCATGGTCATGTTGCTCTCATAATACTCGTACAGGGCGTAGGCAAGTTCAGGATACTTATCCATCATTAAGTTGAAGATGTTGTCATCGTCGTCATCGCCGCTGTCGTCATCGTCATCGTCATCGTCGTAGTAGTCGTCGTCATCATCGTTGTTGATGTCATCGTTGTTGATGTCGTCGTCGTCAATGTCGTCGTCGAAGTAGTCGTCGTTGTCGTTCTCCTCTTCTTCTTCGAAGAATTCAGAGGCCATGATGTCGACGAGTGTCACGGTGTGGCCTCCGTCATCGAGCAGCAGCTGCAGACAGTCCATGCCGAAGATGTACTCCTTCATGTCGGTGCTCTTGAGCAGCGTCTTGATTTGGGCACCATGCTCGGCCTTGTCGAGGGCAGCGTCGAGCCCGTCGTTGCGGATGGCTTCTTCAAGGGGTGAGCGTCCGGGCATGCCGTAGAAATGGTCCACCACGAAGCACAGTTCGCCGTAGCTGAAGGCTGCCATGTCGGCGCTGCGGCTCTCCGACGCGAGCACCCGCTTGACACCCTCGGGATTGAACTTGGCGATGTTTGCGTTAGAGTTGTCGGTAATCACGTCCACATTCTCGCCGTTATAGCCGGCAACGTGGTAGTAGAGGTCGCTGTAGATGTCGGAGAGGGTGGCCAGGGGGAAGTAGACGGTGTTGTCGTCGCTGCGCAGGTCGATGCCGTACTTCTGGAACTCGAAGGTCACCGTGGCAGATGCCGGTGTGAGCTCCTGACGGTTGTAGCGCACGAAGGGTGCGCCGTCGTAGTAGACATTGTCCATGCCCTCCTGCAGCAGATCCATGAGATTGGTGAAGCCCATGTAGTCGTCGGATGTGAACACCTCGGTCGTGGTGTTGACGGTAGCCTCGGCATACGGGCCTTTGAGCAGATACTCACCTTCGCCGGTCTTAGTGACTTCGATGGATGTGCCGGGAAGCATGAGTTCCTGGAAGTCGGACACGCCGATGTAGGGCACTGTCGGCATGTCGTCGTAGAATAACAATGTCACTGTGCCGTCCTCCTCACCGCCACGGTTGACGGGCACCTCCTTTGTGGTGAACGTGGGGCCAGCCAGCGCGCGTGCTGCCAGCATGAGGACCAATTGTAGTACAAAAATTTTCTTCATGTCTTTTTCTTATTTTAACTGATTGATGTCATCGTCATACTTTTCCTAAAAAGGATAGAAAAGCTTTTTGGGCAAAGATTCAAATATTTTGGTTATTACAAAACACAATGACTCTTTTTTTACGTAATGGTTCTTTCAAGACGGCATAATCGACAGAACGTGAGAACGGAAACCCCTCCTAACTTCCCCGAGGGGAGGAAACTGTTTTCCTTGATCACAGCTCTCGGTTGATTTCCTCGTGCCGTTTGGGAATGTTCTTGTTGGCTTTCACCTTGAAAGCGTCGAAGCCTTCGCCGTAGACGCCGATGACGGCGCTCTGTGAGACGAATGCCTTGGGGTCGAGCTCGTGGATGATCTGGAAGATGAGCGGGCTCTGGCTCTTCTTGGCCAGCACGAAGAGCATCTTCGTCTCGCGTCCGCTGTAGAATCCGGTGGCGTTGACGACGGTGCATCCTCGGTGGGCTCCGGTGTTGATGGCGTGCCCGATGTCCTCGTAGCGGTCGGAGATGATGAAGAACTGCACGCTCTGTCGCGCTGAGTTGACCACCTGGTCGACGACGAATGACGAGATGAAGAGTACGACGTATCCGTAGATGACGCGCTCCCAGTCGCGCAGCACGACGTAGGAGCTGGTGATGACGAGGAGGTCGACCATGAGGATGAGTCGTCCGAGGGAGATGTCCTTGTATTTGTGGATGATGGCGGCCACGATGTCGGTGCCGCCGGAGGAACCGTTGCAGCTCAGTCCCAGTCCGATGCCGATGCCGCAGAAGCATCCTCCGAGTACGGCTGCCATGAAGGGTTCGTCCTTGAGCAGGTGGAGGTCGCCCACGATTTTCTGGAACAAGGAGAGGATGATGGTGAGCATGACGACACCGTAGATGGTCTTCAGGCAGAATTTCAGTCCGAGGATCTTCAGGGCAAGGACGAGGAGCACGGCGTTGACGGCGAAGAATGTGGCCTGCACGGGGACGGCCGATGCCCAGTAGAGTATGCTGGAGATGCCCGGTACGCCTCCCGTGGCAATGTTGTTGGGGAGGAGGAACACCACCCATCCGATGGTGTAGCTCATCAGTCCGAAAAGGATCACCATATAGTCGTGGAGCTCCTTGTAGAGTTCTTTTTTGGTAAGTTTCATCGTTTTTTGTCTATGTACGGTCATCAGTAGCCGTCATCCTTTCTGATGGCGGCTACTGTGAGGTTAGAACATGCGCTGTCGGGGCTGGCTCATTCGTCCATGAGGATGTGTGACAGCTCTTTCATTCCCTCGGACGCGCCCTTCATGATGTGTTTCACATGTTGTCCGGCCCTGACTTCCTTCGGGTCGATGAGGTAGATGGGCCGTCCGGGCGTGACGTACTGCACGAGTCCGGCGGCTGGGTAGACGTTGAGCGAGGTGCCGATGATGACGAAGATGTCGGCCTGCTGGGCCTCGGCGGCTGCCAGCGAGATGTTGGGCACGCCCTCGCCGAAGAAGACGATGTAGGGTCGTAGGAGCGAACCGTCGCCGGCTTTCTCGCCCGGTGCCACCGTGAGGTTGGGCGCCTGCAGGGTGCGTATGTATCGTGGGTTGTCGACATCGCGGCTTGAGCACACTTTCATCAGCTCTCCGTGGAGGTGGATGACGTTCGATGAGCCTGCCATCTCGTGCAGGTTGTCCACGTTCTGCGTGACGACGACGACATCGTACTTCTCTTCGAGTGCCGCGACGAGTCGGTGACCTTCGTTGGGCTTCTTCTCTACGAGCTTGGAGCGCAGCATATTGTAGAAATTGTTCACGTAGACGGGGTCCTCTTCCCAGGCTTCGTGCGTTGCCACCCGCGAAACGGGGTAGTTCTCCCACAGTCCGTCAGCGTCGCGGAATGTGCTCAGTCCGCTCTCCACCGACATGCCGGCGCCTGTGAGTACCACTATTTTTTTCTTTTCCATATTCTTTTTTTTTATTTAGGGGGATCGGGGGGGGCGGTGGTTCGGTGGTACGGTGGTTCGAGAATACCTATAGAGGTTTCATGACTTGAGAGTAATCTCGCACCTTCACACCTCGCACCTCGTACCTCGAATCTCGCTAATCACTGCTCCTCGGGGTTGGTAATATCGCGATATTGCCGCGGTGTGATGCCGATGGCCTCCTGAATCTTGCGGTTCAGGGTGCGCACGGTGTTGAAGCCGGCCTCCTGAGCGATGGCCTCGATGCTGTAGTTGGGGTTCTCCTTGAGCATGCGGAGGGCGCGCATCAGTCGTAGGAAGTCGAGGAACTTGTCCACGCTGTGGTAGATGGTCTTCGTCTTGAAGAGGTCGGCGATGCGTGTCTGCGTGGTTCCCACAAGCTCGGCCACCTCCTTGAGCCCGAACTCGGGAGGGATGGGGATGTTGTCCTCCTCGATGCGAGCCTCGATGATAGCCAGCAGCTCCTCGTCGTCGCGCAGGTCGGCCTGCACCATGAGCTCGCGGTGACGGCGGATGAGCTCCTTGAGCCAGTCGACGCGCCGCCGCACCTCGTAGTAGATGTCGAGCTTTTCGGCCAGCATCATGTTGCGTGCGATGAGCTTCTCGTTGGCTTCGATGAGCGTTGCGTTCTCCTCGGTGAGCCGTTGTACCTCTTGCTGCAAGGACTCCAGATCTTTGTTTTTCTCCATTTTATATATACGGTGAATGAATGGGTAAAGATGTTTCCGATGCAAAAGTATTAAAAAGTTACCAAACGACGAAACAAGTTGCGGAAAAAATTGCTATGGCAACGACAATAATAATGGTATATATGTTTAAGCCGATGATTCTTGATATTAAATCTTTTGCTGTTCAAGAATTTGTTTGTACCTTTGCAGGCCGCTTGCAGCACAATGGCATGCGGGGAATTTAAAAAGTGAAACGTGAGGATTGAAAAGTGAAGAATTAAAAAGTGAATAAAACGATGAAAAAGAGTGTTTTGTTTTTCCTGTTGGCTGTTTCGGCTACTGTGGCAATGGCGCAAACGAACCCCAAACCGGGATATATCATCACGAACGACGGTGATACGATCAGGGGAATCATTGACTTCCGTACCAATGAGCGGCTGTCGAAACAATGTGACTTCTGGCCTGAGGGAGATAGTGAAGGGAAGACATATAAGCCTGGCGACATCGAGGGCTTCAGGTTCGACAACAACGGAAAGTATTTCGTCACGCGCCGACTGAATCTTTTCGGCAGTTCGCAACTGTTCTTTGCCGAGTTCTTGGTTCAGGGTAAGATGAACCTTTACTGCGTGGCCGACAAATATGATGAATACTTCTTCTTCGAGCGCGAGGATGGTGAGATGGCACAGCTTACCAGCAGAGCATTCCTGACTTCTTCATCCATTCAAGATGAGAAAGAACGTCTGCAAGAGAAGAAAGAACAATACGGAAAAGTGAAGCTGCTGCTGAAGGACTCATGGAAAGCTGTTAACGACATGAGTGAAGACAATATGTCGAGAAAGAAGCTTGTCGACGTTGTGCGCGACTATCACAACGACGTTTGCACCGACGGCGGCTCGTGCATGGTGTATGAATACAAGGAAGAATCCGACAAGATGTCAACGCATGTAAAGATCTTCACGGGCTTTGCCTATTATTCCCATGAGCGGACCGACTTTCAGAACTTGCCTGACGAGAACTATCATGGCGGTGCCTTTGAAGTGGGTATCGGCGTGGAGGTCGGTATCGAACGGGCGATGAAGGGCGGCAGCGTAGAATTAGGTGTCGCGTTCTCTCCGAAGACCAAGTTTGAACATCATACCAACGTCCTCGGAGGTCATGAGCCGTCGCTGACATCGTATGAAAAAGGCAGGGTGACGTTCGCTATCGGCGTGGTGAAACGCTTTGGCAAAGCGAAAATCACCCCTCTTGTCCGTGGCGGAGGATTCTACGTGCTGCATTTTGGAAACCATGAAACCAGAAACTACTTGTCCAAAACCATAGTGGATGTGGCATGGGACAATACTTCACACTATGGTATCTATCTCGGTGCCGGCGCTCAGATGGCAGTAGGCAAGCATTATGCCCGACTGCATGCTGACTGGTACAAGTCTCTGGAGGGTTCTGATAAGGGAAACATGATGAAGTGGGGACTTACTGCCGAGTTCGCCTTTTAACGTATTTCCGCCCGTTGGTCACGTAGATACCGTTGCAGAGATCGGCCTGATGGCTGCTGTCGGCCACCTTCATGCCCTGCAGGTTGTAAATGGCGGATGACTGCCGACTGTCGGCCGACGTCTCCTTGATGCCCGACGGATCGGAGCCGGGAGCCGGATAAATCTCGTTGATGCCCTCCATGGCGTAGGTGCCGTAGATGGAGAGACTGCTGCGGTTGATGAGCGTCATGATGCCCTTCGTTCCGTTCTGGTTGGCCACGTTGATGTCCCACGTGTAGGGAGCCATGCCGCCAAGCTCCTTGCACAGGCGGTGCAGTTCGCGATAGTGCGCCTTGATGGAGGCGTTGTGCTTCTCCTGACTCTCGCCCGGGAGGTTGGAGATGTTGCGCCAGTTGGCACCGAACTCGCCGATGACGACGGGAATGCCCTTGTCTACAAAGTTCGTCTTCATCTTCTGCAGCTGGCTGCGCATGTCGGCTTCCTCGCCCCAGGTGGCGTTGTGCTGCGATCCCGGGTGGTGGTTGCCCTCACCCCAGTAGTAGAACACCTTTCCCCAGCTCTCATCTTTCTCCATTCCCCAGAACTGCCAGGGGTTGTAGTAGTGCACTTCAATCATCAACCGTCCTTCGGCCGAATCGTGCGGCAGGTTGTCCTTCATGAAGTTGCAGGTGTGGTCGATGTTGGTCGACGGGCCTTGAACGACGAGCACGCGGCGCGTGTTGTTGCCTCCCGTGGCGCGCACGGCGTCGATGAACACCTGCTCGTACTGCACCAGGTTGTTCGTGGCATTCTGGTTGTCGGCGTTGGGCTCGTTCAGTCCGGCGAAGAGCAGCCGCTCGTCGTAGTCGCGGAAGGCCGTGGCAATCTGTGTCCACAGCGCATGCAGGATGGTTTTGTTCTTGTTGATGGTGTTGATATTCGTGTCGGCGATGTGGTTTTCCAGCCATCCGCCGTCCCAGTGGTCGTTGATGATGACGTAGAGATTGGCCTGCAGACAGTAGTCTACGATTTCCTTCACGCGTGCCATCCACTGCGGGTCGATGGTGTAGTTGTTGCCGTCGGAGAGATGTCCCATGACCCATGCGCAGGGAATGCGGACGGACTTGAATCCGCGGGCTTTCACGTAGTCGATGAGCTGCTGCGTGGTCTTGGTCTGTTGCCACGATGTCTCGGCGCCCAGTCCGCCCTTGTTGGTGAAGTTGTTCGCGTTGTTGCCGGCCTCCATGGTGTTGCCGAGGTTCCATCCGGGAGCCATCTGCTCGATCATTTGCTTCACGGGGGTGTCGAAACCTGTCTGTGCCTGGGTCGTCAGAGCTGCGGCCAGCAGTGCGATAGTTGCCAATCTTCTTATCATAGTGCTTCTTTCCTTAGGTTGTTATTATCGGTGGAACGACGTTGCAAAGATAGAAAAAAACTCCGATACGCGCAACAATCGTAAGCCTTTTTCTACTCGTCGCCACCGCCGCCTTGTCCGTAGCCGCCGTTGTCAAGACCGTTGTTGTCGCCTGCCTCTTGGTGTCCGTCGCCTTCCTCGGCTTTCTTCTGCTTCATGTTTCCGAAGTTCCACGATACGTTGAGCTGGAAGCGTCGGCCGCCACGCCAGTTCTTCTGGTGACGGTTGAAGGTGGGTCCGCTGGTGTAGGTTTCCCATTTGCGGCTGTCGAGGACGTCGCGGCAGTTGAGGCTGACGGTGAGCTTCTTGTCGAAGAAGTTCTTCCGCACGCCGATGTTCATGCCGTAGTTGGCCTTGCGGTATCCCTGTGTGATGACCTGGCGTGCACGGTAGTTGCCGGTCACCTGTATGGAGATGTCGTAGGGCAGGATGATGGAGGCCTGGCAGCGCATGTTCCACGAGAAGTTGTCGTCGCTCTCGCCCGTGATGGTCTGTCCGTCGATGAGATATGAGAAGCCGTTGAGCTTGTAGTAGTAGAAGTTGGCGTTGGTGTTGATGTCGAGGATCTTGAACAGGCGGTTCTTCATCGTCAGTTCCAGTCCCGTGCTTGTGCTCTTGGCCACGTTCTTGCTCGTCTGGTACATCACGCCGTCCACGCTGCTCTGCCATCTGACACGCTGGATGACGTCGGTGGTGGGCCGGTAGTAGGCGCTGAGGAGGAACGAATGCTCGCCGAAGGTCTTCAGGTAGTTCAGCGAATAGGAGTTGCTGAACTCGGGCGTCAGCTCGGGATTACCGAAGCTCACCATCGAAGCGTCGCGCGTATCCTTGAAACTGTTCAGCTCGCCACCCCACGGCCGGCGCAGACGTCGTGACCAGTTGAGCTGCAGCTGGTCGTTCTCTGTGATCTGGTAGGACATGAAGATGCTGGGGAAGAGCTGGAAGTAGTCTTTCTTGAAGGGTTCGGAGCGCTTGGTGGCGTCGTGTTCCTGCTCCCAAGTGTAGCTCTCGGTGTTCACGCGCCAGTATTCGCCGCGCAGTCCGCCCATGATGCTGAACTTGCCGAAGTTCATGGTGGCCGTGGCGTAGAGGGCGTGGATGTCGTTGTCGTAGATGAAACGGTTGAAGAAGGCTTTGTCCTCCTGCTGTCCTGTGCCCTGCCAGTTCTGTGCCACAAACGATTCCTGCGGCGTGTTCTCGTGGCCGAAGCGTCCGTTGTAGCCTGCCTGTAGCTTGAAAAAGTCTGAGATGGGGTTTTCGTAGTCCAGTTTCACTTCGGTGTTGCGGTTGCGGATATAGGCCGGACGGTACTGATAGCTGTATTCTGTTGGCTGTCCGTCGTAGTAGAAAGTGCTGTCTTGGTAAGTGTTCTCGTTGTCGGCCGACCAACTGCCGCGGCTGACGGTGAGGTCGATGAAATGTGTGTCGGTGAACATGTGGCGGTAGCTCAGCTCGGCATGCCACATGTTGTTGTCGCCGTGCGAACGGGTGTCGCGCTGCATCAGGTACGAATCCTGTGCCGCACCGATGGTGCCGTAGTGGTAAGGCGTGTAGCCGTAGCTCCGTCGGCCGCCCTTCATGAACATGCCGCTCACCCCGATGTCGTCCTTCTTGGTGATGTGCCAGGTCAGTCCGGCGCGTGTGAAGAGGTTGTTGCCGTAGTCGCTGTTCTTCCCTTCGTAGCGTTGGTAGGTGTTGGTGTTCAGGTATTCCTGCTCGCTGAGGCTGCCGCCCTGCTTGTTCTGCCGGTGGCGCAGACCGACGTTCAGGTAGGCATCGACGATACCGCTCGAATAGTTGATGTTGAAGCTGGTGTTGGCGCTGCCCTCCGAGTTGCCGCCCACCTGCACCGATCCGTAGTAGCCAGCCTTGCGGTCGCGCTTCAGCACGATGTTGATGATGCCTGCCGAACCCTCGGCCGAGAATTTCGCCGACGGGTTGTCGATGACCTCAATGCGCTCAATGCTCTCGGCAGGCAGCTGTTTCAGTATCTCGGCGCGGTTGTCCGACGTCAGTCCGCTGGCCTTGCCGTTGATCCATACCTCCACGCTGCTGTTGCCGCGCAGGCTGACGTTGCCGTCCTGGTCCACCTCCACGCTCGGGATGTTCTCGAGAACGTCGGAGGCCACGCCGCCTGCGTTGGCTATCTCTTGGCTGACGTCGAACGTCTTGCGGTCCACCTCCAGCTTCACTGAGGCGCGTTGTCCGGTGACCGTCACCTCTTTCAGCATGCGCGTGTCCTCAGCCATGTAGAGCAGCGAGAAGTTCTCCTCGCGATGCTGGTTACTGATGGTGAAGTTGCGACGTAGGTTCTTGTACCCAATGTATGACAGTACCAGTTCGTACCGGCCGTTGGCCAGTTCGCCGATGCGGAAATTGCCACCCTCGTCGGTGATGGCGCCCTTCAGTATCTTTGAAGTGTCTCCTTGCTGATAGACGGCTACATTTACAAACTCCAGACTTTCGTCACTCTTTTTGTCCAAAACATGACCCTTCACGCTTCCCTGCGCCAGCGCCACAACAGTACTCAACACGAGCACGCATGTAAGTATAAATCGTTGCATAGATGTTCTTTTGATGTCGTTTCGACATCAGAAGTTTAATGTGTACGCACACTGCAGAAAGCAAAAAAGTCCCTTTCTACGTATTTTCTTCTTCTTTCGGACGTATTTAACGTGAGTTCGACGAATTCAAAACAAAGACGGTTGATTCTTCGAACTCACTTTATTTATTGTTTTTGATTGATGTCACCGCCCCTTCTCCTGCCCCCGAGGGGGGGGGAGTGTGTTTCACCCTGCACGAAGCACTTCCT
>JAFPME010000005.1 GCA_017402445.1 Prevotella sp. | reverse complement strand
GGGCAGTGGCGTAGATCGTATGGTCGAAGCTTGCAAAAATGCCAATCTTCCGGAACCAGAGTTCAATCAAAATAGTGCATTTGTATGGGTTACGTTCAAACGTTCAACCATACAGCCGTACAACCATACAAGTTCACCCCTCCGCTCGACCGATGGTCGCTTGCAAGGCAAGACCCCCACAACCCTACAAGTTAATACCCCCTCAACCCCCTCAACCCCCTCAACCCCCTCAACCTCAAAACGCGAGATAGCAAAAGCTAAGCGTTTAAAAGCTTTATTATCCGCTATTGGAACAAATGGCTCAAATCTGAGAGCCTTGATGGAATCGATGCAGAGAAAGGATAGAAAAGGATTTGTGAGCACATATATTGTGCCAAACATAGAAGCAGGTTATATTGCGATGCTTTATCCTGAGGCTCCAAATCATCCAATGCAATCATACTATCTAACGAAGAAGGGCAGAGAGTTATTGGAACAACTCTAATAAGTGTTAATGAGCCATTTCGTGGTATATAAGCCTGTTTGTAAAATCTTGTTGTAGGGGCTAAGTGGTGCAAATGTGGTGCATTTAAAGAAATAATAAATCCGCAAGCGACTGATATTCAGTTTCTTGCGGATTGTTCTTGGTGATCCGTTTGGGGCTCGAACCCAAGACCCCAACATTAAAAGTGTTGTGCTCTACCAACTGAGCTAACGGATCAATGCGATTTGAATCTTATCAAAAAGCGGGTGCAAAGGTACGATGTTTTTTTGAGATGAGCAAATTATTTGCAAGTTTTTTGCGCTTTTTCTTTTTTGAGTCGGACTGATGGCAGCCTCGCGCTTCAATTTTTCGCTGCTTCGGACGCGGGTGCACCGTCTGCCTGACTGCGTTCTTCATGGTCGCCGACAGGCGGACTGGGCAGCAGACTTTCGTTTTCCTTGGTCACGTATCGCTGGTAATAGGCGATGATGAGCGTGGTAAGCGGCAGGGCAACAATGAGCCCGATGAAGCCAAGCAGCGCGCCCCATACCGAAAGCGAGAGCAAGAGGACAGCCGGATTGAGTCCCATGGCCTTCCCCATGATCTTGGGTGTGATGACCATATCGATGATAACCTGCACGATGATGAAGATGGCGACGGCCGAAGCCAATATGACCCAGAAGTTCTGCCCTGTGTCTGCTGCCTTCAGCAGCGCGAGAAACGCCGTCGGAATGAGTGCGAACGTGTGCAGATAAGGCACGAGGTCGAGAATGCCGATGAGTATTCCGAGGCCAATAGCCATGGGAAAGTCGATGATGGTGAAGCCGATGCAGAAGAGCACTCCCATGGACAGCGCGACGAGTCCCTGCCCTCTTATGTATGCGTTGAGCGCATTTTCCACGTCGTTCATGAGTTCCTGCCAGAAGGGTCTGGCCTTGACGGGGAAGATACGAATCCAGTTGTCGGTGAGATATTCGTAGTCGAGCAGGATGAAGAACATATATAATAAGGTTATCATCGAGCCGATGATGCTGATGATAATGTTGGCCGTCTGGCCCAGGAAGGAGAAAAGCTGCGGAACGGCGGCTTTGATGGCATCGGTCATGTCGGGGCTTTTCAGTACCTTCTCAATCTGCAGGCGGTGCTCGGCTATCCAATCACTGACGAACGACGACAGGTCGTCGGTGTTCGTACGGTGCTGCAGATACTGCGTGATGAGCTGCGTGAGCTTTCCAAACTGCTCGATCATGGGTGGAATGATGAGCCAGACGATGGCCGACACGATGGCTGTGACGGCGATGAGCGTCACGATGATGCTCAGGGCGCGCGTCGGCACATGCAGTTTGTTCTGGACGAACTTCACGAAGGGGTGCAGCAGGTAGGCCATGAGCCAAGCCACGAAGAAAGGAAGCAGCACACTGCCCAGGTAGTTCACCGTGAGCAGGATGGCAATGACAAGCAGCACGATGCCGGCAATGCGGATGAAGCGGTCGAATGTGATTTCTTTGCGCATGTTCGATGAAAGTGGTTTAGTGGGAGGAAACAGTTCCTTACTTCTCGGATTGCAACGCTCGCTGGTAGCAGTCGCGGCAAAGCGGCTCGTACTCCTGCGTTTCACCGAGGAGAACGCGGCGGTCGTTCTTCACCAGACGGTGGCTGACATACGCCAAGGCACCGCATTTGACGCAGATGGCATGCACCTTTGTCACCTCGTCGGCCACCGCACAGAGCCCCGGCATGGGTCCGAACGGCACTCCCTTGAAGTCCATGTCGAGCCCGGCCACAATGACACGCACGCCACGATTGGCCAGCGTGTTGCACACATCGACGAGTCCGTTGTCGAGAAACTGTGCTTCGTCAATGCCGACCACGTCAATGTCGCCCGCCAGCAGCAGTATGCTGGCCGACGAATCGATGGGCGTCGAGGGGATAGAGTTCTGGTCGTGGCTCACAACATCTTGCTCGCTGTAGCGCACATCAATGGCCGGTTTGAATATCTCCACCCGTTGTTTGGCAAACTTGGCCCTTTTGAGCCGGCGGATGAGTTCTTCTGTCTTTCCTGAGAACATGGAACCGCACACGACTTCTATGCGTCCCCGGCGGTTCACTTCTCCTGTAAGGTTTTCTGTAACCATGAAATTATACGTTATGTGCGTGCAAAATTAAGAAATAATCTTACCCTTTTTGCGCTTCACGTGCTAAAAATTGTAAAGAAAAGAATTATTTGTGGGTCGCAAAAGTACAATGAAACAATATTTAAGCTACCTTTGCGGCGAGTATGGGCACATTGTATGTAGTTCCCACACCTGTGGGGAACATGGAAGACATGACGCTGAGGGCCATCCGGGTGCTGAAGGAAGCCGACCTCATCCTGGCCGAGGATACGCGCACAAGCAGCGTTCTGCTGAAGCACTACGACATCCGCAACCAGCTCATGTCGCACCATAAGTTCAACGAACACGGCACTTCGGCGGCCATCGTGGAGCGGCTGCTCGCCGGACAGACCATTGCCCTCATCAGCGACGCCGGAACGCCGGGCATCAGCGACCCCGGTTTCTTCCTCGTTCGCGAGGCCGTGGCTGCAGGCATAGAGGTTCAGTGCCTTCCGGGGGCCACGGCGTTCGTCCCGGCCATCGTGTCGAGCGGCCTGCCCGACGACCGTTTCTGCTTTGAAGGCTTCCTTCCGCAGAAGAAAGGCAGGCAGTCCAGACTGGAGAGTCTGCGCGACGAGCCTCGCACAATGGTTTTCTACGAGAGCCCCTACCGCGTGCTGAAGACGCTGCAGCAGTTTGCCGAGTACTTCGGCGAGGACCGTCGTGTGAGCTGCTGCCGCGAGATTTCCAAGGTGCATGAAGAGAGCGTGCGGGGCACGCTGAGCGAAGTCATCGCCCATTTCACCCAAACCGAGCCACGCGGCGAGTTTGTCATTGTGGTGGCAGGTAAGGAAAAAGAGAAAGAAAAGAAGAAAGAAAACAATCATAAAAAGAACGAACAGTTATGAAAAAGCTTTTGTTTGTGGCCATGTGCCTCTTTGCGCTTGTCGCATGTAAACAGGAAAAGCCCGCCCCAGTGGTTCCTGACGGCGGCTCCAACGACTCGCTCGAGAACATCATTGAGCAGAAAGAGAACGAAATCAACGACCTGATGAGCACCCTGACCGAGATTCAGGAGGGCTTCCGCGAAATCAACGAGGCCGAGAACCGCGTGAGCGTGGCCAAGAGCGGCGAGCGTGCCGACAAGGCTCAGCAGATTCGCGAAGACATGCAGTTCATTGCCGACCGCATGGCCAAGAACCGCGAGTTGCTGAAAAAGCTGCAGGGACAGATGAAGGAAGGCACACTGAAGAGCGAAAAGCTGCAGAAGACCATCGAAAGCCTGCTGCAACAGATGGAGCAAAAGGATGCCGAGCTTCAGGAACTGCGCGCCTCTCTCGATGCTAAAGATATCCACATCGGCGAACTCGACGAGCAGATTGCCGACCTGAACGACAACGTGAGCAACCTGCGCACGGAGAGCGAGCAGAAGACAGAGACCATCAACACGCAGGATCGCCAGCTGAACACGGCCTGGTATGTGTTCGGAACAAAGAAAGAACTGCGCGAGCAGGGCATCCTGCAGGACGGTCAGGTGCTGCGCGGCAATTTCAATAAGAACTACTTCACGAAGATTGACATCCGCAACGAGAAAGAAATCAAGCTTTATTCGAAGTCTGCCAAGTTGCTGACCATGCATCCCTCAAGCAGCTATACACTCGCTCAGGATGCCAGCAAGCAGTACACGCTCCGCATCACGAACCCGCAAATATTCTGGAGTACCAGCAAGTATCTGGTTATTCTGGTAAAATAAGAATTGTTAATCAACCCCAACGTAGATATTTCAACGAAGGATTGCCGGGACTTACGCCTGTGCAATCCTTTTTTTATCACGTTCCCATCATCACGCCAAAGCGCCGTCGCACTTCAGAAAAAGCGCCGCGCAGCATCCGCAGACACCATTCTCCTGGCAGAAAACACGCCGAAAGGCACCAACAAAAACGAAAAACAGCGATATTGGTTATTATTTCAGCCATTCTGTTAATTGGTATTTCAAATTAATATCGTATCTTTGCCGCTGGATTGTTAGCTTTTATGAGCCCTTTCACGACTATTAGCAACATTCCTCTTCGACTGTCCCAAACACTTCTACCATTCTGATTACAGTAAAAACATCCAACTGATAACAATGAAAAGAATCATTCTAACCGCCATTTTCGGCATTATTTCATGTAGTGTTATGACTGCACAAAACAATCAAAAGCCTATTCCTGGCACCAACGGCAACAAGTATATTGCCTACGAACAGCGCACCGGCAACGAGTCGGTGGTGTATTTCACGCGAAACCTCTCTGCCGAAGGACTTATCAAAGCCTATGAACAGGTGAGCGGAAAAATAGAAGGACACGTGGGAGTGAAACTCCATACGGGCGAACCCAACGGTCCCAACATCATTCCCCGCGAGTGGGTGAAGGCACTGATGGCCAAAGACCTGCGTGGAGCAAACATCATTGAGACCAACACCTACTACGAAGGCGACCGATACACGACGCCGCAGCACCGTAAGACGCTCGAAGTGAACGGATGGACCTTCTGTCCTGTGGACATCCTCGACGAAGACGGAACGACGACACTGCCCGTCAACGGTGGAAAATGGTTCCGGAAGATGTCGGTCGGGGGCCATCTGACCAACTACGATGCCATGGTTGCGCTCACACATTTCAAGGGTCACACGCAAGGAGGCTTTGGAGGCAGCAACAAGAATATCGGCATCGGTTGTGCTGACGGACGCATCGGCAAGGCTTGGATACATACCACACCGGGCCAGGACAACCAATGGGACATTGCAGAAGAGGAGTTCATGGAGCGCATGACGGAGTCAACCAAGGCTCCAATCGACTATTTCGGACAGCATGTGACCTACGTCAACGTGATGCGCAACATGTCTGTGTCGTGCGACTGCGAAGGCATTGCCGCCGAACCCGTGGTGACTCCCGACGTGGGTATACTCTCCTCCACCGACATTCTGGCCGTCGATCAGGCCTGCATCGACATCATCTACGCCATGACCGCTGCCGAGCACCACGACATGGTGGAGCGCATTGAGAGCCGTCACGGACTGCGCCAGCTGTCGTACATGAAGGAACTGGGCATGGGCAACGACCGTTATGTGCTCATTGACCTCGACAATGGCGGACGTCGCATCACCGCTGCCGAAGCGGCAAAGGGTCTGAAACCATTCGTAAAGAAGCAATAATGACGACTCGCACCACCTTCCCTCTGGCCCTGATGGTCGCAATGAGCCTGTCGGGACAGGCCAGAACGTCAACCGTAACCGACGGATCGGCGGCACAGTCACCGCCATCCGCCGACTTACAACCGTCACTTCACGCGGACACAACGGCCTATGAGCTGGCAGACGTGGTAGTAACCGGAACGCGAAACGCCGTAGACGTGCGTCATCTACCCATGACAGTTACCGTCGTAGGACGTGACAAGCTGACCGAACAGCACCAAACGTCCGTGCTACCCACCCTCATGCAGCAAGTACCCTCGCTCTTTGTGACCAGCCGTTCCATGATGGGCTACGGCGTTTCGACAGGAGCTGCCGGCGGCATCAACCTGCGAGGCATCACCGGAGGGGCCGGACAACTGCTCGTCCTCATCGATGGCCATCCGCAATACCAAGGCATCTACGGCCATCCCATCAGTGACAGCTACCAGACATTGATGGCCGAACGCATAGAAGTGCTGCGTGGTCCGGCTTCAGTGCTCTACGGTTCAAACGCCATGGGGGGCGTTCTGAACATTGTCACGCGTTCCATGCATCAGGATGGCGTCAAGACCAGCGTCAACATCGGAGCCGGAAGCTATGGCACTCTACAAGCCGAAGCCTCCAACCAAGCGCGCATTGGAAAGTTCACCTCTACCGTTTCGGCGCAATACGGTCGCTCCGACAATCACCGCCCTCGCATGGGTTTCGAGCAATTCGGAGGCTATCTGAAGCTGGGTTACGACTTCAACGACCATTGGAACACCTACGTAGACTGCGACATCACACACTTCAACAGCAGCTATCCAGGCAGCACGTCGAGCCCACTCTACGGTGCAGATCAGTGGATCACGCGCGGTGTCGTCTCAGCAGCGCTGGAAAACCACTACAACCGCACAAGCGGTGCACTCAGTGTCTACTCTAACTTTGGCCGACACAAGATTGACGACGGGACAGCCAACGCCGAACAGCCAACGCAACGCTACTTCCGTTCAAAGGATGCACTCACGGGAGTGTCGTGGTATCAGAGCATACAGCTCTTCAAGGGCAACCGACTGACCGCCGGTTTCGACTATCAGCACATCTACGGAAACGCATACTACACCTCGAAACAGACGGGCGACGTGCTCGACACGCCCAACAAGCAGAGCGGGCGTTCGCATCGCGACGAGATTGCCGGCTACGTTGACTTCAGACAGGACCTCATTTCATGGCTCACGGTGGATGCCGGTGTGCGCGTGGACCACCACAGCGTGACCGGAACGGAATGGATTCCGCAGGTCGGCATCGTTGTCCGTCCGCTCATAACGGGCGAAGTCAAGGTCATGATGAGCAAAGGTTTCCGCAATCCCACCATGCGCGAGATGTACCTCTACCCACCTTCAAACGAAGAACTGGAGCCAGAACGCCTGTGGAACTACGAACTCGCATGGCGGCAGCGCTTCAACAACTTCAGCTACGGCTTGAACATCTTCTACATCAAGGGCGACAACATGATTCAGACCGTGAACCGCAAGAACGTAAATACAGGCGAAATCGAGAACTACGGGGCCGAACTGGAGGCTACCTGGCGCATCGGCAGCCACTGGAACCTGACGACCAACCACGCACTGCTGCACATGGAGCACAAAGTGGTGGCCGCTCCCACCTATAAAGCCTTCGTCGGTGCCGACTACCACCAAGGCCCGTGGAGCGTCGTTGCAGGCATTCAGTTCATCAACGGCCTCTATACGGAAGTAGGACAGAACGAAACGAAAGAAGACTTCTGCCTGCTCAACACCACCGTCGGCTACCATCTGACAAAGGGCATCCAGCTCTGGTTGCGCGGTGAAAACCTGTTGGCGCAGCGCTACGAAATCAATCTCGGCTACCCGATGCCCCGCGCCACGTTCATGGGTGGTGTGAACATTCAATTCTGAAGACACTTTAACAAAAGAAAAATGAATATGGAAACAAGCGCAAGACTCTATTCTTTCAACTACAGCGAACTGAGAACCTATCTGTGGAGCATGTTGTTCGTCGCATGCAACATCCTGCTACCGCAAGTATTCCACCTCGTGCCGCAGGGAGGCATCGTCTTTGCGCCCCTGTCGCTTGTCATTCTGGCCGGCTCCTACAAGCTCGGTTGGAAGACAGGACTGCTGGCTGCCGTCGCATCGCCGCTGGTCAACCATCTGCTGACGGGCATGCCTGCATGGGGCATGCTGCCGCTGATGACGCTGAAACTGGCGGCTCTGGCTCTGCTTGCAGGCCTTGCTGCCCAGCACTTCAAGCGTGTTTCACTGCCGTTGATCGTCGGTGTGGTGCTCGTCGCAGAGCTTTTAGGTGCCCTTGCCGAGCTTTTGCTGACGGGAGGCATTGCTTCCACGGTTCAGGACTTCTCAGTCGGCTATCCCGGTCTGCTGCTTCAGGTGGCCGGAACGTGGATTGTCTGCAAGTACCTGTAAGGCTTTCTTCATTGCTTCCAGACATAAGGACTTGAAAAAGAGCAACGACCTATCCTGCAGGTCGTTGCTCTTTTTTTTCATGTCTACTCTAAAGAAAACGTAATTTCTTCACCTTGCAGGCGTACAATTCAAGTTTTTTTCGTACATTTGCATTTATTTGGTAAATAATGAGCGACGAAATCAAAACCTTCTACCTGCCCCAAACCGATTCTACAAACGATTTTCTGCGCAGAAGCCAGCAGGACATGCCGGAGAAGATAACCGTGGTGTGGACCGACTACCAGACAGCTGGACGCGGATGCGGGACCAATGTGTGGGAGAGCGAAGCTGGAAAGAACCTGACGCTGAGCATGCTCCTGAGGCCGGAAGGGGTACCGGCACGCGACCAGTTCATTGTCTCGATGGCCAATGCGCTCGCTCTGAAGCAGACACTCGACGCATACACCGACGGCGTCACCATCAAATGGCCGAACGACATCTACTGGAACGACCGCAAACTCTGCGGCACGCTCATCGAGACAACGCTGCGCGGCAGTTGCGTCGGAAGCTTCATCGTCGGCACAGGCATCAATGTGAACCAGCAAGTATTCCGCAGTGATGCACCAAACCCGGTGTCGCTCTGCCAGATACTGGGCCACGAGGCAGACCGCGAAGCCCTGCTCGAACAACTCATCGGTGCAACCGTCACATATATGAATAAGGTGGAGCACGGCGAATGGGAAGAGCTGCGCCGCGACTACAGAGCCGCTCTTTACCGCCGAGGCGAAGTCCACGGCTACCGCATGCCCGACGGCACGACGACAGCGCTCATCCTGACCGACGTCGAGGACGACGGCCACCTGCTGCTCACCCCCCCTGACGGCGGCTCACCGCTGCGCTTCGGCTTCAAGGAGGTGCAGTTCGTCATCTGAATCAATCATTTCATCAAACAGAATACAACTATGGCAAGATTCAAAAGAATTCTTCTGAAGCTCAGCGGCGAGAGTCTGGCCGCTGGTGGCAAGACAGGTATCGACGAGCAGCGCCTCGCCGAGTATGCACAACAAATCAAAGAAGTGCACGACATGGGCGTGCAGATAGGCATCGTCATCGGCGGTGGCAACATCTTCAGGGGCCTCAGCGGAGCCAAGAAGGGCTTCGACCGCGTGAAGGGCGACCAGATGGGCATGATGGCCACGGTCATTAACTCGCTGGCCCTGAGCTCTGCACTCGACGCGGCAGGCGTGAAGAACAAGGTGCTCACCGCCATCCGCATGGAACCCGTGGGCGAGTTCTACTCCAAGTGGAAAGCCATCGACGCCATGAACGACGGCTACGTCTGCATCTTCTCGGCCGGAACGGGCTCGCCATACTTCACCACCGACACTGGTTCGTCGCTGCGCGGAGTGGAAATCGAGGCCGACGTCATGCTGAAGGGCACACGCGTGGACGGCATCTACACGGCCGATCCTGAGAAAGATCCTACTGCCACGAAGTTCACCGACATCAGCTATCAGGAAGTGCTGGCGCGCAACCTGAAGGTCATGGACCTCTCGGCCGTCGTCATGTGCAACGACAACAACCTTCCCATCTACGTGTTCAACATGGACGTGGTGGGCAACCTGAAGAAGGTGATGGACGGCGAGGACATCGGAACGCTCGTACATCCCTGACAAAACACGGAGTGTCTCTTTCCCATCCGAAACAGCGGAGGAAAGAGGCACTTTTCTTTCTGTAACAAAAAATGAACAGAACAGCAACCCAAACTCAACAACAAACGAAAGAGATATGAAGAAGTTTCTGTTTTCGATAGCAGCTGTCGTACTGTTTTCAACCTCCACGTCGGCACAAAAGGAACAGGTTCTCAGTGTCAGCGAAGTCAGGCTCAGCAACGGAATGACCGTCTGGCTCAACGAAGACCACTCGCAGCCGAAGGTCTACGGGGCCGTCGTCGTCAAGGCTGGGGCCGTGGACTGTCCCAACACGGGCATAGCCCACTACTTCGAGCACATCATGTTCAAGGGAACCGACCGCATCGGAACGACCAACTACACCGCCGAGAAAGTCTACCTCGACTCCATCGCCGCACAGTATGAACTGCTCGCACAGACCACCGACAACCTGAAACGCAAGGAAATCCAGAAAAAAATCAACCAGCTGAGCATCAAAGCCGGCGACTATGCCATTCCGAACGAGTTCAACCGCCTCATCGCCGAATACGGAGGAACCGACCTAAATGCCGGAACCAGCTACGACTACACTTTCTATCACAACGTCTTCTCGCCACAGTACATGCGACAATGGCTCACGCTGAACAGCCACCGGCTCCTCCATCCCGTCTACCGACTGTTCCAGGGCGAGCTCGAAACGGTCTACGAAGAAAAGAACCGCTCGTCGGACAACATCATCATGGGGGCACTGGAGAAAGGCCTGAGCGAGATGTTCAAGGGCACGCCCTACGAATATCCCATCATCGGGAGCACCGAAAACCTGAAGAATCCGCGCATGAGCGAGATGGAAGCCTTCTACAAAAAGTTCTACGTGCCCTCGAACATGGGCCTCGTGCTCTGCGGCGACTTCAATTCCGACGAGGTGAAAGGCATGCTCGAAGAGACCTTCGGACGACTGCCCATGGCCGACCCGCCCAAGCGCGAACTCGTGAAGGCCGCCAAGCTGACAGGCCAGCGCACCGTGAAGCTGAAGATACCGCTGCCGCTCATCAAGGCAACGGCCTTGGCCTTCCGCGCTCCGGCCGACTTCGACGCCGATGCGCCAGCCCTCGACCTGGCCACCAAACTGCTTTCCAACGACGGCGAAACAGGTCTGCTCGACTCGCTCAGCAACGACCACAAGATTCTCGCAGGACTCTCCGCCCGCATGTCGCTCAACGGCATTGGCACCCTCATCGTGGCCAGCATCCCGAAGCTGCCTTTCGGCAAGAAAGCCAAGGCCGAGAAGATGTGCTGGGAACAGGTGGAGAAAATCAAACGGGGCGAGTTCTCTGAGCAGGCTCTCGACGTTCTGAAGATGGAAACGCAGCGCGAAGAGAGCACAGCCCTCGAAGACCTGGAGGGCAGAGCCGCGATGATGGTCGACCTCTTTGCACAGGGACGCAACTGGAGCGACTATCTGCAGCAGGTGGAGAACATCCGCAACCTCACGAAAGCCGACATCGTGCGCGTGGCTAATCGCTACTTCACGGACGACTTCATCCGCTTCGTCAAGAAATTCGGCGAGTACGACAAGGACCTGATAGAGAAACCGGGCTTCGATCCCGTGCGGCCAAAGAACCTCGATGCCGAATCCGACTACGCCCGAGAGCTGCGGCAGATGCCTGTCGAGGACAGGGAAGTACGGCTTCTCGACTTCGCCAAGGATGCACAGATCGTACCACTCCATGCGCAAAACGGTGCCAGTGTCTCCGGCAGCCGCGTCTTTGCCACGAAGAATCCGCAGAACGACATCTTCAAGCTGTCGCTTCGCTATCACCGAGGCAGACTCAACGACCCCATGTTGGAGGCCGTGGCTGGCTATGTCGGACAGTTAGGCACCGATTCGCTGAAGCTTCAGCAGTTCAAAAAGGCCATGCAGCAACTGGGAACGACCTTCGACGTCGCAGTCAACAAGCGTAACTTCATCCTCTCACTGACAGGTTTCGACCGCAATCTGATGCCGTCGCTGCGCCTCCTGGGTCATTTCATGCGGCACGCCAAGGCCGACGAAGAGGCACGCAAGGACATGATCAGCTCGCTGAAAGCCAGCTTCAGGTCCATCTGGAAGAGCAACCAGTCGGTCTTCACACCCATTCTCTCGAAGGTGATGTACGGCCAAGAGTCGGAATACCTGAACCACGTGACGCCCACGGAGCTCAAGAACACGACGTCGGAAACCCTGTTGAAGCGCTTCCACGACGTGCAGCAATACGCATGCGACATCATTTACAGCGGAGCGCTTGACGCTCAGGAGGTGCGGACGGCCGTCTGTGAGGCGCTCCCGCTCAGCACTGCCGTCAAGGACGAGCCCCTCAAAGTGCGGCGCATGCAGACCTATCAGGAACCCGTCGTCTATTTCTACAACATGCCGTCAGCGCGCCAGACGCTACTGTGCACCTATCAGGGCCTCACCGCAATGCCGTCCGACGCCGACCGTGCACGCCTCGAACTGTTGTCGTCATATTTCGGCGGAGGCATGTCGTCCATCCTCTTCCAGGAAATACGCGAGTTCCGCTCCATGGCCTACTCCACCGGAAGCACGTCTGCCACATCGGTCAGGAAAGACTACCCCTGTGCTCTGCTCAGCATCATCGGAACACAAGCTGACAAGTCCATGCAGGCACTGGCAGTCCTCGACTCTTTGCAGACCGACCTGCCCTTACGGCAACGCAATTTTGACATCACGAAGAAGACGATCCTCAGCGACGTCAACAACGAATTCCCCTCGTTCCGCGACGTCGGCGAAACTATTGCCGACCTCATGCGCGAAGGCAAGACCGAAGATCCGAACGGTATACTGGTGAAGAACGTTCCGCAGCAGTCCATCGGCGACGTGAAGACCTTCTACGAACAGCGCATCAAGACCGTCCCGCGGACTACCATCATCGTCGGGAACAAGAAGAAGCTGAACTTTGAGGAGCTCTCACGTTACGGCCGCATCGTCGAAATGGAGCGCAACGACTTCTTCAAGCAATAGCTTCTGACTGCAAAGAAGAAAGGCATTCGCGGCTTTCTGTCAGCCACGAATGCCTTTCTTTTTGTCCGGACCGCTCGCTTCCGCTTTCCGAAGCCTGCATTTTTCCTCCCTGGCCACTCTCCGGTTCCCCTCTCCCCGCCCCCACACTTTCTTCAGCAAGCGACATTCCGATTTGCCGACGGGCTGTGCCAGACTTGCCAAACGGCTGCTTTTCCGTTGCCGGAAGGTCCGTCGGAGATTGCAACTTCATTGAAATTGCTCAGTAATTTCACTGATTTTGCAGCGCAATTTCACTGAGATTGCCAGGCAATTTCACTGATTTTGCATTCGGGAAGCAATGCTTCGTCAACACGATCAGGCTGTTTTGACATTGTGAAGAGGCCGTTTTAGCGTTAACAGGTTGCCGTTTTTAATGTTAATATGTTGCCGCTATAACGTTAATTCGTTGTCGTTATAACGTCATAACGAAGGTGGAATAACGTTATGACGACGATGATATAACGTCATAACGAAAGCGAAATAACGTCATAGCGAGGCCGAGACTTCGTTACGTCGCAGCTGGGGCTGTTATAGAAAGGCGTGGTGAGTGGATTCAGTCCTTCACCTCTTCGTATTCTACGTATTCGCCTTCGTCGTCGGCAATGATTTTCCGCCGGGTTTGGTTGGGCGAGCGTGTGTCGGTGACGGCTTGTCCGTTGACGTTCTTCGGGCGTTCGCCTTGTTCTTTGAACTGCTTTCTGGCCTTGTTGACCACGTTGAACAGGCCAAAGACGAGGAACAGCACGATGAGCAGTCCTACGAGGAAGATGATGAAAATGAACTTCAGAATGATCACTGTCGGATGGGATGATGAGGTTGTTCGGATGTTTTACGGGGATTGCGGTTGCGGTGCAGGGGTGCCCGGCGGATGCTCACTCTGGGTCAGCGCTGCCGGATTTTCTGCCCACAAAGGCCGAAAGAAGTACGTACCAGGCAATGACGACGGCGATACCTTTCACGCCAAGCAGGATGATCAGTGCGGCTGCGGTGGCGACGAAGATGTATTTCACTTCGTTACCCTTCCATCCCCACTGCTTGAACTTCAGGGCGAACATCGGTATCTCGCTCACCAGCAGGTAGCAACTGAGCAGGACCATGATCATGATCAGCGGCGCATTGTTCGGCGAAGACTCTAACCACTGGTTGGCTCCGACGAGCAGCGAGCCCCAGAAAAGGGCGTTGGCCGGTGTAGGCAGTCCGATGAACGAGGTAGTCTGTCGCTCGTCAAGGTTGAACTTGGCCAGTCTGAGGGCTGAGAATGCCGCCATGATGAATGCAAAATAGGGGATGTAGGGCCGCAGGGGCTCCATGACAGTAGGGTAGTCCATGGCACTCAGCTCGTAGAACACCATGGCCGAGGGTGCCACGCCGAACGTAACGTCGTCGGCCAGCGAGTCGAGTTCCTTGCCGATGGGCGATGATACGTGCAGCAGCCGTGCCGTCATGCCGTCGAAAAAGTCGAAGACGGCTCCTGTGACAATCCACAGCAGGGCCATGGCAAACTGTCCGTTGAGGGCGAAGACGGTGGCGATGCAGCCTGAAATGAGGTTGCAGCAGGTGATGGTGTTTGGAATATGCTTCTTGATTCCCATTGTCTTTTACGTGTTTCTTCGTTTCATGGATGCTGCTTCAGAGCGTCGCTGCTGTTCCCGTGGGTGTTGTTTGCTGTCTATGCGTTTCCTTTCAGTCGTGCGATGACGGTCTGGTCGCCGGTTGTGGCCTGCCCCATCTTGACGCAGACCTCCGTTCCGAGCGGCAGGAAGACGTCCACTCGCGAGCCGAACTTGATGAATCCGAGGTGCTCGTCAATGTAGCAGTCCTCGTCGTCCTTGGCGTAAGTGACGATTCGTCGGGCCACGGCACCTGCTATCTGGCGGCAGAGAATGTCCACGCCGTTGTCCGTTTCGAGCATGATGTCGGCGTGTTCGTTCTCCTCGCTGGCCTTTGGCAGATACGCCTTATGGAAGTTACCGTTGAAGTGCTTGACGAATTTTACTCTGCCGTCCACGGGAAACCAGTTGGCGTGTACGTTGAAAAGGCTCATGAAGATGCTCACCATGAGCCGCTTGTCGTGGAAGTATTCGTCCTCGTCCACTTCTTCAATCACCACGATTCGGCCGTCGGCGGGTGCCACGACCACGTCGTCTGTTGCTCCTTGGAAGTATCGGATGGGGCAGCGGAAGAAGTTGATCATGATGGCGTACACGATAATCATGAGGCAGGCGTATGCTTTGAAAAGAAGATTGGGGCCTGCGAGATACCACAAGAGGGCTCCCACCGCCACGGCGGCAAGGCCTACATAGAGAAGCGTATTGGTACCTTCGCGGTGGAGTCGTATGTTTTTTATTTTCTTGATTCTCTTTCCCATGGAGTAGTAGTACGAATACAAATTGCGTGCAAAGGTAAGAATAAAATTTCAGAAATTGCCAATTTGTAAGAAAAAATACTCATTTCCGTTACATTATTGGTGGGCATTTCGGAATTCGCTGGGCCTCAAGCCTGTTTTTGATCGGAATTTGGAGGAGAAATAGTCGGGCGACTCGAAGTTCAGCTGGTAGGCTATTTCTTTGATGCTCATGGCGGTGGTGGTGAGCATTTCCTTGGCTTGTTGCAGCTTCAGGTCCTGCTGATAGAGCGCGGGTGAGATGCCTGTGTACTCCTTGAAGAGCTTTCTGAAGTTGGAATAGCTGACGCCTTGCTCCTGTGCTATTTGCTGAATGGTGACCCCGCTTTCCAATGTTTCGCGTATGCGGAGCCTTGCCCGGTCGATCATGTTCAGGTGCTCGTGATTCTTGTTGAGCATGTTGCTGCGTTCGAGCGAGTACATCAGCCCCACTTGCAGGTTGACGATGCCGGCAAGGAGCTGCTGGAAATAGGGTTTTTCGGCCAGTGCTGTCTTGTAGGCGTTCTTGTACAGGCGCACCAGTTCGGCCGAGTATCCGACGTGGAAGACAGGCTTCTCGGGCGAGAGGAAGCGTTGTCTGACGCGGTTGTCGATGTTTGGTCCCTTGAATCCGATCCAATACTTCTTCCATCCCTTCTCGGGCAGAGGATGGTATGTGTGCCATTCGCCGGGAAACAGCAGGAAGAGGTCGCCCGCTTTGATGTTTACGGGTGGCTGATGGGTAGACTGAAAGATGCCTTCGCCCTCGATGATGTAGAGCAATTGATATTCGTTGAGCACTCGTCCTTTGTTCACGTGGAAGTAATAGCCTTCAGCATGTCCGTGAGTAGGGTATTCTTCGCCGATGCCTATTTCCTCGTAACCGACCGTGCTGACAGCCAGTCCCCACTGAGCGTCGCGTTCGTTGACAACAAGATATTTGCTTTGTTGCATGGCATGATTCTCATTTGCGTTGCAAAGATAAGTAAAAAAGTTCAGAACAGAATGTGATAAGGGCAGAAATAATGGTTGCCGCAGCCCGAAAAAGTGCAGATGGGCTTTTTTTTGCGACGGAAAAACGGTCGGCATAGATTCTGTTGTTTTTTCGGCACGGGGCAGGGCGTTGCTCAGGCGGGCTGCCTGTTGTCAAAAAACGAATGCGAAAAATCAAATATTATGATGGCTTTTCGGATTATTTTCCTACTTTTGCATTCGATAAAAACAAATGCATTTGATAAATCAAAAGACTAATCTGATGAGAAAAACTTTGTTCATGGCACTGCTTGTCATGCTGGCCGTGTCGGCAGATGGCAAGAGTAAGAAGAAACAGCAGCCGTCCTTGTTCCCCGACGGGACGCCCATTCCTGCGTGGTTCAGCGATACGACACGCGTTGACATGAACCAGCTGGGTAAACAGTACGTTATTACCGACTATGGCGTGCGTGCCGACGACAGCACGCTCGTGCAGACCGAGGCCATACAGGCCGTTATCGACCGTGCCGCCAGCGAGGGTGGGGGCGTCATCGTGGTGCCTCGCGGCACCTTTTTGAGCGGTTCGCTCTTCTTCAGGCAGGGCACTCACCTTCAGATACGGGAGGGCGGCAAGCTGAAAGGCAGCGACCGCATCCGCCATTTCCGCCTGCTCGACTCGCGCATGGAGGGGCAGAGCATCAAGTATTTCGCCGCTTTGGTGAATGCCGACGGCGTGGACGGCTTTACTATTTCAGGGCCTGGGACCATCGACGGCAACGGACATCTCTACTGGGAAGAGTTCTGGATCCGTCGGCAATACAATCGTCAGTGTACCAATCTGGAAGCCATGCGGCCCCGTCTGACCTATATATCGAACAGCAAGAACGTCACCGTGCAGGACGTGCGACTCATCAACAGTCCGTTCTGGACCAACCACGTCTACCATAGCGACCATGTGCGCTACCTCGGGTGCTATATCTATGCCCCCACGGAGAATGTCTTCGCCGCAGAACCGAAGCGTGGAGCTCCCAGTTCGGATGCCATCGACATCGATTTCTGCCACGACGTGCTTGTGCATGGATGCTACATGAACGTGAACGACGACGCCGTGGTGCTGAAAGGCGGAAAGGGAACATGGGCAGACAAAGACCCGAAGAACGGTCCCAACTACAATGTCATCATCGAAGACTGCACCTACGGCAAGGTGCATGGATGCCTGACGCTCGGCAGTGAGTCGCTCCACGACCGCAATATCATCCTGCGTCGATGCAAGGCCGAGGATGCCAACCGTGTGCTCTGGCTGAAGATGCGCCCCGACACGCCGCAACACTACGAGTACGTGACCGTCGAAGACTTCACAGGCAACTGCGGCAGCTTCCTCGTGGTGCGCCCCTGGACGCAGTTCTTCAAGCCCGAAGACCGCGCCGGCATGCCGCTTTCGCAGTGCAACAACATCCGTCTGTCGAACATTCGCATGTCGTGTAAGAACTTCTTCGATGTGGGAACGTCGGACAAATACCGTCTTCTGGACTTCACGTTCGAGAACTGCGACGTGCAGGATGAGGCACGCGCCTTCGACAAGAGCATGATAGAGAACACTGTCATCAAGAATATTATCATCAACGGAGAATCAATCAAATGAAACGAACAGTAGCAGCAGCCCTCATGATGGGGCTCGCAACGGTCTGCACGGCGCAGGTCAGAAACGGTGTGGAGGATGTGAACAAGGTGGTCGACAACACGTTCGACAGCCTGAAGATAGCACAGACGGCGCGGCCCGTGCCCGGAAGCTCGCGCAGGGGCAACCATCCGGTGCTCTTCCTCATCGGAAACAGCACCATGCGCAACGGCACTTTGGGCAACGGAAACAACGGACAGTGGGGCTGGGGGTACTTCGCCCATGAGTTCTTCGACGAGAATCAGATCACCGTGGAGAACCAGGCACTCGGGGGAATGAGCAGCCGAACGTTCTACAACCGGCTGTGGGAGCCCATCCGGCAGGCCATCCGGCCCGGCGACTGGGTGATTATCTCCATCGGACACAACGATAACGGACCCTATGATAGCGGTCGGGCGCGCGCCAGCATACCCGGTGTGGGCGACGATACGCTGAATGTTGTCATTCAGGAAACGGGCCAGCACGAGACGGTCTACACCTATGGCGGTTACATGCGCAAGTATATCAACGACGTGAGAGCGCAAGGCGGAAACCCAATTCTGATGTCGCTGACACCGCGCGACGCCTTCGACGACAACGGAAAGATTGTGCGCAAGCCGCACACGCAGTGGCTCATGCAGGTGGCTGCTGAGGAAGGCGTGCCCTTTATCGACCAGAACGAGATTTCGGGACAGAAGCTCGACAGCTACAGCAAGTGGAAGGAGAAATACCATTTCCACGGCGATCATATCCACACCAGTCGCTTCGGGGCAATGATGAACGCGCGAAGTGCCGCCGAGGGCATTGCTGCCAGTCGCAATCCGGCGCTGCGTCCGCTCCAGGCCATGCTGAAGAACATCGAACTGCCGCAGTATGACATCGATCGAACCGACGGCCGTCCCGTTGTTTTCATCACTGGTGACAGTACGGTGAAGAATGAAGACAAGGAGAAAGACGGCATGTGGGGCTGGGGAGCCGTTGCAAATACAGTCTTCGACGAGAGCAAGATACAAATCGTCAACGCTGCACAGGCCGGACGCAGTTGCCGTAGTTACCTGCGCGAAGGACGTTGGGACCGCGTCTACAACAGTCTGCGTCCGGGCGACTTCGTGCTCATAGAGTTCGGACACAATGACATCGGCGAGATAGAACGGCCCAAATACCGCGGTTGTATCGCTTCGTCGGCCGACACTTGCCACGTCTACAAGATGCAGGCAGCGAAGGGTCAGTCCAATAACGGCAACGTCATTGATCAGCGTATGAAGGTAACAGATGTCCATCCCGGCGATTACGAGATGGTGTACAGCTTCGGATGGTACCTCAGAAAGTTCATCGACGATGTGCGGGAGAAAGGTGCAACGCCCATCATCGTCTCGCTGACTCCGCGAAACGAGTGGCCTGGCGGCAAGATTGAGCGCCGCAACGACACATACGGACGCTGGTACCGCGACGTCTGCGAGGAAACGGGCTGCGAATTCGTCGATCTGCACAACATTACTGCCGATTTCCTCGATCGCAAGTGCGGCAGCAAGGAGAAGGCTTCTAAGTATTTCAAACGCGACCACACCCATACATCACTCCTTGGAGCGAAGACTAACGCTAAGAGTGTGGCGCAAGGGTTGCGGCAGATTAACAGCAAGCTGGCTGCATTCCTGAAGAAATAGGACGAGAAACGGGGACGTTTGTACAATAATGAAAGCCGGCCTGGAGCAAATCGCGCTCCAGGCCGGCTTTCTTCGTATTGGTATTTATTTCAGCAGTTTCGTCTTCACCGTCTTGAAGGCGGGGCTGGTTGTGGTCAGGGTGACCTTACCTGGATTCTTGCCAAGGCGGAGAATGACCATGGCGGAGCCGTTCCAGAGGTGGCGGTGGTCGGTTGCATTCAGTTCGTCGCTCGTGATGTCGCCGTTAGTGACGGCTACAATGCTGGCATTTCCTTCGACTGTGAACTTCAGATCGTCCTGAGCTGCGTAGGTGCGACGCCCTTTGCTGTCTACAGCATGGATGCGGACGTGAATGAGTGAGCCTTCTTCATACTTCTGATCGGGCAAGATTTCCGGCTGAACCAAGAGCTTCGATGCCTTACCTGTAGTCTCTATCTGATGGCGGGCAACGATATTGCCGTTCGTCCGGGCGATGGCTTCGAACCGTCCGTCCTGATATTCAATGCCTTCCCAGCGTATCTGGTTGCGCCGTTTGGCGTCGCTCTTCGGGTTTTCCTTCTTTCCAAGGCTCTTTCCGTTGAGCTTCAGCTCTACCTCGTCAGCGTTCGTGTAGGTGATGAGCGACAGCTTCTGTCCCGGCTTGCGGTTCCAGTGGTCGCTCATACCGTCGTTACCAGTCTGTACACCGTTCCATTCAATGTCCTGCTTGCTGTCGATGACGGCGATGTGCACCAGCGGTTCTTCGGGCTTGAAGAAGCTTTTCATGTAGTAAGCCTTCGGTTTTGGCTCCAAAGAGATGTCGAAGACACCCTGAGCCCAGCCTTTGTTGGGCCATCCTTGCGACTCTCCGAGGTAGTCGATTGCCCCCCAGTAAGCCAGTCCGATAACCTTGTTGAGGTCCATTTCGAAGAAATTCTGTCCCATGGCGGCTACGGAAGCCTCGCTTTGGTAGAACTTCATCCACGGGAAACGGCGTCCGTCGCCAGGGAAATACATATAACGGTAGTTGTACGACTGCACATCCGTCTGCATGGCGAGGTCGGCAGGCAGCGAATCGGTGTCCCAATTGCGGTAGCGTGGATGCATGGCCACGGTGACCAAACGTGTGGAATCGTATCGCTGTATGAGCGTCCGCATGAGCTTATACATGGTGACGCCGAAGTCGTTGAACGGCTGATTGGGGTCTTGTTGCAGCTCGTTGCCGAGACTCCACAGCACGACGGAAGGTGAGTTGCGGTCGCGCTTCACCCATTCGGGCACCTCTTTCTGCCAGTGTTCCTCGAAACTCACGCGCCCACCGGTGTGCTGTCGGGTCCATTTGTCGTAAAGCTCGTCGACAACGAGGATGCCGTGCTTGTCGCAAAGCTCTATGAATTCGCGGCTATATGGATTGTGAGAGGTGCGTATATGGTTCATTCCGAACTGCTTCATCAGCAGAATGCGCTTCTCGATAGCGTCGGGATAGTTGGCAGCACCGAGCGCTCCGAGCGTGTGGTGGTTGGCATAGCCCTTGAGGAGCACCTTCTTGCCGTTGAGCTTCATGCCGAAGTCGGGGCCGAACTCTACGGTACGGATGCCGAACGACGATGAAACTTCATCGGCCACGGAGCCGTCTTCGCGCAGCATCGTGACCACAGCCCTGTAGAGACGGGGCTTTTCGGTGTCCCACAACTGCGGGTCCTTCACTTCGATGTCGGCCAGCTGACGTTCCACCGTGCGTGCTTGTGGATTCCGTTTCTGCGTGGACTTTCCGTCGTAGACAATCAGACCGTTGGGATCGTAGACGCGAATGCGGAAGTTAACTTCTTTCGCTTTGGTGCGGTTTGTGTATTCCGCGCCGATGCTGACATAGCGGTTGTCGCGCGTCGAAATGCAGAGCGGATGGCGGTTGAAGTACATATCCTTCGGTGTTGTCACCATTTTCACGCCACGGAACAAGCCTCCGCCCGTGTACCAGCGCGAATTGGCGGGTTCGCGCGTATCTGCCATAACGGCCAGTACGTTTTCCTGACCGTAGCGCAGCTTGTCTGTGACGTCGATTTCGAAGCCGACGTATCCGTAGTCGGTACCTCCGACGAGTTCACCGTTCAGGTAAACGTCACCCACATATATGATTCCTGCGAAGTCGATGAGCACGCGCCGACCCTTCAGACTGTCAGCCGGTGTGAAATGCAGGCGGTACCACCCGCGCCCCATCTCCTTGAATCCTCTGCTGGAGAGGCGGCTTTTGATGTTGGCGGCCACGTCGGTGTTGTCAGGACGCTCGTCTGCCGTCGGCGGAACCCATGACTGTTCTATCTGGAAATCGTGCGGAAGCGTCAGTGTCCGCCATCCGCTGTCGTTGAAGTCGGATTTTTCTGCATTGCCGACATCTCCGAGTTGGAACTTCCATCCGTCGTTCAGACAGATGGCTTGTCGCGTTTGTGCTTGTGAGGCCATTGCTACGAGCGCAGCCGCCACGAAGGTCAGTATTCTTTTCATGTCTTATTGTGTTATGATAGGCTGCGTGTTCATCGCAGCCTACTGACGTATTGTCGTTTGAAATGAAAGATGATTATGCAAAATGAGAGTGGGGGTGAACCCACTCTTTGCTCAGTCGATGGGCACGAGGCGCACGGTTGAGGCGAGTCCAGAGGGCACGGGAGCCCAGTTCTCGTAGCCTGTCTTCTTGTAATTGATGTCTACGATGTTGATTTCGTTAAACTTTCGCCATTTGATGCCGTCACGGTCCATCTGTGCAATGCGGTTGGCTGGCAGGTTGGTCACCTCGATTCTGATTTCGTTGTCGCCTGCGCGGAGCGCATCCTGACAGTCGAGCACGAATGGAACGGCCCATGCACATCCCACGAATACATCATTTATATATACGCGCGCGCTCTCACGAACGTCGCCGAGGTCGATGCGCCATTTTGCCGCAGCCTGTTTCTTGGTAAGCTTCAGATGCGTGGTGTAGGCACCGGTGCCCATCAGTGTGCGCAGGGTGTCGTTGCCGAGCGTCTCCCAGCACTGCAGTTTCGGCAGCGAGAAAGTCTGCTTGACGGCCGGAACGGACTCGGGGAAGGAGAGCGTCCACGCTCCTTCGAGCAGAATGTCTGTCCGCTTGGCGTCCGCGAGCTTCGCTTTTGCACCCTTCTTTGCCTCTTGTTCAGCGACTGAAACCACTGCAGGCCGCGTGTTGTAGGTCTGAAGAATCACCGATTCGCCCGAACGCAGGTTGATGCACACGCTGTCTCCGCTGGTAACAGCCTCGCGCATGTCGCCGTTCATCGGGTTGAAGAACACGGCACTGCGGAAGCGGACAGACAGCGGAATCATTTGGTTCACGTCGTTCGGCGTCAGGTTTGCTATGAAATAGTGGTAGCCCTCGTTGTTCTTCCTGCGTATGGTGCGCAGACCGCAGTGGCGCATCGGCTCCGCCTTGGCAGCCTTTCCCATTTGCTGCGCGTCGGTTCCCATGATGACCTGCGCCCCCTGCGCCTGTAAGGACAGCAGGTGTTGCTTCACGTTTTCGGGCAGTTGTCCCGTTCCGGGGATGATGACGGCACGGTAGCGCGTGCCTGCGGCTGTCTGCAACATACCGTTCTGGAAGCTTGTCGTGAGCAAGTAGCGGTCGCTGATGTAGTCGCAGTCGTAGCCGGCGGCGTCTATTTCGAGGATGCTCTTGATGAAGTCGGGTGCTTTCTTGGCCATGGAGTGGATGTCGAACTGCATGAGCAGCTGTTCGCCCGTGCGCTGTCCCCACATGTCGCGGACAGGTAGATAGACCAGGAAGTCGTTGTCAGGCTGTCCCATCTGCAGGAAACTCTGGCAGCGCTCTATGTATTTCATCAGGAAGGGCGCGTCGCGCCAGATGCTGTTCGTGGGGCTCATGTCGACGGAAGCGTAGAATTTCCATCCCGGCCAGGGGTCGTCTTTGGGCGAATAGGTTGTTCCGTGGAAGAACATGTGGTTCACACCGCAGGTGAACATCAGGTCGATGTCGGGCTTCATCTGCGAGAGCGATGTGCGGAAATGCTCGGTGAGCCATGTGAACGTCTCGCTTGACGTGAGCGGTTTGCCCGTGATGTGAGCAGCCGACGAAGCATATTTCAGCATCGATACGTCGCTGTCGTTCTTGCGCGTGAAGCCCTGATCGGTGCGCAGCCCGCGGATTCCGAAGTCGGAGAGGCCGAATCCCTCAATCTCTGGGATGTCGACGGCCGCGTATTGGTCGATGAGATTGGCCGGAGAACCGTGCGCCTGGTTGCGTGTCTGCACGCCGTGGCTGTGTGCCCACGCGGTCCATTGGTTGGTGAAGTTCTCGAGCAGCAGTTCGCCCAGCGTCTCGCGGTAGTCCACGAGCACACGCGTATCGTCGCCGCCGAGCAGCTCTGGCAGGTGTTCTTCGAGCTTGTAGCCGCGTCGTTTCTCGAATTCAGCGAAGAGCGAGGGCGTCCAGTCGGCTCCGTACACCTCGTACGAGTCGTTGAAGAAGTTGTGCGGCCACGGTGTGTTGCTCGCCACGAAGGCCGAGTCGAAGCGTGCCAGATAGTTGGCTACGGACTGACGGTCGAAGTGGTCGATGACGTATCCCTCGCCGCCGGGTGCAGCCCGCTTCACTTTCTGACGCGTGCGCGAATCGTAGAGCGCGTAGACGCGGAAGCGTTCGCCCTTCTTCAGCTTGTAGGTGAGCGTGGTGCCGTTGAGTACAGTTTTCTTCAAGGCTTTCGGAAGAGTCTCAGCGGAAGCCGTTCCTGTAGCATGGTTCAGTGCAAAGAGGCAGACCGGCTTGGTGACGGTACGGCTGGCGATGGGGTAGAGCATGACGCGCGAGAGGCGGGAGAACTTCATCTCTTTCTCGTCGAGCGCAATGTCGACCGAGCCCTTGCCCGCAATGTCGGCAGTCTTCAGTCCAAGTTTGCAGGCAGCCTCTTCGATGGGGACGTTAGGACCGCCGAAAGGCCAGCCCGTTCCGCAGTTCATGTCGATGAGAATGCCGTCGCGCTGACCTTCAGCCTCGACGAACTTCAGGGCGTTCATCCACGGAGCAGAGAGGAAAGGCAGTTCGTTCTTCGCGTTGCCCTGTACGCCGTAGATGGGCGTAATCTCCAGCGAGCCGATGCCTGCGCGGCTGTATTGCTGCATGTTCCACTGCAGGTCCTGCTGGTTGACGGCCGAACCGAGCCACCACCAACGTGCGCCGGGGCGTGCCTCGGGCTTCACTTCGGGCCACATCTGTGCCCATGCGGGAGCGGCCATCAGGCAGGCCGCTATGATAGAGAGGGTTTTCTTCATGACGATTGTTTTGTGGGTTGCGGTGATACCGCAACATACGGGACGTTAGGGTGGGTTATTTGATGAGCTTGTAGTATTCGGCGGCGCCGAGGAGGAAGCAGCCAGTGCCGTAGTCTTCAAAGTCGGGAACCTTGGTGTATGACAGCGGCTGACCAGCCGACGGGTCCTTTCCGGTGCCCTGTACCCAGCCGAGGAAACCGTCGCGGTGGATGCAGTCGCGCACGATAGCCGTCCATGCGCGGTCGCATGCGGGCCGGTACTGCTTGTCCTTGAGCAGCTTGTTCTGTATGCCCCACGCCATGCCGTAGAGGAAGAGGGCCGTTCCGGTGAGCTCCTTGCCCTCGTAGTTGCTGCTGACGAGCGACGGGTTCCACAGTCCGTCCTCGCGTTGGCACTTCAGCAGAGCCTCGCTCATGAGGAGGAAGTCCTTCTTGAGCAGCTTGATGTACTTCTTCGTCTGCTTGTTTTTGGGCATGGCCTGCAGGTCGATGAGCGATTTTACCAATGCGGCGTACACCCATCCGCTGCCACGGCTCCAGTAGCAGTTCCGTCCGTCGGGCTCTTTGTAGGGCGGCACATAGTCCTTGTCGCGCCACCACAGTCCCTCGGCCTCGTTGAAGAGGCCCCCGGCGAGCGTGTCGCGGCTCCAAATGTACATATTCATGCCGTGGTCGAGGTATTTCTGTTCGCCCGTTGCTCGCCACATCTTCGTGTAGACGGGCATGGCCATCTGTATGGCGTCAATCCAAGTCCACCATCCCATCAGCGCATTGCCGGCCTTCGGGTTAGCCGTCTTCATCTGGTGGTCGAGGTTCTCGCGCACATGTTCAATCATTTTCGCGTCGTGCGTCATCATGTAACGGTCCAGATAGGTCTGCGCGCAGCACTGGTCGTCGGCGTCGCAGGTGTTGATGCCGTTGCGAGGCGTCCATTTGTGCGCCTCTGCCCATCGGTCTGTGTAGTCGATGTAGCGGTCGTCGGGGTCGATTTCGTACAGAGCCATGAGCCCTTCGTAGTAGACGGCGCGTGTCCAGAGGCTGCTTGGTCGGATGCGTCCGACGTTTGTAGGCAGCGTTGGGTCTGCATGTTTCTCCATGAAATAGTTGTTTACTTTGCGTGCCGACTGCAGAACTTCGGTCTGCGCGGCGTTCTGCGCAGTGGCTCCGAGCGCGAGCATGGCAGTCATCAGGATAGTTATTGTTCTTTTCATAAGTGCAGGTAGTTTTATAACATGCTGCAAATTTACTAATTTTTTTTCAGTCCGTCTCTACTTTTTTGCTATAATAACCGTGTTTTTTGTCCTTTAGACAGGTTCTGAAAGACAGTCTTTGTTCTGAATTTATTTTACATATTTTGATAAAAAGGAGTCGAAAAACGATCATATACTCGCTCCTTTCGTTGTCAAAAGGAGGCTTTCTGCTTGCCAAAAGCGTCATTTTTCTTTGTCAGAGCAATGCTTTCGGTGTGTAATTTCAGTGAAATTGCAAAGGAAAATCAGTGAGATTGCTGAGGAATTTCAGTGAAATTGGAGAGCAATTTCACTGAAATGGCAGCTTGACAGCGTTCTTCCGTCAACGCGAAAAGGATTGTTATACAATTGGTAATGAGAAAGTTGCCAGCTTTCTGAGCGCCCTTTGAAGGGTCGCTGCAAGTCAGGAGAGACTTCGGAACAGAGCAGCCTTTCATTCGCAACGGCAGTCGTCGGCGGTCCGTATGGTCACCAGTGGTTCGTGAAAACGATGTGAGAGCCACAGAAATGTGCTTTTTATGATTGAAAAATATTTACACAACAGAATGGCTTCAGCCTTTCAAATTCTACGTTTTGAGCACCACTCGAACGATATACAGACTTGAGCTATGTCAAAAATTACACTCCAAAAATCAAAAATTCGGTTGCTTTCGTTTTAAAAAACATTAATTTTGCAGCCGTATTTATAAATACTTACGCATTTTAAGTTATCTTTGCAGCTAATCTATTACTCGAAAGAATATCAAGCTGCTATCTGTGACGGAAATAACTAACTGCAATCCGTTTTCGAACAAGGATATTACTAATAACTAATTACAAATAACATGAATCACAAAAAGTTTGTCAAGGGAAAGTTCCTGTCGATGACTGTCATTTTTGCTGCTTCATTCTCTCCTTTGATTGGTGTACAATCAGCTATTGCTGCTCCCACCGAGCTGCAACAGTCGGATGTCATTACCGGTCAGGTGGTTGATGATACGGGCGAGACAGTGATAGGAGCTACGGTTGTCGTCGTTGGCGGCAACGCCACTCAGGGAACGGTTACCGACTTCGACGGTAACTTCCAGATTAAGTGTAAGGCAGGCCAGAAGCTGCAGATCAGCTATGTGGGCTATCAGACGCAGGTTGTCGAGGCAAAGAACGGCATGAAGGTCACCCTGAAGAGCGACGCCATTGCGCTGCAGAGCGTCGAGGTGGTTGCCTACGGTGTTCAGAAGAAGGTCACCGTGACAGGTGCCCTCTCGTCTGTGAAGTCGGAAGAGCTGACTCGCACGCCTGTGTCTTCTGTTAACAACGTGCTGGCAGGTCAGCTTTCGGGTGTGACCACGGTGCAGACTTCTGGTGAGCCGGGTAGCGATGCTGCCCAGATCTTCGTCCGCGGACAAGGAACGTGGGCCGACTCCTCGCCTCTGATCCAGGTGGACGGTGTGGAACGCGAAATGTGGGACATCGACCCGAACGAAATCGAGAGTGTGACGGTGCTGAAGGACGCATCGGCCACGGCCGTGTTCGGTGTGCGTGGTGCTAACGGTGTCGTGCTGATCACGACCAAGCGCGGTTCCGAAGGTAAGGCCAAGATCTCGTTCAACGCCTCTTTCTCAGCCCTGACGCCGACTGAAATGATCAAACAGACCAGCTCTTACGAGTATGCTACGTTCCACAATGCTATGCGCCGCAACGACGGCATGGACCCCATCTTCTCTCAGAGCGTGCTCGACATGTTCCAGAGTGGTGCCGACCCCATCCGCTTCCCGAGCATGAAGTGGACGGACTACCTGATGAAGGACGTGACACTGCAGCAGCAGCACAACGTGAACATCTCGGGTGGTAACCAGAAGGTGAAGTACTTCATCTCGGCCGGTATGTTCACACAGGACGGTATCTTCGAGGAATTCGACCGCCCCTACGATTACGGATACCAGTACCAGCGCTTCAACTACCGTACAAACCTGGACATCAACGTGACGAAGACCACGCAGGTGAGCTTCAATATCTCCGGTAAAGTTGACGAGTCGTGCAAGCCGCACACCGGACAGTCGTCCGACCAGATGATCCGCGAGATGTACTGGGCTTCGCCGTTCAGTAGTGCAGGTATGGTGGACGGTCGCTATATCGTCACCAGTACTGCCGAGTCGGACAACTATGTGGACGACATCCTGAAGCCGCAGGGCGAGACAGTCGGTGTGCTGCCTATCGAGACCAATACCCCGATGGCTTATGCCATGAATCAGCCGGGCGCGTACCATTATAATAATAACAAGTTGCAGATGGACTTGGTGCTCGACCAGAAACTCGACTTCATCACCAAGGGTCTGTCGCTGAAGCTGAAGGGCTCCTACAATAGCTCCTATCAGGTGCGTAAGGAAATCACCAACTCGCAGGCAACCTACACGCCGGTCTATCACAAATTCGTCCAGACCGACGAAGCCGGCAACCCGATCCAGACCGGAACGATGGACACTGTCGACAAGGATGGCAATCCGATCACCATTCCCGTGTATGCATGGGGTGAGCGTACGGACTACCGTCTGAGCAGCGACAACACCGATCCTGTCTATAGCAACTCTTCTCCCTCGAAGGGACGTAACTGGTATGCAGAAGGTTCGCTGAACTACAACCGTTCGTTCGGCCTGCACACCATCACCGCCCTGGCCCTCTACAACCAGAGTAAGGACTACTACATCGGTGGTAACTACTCGGATATTCCCCGTACGTACGTCGGCCTGGTGGCCCGTGTGACCTACGACTGGAACAACCGCTACATGGCTGAGTTCAACTTCGGTTACAACGGTTCGGAGAACTTCGCTCCCGGCCGCCGCTTCGGTTCCTTCCCTGCAGGTTCTGTGGGATGGGTCGTCAGCGATGAAGCTTTCTTCAAACCACTCAAGAAGGTGGTCAGCTTCCTGAAGCTCCGCGCTTCGTGGGGTCTCGTCGGTAACGACAAGATCGGTGGTAACCGCTTCATGTATATGGCCGACCCGTACATCGTGAACCAGACCAACACGTTCGACCGCTTCACTTACACCAGCGTGAATGAGCCTGCTTTCGCTTACATCTTCGGTATCGAGAACGGAACAGCCACGAAGGGTGCCTACGAGAGCGCTAAGAACAACCCCGAGGTGTCTTGGGAGAAGGCCTTCAAGCAGGACTACGGTTTCGACATGAACTTCTTCGACGACCGTCTGCGCACGGTGTTCGACTACTATAAGGAGCATCGTACCAACATCTTGGCTCAGGACTGGACCATCCCCGGCTTCCTCGGATTCAATCCTCCTTACACCAACTTCGGTATTGTGGACAGCCACGGTTGGGAAGCATCCATCAACTGGCAGGACAAGGTGGGTCAGGACCTGCGCTACAGCGTGAAGCTGAACCTGTCGTACAACCAGAATGAAATCATCGAAGACCGTCAGGCTCCGCAGGAGAACGACTACATGTACACCGCCGGCCACCGCATCGGTAGCCGTCTGCAGTACAAATTCTGGAAGTATTACTACGAAGGTGCAGAGGCTGACTACGAGAAGGAGTTCGGCAGCCCGTTCCCCACACAGCTTGTTTCGAAGCTTTATCCCGGTGATGCCGTGTTTGTTGACCTTGACAAGGACGGAGACATCGACGGTAACGATATGAGCCGCGACTATGGTTACACCGATGACCCGCAGTATATCGCCGGTCTGAACCTCGCACTGTATTACAAGAGCTTCTCGTTCAGCGCTCAGTTCACAGGAGCATGGAACGTGAGCCGTGTGCTCGGCGACGTCTTCCGTCGTCCGTTCCAGAACCGTTCGACTGTGAACAACGGTGGTCTGCTGCAGTATCACCTTAATAACACTTGGACTGTCGACAATCCCAGTCAGGGTGCCGAGTATCCGCGTGCCACATGGGCGAATGCCGACCAGAACTACGCCGGCTCTACCCTCTACGAAAAGGATGCGAAGTACCTGCGTCTGAAGACCATCCAGGTGGCTTACGACTTCAAGTTCCCGTTCATGAAGAAGCTTGGTCTGAACCAGTTGCAGCTCGCGCTCAGTGCTTACAACCTCTTCACGCTCACTCCGTATAAGTTCGGTGACCCAGAGGCACGCGCCAGCACGACGCCTTCTTATCCTCTGCAGCGTACCTACACTGCAAGTCTGAAGCTCGGTTTCTAACGTATAATATAAATAAGGTATAAGATATGAAACTATATCATAAAATATCAACAGGGGTGGTGACGCTGATGATTGGCAGCATCGCGTTCACGGCATGTACCGACGAGATCAAGTTCGGCGATGCCTTCATCGAGAAAACCCCTGGCGGAACCGTGTCGCTCGACACCGTGTTCAACAGTGCTGAGTACACCAAGCAGTTCCTCGTGGGACTCTATGTGACTCAGTACTATGGCCTGCCATTCAAGAATGCCACATCGGCTCCTTGGAGTGCCAGCTACTGGAACTGTAAGATGGATGCACTGACCGACTGCTACCAGCAGCACTTCAGCAACGGTGCTGCATACGGCAAGTACTACGGCGGTCTGCTCAACTCTGCTGACATCTCGAACACTGACCATCCGCTCATTTCGTACACTCATGACTATGTATGGGAGACGGTACGTCGCTGCTATCTGCTGATGGATAACCTCGACAAGGTGCCAGGTCTGACTGATGACGAGAAGAACAACATGATTGCTCAGGCTAAATGCCTTATCGCTTCGCGCTATTTCGACCTCTACTCTATCTACGGCGGTCTGCCCATCATTGACAAGACCTACACCGGACTGGAGGGAACCTATGAGATTCCGCGTGCTACGGCTGAGGCTACGGCTAACTTCATGGTGAAGCTGCTCGACGAAGCTATTCCTTATCTGCGCTGGGCCTACAACGGTAACACCATCGATACCGATGCTGACAACAACACGGGCCGTTGGACCGCTGCCGGAGCCATGGCTCTGAAGGCAAAGATCCTGTTGTTCAACGCTTCGCCGCTCTACAACAACGACCAGCCTTACTACGACGGCACGACACAGGCCGAGAAAGACAGTCTTGTATGGCACGGCGGCTTCAAGCAGGAACGCTGGGAGCGTGCACTGGCTGCATGTCAGGACTTTATGAACGCCAATGCCTCTAACGGAAACTGGTATCAGCTGAACCAGGTTGCAAACCGCGGTAAGAACACAAAGGTGGAAGACTATCGTCAGGCTTACCGTATGGGTTACATCTATCAGGGCAGCCGCGAGATCATTCACGCCACACGCGTGACCGGACAGACCTCAAACAAGGCTTCTTACCAGTGGGCAAACTTCGTAGGACCTTTCGGAAACAGCAACGGACCGTTCCGTCATTCTTACAATCCTACCGAGGAATATGTTGAAATGTTCCCATGGAGCGACGGTACGCCGTTCAACTGGGAGACCGACTCGCTTGCAGGTAAGATCGGCGGAGAGAACGGAAAACTGTTCTATGAGTGGACTGGCGGACGTGTGGTCACCAAGACAGCTACCCGCGACCCGCGTCTCTATGAGAACGCCATCGTATGCAGCCAGACGCTTTCGCTCAACTGGACCACAGGTAAGCCCGAGGGCGACGTCTACGAGCTCTGGGTGAAGGGTGAGCATGAGGGAACTGACGCTGCCGCCTTCGACGATAAGACTGGTGAACTCCTGATCATGGAGAAAGACCTCGGTCGCTTTGCTACCGGTTATGGTACGATCAAGTACTATCTCGGTCAGGAGTATTACGGCAAATACACGCAGTGGGTGACGCTGAGCTACGACGAGATGCTGCTGATGTATGCAGAGTGTCTGGCACAGTGCGGACGTCTCGACGAGGCTATCGCCCGTGTGGATGAGGTGCGCGACCGCGTTGGTCTGAAAGGACTGAAGTATGGTCAGGCTGCTTATAAGGGTGATAAGAGCAAGTTACCCAATCTGTCCACGAAGGAAGGCGTCATTGAGGAGATCCTCCGCGAGCGTGCCTGTGAGTTGGGTATGAGTAACAACCGCTACTACGACATGATTCGCTACAAGCGTACTGACTGGATGACGAAGAAACTCCACGGTCTGATTACGTTCCGCATGATGCTCAACTCGAAGAAGGAGCTTGTGCAGAACAACAATCCCTATATCGGCACTGATAAAAACAGCGGAGGTAAGGAACCCACCATGTTCACATACCAGAAGTTCCAGATTCAGAACCGCGCCCGCTACCTTTGGGATTTCCAACCCAATGACAAGGAGGTGCTGAAGTGGTTGCTGATGCCAATGCCGCTGTCGGAGATCAACAAGGGCTATGGCCTTGTGCAGAACCCCGGATGGTAAATTCTTGAGTTAAGAGTTAAGAATGAAGATTTAAGATACAACATTATGAAGAAAAGAAATATATTTGTGCTATCACTGCTCGCGGGCATCAGCCTGCCGGCAGCGGCACAACAGGACAGCACAGGCATCGATTTCGTTGACCAGGTCATCGAAGTGGGCGCCAACAAGGACTTCTCCCGTGCACAGTCTACGGCTGCTGTCTCTGTGATAACCAACAGAGATGTCAACAAACGCTCTGCCAAGAATATCGGGAACTCGATTCTCGGTCAGGGCAACGGCCTCATCTCCCTGCAGGGAACGGGAACCTATTTCGAGCAGAATCCTACATTCTACGTCCGCGGTCTGCAGAGCTTGAGCACAAGTGCTCCGCTGGTGCTCGTCGACGGCGTGGAACGCGACATCAGTATCGTCAGTGCAGAGGAAGTTGACCATGTGTCGATTCTCAAGGACGCTGCCGCTGTGGCACTCTATGGCTACAAGGGAGCAAATGGTGCTATTCTCATCACCACCAAGCGCGGTGACTATAACAGTCAGAACATACGTGTCACCTACGACCATCTGTTCAACTTCCAGAGCAACCGCCCGAAGTTCGTCGACGGCTACACCTTCGCCAACGCCATGAACGAGGCTCTGGCCAACGAAGGACAGGCTCCGCGATTCTCGGCAGAGGAGATTGCAGCCTTCCAGAGCGGCAACTATCCTTACCAGTACCCGAACGTGAACTGGGTAGACGAGACCTTCCGCAAGAGCGGCTCCACCAATAAGATCGGCGTGGAGTTCAGCGGCGGCGGTGCCAAGTTCCGCTATTTCACCATGGTGAACCTGCTCTCCGACAAGGGATTCATCAAGAACTTCGACGAGACCGACGGTTATTCCACTCAGGACAAGTATGTACGCGGCAACCTGCGCACCAATCTTGACATCGACCTGACGGAAACCACGATGCTGAAAGTGAACATGCTCGGCATGCTGAGCGAGATGTCGCGTCCGGGTGGACCCACATCGATGGGTAGCTCCAACAATACGACCGTTGCCAACCTGTGGGACATGATCTACAGCACACCGGCTTTGGCCTTCCCGATCAAGAACGAGAACGGCGAGTGGGGTGGCAGCTCTACCTATTCCGGCGTGAATAATCCCGTCGCTGAGTCGTCGGGTGCTGCCTACTACAAGCTTCACGAGCGCGCACTCTTCGCCGACATGACGCTCAGTCAGGACCTGAAGTACTGGATTGAGGGCCTGAGTATGACGGCACGTCTGGGTTACGACACCTATTCTACGCTCTACGAGGACCACTCGATGACCTATGTCTACGGTAACTATCCTGTTACTGGATGGCAGGGTGGCAGTCCTGTGAAAGGTGACTACTGGACTTCGGGAACTCCTGGCACCATGAGCAAGAACTCTGGAACCGTGGACTGGGCCCGCCGTCTGATCTTCTCGGCCGGTTTCAACTTCGATCGCACGTTTGCCGACAAGCATTATGTGTACAGCCAGCTGAAGTGGGACTATGAATATCAGAACACAACCGGCAGCACAGGCTACACTGTCTACCGCCAGAACGCATCTTTCCTGGGCCATTATGGCTATGACAACCGCTACATCGGAGAGGTTGCACTGCTCTACTCGGGCTCGAACCGTCTGGCTCCCGGTACGAAGTGGAACTTCTCGCCGACCGTATCTGCCGCTTGGGTGCTCTCGAATGAGAACTTCCTGAAGGACAATCCCATGGTGAACTTCCTCAAGTTGCGCGCCAGCTTCGGCATCATCAACGCCGACTACCTGCCGGGCGACAACGTTTGGAACTACTATGCCATGTCCTATTCACAGGGTTCTTCGAACACAGGCAGCTATCCTTTCGGCGCTGGTTACGACTATGTCTATGCCAATACGACGCTCGGTTTGCTCCCGACGCTGAATCCAAGTCACGAGAAGGCCTATAAATATAATGTAGGTATCGACGCTGTGCTCTTCAACGGACTCAATGTGGAGTTGGATCTCTACATGCAGCAGCGCAAGGACATTTGGGTTGAGGGTACCGGAGCCTACACGAAGCTCATCGGTTTCGATGCTCCTTACATCAATGCAGGTAAGGTGAACAGCAAGGGTATCGAGCTTTCACTCGACTACACGAAGCAGATTGGCGAGCTGACCTTCAACATTGGAGGTATGTTCAACTTCAACAAGAACGAAATCAAAGAGCAGGCCGAGGAGCCTCGCGCCTACGACAACCTCGTGCAGACAGGAAATCCGCTGAATTCCACTTATGGTCTTGTCGCTATCGGACTGTTCCGCGACCAGGCTGACATCGATGCCAGCCCGAAGCAGAACTTCTCGAACGTCTATCCCGGCGATATCAAGTACAAGGACATCAACGGTGACAACGTCATCGACGCTAATGACGTGACGAAGATCGGCTATAGTGGCTATGCTCCTGAGATTTTCTACAACCTCCGTGCCGGCCTTGAGTACAAGGGATTCGGATTCAATCTCCTTTTCCAGGGCGCAGGTCGCTATACGGCAAACCTGAATGCCAAGGGTATGTACTGGCCGCTGCTGAACACCACCAACCTCTCGCAGGCTGCCTATGATGGCCGTTGGAGCAGCAGCAATCCTGACGTGAACGCAGAATATCCGCGCCTGGCTACCACGAGCAACGCCAACAACTACCAGACAAGTACGTACTGGCAGCGCGACCGCTCGTTCCTGAAGCTCCGCAACGTGGAGGTATTCTATAACCTGCCGAAGGCGCTGATGGAGAAGACAGGCTTCATCAATACTGCCAAAGTCTACGTGCGCGGTGTTGACCTGTTCTGTGCTGACCACCTTGACGAGGCTGATGCTGAGAGCTACGGCGTTACCGCTCCGCTGAACAGAAGCATCGTTGCCGGTGTATCGTTGTCTTTCTAACCCATTAAACAGACAAAAGAATATGAAACTGAAGTATATATTTTCAAGCGTTCTTGCCGTAGCGACACTGGCATCCTGTAGCGAACAGATGGACTACAAGGAGTTCAGTATCTATGACACGGCTTATATGCAGAAGAAGTTCGAGCGTGCGGGAGGTATTCTTTCCACTATCTATGCCGACTTGGATTCCGATTTCGGAAACTACAGCGGAGCCATGCTTTCATCGGCTACCGACGAATCGGTCTATTCACACGATGGTAACGCCATTGAGAGCTTCTTCAACGGCGCCTGGAGCCCGTCAAACGCCAACAGTTCTCTCTGGACGACGTGCTATCACGGCATTGCTTACTGTAACAAATACCTGAACGACTTCGTCGGACTGAAGTTCAGCGACTATGCACTCGACAAGAACTTCCAGGCAGAGTTGTATCAGTACAACAACTATCAGTGGGAAGCGCGTTTCCTGCGTGCCTATTTCTACTTCCTGCTCGTGCGCCAGTACGGTGGTGTTCCTCTCATTACCGAGGATCTGGAGGCCGATGTTGCCAACGTGCAGCCCCGTGCAACAGCCGATCAGGTGTTCGACTTCATCGACAGCGAATGCGAGGCCATCAAGGACAGCATCACGAAGGACTACGGAGACCTGGGCAATCTGGCCATGACACCTGCCAACAACGGTCGTGCCAACAACCTGGCTGTGCTGGCGCTGCGTGCGCGTGCCGCCCTTTATCATGCCAGTCCTCTCTTCAACGAGAGCAACAACAAGGATCTCTGGCAGAAGGCTGCCCAGCTGAACAAGGCCGTCATCGACTCTTGTCAAGCCCGTGGCATGAAGCTCTCCAACGATTACAAAGGCTTGTTCATCGGCAACACCAACTGGAGTGACGCTGCTGCGCTGGGAGAAATCATCTTCGGACGCCGCATGCCGACTGAAAACCGCAACTTCGAGACCTACAATTTCCCCGTTGGCATCTCGGGTGCCGGTGCTGGTGGCGGCGGTGGCAACTGTCCTACACAGAATCTGGTTGAGGCTTACGAAGATGGTGACAAGCGTTTCGCACAGACCATTGCCTGCAACGGCGATTCCTGGCCCAATGCCAACACCGTTCCTCTGGAAACCTTCGTCGGTGGTATCAACGGACTTCCCACGGCTTACGCCACTCCGACAGGTTACTACCTGAAGAAGTACGTCACCGAGTCTGTCCAGATTGCCGGTAACGGTGCCAACACCTGCAAGCATGTTTGGGTCACCTTCCGTCTCGGAGAGTTCTACCTCAACTATGCTGAGGCACTGTTCAACCTTTCCAACGATGGTTATACGGCTCCCACGGGATTCCCCGCTTCTGCCACGCCTGCTTACTACATCAACCAGATTCGTAAGCGTGCCGGATTAGGCAATATCGAGACAGGGCTGAGCGCCGCTGACTTCAAGGCCAGATACGAGAACGAGCGCTTCGTGGAGCTGGCCTTCGAGGGTCATCGCTTCTTCGATGTACGCCGCTGGAAGGAAGGCGAGAAGTATTTCAAGACCATCTACGGCCTGCGTATCACGAAGAATGCCGACGGCACCTTCAGCGAAGCGAAGACAGTCATCCAGAACCGCCAGTGGGATGAGTCGAAGATGAATCTCTTCCCCATTCCGCAGAGTGAGATTCTCAAGTCGGGAGGCGTGCTTACGCAGAACCCCGGCTGGTAATTCCGCAGCTCTGAAATACGGGCAGACGCGTTCTGTCCGTATTTCAGTGTTAAAAAAACAACAATTTGTTGTGAGATTCAAATTTTATTTGTATTTTCGCAACCGACAGAAAGAACAAGAGTTATTATCTTTTTATATTAATCATTTTAAAGTTTATCAATCATGAGAAAATTCTATCTCCTTTTCGCAGCCTTGTTCGCTTGCACACTCGTTGCGAACGCAGGTGTGAAGAACCTGTTCAAGCAGGACTTCGAGATTGCTTCCACGCCGCAGGATGCTGGTTGGACGTCTCCGAACCTTGCTAACGGCATGTCGATCTACTCAGACATGGAAGGTCGTCTGTTCCAGTTCGACCTCGGTGCCAACAACAACCGTAATGCTGTCATGGACTTCAACTACGGCTTGGCAGACGGTGCTACCATTTTCGATGGTCAGGATCTGAAGAACTACACCGTGAGCTTCACTTGGGGTCTGGTGAAGAATCCCGAGTCAACAGGCAAACCTCAGGACGTTCAGTTCTCTTCTGAGATTGCTGTGCTCACTCCTTCCGTAGCCACTTCCGACGTGGAAGGTTGGAAAATCACTAAGTCTATCAACAACGGACAGTATGCTGCCAACGACTCTCTGCGTCTGTTCGCACTCACTCAGCTCAAGGGTGCTTACTCTGACACCAACGAGTACTGGGTAGACAATCAGGACAACAGCAACTACATCTTCGATTTCTACATCAATGGCGACCAGAACAACAAGGTGACACTCGAACAGGGTGGCTACTACGACATCACCATCAACGTAGACGTTGAGGCTCGCACTGCTGCTTACGAGATCTATTCTCAGAACCAGGGCGACGTGATTGCAACCGGAACCTACACCATTCCCGAATATGCAAGCGTTTACGCCAAAGGCATCAACGTTCTGCTCGGCCGCTACAAGTCTATTGCTCACATTGACGACGTGAAGGTTCAGACCGAGACCGAAGGCGACTTCGCCAACGCTCCTACTATTGCATTGGTTGGTGTTGACATGAACAAGCGTTCTTACAAGATCTTCTTCGAGGACGGTGAGATCCTGCATATCAAGAAGACCGAAGGCATCGAGGAAACAGCTGTTGAGAGCCCGTACGACTACGAGACCTCTACTTCTGGTACACTCGAAGCTTGGACCGAGGCTGGCACCGCTACTTCTGAGCATGTCGTTCTCGACGTTGTTGCTGAAGTGATTCCTCTGCCTGCTGCAAAGATTGACATCACGAAGGTGAACTCTGGCTACGTGAAGAGTCTCTTGATGACTGTTGACAACTCAACTGTTCCCACACAGCCCGTCATCACATTGACATGGGAATACAGCAACGGTGACAAGTCTGCCGGAGAGGTTGCCAGCGGCGCTCTCTATGAGGCTTCTGAGAAGGGTACACTGACCGTGACCACTCACGCTTACGGTTTCGGTGAGACAACCGTTACCTTCGAGAACAACACTGAGTTTGCTGTTGATAAGACTATCGACTTCCAGCACATGGCCGAGGCTGACCTCACTGCTAAGGGCTTTGCCGAGATCGACCCGCTGCAGGATGCTAAAATGAGTGGTGAAACCAACTGGACAGGTCGCAAGCGTCTGTGGTTCGGTATCGAGAATGGTGAGCTCAATGATGATGGTTCTGCTAAGTATGATACTTATGTAGTCTATGGTCCTGAGGGTGCCAGCGATGTTGTTGAACCCATCCGCCGATTCACTCTCTCTGCTGCCAGTCTGACTCAGGAAGTGGCAACAACCATCTTCGCTCCGTTCTACACATGGTACACTGGCGAGGCTGATCCCGCTGTTGCTGACGGTTCTGACGTTGCTGGTCTGAAGATGAACTATGGTCTTGGTCTTATCAACATCGGTTGCAAGGGCGACGGTTCTTCCATCAACTATCCTAATGGTATTGTTGGAGTCAGTGGCCTGACCGACAATGACTACTACATTGCTTACATCATCAGCGACTACGGATCTTCTTCCAAGCACCCGATTTATCCGCAAGGAACAACTCCTGCTGAGGGTAAGGAGAAGTATAAGGCTGAGAACCTTGGCGACGGAACCAACGTACAGGTGCTGCGCGGTACTGATACCTACAGTCTCTATCGTATCGACACCGCCATTGCACGCATCGATATCTTCAAGGCTGTCGGTGTTGACGGTATCCAGGAGATTGCCAACGAGGTCGTTTCCGATCCTAACGCTCCTGTCTACAACCTGAACGGTGTCCGTGTCAACGGCAACACGCTGCAGAAGGGTATCTATGTGAAGCAGGGCAAGAAGTTCATCGTCCGCTAATCTTCGTTTGAAGATTGCTGACATGCAATCTGAATACAATCCCCACGCTCGTTCTCGTGCGTGGGGATTTTTTTGGTTCGCCCGACATGGGCATAATCTAATGGGTGCAAGTCCCCAGCGCGGCCTGATAGCGGCAAGCGCACAGCCAACGACAAGGGTGTCCATCGTGAGGTGGAATCTGAAGGAAGTCTGCGGCAAATCACTGGCCTGACGTACAGAAACTTGATACCAAGGCGTTTGCTCGTGGGTGAGACTGCCAAAGAAGTCAAAGCCCTATAGCTATTCGGAACGAGTGGCGTAAATCAAGCAGGTATAAGTGTGAAAGATTATGCTCTTAATCGGGGAGATCTCATGGACGCATGGCGAAGATACAGCTATTCGATGTACCATAGCGGAGTAAAGCTTGCCATGAGAAGTCAGCCGAGGTCAAAGTACCCAAGGTACGTGTACCTACAGGGAAGGACCGAACCGTGCAGCGAATTCGTAATTGAAGGTTACGGCTGCCTAAGAGTCAGTTGCTCCTCAAGGAGGCTGCTTGCCGAAAGTATGACGGAATCAAAGGATAGGCAAGAGCGATGTTTGGCAGCTGATAGCCTAAGACAACAAGACGCACGCCCTCGGAGGTGTCAAAGCACGGAACCGCCGTATGCGGAACCGCTTGTACGGTGGTGTGGGAGGACGCATGGGGAACTAATCCCCATGCTCCTACCCAATTTGCCCATGTCATATCTTGAGGTCCACCACGCCATTGTTCATTCTGCAGAGAGACGCCATGGCCCGCGACAAGCTGATTTTGGTTGTGGCGACCGCACGCTGGTCATGTGCTGACCAGGGCGTGGTCATCGGTCGACCAGGCTTTGGTCGCTTGCTGACCAGGGTGCGGTCACGTGCTGACCAGGCTTTGGTCATCGTGCAACGGTGTCTTGTTCGTCGTGCGAAAAGGGAGCTCCGTCTTCCTTGATTCCACTGTTTCCCCTTCCTTGTGCAAGGACTGTTGTCTTTCCAATCGCAGCAGTTGTCAGTTCAGAAGATAGCTGCCCTCTAAAGAAAGTTTAATTTATGAGCGTCGCTTGCGCGTAATTCATATTTTTTGTGTACATTTGCATAATCAAATCAAAAGAATCTGTTATGGCTTATTTCAGGTGTTTGTTTGTGCTGACGGCACTTCTTTTCCTTTGGTCGTGTTCCGGTGACGAGGCGAAAGAAGTCAATGCAGGCACGGCAACGGAAGTATACAATAAGATAAAGGGCACCTACGAGGGCACGGTACGTGTCGGAAACGAGTCCCGGCGCGTGACCGTGGTTGTCGGAAACGACGAGTTCTCCGTTCGTCAGCTGCCTCTTGAACCCATCCTCCGTGTTGTCTTCCCGAGTCAGAACGAGCTCGACGAAGCGCTGGCGTCCGTTGGCGAGGTGACCACGTTCACGGCTCCCATCGTCAACATCAGCCTTCTGCCGTCCTCGTCGCTGCTCAACATGGACGCCACCGACTTGGTGTTCACCGTGAAGGTAGGCGGCCAGAGCCTGCCCGTGTCCGTACTGTTGGAGTCGTATGCGATGTGGAACAGCACGTGGGCCACCCTGTCCGTGCAGATGAATGCCCGGGAACTCTACTGCGACGGCCGTCGCTTCGACCTCACCGACAACCACATCAACTATTTCATCGACGACGCCAAGCAGCCATCCGAGTAGCCTCGCGTCGTCGAGACGGCCGTGGCTGTCGGGCCTTGCCGCGTCCGTTGCTCCTGAAAACTGTCGTAGTCGTTGCAGTCCATCGCTCCGGTCGGATGGAGAGACAAACAGCACAGCCGATGTCTGTCGAAACCTTTGAAAACAAATCGAAACAACGTATATGAAAAAAATCTTTCTGATGACAGTCGTTGCCCTGCTGACCTTCGTGTCAGTCTCGGCGCAACGCATGACCGATCAGCTGGACCGCGGCTTGATAGCCGTGAAGACAGCAGCTGGCGTCTATTGTTCCTGGCGCATTTTTGGCGAGGAATATTACGATGTGAACTACAACATCTACCGCGACGGCACCAAGCTGAATGCCGAACCGCTCGCGGTGTCGAACTTCGTTGACACCGGCGGCAGCGCCGGCAGCTCGTACACGGTTTCGGCAGTCGTACGCGGACAGGAACAGGCTCAGAGCAAACCGGTCAGCGTGTGGGAGCAGAGCTATTTGGAGATCACACCCGACCACGGCTCGCTGACCAGCACCTACGTTCCCAACGACGCCTGTTGTGCCGACGTTGACGGCGACGGTGAACTTGAAATCCTGCTGAAGTTCGACAACTCCAGCTGGGCGCGTTCGTCCTATCAGAGAGAAGGCTACAACGGCGAATACTTCATCATCGAAGTGTACAAGCTCAACGGAAAGAAGCTTTGGTGGGTCGATCTGGGTCCGAACATGGCCGATTTCCAGAACAACGAGCAGAACATTGTCGCCTACGACTGGGACGGTGACGGCAAGGCCGAGGCCGTGATGCGCGCCTCCGACGGCACGACCATCCACATGGCCGACGGTACCGAGTACGTCATCGGCGACAAGAGCAAGAACTACCTTGCCGCTTCGAGCAGCGGACAGTGGTTCATCTTCCAGGGAGACGAATATCTGGTCTACATGAACGGCGAGACGGGCCAGCCCTATCAGGTCATGGAGTACCCGCTGAAGCGCCTCGAGCCCGGCGAGACCGATCTGGCAGCAGCGTGGGGCGACGGCTACGGCCACCGCTCATCGAAGCATTTCTTCGGCGCTCCCTATCTCGATGGCCGCAAGCCCAGCATCTTCCTGGCGCGCGGCATCTACACCCGCCACAAGATGATAGCCCTCGACGTCAACCCCGCGACGCACGAGCTGACCGAACGTTGGCGCTGGAACTGCAACAATCCCGGCAGCCCGTGGTATGGTAACGGCTACCACAACTTCGCCGTCGCCGACGTCGACTGGGACGGCCGCGACGAGATCTGCTTCGGCTCGATGGTCATCGACGACAATGGTCTGGGCCTCTCCACAACGGGACTCGGCCATGGCGATGCCCAGCACCACGGCGATTTCAACCCCTACATACACGGTCATGAGATCTTTGCCTGCAACGAGGACCTGCCGTCGAACAACTATCGCGACGCCACCACCAGCAAAATCTACTACCGCAAGGCCGGTGGCTCCGACGACGGACGCTGCATGGCCGGCAACTTCACCAACGACTTCCCCGGTGCCATGGGCTTCTCCTCGCGCGACGAGGCCATCTCGTGCGTCACCAACGGCTATGTCGACGGCCTGAGCAAGGCCGGTCTGGCCGACAACATGCGCATCTACTGGGACGGCGACCTGCTCGAAGAGTGCTTCAACTACACCGATGGCAAGAACACGGCAGGCGGTATCTACAAGTATGGAAAGGGCCTCATCTATAAGCTTCAGGGCTCGCTGACCAACAACGACACGAAGGGCACGCCTTGCTATCAGGGCGATCTCTTCGGCGACTGGCGTGAAGAGGTGATGATGCGTACACACGACAACACCATCCGCATCTATACGACCACCGACGTTACGCCTTGGCGCAACTACACGCTGTGGCACGACATGCAGTACCGGCAGGCCATGGTGTGGCAGATGTGCGGTTACAACCAGCCGCCCCACGTGAGCTATTTCCTCGGCGAGCTGGAAGGCATCACCATGGCACCGCCGCCACTGACCATGACGGGCCGCGTGGAGGTGAAGAACGGTGGCACCATCAGCAATGCCACTCATAATCAGAAAGAAGTGCTGCTGGCAGAGACCGCCGATGCCACCGTCGACATAGAGAAGACATCCGTCAGCCCCGCCATCTTCATAGACAATGCCCCTTCGTGGGTGCAGGGTCACGACGATAACGACAACATCACGACGACCTACTTCACCCATACGCTCACCGGAGGAGCCTTCGGCGGCGACATGCGGCTCGTCAAACAGGGCGACGGCATCCTGCAACTGCCGCGCGAGGCCGGACAGATGTACACCGGCGACACCGAGGTCTGGGCAGGCACGCTGGTCGTCGGTCAGGGCGGAATCAAGGACAGTCACGTGTGGCTGAACCGCTTTGCCCGTCTGGAATCCTATCCCGACACGTGGGGGCAGTTTCCCAGCGTGAAGGCAGAATACGGCTCCGTGGTGAGCCCCGGCGGTGCCAACGGTTTCAGCGGCTTCGCCATCTCCGACCTTGTACTGGGCTTCGGCTCCGTGTTGGAGCTCGATGTCTACGACAAGTCTCTGAAGCCCAGCTATCCCGACGGCATTTCAGAGCTGGGCGTCGACTCGCTGACGATAGAGAAAAAGGACTGGCAGTATGGTCCGAAGTACAATGCGCCCGTCATCCGCATCATCCCTCATTTCGCAGAAGGACAGACCGTGCTTCCCGAAGGGAAATATGAAATCATGCAGGTTAACGTGAAAATCAATGGTAACCTCGACGACTTCACCGTGGAAGGACTCGACGGCATGAAGTATTCCATTCAGAGCGAGACCAACGCTGACGGTTTTACACGCGTTTTCCTGAACATTGAAAAGACACGCTCGCCCGAAACCGTCGTCTGGGACGGCGGTAGCGACGGCATCTGGGACCTTGCCAACACCGAGAACTTCAAGACCGGCAACGGTGAGTCGGAGCTCTTTGTCAGCGGCGACGATGTGACGTTCAACGACAATGCAGCCGTTACCGACGTCGTTCTTGTCGGCGAACTGGCTCCCGGCAGCGTCACCTTCGACAATACGGCTAAGGACTTCACCCTCTCGGGCTCCGGAAGCATCGTGGGCAGTGCCACGCTGACGAAGAAAGGTGCGGGCCGTTTGACCATCAGCAACGCGAACAAATACACAGGAGGCACCATCGTCGAGGGCGGAGTGCTGAGTGTCTCGTCGCTGGCCAACGACAACGGCGTGGAATACGGTGCTCTGGGCGGCGTGAACAGCCCCATTACCCTCCGTAACGGCGGCACGCTGGACGTCACCGGCGATGCCATGTCGTCGCAGCCCCTGCAGTTAGGTGCCCTTGGCGGCAGCATTTCGGTGCCTGCGGGCAAGACGCTTTCGCTCAACGGTGCCGTCACGCAGACCGAGAAGTCAGCCCTCCACAAGACCGGCAACGGCACGCTCCAGATCGGCGGTACGTCCAAATACTCGGCACTCTACGTCGACCAGGGACTTGTCCGCGGCGGCGAGGTCAACGACGTGCATTCCTATCCCGATACGCTGGTACTCAACAACGCCTCGCTGCGCGACCCCGACAACATCTACAACTACTCCACTAACCGTACTACAATCGTAGTTCCCGAGGGCATGAAGGCCCAGTGGTGGCTCGATTCGCGCTGCAACTACACGGGCAAACTGCTCGGAAAGGGTGAACTGACGGTCAACGTCACCAGCGTGCGCTGCAACATGCAGGGCGACTGGAGCCAGTTTGAGGGCACGCTGAACTTCCAAAAGAGCAAGACGGGGTCCTACGACCCGCTCATCCAGTGGAACAATACGAAGGGACTCGGCAAGGCCACCGTCACGGGCGTGTTCGACAACAGCGGCATCGACGTGACCATCGGCACGCTCATCGGCAACACCACGCTGACGGGTTCGGGCCGTTACAGCGTGAACCACCTGAACCTGACGCTGACGAAGACGCGCGGCGGCCTCTCGGCCACGTCGGTCAGCGTGGAGGGCTCGCTCCTCATCACGGGCGAAATCAACATCACCCATAACGGACGCGACCTGGCTGCCGGCGACCAGGTGGTCCTTTGGCACGTCGGTTCCATCTCGATGACGCAGCAAGCCGTCATCAATCTGCCCGCACTTCCCGACGGACTCTACTGGGACACGTCCGACCTGCTGAGAGGCGAGGGCCGGTTGCGCGTCACCAACGACTCTTCGGTGGGCATCCGCAACCTCGAAGCCGACCCGTCCGAGGGCGATCGCATCTACAACCTCAACGGCGTTCGGGTGAACGAGCCGCAGGTCGGTGGCATCTACATCGTGAACGGAAAGAAAGTATACTTCAAGAAATAAAGTCAATCATCACTCCATGCATTCCAGTTTTATGAAAATAAGTCTCAAATCAACTCTTATGGCAGCCGTCGGGCTTCTCGTTGCGACGGCTGCAACGGCTCAGAGGCCGGACGACACGCCGGTCAGTCAGATGGAAAAGCTCGACCGTGGCCTCGTTGTCATCAAGCATTCCGGCGGCTACTTCGTCAGCTGGCGACTGCTCGGAACCGACAACCAGGGCACCACTTTCGAGATTCTGCGCAACGGAACGTCCGTCGCGAAGGACATCAGCAAGTCCACTTCGATGAATTTCAAGTCGGGCAATGCCGACGACACCTATCAGGTGGTGACCTATCAGAACGGTGTTGCGGTGGAGACGACACCCGCCGTAGCCTCGTTCAATAAGGGACACTACCTCGAACTGAAGCTCGACCGGCCCGCTGACGGCAGCAACTATTCCTATTCGCCCAACGACTGCTCGGTGGGCGACGTCGACGGCGACGGGCAGTATGAGTTTTTCGTGAAGTGGGATCCCTCCAACTCCAAGGACAACAGCCAGGATGGCGTGACAGGTAACGTCTTTCTCGACTGCTACCGGCTCGACGGCACCAAGCTGTGGCGCGTAGACCTCGGCATGAATATCCGTGCCGGTGCCCACTACACGCAGTTCATGGTCTACGACTTTGACAAGGACGGCAAGGCCGAACTGATGTGCAAGACGGCTCCTGGCAGCAAGGACGGTGCCGGAAACTACGTGAACCTGCTGGCCACCGACGAGGCCATCAAGGCCGCCGACAACACGAAGGACTGGCGCTCAGGCACCGGACGCATCAACGGCGGACAGGAATACCTGACGGTCTTCAACGGTCTGACGGGCGAAGCCGTCCACACCATCGCTTACTATCCCAACCGCAACGCCAAGGCAGAGCTGAGCGAGGCTGAAGGCACGTTCAACTGGGACGACCGTAGCGGTCGCAACGACAAGGGAAACTACGGCAACCGTGGCGAGCGCTATCTCGCTGCCGTGGCCTATCTGGACGGACCCGACGGCCGTCCGAGCGGCATCTTCTCCCGTGGCTACTATACCTATGCTTACGTGTGGGCTGTCGACTTCGACGGTCAGAAGCTGAAGCACCGTTGGCTCCACCGTTCCGACAGCAATAATCAGTGGTCGGTAGTGGATGCCGACATGAACGAATCTGCCAAGGTGACGGCTCCTGCCTGCTCGTCAGGCGAAGGTCGCAACACGATGTATGCCAACGGCAATCATAATCTCTCCGTGGCCGATGTCGATGGCGACGGGAAGGACGAGATCATCTGGGGATCGGCGGCTCTCGACGATGACGGCTCGCTGCTCTATGCCGTCGGTTTCGGCCACGGCGACGCCATTCATCTGGGCGACCTGAACCCCGATCGTCCCGGACTGGAGCTCTTCCAGGTCCATGAAGACAAGGGGACGTATGCGTGGGACATCCACGATGCTGCCACGGGCGAGATTCTCTGGAAAGGAGGACAGTCGGGACAGGACAACGGACGCGGTCTGGCTGCCGACATCGTGGGCGACAGTCGGGGCTATGAATTCTGGTCTTCCTACGGCGGATTCTCCAGCTCCAGTAGGAACCGTAATCCGTACAATGTGATATCTAGCCAGTCGGTAGGAACGGTGACACCTTCGATGAACTTCCGTATCTACTGGGACGGCGACGCTCTGGACGAACTGCTCGACGGAACGAACATCAGCAAGTATGGCGGTGCTGAGAATCTCGGCGTGGGACGCTTCGGCATCTCCGGACAGTCGAACAACAGTACGAAGTCGACACCCTGTCTCTCGGCCGACATCTTCGGCGACTGGCGCGAGGAGCTCATCGTCAGGAACATGACCAACGACGCTCTGAACATCTATTCCACTGCAACTGCCACCGACTACCGCGTGCCTACGCTGATGCACGACCACACCTACCGCATGGGCGTGTGCTGGCAGAACGTGGCCTACAACCAGCCGCCTCATCTCGGCTACTATCTCCCTGACTTCATCGACTCCTTCCAGGGCATGTCTACAGGCATCGTCGACGTGACGGCCGACGAGACTCCGGCCGAAAACGAGTGGTTCACGTTGCAGGGCGTGAAAGTGAACCGGCCCGAAAAGCCCGGTGTCTACGTGTCGAAAGGCAAGACAATCATCGTCCGATAATACATATAGAAAAACGTTATAATACATATCTAAAAACGTTATGCTGAAGAAAACAATCTCACTCGTGTTCTTTTTGGCCCTGGCCGTGCAGGCGTCTCCCCAGACGCTCTTCCAACATCCGTGGCAAGGCAAGCGCGTCGCCTACTTCGGCGACAGCATCACCGATCCGCGCAACAGCGGTTCGAAGAAGAAATACTGGAACTTCCTGCAGGAATGGCTCGGCATTACGCCGTACGTCTACGGTGTCAGCGGCCGACAGTGGAACGACATCCCGCGGCAGGCAGAGCAGCTGAAGAGCGAACATGGCGACGACTTCGATGCCATCCTGATCTTCATCGGCACCAACGACTACAATGCCGGTGTGCCCATCGGCGAGTGGTGGGACGAGACCACGACCGAGGTGATGGCCGGCATCCATAAGCCCAAGGCCCTGGAGACGCGTCGCCAGCGTGTTCCGGCGATGAACAAGAATACGTATCGCGGCCGCATCAACATCGCTCTCGACACGGTGAAGCGCATGTATCCCACCAAGCAGATCGTGCTGCTGACTCCCATCCACCGTGCCAACTTCTTCGCCAACGACAAGAACTGGCAGCCCAACGAGTCGTATCAGAACGAGTGCGGCGAGTATGTAGATGCCTACGTCAGCAGTGTGAAGGAAGCCGGGAACATCTGGGCCGTGCCCGTCATCGACTGGAACGCTTCCTGTGGACTGTTCCCCCTGCAAGAAGAACAGCTGCAGTACTTCGCCAAGCCCGACGTCGATCAACTCCATCCCAACGACAAAGGCCAGGAGCGCATGGCCCGCACGCTGATGTATCAGCTGCTCTCCTTGCCTTGCACCTTCTAAGCATAAAGATTTGTCCCTATTCCCGTTCAAAGAAAAAAACTCACACTGCATGAAAACAGCACGGATTTTGCTCATCGCTGCCGCCGTCGGCTTGACCATGGCTGTGCATGCACAGCCTCCATCCGCCCCACCGCAGATGGAAAAGCTGAACCGCGGCATGGTGGCTCTGCCTGCCCAACAAAAGGGAATCTTCGTCAGCTGGCGACTCTTGGGCACCGACCCTGCTGCAACATCGTTCCATCTGTTGCGCGACGGGAAACCCATTGCGCGCAACCTGACGGGGGCCACTTGCTATACTGACACCGACGGCATGCCTTCTTCGCGCTATCAGGTCGTTACGCTGCACGGACAGATGCCTGTCGACACTTCTTCCGTCGCCACTCCCTGGGCCGGTCTTTTCCTTTCCATCCCGTTGGACCGTCCTGATGGCGGCACCGTTGACGGGCGCGAATATGTCTATCTGCCCAACGACTGCAGCGTGGGCGATGTCGATGGCGACGGATCCTACGAAATCATCCTGAAATGGGAACCTACCAATTCGCGCGACAATTCGCACGAGGGGTTTACCGCAAGCGTCATCTTCGACTGCTACCGCATGGATGGCACGCGCCTCTGGCGCATCGACCTTGGACGTAACATCCGCGCCGGAGCCCACTACACGCAGTTCCTCGTCTACGACTTCAACGGCGACGGCCGCGCGGAGATGATGTGCAAGACGGCTCCCGGCACCACCGACGGGCAGGGACGCTACGTCTCCGAGGCAGCCACCGACGACGAGATACGCTCCACCGGCAACAGTGCCGACTACCGCAACGAGCGTGGGCGCATTCTGAGCGGTCCCGAATATCTGACCGTGTTCGACGGGCAGACTGGGCGCGCTGTCCATACCGTTTATTATAACCCTAACCGAGCCTTCACGCTCGGCGGCAGTGCTGACTACGACATCGACGGCTGGGGCGACCGGGGGCGTGTCGTGGGTAACCGCGGCGACCGTTTCCTGGCCTGCGTGGCCCATCTCGACGGTGCACACCGCAATGCCAGTGCCGTTTTTACACGAGGATACTACACGCGTACCTGTCTCTGGGCTGTCGGTTTTGACGGTCAGCGGCTTACCACGAAGTGGGTCCATCGAGACGAAGACCCCAATGTGCCCTCCACCTATGGGCAGGGAAGCCACAGCATTGCCGTGGCCGACGTCGACGGTGACGGCTGCGACGAAATCACGTTCGGCTCGGCAGCTGTCGACAACGACGGCAGCCTGCTCTATTCCACGTCGCTCGGACACGGTGACGCACACCATCTGACCGACCTCGACCCCGACCGTCCGGGGCTGGAATACTACATGGTGCACGAGTTTCCGCCCTACGGAGCCGACCTGCGCGACGCACGGACGGGCGAAATCCTCTACCATGAGCCGGGCAGAACCGACACAGGGCGCGGACTGGCGGCCGATATCGACGCAGCGCATCGCGGCTTTGAGTTCTGGAACTCCGACAAACGGGCCGTGCGCGACATTCGCGGCAATATCATCTCCGACCATAATCCCTCCATCAACTTCCGCATCTACTGGGACGGCGACCTTCAGGACGAGCTGTTCGGAAGCACGAGGCTGAAGCGCTTCGCACCGCAGTTGGAGAAGTGGAACGGCAGCCATGCAGAACCATTGCCGCTGAGCAACGGCAAGCATCTGTGGGAGATGGGAGCGTCGATGACCTGCAACGGCAGCAAGGCGACGCCCAACCTGCAGGCCGACCTGTTCGGTGACTGGCGCGAAGAACTCATTCTGTGGGATAGCAGCGACGCGTCGCACCTGAACATCTTCACAACCAACATTCCCACCGACCACCGTGTGACGACGCTGATGCACGACCACACCTACCGCATGAGCGTCTGCTGGCAGAATGTGGCCTACAACCAACCGCCACATCTGGGCTATTATCTGCCCGATGCCGTGCTGAAAACAAAGAAGAAATAATGCCCAGGCCCTGACCGCCCGATCCAGTTGCCGAGTCACGGCCACTTGACCCGACAAGGATGGTTCGCGGCGCCAGTCATCAATGACAATACATCACATAAAATAAAAAAACAATGAAGAAACTCATAGCAACCATGGCCATGACGGCCTTCACGCTTTCCTTGCAGGCCCAGACGGTCGTAGACACCGTCATCAACCGCAAGGCGACGACTCCTTTCTATTTCTCAGTACCCGTGGATGACGGCAACTACAAAGTGACGCTCACGCTCGGCTCGAAGAAGAGGGCAGGGCAGACCGTGGTCCGCGCTGAGAGCCGACGACTGTTCGTCGAGAATGCGCAGACGCGGAAGGGACAGTTCCAGACCGTCTCGTTCATTGTCAGCAAACGTTCGCCACGATATGTCTACCGTCAGCCGTCGGCCGACAACAAATCCATCGAGCTGAAAGAGGGCGTCGTGAAGATAAAGGAACGCGAGAAAGGCTATCTCAACTGGGACAACCTGCTCACGTTGGAGTTCAACGGCAGTGCACCCGCCGTGCAACGCATCCGCATAGAGCGCGACACCACGGCCACGACGGTCTTCCTCTGCGGAAATTCCACCGTCGTCGACCAGAACAACGACCCGTGGGCCTCGTGGGGACAGATGATCACACGATGGTTCGACGACCAGGTGGCCATCTCCAACCATGCCGAAAGCGGGCTCACGGCGCGCACCTTCCTCGGTTCCAACCGTCTGGAGAAAATCCTTTCAATGATGAAACCCGGCGACTACGTAGTCTGTGAGTTCGGGCACAACGACGAGAAGGAGCACAGGGCAGGTGACGGACCGTGGTATCACTATGTCTACAACCTGAAAATCTTCATCGACAAGGTGCGTGAAGCCGGTGGAAACATCATCTTCTGTACGCCGACGCAGCGCAGGGCGTGGGAGGCCGACAACAAGACCATCAAGGCAACGCACGGCGAGTTCCCCGCCGCCATGCTCAGCGTGGCACTGCGCGAGAACGTGCCCGTCATCGACCTCAACGGCACCACGAAGACATTCTTCGAGACCTTGGGCTACGAAGACAGCAAGCGGGCACTCGTACACTATCCGGCCAATACATTCCCAGGACAGGAAAAAGCTCTCGCCGATAACACGCACTTCAATCCCTACGGCGCTTACGAGGTGGCCAAGCTCGTCGTCATGGGCTTGAAGCAGCTCGGACTGCCAATCGTCAGCCACCTGCGCTCCGACTGGCAGGACTTCGACCCGTCGCATCCTGATGACTTCAATCGCTTCGTCTGGTTCAATTCGCCCGACAATGCCGACGTCACCAAGCCAGACGGGAACTGAGTGTTAGTTCATCGTTGATCCATTCATCTACAAAATAATACAATTATGAAAAGATTCGCATTTAAAATGTACTTGAAGCCCGGCTTCGAGAAAGAGTATGAGAAACGCCACGCTGCCATCTGGCCAGAACTGAAGCAGATGATCAAGGACCAGGGCGTGGGAAACTACAGCATCTTCTGGGACAAGGAGACCAACATCCTCTTCGCCTATCAGGAGTGTAGCGGCGAGGGCAACAGTCAAGACACCACAGATGTGGATCCCATCACGCAGAAATGGTGGGACATGATGGCTGATATCATGGAGGTGAACTCCGATAACTCGCCCGTCACCATCCCCATCCAGGAGGTCTTCCACATGGATTAAGTCTTTCCCTCAAGGTGGAAGGGAATAGGGAAGAGCAATTTCCGTAGAGCTTCACCGAAGACCCACATACCATGGGATGTAATGTTCATGAATGACACATGTGTTTTCAAAAACAATGATTCCTGAAGACTCGTGTCCATTCATGAACATTCACATTTAACGAACGACGTCAATCAAGTGATTCTCTTTCCCCCCTCCCCATATTCCTTTGACGGAAACGCATGAGAATAGTGAGAGCGAATGAGAACGAATAATAATTCCGAAAGAAATTCGAATGAGTATATTTTAGGAAATTCGAATCATAAGAATAATTATTCGCTGCGCGGGACTTTAAGAAAGGAATTTCCAGAAATTATCATAATTTTGAATGATTGACAGCCACAACAGCATCTTTTCTTAACTCTTAACTAAACAAGCTCCTCAAAGAATTACGTGAATTACGATTATTACATCACCTTTCCAAGCGGAAACATGACATTCACCGTAAGTAGTACTGAGATAATATTTAATATCCTTGTAATAGTTTTTTATTTACGTTTCGTATATATAATTAGTGTATGTGTCGTTCTGGCTCATAGATTGAGCAAATCGAGTATCCATAGACCTGCCCTTCATTTTCTTCTCATTCTGGGGTGTTGAAGGTCGATTTAACCTAACAAAAGTTAAATCCGCATTTTTTAAAAAAAAAATACACATCGATTCCGTAAAAAAGAAATCTTTTATGTATTTTTGTAAGAATGAAAACTGTTTTTTCTAATTTGTAAGAATTTTTGTCATTTGGTTATGAGACTCAATAGACATTTTAAGACATACGCATTATTATTCCTCATGACGTTCATACTTGTCGGAGGATTAAAGGCACAGACACATGCCGAGGCTACCAGCCAGAAATGGAAGGGTATTGATGTTAATACTGTTCTTCTTAATGGCGATTACCCCGACGATAACACCATTGAAAGTGGTTTTCCCTTTCTTTTGTATAATGTAGGAACCGGTCGTTTTATCATGCAGGGTGGTGACTGGGCAATGGAAGGCCGTCTGTTCTTCTCGGACTTTGGCCGCCAGATGTATCTGTACTCCAATGGCCGCATCAATGCTGGAATCACCGAGAGTGTAACTGCTACTAAGAACAGTTTCTGCACCCGACCTCCTGAACCGACAGGAAAAACCAGCTGGACAAGTATTACTGAAGCCAACCTTACCACCTTGATGGATGGAGACACTAAATGGGGAAATTATCCAATGACTTGGCATTTTGAGCGAGTTGAAGCAGCGTCGAATACAGAGACTTACACCTATTATATGTATCAAACTTCTAAAAGTCTATATAAGATTAATGCTCCTAATGCTTCTACTGGCTCTACATACCATAACAAACAATATGACGGCAAGAATTTTTTTCTTGGAGCCGCTTGGGGAGAATGTCACAACACCATAAATGGCAAGGGTGACGGGCAGTTTGTATTTATGGATGATGACCGTTCTTGCTGGACAAGCGTAGACGTACGGAACGAAGATGCTATAGAAGCAGTTTCTATGTGGGGTACGACAACAGAGAATGGTGTTTATGTGAAGCAAGAAAACGGAAAGGCAATGTTGGAAAACGGAGACCTTGTGGATATACAGAAACTCTATCAGTGGCGCTTGATATCTATCAAAGAGTTTATAGATAAACTGAACAGTAACGGGATTGGGCTTAATCCAAGCATCTCGTCACTGATTAAAGACCGCGATTTCACCCGTAACGCCAATGACTTTTTCGGTGATCACGACTGGACGGTCTCTACGCTGAGTGGCTATACCTATGGGACGGGTACGAAACGTTATGCCTACACCTGGGGTGATTATCAGAAGGATCAAGCGTTGAAAACCAACAACCAACAATCAAGAGGTTTTGTCAATGAACCATGGGACTCGCCCGTTAGGTTAAAAGAAGTATTTGACAAGTGGACTTCTACAAGCACGAATGATCAGCCTGCTGGAAAGAAGAATGCCAAGTATGGTTTTATGATCTTTGAAGGCGTGGGCACCGTCACGACCAACTTCACAGTCACCTTACCAGGATGGTATGAGATAGAGTGTGCGGGCTTCTCGATGAGCGAAAATGATGAAAATGATGCCCATGATGCCTATCTGTTTGCCCGTGTGATTCGCGACGACCAAATCAATACTCCGGAAAGCTCGTTTGCGATTCCAGATGAGGAAAATGAGGATGATCCTACCTATGGCCAGGTGACTTTGGAGAAAATGCGTTACGATGCATATCAGAAAAATAACTACGAGAATTGTTTGGAAGTGGGCAAGGAGTTGCTCCGCAACAGAGATAACCACAGACAGAAGGTGTGGGTGCTGATTTCGGAAGAAGACTTCGAGGCAGGCAAAAAGACCATCCGCTTAGGATTCAGGAAAGATGCGGCTACTCAGAGCGATGTTGTTGTCAAAAACAACAACAGAGGCTACTATGACACCGACTGGGTGTGCGTGGATGACATCCGCGCCTCCTATATGGGTATAGGCCCCGTGTTCTTCTATGAGGACGAAGAGGATTTGAGATACTTGAGCCAAGAAGATGCTGACGAAGCGCGGTTTACGCCAAACGAATATGCTCCGGCAGTCAAGAGTGGCAGGTATAGTGGTTCTGTCAACCTGCAACGGAAGTTCACGAGGGACGAGTGGAACACCTTCTCGTTCCCGCTGCCCTTGACGGGTGAGCAAGTGCGCAATGCTTTCGGAGACGATTGCGAACTGCTCATCTTGCACAGCATCGGCAACCTGTCGAATAAAAATGACCGTATCATTGATTTCCAGACGGTCGATCTGATTACGCTCGACAACGTCGTCACGCCTGGCAACCTCTACATGCTGAAACCAACAAAGGAGCCTATCTTTGGTGTAACCCCACGTGGCGACATGGCTAACTATTACGACCTCGGCAGGATGTTCTTCTCCACCAAGGGAGAAAATGAAGATCCTGATTATATTTATCCTGTAATGGACCTGAATACATGGAACGGAGAGCAGGAAGTCGGCTCCTATAATAACACGAACGACGGTTGCGGACATGTCACATATATTCAGACACCGGGTTTCGACACGTTCCGGGTTAACAGTAATGGCACTATAACCGTTTCTGCTTCTGAAACGTCCCCTGACGGCAGCTACGCCCCGAAGGGTTCGTATGCCATGAGCGGCGGCAAAATGTATGAACTGAGCCGCGACACCCGCATCAAGGGCTTCCGTGGATGGATTACACTCACTCATAGCATCTTCGACACACCTGAAAACACTGATGCAGGAGCTAAGATTTCCATCAACGGTATCATAGACGGATATGCAGACGATGAGACGGACGACGGCATCGTAACCTCCATTGAGCGAAATTCCGTTGTTCCCGTGCCACCGAATTCTATCACTGCCATCTACGACCTGTCTGGGCGCAAGGTAAACACATCGATTGACAACCTGCCGAAGGGCATGTACATCGTAAACGGAAAGAAACTGCTGGTGAAGTGAAAGGAGGCGTGAGATGAAGAAGAAAATATATCAGCAACCAGATACTGAGGTCATACTCGTCTCGCCATTTCAACTGATGAGCGCCAGTCGGGGATGGTCGCAAGATGGCAATCCTCCCATTGACGTCACGCAAGAAGACCCGGTGGTGCCGCCACCTACCCCACCCGATCCCTGGGGTGGTGGTGATGATGATGAATATGATGATTTCCTCGACCTGGACTAACCCTGTTCGATGACCTCGATGGGGAAGCGGCCTGTGCGTTTGAAAGCAGAATGCGCTGACCAAAAAAGGCCAGCGCATTCTGTTTTGTCGACGTATATGATATTATCCTCTTCTTGTCACGAAGGTTGTAAGAATTTTTGGCGTATAGCTCATTTTGCAGGATGATTTTGAGTAGTTGGTACTCAATAGCTCAAATTGCAGGATGACTTTAGTTGCTTTATTTTTGGCAGTCTGTTTGATATGAAGTACCTTTGCCCCGCAGTCTGAAGCATAGTG
>JAFPME010000004.1 GCA_017402445.1 Prevotella sp. | reverse complement strand
TTTAATCATCCTCAGCGCTATCACGCCCGCCAATATATTGGCTACGAAGGAAGCCGCTATCAGCAACAGGGTGACGAGCAGCCCTTGGAGGGCAGGTGTACCTCCCAGCAGCATGCCGGCATAGAGCATCGGCACGACCATGCCGACACACAAGGACTGATACACTACGGCTACAGCGCCTCGAGCATACAGTTTCACCAGGAGTACAATCTCTTCTACGATGCCGGAGACTTCTTCCGCTCACAGCTGTCGGAGAGCGACTACCAGCAGTGGAAGCAGGCGCTGGACGAGGTCGTCGTCGAGAAACGCTTTGCCAAACAGTGGCGGACCTGCATGACGTGTCGCTACATCTACAGCGACTTCGAGATGACAGAGGAGAAATACCACGGGGTGAGTATGTATATTCCGCAGGATGCCAACACGGAGTACGGTAAATACTATGCCCAGAACAACGAGGACATCAAGCAGCTGAAGTGGTATCAGTCCGTATGGTAATTTCACACACTTCTCCAGTGATTCATCATAAGAATTCGATGCAAAGAATCGGTTTTTTTGAAATTAATCGTTGTTTTAAAAAAATATACTTATATTTGCAGCAAAACTACAGTATCTATTAAACGATAGTAAGATGAAGACTGAATTCAGAGAAGAAAACCAGAACTATGTGATGACCTTCGAAGGTCGCCTCGACACACCGTCGTCACTTCAGGTGGGACGCGACATGCAGGTGCTACATAACTGCGAAGGCCATGACATCATCCTCGACTGTACCAATCTGGAATATATCACCAGTAGTGGCATGCGCCTCTTCCTCGACTTGCTGAAGGTTGCCAAGAGTAAGGGCAGCAAGTGTACTCTTGTAGGGCTCAACGACGATATTTACGAAGTGTTCGACGAGGTGGGATTCATTAGCCTCTTTGATATACGCCAAACGCTATGACGGAAAAAGAGATCAAACAGTTGCAGGCCGAGGTAGAGCGGCTGAGGGCTGACAACGAACGATTGCAGTCTGAGATGATACGCCTGGTCAGTCGCAACCTCAATCTCAGCGAACAATTGGAGGACAATGTGGAAATGCGCCGTCGTGCCGAAGTGGCGCGGGTCTTGATGGAGGAGAATATCGAGCGGCAGCGCAATGCCGACCTGCAGGACGACAGTCAGCTGATGGCCCTGATCGACCTGCGGCTCGAAGAGAAGCGCTCTCACCTGAACCCCGACTTCGACACCAGGCAGTTGGCCGAACTCCTCGGCGTGAGTCAGGAACGCCTCATCCGCCTCTTCCGCAACAAGTCCATCTACCGCACGCCGGAGGCCTACATCGACAACCTCCGTACGATGAACGCCATGCGAATGCTGCGCACCCAGCATAACTACAGCATAGCTGCTATATCCGAGGCTTCAGGATTCAACCATGTGCGCACCCTGCAGCGCCGCATCATGGATGTCACAGGCATGACACCTGCGGATTACAGGGCCCTCTTTACAAGTGATGTGCGATCGGTATAGCATTCGTCTGTTTAACGAAATGAGATCCATTTCCAAACGACTTACACTACGCATCATGATGGTGGTACTGGCAATGATGGCAGTCATTGCCGGGGTGGTGTATTTCGCCGTTAGGGAGTATATGGAAGACGAGGCTGAGCAGCGTTTTGAGGTCGTGGTGATGAGGACGTACAGGGAGCTACAGCGCAGACTGTCAGATGTATATGTGGCAAACACCAACAACGTACATGAGATAGAGCGCGACATTGCTCATCCTGACAGGTTGTACGCCCACCTGGAGCGTATCGTCAGGCAGAACCCCAGCATCGTCAGCTGCGGACTGTTGTTCGTTCCTGATTATTATCCTGAGAAGGGCCGTTTCTACGCACCCTTCGCCACTCGCGATACGGCAGATGTGGTAAGCATCATGCGCATAGATAGCGTATATCACGATTACTTCGAGGAAGACTGGTATGCTGAGCGGTTGAAGAGTGATAGTGCCGACTGGGTGGACCCCTACTTTGAGAATCCGCTGCTGACGACCAATATAGCGCCGCGACTGCTGACCACACACGCCATACCCATCCACAACCATGAGGGACAACCCGTGGCCGTGCTCTGCTCCGACCTCTCGCTGGAGGATCTGAGAATTGATATGATGCAGAAAGTACAAATAGGGGAAAAGCAGGAAGAACACCCGTCATACTGCTGCATTATCGACCGTAACGGCCGTTATATTCTCCATCCTGACAAAGATCGCATGCTGAAAGACACGCTCGATGCAAACATAACTTTCAAGGGTAAGCAGGGAGCCGTATCTGCCGTTGTTGATGGAGTTCCGGCGTGGGTGTGCTATCGCACCGTCAGATTCACGGAGTGGACCGTCATGATGGTGGCGCCCAAAGACCTGATACAGCGGCATGGACGTATGCTGAACACCACCATCCTGGCGGTCATGCTCATGGGTCTGGCTGCTATCTACCTGTTCTGTCGCCAACAGATCAGAAAGATCACATCCCCCCTGCACCGCTTCGCCCATTCGGCAGAAGAGGTGGCGAAAGGAAACTTCAAAGCTCCGCTGCCCGACATCAGGGACGACGACGAGATACGCTTGTTGCGTGACTCATTTGGTAATATGCAGCAGTCTCTCAGTCATTATATCGAAGAACTGAAGACGACGACCGCCCAAAAGGCGGCTATTGAGAGCGAGCTGTCCATCGCCCGAGACATCCAGAATTCGATGGTACCCAACGCCTTCCCCGACCGTGAAGGCCTCGACGTGTATGCCTCAATGACTCCCGCCAAGGAGGTGGGCGGCGACCTCTACGATTTCTTCCTGCACGACAATTGCCTGTATTTCTGCATAGGCGATGTTTCAGGTAAAGGTGTGCCAGCTGCGCTGGTGATGACCACCGTATGCGGAGCCTTCCGCCTGTTGGCTGAGAGTGAGTCGGAGCCCATGCGTATTGTCAGCCGCATGAATGATCAAATGAGCCGTCAAAACGGCATGTCGATGTTCGTCACCTTCTTCGCTGGTGTGCTCGACCTTGACACCGGACACCTGCACTACTGTAATGCCGGACATAAAGCACCGCTTGTTGATGGACAGCCTCTTGCCGTAAAGAACAATCTGCCCATAGGTGCCTTACCCGATTGGGAGTTCATGGCTCAAGAGGCCGACCTTGCCCCAGGCAGTACGCTCTTCCTCTATACCGACGGACTCGATGAGGCCGAGGATGCCGACCACCAGCTGTTTGGCAAGAAACGGATCTTGGAGGTGGTACAAACCGCCTCCAAGGAGCCCCGTACGCTCATCGGGCGTATGATGCAGACCGTGGCCGACTTTGTGGGCGATACCGAGCAAAGCGATGACCTCACTATGCTCGCCATTCAATGGAGGAAACCTTGAATGATAAACCTCTGCAACTTTTTGTCGGTTTTCATCGTCTAATACCTTAAATAAAATATATTGTGTGATCATGAATCTTTATTTTTCTAACAGAATTCTTAAGATTCTATTTGTTACAACAGTCCTATTTGAAGGGACAGGTGGCTTCTTCCAAAAAAAAACGGTGAACATCAATTGTTCACCGAGAGGATTCCCATGGGGCCCGTTGTCGTGGCGCGGTAGCGAATGAGCTTTTCGCCCTGTGCTCCCTGGCTGATGATGCCGCCGTTGTTCAGGTCGTAGACGCGCTGGCACTGCCTGCATGTGGCCTTTCCGCTGCTGTTCATCGTGAGCTGATACCTCGGCATCTTCTCCTTTTCGTAGCAGTTGGAACACTGTGCGTCGTAGGCATAGAAGGTGGGCGGGTTGTCCAGCGCACCGAAACCTACGATGACGCCGCTCTCGTTGTACGTTCCCAGTAGTACGGTACGCTGCTGGTCGACGGCTGTCATGACGGCTTGTCCGGTCAGTCCCTGGTTGTTTTCAAAGCGATAGTTGTTCGTTCCGCTGATGCTGATGCGGCAGAAGATGCCTGGCGACATCGGATTCATGGCCGTTGCCAGGCACTGATCCAGATGGATGGAGTTGTCGAAGATGAAGAAAGCGCGGTGGTGGCTGTACTCATACTCCGTTTCGCTGCACGCCACAGCGAGCAGGCAGCCCAGCATCAGGCAGCCTGCTCGGTGTGAAAGATGTCGTAAGGTTTGCATGTCCATACGTTCTTACGGTTCAAGCAGCCTTCGCTCAGCAGCTTCGGCACGTTCGAAAGTGAAGCCCTTCAGCGTGTCGTTCATGAGCTGTCTGATCTGTTCGTTGCACAGGTTGCCGATGCTGCCCTCGTGGGTGTGGTGGATGTCGTGGCTGGCGCGGAAGGTTCCGTTCTCTATTTCGAGCCCCACCTGTCGGTAGGCATCGCGGAAAGGCATGCCCTGGGCAGCCAGTCGGTTGACCTCTTCTACGGAGAACATGGCGTCGTACATGGGGTTGTCGAGTATGTGCTCGTTCACCTCAATCTTGTTGATGATGTAGGCAGCCATCTGCAGGCAGTCCTTCAGTTCGTCAAAAGCAGGCAGGAACACCTCTTTGATGATCTGAAGGTCGCGGAAATAGCCCACGGGCAGGTTGTTCATGATGAGCATCACCTGCTGCGGCAGGCTCTGAATCTTGTTGCACTTGGCGCGTATGAGCTCGAAGACATCGGGATTCTTCTTGTGAGGCATGATGCTGCTGCCCGTGGTGCACTCCTTGGGCAGTTTGACGAACGAGAAGTTCTGCGAGTTGAACAGGCAGGCGTCGAAGGCCAGTTTGGCCAGTGTTCCGGCGATGGTAGCGAGCGCGAAGGCCACGTTGCGCTCCATTTTGCCTCGTCCCATCTGTGCGTAGACCACGTTGTAGTCCATGGTGTCGAAGCCCAGCAGGTCGGTTGTCAGCTGCCGGTTGAGCGGAAAGCTGGAGCCATAGCCAGCTGCCGATCCGAGCGGGTTGCGGTTGGTCATACGCCATGCGGCTTGGAGGAAGAGCATGTCGTCGCACAGACTCTCGGCGTACGCACCGAACCAGAGTCCGAAGCTGGACGGCATGGCCACCTGCAGGTGTGTGTATCCGGGCATGAGCACGTCCTTGTACTGTTCGCTCTTGGCGAGCAGTTCGTCGAAGAGCAGCAGCACGCCGTCGGCCACCTGGCGCAGTTCGTGGCGCGTGAAGAGCTTCAGGTCCACCAGCACCTGATCGTTGCGCGAGCGTCCCGAGTGTATCTTCTTGCCCATGTCGCCCAGTCGGCGTGTGAGCATCAGCTCCACCTGCGAGTGAACGTCCTCTACGCCGTCTTCGATGACGAACGCTCCTTGCGCGCACTGCGCGTGAATGTTGCGCAGTTCGGCGAGCAGGAGAGGCAGCTCCTCAGTGTCTATGAGTCCGATGCTTTCGAGCATGGTGATGTGGGCCATGCTACCGAGCACGTCGTAGGGTGCCAGGAAGAGGTCCATCTCGCGGTCTCGTCCCACGGTGAAGCGCTCAATCTCCGCATTCACCTCGAAATTCTTTTCCCAAAGCTTGTTTGCCATAATGATACTGAAGCTTTCTTGAGTTTTTATTCGTAAGGAATCATGGCCAGTGCGTCGGCCATCTTGTCGAGTGCTTCCTGCAGGGGGCCGCTCACCATCGGCTTGATGAAGGGGTTCAGCTCTGCCTTGATGGTGCATTTCAGCTTGCTGGTGTTGTCGGTGACGGGGAGCATCTGAATCCAAAGGTTGAAGGGGATGAGCGACTGTGTGGCCTCGAACTTCACACATTTGGGCTCTTCGCGCTCCACGATGCTGAGCGTGATGGTTCCCACGGGGTTCATGGTGATGCTCACGGAGTCGCGGTCGAAGCTCATGTCCTTGAACCTGTCTTCGGGCAGACGGTCCTTCACGCGGTCCAGGTTGGACAGGTCGCTCAGCATCTGGTAGACCTTCTCCTGCGGATAGGCCACCTGCTTGACGCTACTTTCAAATTGACTCATTGGTGTTTTTTATTATGTTCCAAGTTTACGGCTTGTCGGATGCTGTGATACGGCAGCATACGGGACAGAAGCAAGACGGTTTTCATTTTCCCCATTCGCTCGGGTTCTGGCGCCATTGGCGCAGCAGGGCTTCGTCGTCGCTGCTGATGAAGCCTGTGGCAATGGCCTCTGCCACGACGTGCTCGTAGTCGGAAATGGTCAGCAACTTGACGTCGGCGGCGCGGAAAGCCTCTTCGGCTACGGGGAAACCGTAGGTGTAGCTGGCCACCATGCCCACCACGTCGAAACCTGCGCGGCGCAGGGCGTCGACAGCTTTGAGCGACGAACCACCCGTGGAGATGAGGTCTTCGACCACCACCACGCGCGAACCGGCGCGCAGTTCACCCTCTATCTGGTTGCCCATGCCGTGGTCTTTCGGTTTCGGACGCACGTAGACGTAGGGCAGATTGAGCTCGTCGGCCACCAAGGCACCCTGTGCAATGGCACCCGTAGCTACGCCGGCTACCGCTTCTGCTTCTGGGAACGACTCGAGAACCATGTGTGTGAGGGCCAGCTTGACCATTGTACGGAGTTCGGGGTATGACAACACGCGTCGGTTGTCGGTATAGATAGGCGACTTCCAACCGCTGGCCCACGTGAAGGGGTTGTTGGGCTGCAGCTTGACAGCTCCTACTTCCAGCAGTTTTCTGGCGAAGGCCTTACTGATAGTGTTCATATTCTTTTTCCTTTCTTTTGTTATTGTTCGTATGTGCAAAGGTAATCATAAAGAATGAAAAACCGCTACAAACGTCTTACATATTAATATTTATTCAGGAGCAGCAGGACTTTCAGGCGGCGCTGCGAGCAGATGGTCAGAAGGCCACACCCACGCCGACGATGATGCGGTGCTTGCCGATGAAGTCCTCAAGGTCTTTCTTCAGGGCGAAGCGGTACTGGTAGGTCAGACGAAGCGCGAAATAGCTGTACTTCGCCGTGATGCCGAGCTCCGGATTGATGTAGAAGGCGGCGTTCGTCTTGCTCAGCTTTCCCCTGGGGTCGAGGTCGTCGGCTGCCACGGGCTTTCCGTCTTTGCCCGGGAACTTGTCCTTCATGTAGTCGCCGTAGTAGAGCTTCGCGCCGAAACCCGGTCCGAAGTGGATCCAGACAGGGTTGGCAATCTTCACCGTCCAGCCGAAGCCCATCTGTATTTCGGGCTTGTCGCCGACGGTGCATTCCTCGCGGATGGCGTCGAACACCTTCGGATGGAGGTTCAGATGGAAGAAGCCGCCCACCTTATGCATGTTGTATCTACCGTAATGAATACCGATGGGCGCTCCGTTGAGCCATTCGTAAGATACGATGTTCGCGTGGTCGGCCTTTGCCGTGGTGTATCGGTCGATGGAGGCGATGCGGTCGGTGGCCATGGTGGCCTGGAAGCATCCGTTGTCGATGATTTTCTGGTAGAGCACCTTTGCTTTCTCGTATTCTCTTTCGTCGAAGTAGGCCTCAGCTCGCTTGAAGGTGACAGTGCACTCGGACGAAAACTTGGTGTTGCTCTCGTTCATGCGGTCGATGGCAAAGGTGTCGTACGAGTTCAAACCGACGATGATGCTGTAGAGACTGGCTGCCTTGGAGTAGTCGAGCAGCTGGAATGCCTGGTCGGCCTCCTTGCGCAGCTGGATGAGCGAGTCTACGAGTGCCAGGTTGGCGGCATTTTCTGTCGAGTCGGTATCCGAGCATTCGCTGGCCAGTTGGAACTGGTTGAGCGCCTCGGAGTAGTTCATGTTCTTCATCTCCTCAACGCCTTTGTTGCGGTGGAGGCGGTAGCAGCCGGCATCCACTTGGCTGTTCGGGTCGAAGAGCCGTATGGAGAGCAGCTGTTTGGGCTCCATTTCCAGCGGAACATCTATTGGAAAGTAGCCGGGCGCGGAAATGGTGAGGATGCGGCCACGGTAGCGTGGGCCTGTTGGGAACTCGATGTAGTAGATGGAATCGGAGCCTTCGAGCACTGTATTGAAGGGGTTGGCCGTCTTGTCCATCGATGAAGAGAAGCTCAGCGCGATGTCATGGTGGCAACGTACGCGCAGTGCCGCCTGGTCGTTCGTGCTGGTGTAGACGTCGCTTGGGTTGGTCTGGTCTTCCACTTGCAGGATGCCTTGTGCGGAAGCTGTCATGCCGAGGAGCATGGACAGGGCAAAGAATAGAATTTTTTTCATAATGCTATGTTGATGATTGGTTTATCTGACGATTCTGAACGATCCCAGGTGGAACACGTTTTCCTTTCTGGTCACCACGTTTCCCTTGTCGTCCTTGTCTGGTTGCCACGTGCGCACCTGGATGAGCGGATTGTCGGGGTCGCGGAAGTCGATCATCAGGAAGAGGTACCCCACGTCTTTGTAGCGGCTGGTGTGCCAGTACTGTTTCAGGTTGACGCCGTAGATGTCGTCGTACTTGGGGTGCTGTGTCACTTCGACGTCTTCAAACTTCACGTTTACGAACTTCGAGAGCTTGAAGATTCGCTGCAGTCGTTGCATGTACTCCTGCTTGGTTTGCTTGATGTAGACGACGCGGTTGTTGTTGAGCGTCATCCTGGTGATGTCGCTGTTGGGCTTTTCGCGCACCACTTTTCCTGTGACGATGAGGGCTTTGTCGCTGAAGACGCTGTTGAGCATCTTCAGGTCTTTGCGGTTGTAAGCCGTGCGGAAGTTCTCGACAAAGTCGACAATCATCTGGCGGCGCTCGTAGTCGAGGTCGCTGGACCGCTTCGACATGATCATTTCGTAGCGGTTCATCTCGATGGCGATGGAGACGTTGCTGATTCTTCCGTCGCGTTGGAAGTCGACGGTCAGTTCTTGCCGTTCCTCGTCCTTGTCGGCTTCGAGCACGTCGACGGGTATTCCGCGCACCTGATAGCCTGTTGAGGTGTTCAGGCAGCGCGACTTGATTTCGACGATGGGGAAGTTCATGGCGCTTGTTTTCCACATTTCTTCGATTCTGTCTTCCACGTCGTCGGTGAAGATGCTGCTGGGCAGCTTGGGCTTTTTCTTCTCGATGACGGCTGTCTTGAATGCGGCTATCATTGCGTTGACGTTGTGCTCCATCTTTGCCTTGAGATTCGGGTTGTCAATACCGTCCTTGATGAAGAACGTTGTGCCCTGTGCGTTGGCATGGCTGAAAGTGAATGCCATCATGACGACGGCAATGGCTTGCATGACTTTTGTGTTCATGGCTGTCTGTATTTTTTGAATAGGTTTTTAAGGTTGCTTTGCGGAATGTTGCCGTAGAGCTGTGCCTTCAGCGTTCCGGAGGGTTTGAACAGCTCTTCGGTGGTTGTTTCGACAATGAACATGTGTATGTAGTCGTCCTTTGGCTGATGGTACACCAGTATGGCTTTGAGCACGTTGCCCTCGATGGCAGTGACGTTGCAGTAGGCCTGCATGGTGGGGGCGAGCAGTTCGTTGATGTTTGCCATGGGAATGGGGCCGATGGCCTTTCGCTCTCCGTAGAGGTGCTGGTCGATGACAATGTTCCGGTCGTCGCCATGCGTGAGATTGAGCATCAGGTTGACGAGCGACTCAAGTGGGTACTTTGCGTGGAAGACGGGCTGGTAGGCTCCGTCGTCGGCTTTCTCTACATAGAAGTTGTTGGTCAGCGTCTCAATCTGAAAGTGGGTTCCACTGATGAGAAAGATGTTGGAATCGTAGGTCGCTTGCAGGTCTTTGGCCTGAAATTGGAATGTCGTGGTGCGTTTCTCGGGGGTGTGCTTGCTGGTGAGCAGCGTGTAGAGTGCTTCGTCGGCATTCTTTTTGTCGCGGTCTGTCTTCTGAGCGGACAGGCTGAGGGCGCAGCAAGCGAGCAACGCGATGATGAAAGCGCGGTGGAAAAGGTTATTTTGTTTCATAGACGTTTCTGTAAAGTCCTGATTTCAGGTGCTTGTTGCCGCTGCCCTCGATGGGATTCATGAGGATGCTGAAGTCGACGGGCTCTTCGGTGGCAACGAGCAGGAAGGCTTCTTTCGTCTTTGCTTCGACAAACTCGAATGGTTCGGAGGTGAAGCAGACGGTGCTTTCGGCCGGAACGAGCAGATGGGCGCACAGGGCGGCATCGTCGACAGGAAGCACGAGGTATTTGTTTCCGTGCTCGTCGATGTCCAGGATGTTCACGTAGAGGGCCTCTTTCGTGTTGTTGTAGATCTTCACGTAGCAGCTGGTGTTCGGTTCCACTTCCTTTCCGATGGGCAGTCCGGTGAGACAGGAGACCAGTTCGAAGCGTACGTCAAGGTCGCCGATGATGTGTGTCTGTTCCTGAACGATGGCTTCTTCGACGGTGTTCGTGTGGTGCTCGTTCTTCAAGTAGGCGATTTTGTTCAGCAGGAGCGAGTCGGTAGCCGTGGAACGGTAGGCGGCAGCTGCCGTCTGCATGTAGGAACTGGGGTGTGAGAGCTTGCTGCTCTCTTTCGAGAACAGGTTTTTCACGAGGTAGCTCGCGTATTGTTTGGTCAGACTCTTTCCGCCTTTGGCCTTGGCGAGGAGTGTCTTCACGCTGTTCGTGCCCGTGGTCGTGAAGGAATAGAGCTTGTTGTTGCGCTCGTCGATGACGGTGACGGCACTTTCTTTTCCGATTGTGAGGCGTGTTTCTGACTGGATCGTCGTCCTTGCCGCCAATGCAATCTGCTTGTTTCCGTTCGTCTGTTTGACATTTCCGATGACGGAATAGACCAGAAAGCTGTCGGCAAGAGCCATCTGTGCTGTCATCCAGACCAAGACGAGTGTGAAAGCGCGCATGAGTGGATGATTCTTGAGCGTGAAAACGCGTCTGAGTGTTTCGTTATGGTTCATAGGTGAAAATGTTAAAGTGTTCGATACCGCTCGGGTTGATGAATATCGGTGTTTGCTTGAAGTCTGTCAGCTTCCTTACCTCTTTATATAAGTATTGCTCTAACTGCTGTGTGGACAGTCCTTCATCGCCGGGTTCACGGGCCGCACCGTTCATGGCGTCCACCAGAACCTTCGTAAAGGCACCGTTACCCCAAGCCGTGTCTTCCTTTGACTTGGTGTCGGAAGCACTCGACGCGAAGAGCACCATTCCGTTCTTGGTGCGTCGGAGCTGTTCCACGAAGTGCGCACTGGCCGAACGGTTGCCCTCCATCAGTGCCCCGGAGTAGCAGGCGTCGACGAAGACAATGAACTTGCTGTTGATGTCTTCTGCTTCGCGCCGGAAGTCAGCACTGCTGAAACAGTTGTAGAGCCGGTCGGTTGTACTGCCGAAAGGCATGAAGTAGAAACGGTCTTTCTCGTCGCGATAGCCATGTCCGGCGTAGAAGAAGATGCACACATCGTTGGGCGTGGCCTCCTGTTTGAGCCATTCCATGGACTCGAAGAACTCATCGCGTGTGGCCATGGAGTCGCAGAGCAGTTTCACTTGCACCTCGCTGTAGGGGAAGTGCTTTTTCTTCATGATGCTCGTGCTGAAGTCTTTGGCATCCTTGCTGGTGAACTTCAGCGGTGGAAGCTGCGGGTCGTGGTAGTCGCCCACGCCGATGGCCACGGCAAGGAGCCTGGGCAGCGTTTCTTGTTTCTGTTCCCTGACGAGCCGGATGCTGGCAGGTTCGCTGTTGCCGTACTCGTTCTGGGCGTAGAGAATGACGGTGCAGTCGTGGTCGGGCAGGTCTACGTCGATGGTGTTGGCAGCTTTCACGGCCCTGTCGGCAGGCTGTTTCACGCCGTCGACCATTACGGTGACGTGTGTCTTGTCTTCCATTCCCTTCGCTATCAGCTGGTATTTCACCTTGATGGAACGTGTGTGGAAGGAGGCTTGGTCTACGGGGAAGAGAATGCGGAGGGCGGGTGGGGCAGCGACAACAGACTGCTCGGGTGTCTGTGCAACGGTTTTTTCTTGGGTCGGAGCGGGTTTGTCCTTCATTTTCAGAATGTCCTCCCGGCTCAGGATGGTGCCTTGTCCGCTGCTTGATGGGTTGTTGTTGGCTGTTGTCTTGGCCGGTGTGCCCTGTTGCGGCAGTGGTTGGCTGCTGCTGTTGTCCGCAGTCTGCGGTTTCGCTGGTTGTTGTTCAGCAAGGTCTACGGTCAGCGAGGGCTGCTCGAGCAGTTCGGGCATGACGGTTTCGGGTTGTTCCGGCCATTGGACAGCTTGGTCTGCCTCAGTGGCGGCTGGCTGTTCGGGCTGCTTGACAGGCTCTCCACCGTTGGCCATGCGCTTCCATTTCAGACTCTCGTCGGCGTCTTGCTCCACGAGGACGCCTTTCTCGTAGCACTCGGCCAATGTTTCCTGAGCCTCTTTGCATCCGTTCTGGGCACTTTGCTTCAGGTATTCCAGCGCTTTCTCGTAGTTGGTGGGCACACCTTTGCCGTACATGTAGCAGTAGGCAAGGTTGTACATGGCCTTGGCATGTCCCTGCACAGCGGCACGTTTGAACCACATGGCAGCCGAGGTATAGTCGTTCTCGATGCCTTCGCCGAAGTATAGCGCGTAGCCATACTTGAACTGAGCGTCGGCATGTCCCTGATCGGCCGCCCAACCGTAGCATGCCACCGCTCCGACGACGTTCTGTCTCTCATACTGGTCGTCCCCTCTTTTCACCCATTCCTCAGCGGGTGTCTTCGCAGCTTCTTCGGCGTAGAGCTCGTAAGTGGTCTTTTTCCGAGTGCTCTGCGCGTGGACTTGTGTGACTTCCGAGAGTAGACCAGCAAGTAGACAAACGATGAAAAACAGTTTTCGCATAATGGTCGGGTAACGTTTTGAGCTTATGAATCAGTCAGGCATAGATGGACTTTTGCGTCAGACGGCTGAGCCACTTCTTTTCTGGGTGCGCCTTGCCGTAGGAGATGATCCATTTGTAGTGAAGACGTGCTTGTTCTACCAGTGCCATAGCGACGAAGGGAATCGTCATTTTGATGTACAGGTCGAACTTGACGTAGCAGATGAAGCCAATCCAGACAAGCAGTGCGGAGAGCAGAAAGTAGTAGCCCTGAAGCCAATAGAGGTACATGAGTGGGAATCTTTTCTGAATCTTGTGTCCTATCCATGCTGAAAGAAGACACAACAGGGCAGCCAGACAGACAGAGAACCATGTGCCGGTCGTCTTGATGTGCGGATGCGAAATGCAGGTCTGCATGATGTGTGCCTGTATTTCGGTTCCGGGGCGCTTTCCGATGGGTGTGATGTGCATGTCGGATTCCTCGTGAACTGCACCGACAAAGACAATCTTGCCGGTGAGCAGCCCCTTGAGTTGCGCAATGGAGTCGTATCTGACGACGGGGAACTGTACGTTGTTGAAGGCTATGATTCTTTCGCGTGGTTGCAGCGAGGGCGTCTTTAGCCCCGATTTGCTACAAGCAAGGGGTGCGAGGGCTTGCACGGTGTCTCCCTGAAAGGTTTCAAACATGCTGAACGTCCGCAGCACTCCGCTGTTGATGCTCTTGGGTAGATTGACGAAACCGTTGTAAGGTGCGTCAGGCGGACAGAAGAACGAATGCACGCAAGCCGTGAAGGAAGATTTTTCAGGGTCGTAGTCGGTGAGCTTCATGGCGAGAACCTTGTCGGGAAGGGCGTCAATGGCCCGCACGAGCGAATCGTCGGCAAGCGGTTGTTCGCCGGGTGAAGCGAAGATGAGGTCGATGACCACCTGCTTCGGCTTGCATTCGGCCACCTGCGTCAGTGTGCGTGCGATGTCCGACCGGCTGTGCTGGTCGGTGATGTCCACGATGGTTATGTCGTTGCTCCACTCTACGTTGTTGTCAGTTCGCTGGATAGTGTAGTAGACATCGGTGATGGAGAAGTCGTCGAAAGCTTGCCGGAAGGGGCTGAAGATGCTGAGATTGAGTGACAGCGCGGCGAGAATAACCATGAAGAGCAGCACGATGATGCACACGAAGACGTGCTCCCTGAACGCCGAGAGGGCCAGTTTGCCCTTGAGCTGACGACAACCCATGGACAAAGGGCGCAGTAAGAAGTTCCGAATCCGTTCTGTCATGCTCTTCTCTTGTTTACGAATCCCTCCTTTTCAGCATCCGAAGGAGCTTCATCAGCATTGCTACTGGCTATATAAAGCTCCTTCGGGAGCTGAGTGAGGGGCTGTCTGTGCAGTTAATTATCCTACCTGACTGCCGGGTTTCACGTCCTTAGTGGTGGTGACAACGCTGAGCGACTCGTCGAAATCCACGGCTGAGAGAATCATGCCTTGGCTTTCGATGCCCATCATCTTGCGCGGTGCGAAGTTGGCCACGAAGAGGATTCGCTTGCCGATGAGCTCTTCGGGGTGCTCATAGAAGGCGGCGATGCCTGAGCAGATGGTGCGGTCGGTGCCGGTGCCGTCGTCGATAGTGAACTGCAGAAGTTTCTTCGACTTCTTCACACGCTGGCAGTCCTTGACCAGTCCGACGCGGATGTCGAGCTTCTCAAACGTTTCAAAGTCCACGTTTTCTTTCACCGGAGCGGCCTTGAAGGCTGCGGCCTGATTCTGCTGACGGATGCGCTCCAGTCGGTCGAGCTGTGCCTGAATGGCGTCATCCTCAATTTTTTCGAAAAGCAGTGCCGGTTCGCCCAGCTGATGTCCTGGTGTCAGCAGGTCGGTGCTGCCGAGCTGGTTCCATTCAAAGGTGTCCATGTTGAGCATTTCGCGCAGGCGTTTCGACGAGAAAGGCAGGAACGGTTCGAAGGCGATGGCCAGATTGGCTGTCAGTTGCAGGCAGATGTTCAGGATGGTCTCGCAGCGCTTGGCGTCTGTTTTCCATACTTTCCACGGCTCGCACTCGGTGATATAGCGGTTGCCGATGCGTGCGAGGTTCATTGCTTCGAACTGAGCGTCACGGAACTTGAACTGGTCGAGCAGTGCCTCCACTTTCTGCTTCACGTCCTTGAACTCTTCAAGTGCGGCCTTGTCCACGTCGAGCAGTTCGCCGCAAGCAGGTACCACGCCGTTCCAGTACTTCTTTGTCAGTTGAAGGGCTCTGTTGACGAAGTTGCCGTAGACGGCCACGAGCTCGTTGTTGTTGCGGTCCTGGAAGTCGCGCCACGTGAAGTTGTTGTCTTTTGTTTCCGGAGCGTTGGCTGTCAGTACGTAGCGCAGCACGTCCTGCTTGCCCGGGAAGTCGACGAGATACTCATGGAGCCAGATAGCCCAGTTTCGCGACGTGGATATTTTGTCGTTTTCCAAGTTCAGGAACTCGTTGGCAGGAACGTTGTCCGGCATGATGTACTTGCCGTGGGCTTTCATCATGACTGGGAAAATGATGCAGTGGAACACGATGTTGTCCTTACCGATGAAGTGTACGAGACGCGTATCTTCGTCCTGCCACCATTTCTGCCACGAGCCCCAGCGCTCGGGTTCACGCTCGCAAAGCTCTTTGGTGTTCGACACGTAGCCGATGGGTGCGTCGAACCACACGTAGAGCACCTTTCCGTCGGCGCCTTCCACCGGTACGGGAATGCCCCAGTCCAAGTCGCGCGTCATGGCTCGCGGCTGCAAATCCATGTCAAGCCACGACTTGCATTGTCCGTACACGTTCGGTCTCCATTCCTTGTGACCCTCAAGAATCCACTGCTTGAGCCACTCCTGATATTCGTTCAGGGGTAGATACCAGTTCTTTGTCTCCTTCAGGACGGGCGTCGAGCCGCTGATAGTCGACTTCGGGTTGATGAGCTCGGTGGGTGAAAGGTCACGTCCACACTTCTCGCACTGGTCGCCGTAGGCTCCTTCGTTATGGCAGTGGGGACATTCGCCGGTCACGTAGCGGTCGGCCAGGAACTGCTTGGCTTCTTCGTCGTAGAGCTGTGTGGTGGTTTCTTCGGTCAGCTTGCCCTCGTCGTAGAGCTTGCGGAACCATTCGGCCGCAAACTGGTGGTGTGTTTCCGAGGTGGTACGGCTGTAGACATCGAATGAAATGCCGAACTCTTCGAACGAGTCCTTGATCATTTTGTGGTAGCGGTCGACTACGGCTTGCGGCGTGATGCCTTCCTTCCGGGCCCGTATGGTGATGGGTACGCCGTGCTCGTCGCTGCCTCCGATGAACATCACTTCTTCTTTCTTCAGGCGGAGGTATCTCACGTAGATGTCGGCCGGCACGTAGACGCCTGCCAGGTGGCCGATGTGGACACCGCCGTTGGCGTAGGGCAGTGCTGAGGTCACGGTTGTTCTCTTATACTTCTTTTGTTCCATTGTTTTTAATGATTAATTTTGGATGCAAAATTACTGTAAAAATCTGACTTTACGAAACAAACCTCCTTTTTTTTCGGTCGTCGCCCCGCTTACGTTCAATCACAAGCGCTTCGTCGGTCCGACGAAACCGACGAAGTCATGGGTCTAATGTAAAAAGTAAAAACATCATCCACCGCTGGAACAAGTGGCTCCGTGGAGGAATTTGTTCCAGTTGTCGTGTGAGTGCGTGATGTCTTGCTGTCTTTTCAACAGGCTGATGCTTTTTCGCAACAAACCGTTACTATTTGTGGCTGTCTGGCCGAAGGGCAGTGCCGGTCTGCTTAATCAAGGCTTTCGAAGAGGTTGATGAAGCCCGTCATCTTGAAAATCTTTTCCACTTCGGGGGTCAAATTCTGGATGTAGGCGTGCAGGTTCTTGCTTTTGGCACTCTTCAGGATGCCGAGAAAGATGCGAAGTCCGCTCGATGAGATGTATACCAGGTCGGCACAGTCGAGTACGATGTCGCGTTCCAGAGTGCTGTTCAGCTGCTTGATATCGTTCTCCACGCGGGAAGCAGCCGACGTGTCGAGCCTTCCTGTGAATTTTACGTACAGTTTCCCATCCTTTTCTTTGATTTCTGTTTCCATTTCTTTCTTTATTGTTGTGGTTGTGATGTAACTCCGTCGTTCGGCAGTTTCTTCCTCAGTGACAGGATGTTCTGTCCGTCGACGCGTTCGTAGTTGATCGAGTCCATAATCTGGCGAACCATGAAGATGCCCAGACCGCCGATGGGGCGTTCTTCGGTTGAGAGTGTGGTGTCGGCATCTGCGATGGCGGTCGGGTCGAAGGGTGTTCCGCTGTCGCAGATGGTGAACTTCAGTCTCACATCGTTGGCTTCAGCTTTGATGGTGACGTCTCCTTTTATTTCCGGCGGATAGGCATAGTTCATGACGTTCACAACGGCTTCTTCCAGCGCGAGGTTCAGGTTCATGACGGTTGAGTCGTCTAAATGAAGTTCTTCGCCCAGTTCCTCGACGAAGGTTTGAAGCTGAGGAATGGTCTCTATGTCGTTGGGCAGCGTAATACTGCGCTGGAGTCGTTCGGCCATCGTTGTTTTGTTGAACAGAATGGCGAGCATTGTCAGGTCGTCGTTCTGTTTCATTCCGTCGGTGAATTGTTCCACTCTTTTCGTCATTTCCATGATGAGTTCTTCCGGTTGTGTGCGCTCGTTGGCCGGCATGCTGTCGATTGTCATGTGCATGCGTTGCTCTCCGAACTGTTCGTATTCTGCATTTTCGGCCTCCAGCACACCGTCGGTGTAGGTGAAAATGGTTGTGTTTGTTTTCAGTGTCGTTTCCTGTGCGGTGTATTTCCAGTTTTCTACAATGCCGATCGGTACGTTTGTGTCTACGTTCAGTGGTTGCTGCCAGTCCTTCCCGATGACGAAGGGCGGGCAGTGGCCTGCGTTGCAATAGCGCAGTCGGCCTGTGGGCAGGTCGAGTACGCCGACAAACAGTGTTACGAACATGTTTGTTTCGTTGGTCTCGTTCACCGTATCGTTCAGTGCGCGCACGATGCGCTCTGGGGCTGATTCATGATTGGAGACAATGCGGAACATGCTGCGCGTGACGGCCATTACAAGCGAAGCCGGAACACCCTTCCCACTGACGTCACCAACGCAGAAAAACAGTTTCTCGTCGCGGATGTAGAAGTCGTACAGGTCGCCACCCACTTCCTTGGCAGGTTTCATGGTGGCATAGACGCTCATGTCGTCGCGGTCGGGGTAGGGTGGGAATACTTTCGGCACCATGCCCATCTGTATGCCGTTGGCGATATGCAGCTCGCTGGCGATGCGTTCTTTTTCAGCATTTGCTTCCTGCAACCGCTTGAAGCTGCGCCCCATCCGGTAGATGATGAAGGCGAGCAGCGAAAGTCCCAGTATCATCAGTATCAGCAGTTTCAGCCCCATCTGGTGCAGGCTGCTATAGATTTCCTTGTCGGAACAAACCACCGACATTGACCATCCTGTTTCGTTCTCCACGGGTGCGAAGAACACGATATTCTTGTTACCATCGTTGTCGTAGACCACGGCCTGTCCGTGCTCCCCGCCCATCATCCTGCGGTTTACCACCTGAGCCATTGTGTCGTTCATGCCGCGTGTCGCCTCTTGCACAGTGCGTCTCATCACCAAACTGTCTTCAGGACAAGCAATCAGCTTTCCGGTACGGCTCAACAAGAGGTTATACGACGATTTCAGTGTCTTCGTACGTGCAATGACCCCGCTGATCCACTCCAGCGGCAGGTCAGCACCGATGACGGCCACCGTTTGCCCTTTCCGGTCATGCACGGGGAGGGAATAGCTGCAGAGCAGGGCCTTTGCTCCGGCATTGTCGTAGTAGGGCTCGCTCCAGTAGCCTTTGCCTGTCTCTATCGGCACAGTGAACCACTCTGCCTTGAGATAGTCGTGGTCGGCCGAACCTATTTGCTGCACAGCCCCGGCCTCACCGTCGCCGATACCGAGGGTGTAGAGTTCGCACCAACGGCCGCGCTGGGGGAAGTAGTCGGCCACGAAAGCCAATCCGCAACCCGCAATCTGAGGGTTGTTTCTGACGATGCGGCGACACATCTCTGCGGCTTGCTCCGGCCGGTCGATGTTCTGTTCCACCGCCCATGCCATGTTCTGCAAGGCCACCTCCACCGAGGTCATCATGTTCTTGATTTCCAGACTCTTCATGCGCAGTTCGTTCTCGGCTCTTTGCTGCACCTCCTGGCGGATGCCTTCGCGAGCATATAGATACTGCACCACGCTCACCAGCTCCACCAAAGCAGCTGCCAAGATGACGATGAGCAGGCCCGAACGAGCCTGCACAGACCTGACGATGCGTTCCCACCCTTTTTTATTCATGTACGTAAGAGTTGCTTACAGGTTGATGGCGAACGTGCCGCCGATGGTGAAGTAGTGCATGTTCTTCTTTATGCGGTACACCTCGGGATCGGTTTCGCCGCCCAAGAGGTTGTAGATGGCAGTCATGTCGCCGCTGACGTATTCTAAGTAGTGCAACGGGTCATAGGTCAATGTGTAGGTCTTCCTCGAATAGTCGTAGTCGACGAACAGTTTCCACGAGAAGTTCGACTTGTACTGGTAGGTCAGCGACAGGCCAGTGCCCAGGGTGCTCGAGCTGTTACCGGCCAGCGTTAACATGGGCCACTGTGCATCGTATTCACCCTCATCCTTCAGGTTACTTAGTACGATATTGGTATCGAAGGGATTCATGTCGTTGATCTCCACATGGCTGTTGATGCCAAACTTCTTGCCCTTGAAATGCGCGTCTACTTCCAGATCCTGCATGATGGAACGTCCCACGAGAGCCTTTGTGCCAAGGGCGAAACGCTTGCTCAGCGGAATGTTGAAATAGAGACCCACGCTGGCTAAGAACTCGGTGAGGTGGTCGCTCACGATGGTGTAGTTGCACGACTGCACGCCTTGTTCCAATCTGGTCGCGGCGTTCTCTTCCTCCATGGTCGGGTATGTTTCTGGAGTAACCAAAGTATAAATAAGGGGCGACATCATGAATCCGGAGTAGGTTGCATCGGTCTCGTTAGGGTCTTCCTTCCAGTCCTTTGCCGTCATGGCCCTGACGCGCAGCCTTCCGCCCACACCCACATACTTGTTGAAGAAGTAGGCACCCTCGGCATCGACCGAGGTGGCCGTGTGGAAGTCCACATTGCAGGCGGTTGAGTTGATTTGATCGTCGTCAAAGAAGGAAAAATTGTCGACATTGTCGCTCTCCAAAAACTCCAGTTCTTTCGAACCGAGCGACATACCCATCGATATACCGAAGAACGAAGGGTTTTCGCTCGTGTCCTCGAAGTCGTTGCGCAGCAGTCCTTTCTCCTTGAAGAGCAAGTCGCCGATGGCATAGCCCAGCTCGGTGGAGAGAATACCGATGCCTGCTCCCGAGAGCACGTCCGACACCCAGTGGCGGTTATTCAGCACGCGCATCACACCCGTGGCCGTGGCTACGCCGTAGCCAGCCACCGAATACCAGGGCGAGCGTGTCAGTCCATACTCTTTGTGGAGCAGCGTGGCACCGACAAACGATGTGGCCGTATGGCCCGAGGGCCACGAGTTGGCCGTGGAACCGTCGGGGCGTATCTCGCTTGCCGTGTATTTGATGCTGTTTACGAAGCCCGCCATCAGCGCATACGACAAGCCGGCACTGGCCAGCAGGCGCGGCCAGCTGCTGCGTCCCTCCACGCCGCCGATCTTCAGTCCCACAGTCATTGCCGGTCCGAAGAACTGTGTGTAGTCGTCGATGTGCGTCTTGAACGACTTCAGCAATCGTGTGTTAGCCTGTGCGTCGCTGTAGTTCTGTCGGAACGACTTCTTCTCGCCCTTGATGGCTGCACCGGCAATAAAAAGAGGGATGCCGACGAACGACACGTCGTCGAGGAACCGATAGGGTTTCACGCCGGGGTTCGTTTTCATTTTGAAGAGGTCCAGGTCAATCTTCGGGGCACTTGTGGGTGCACTGGCTGATTTCATGACAAGAGACAGCGGGAGCTTCTTTTCACCCGGACCTGTCGGCGAAGTGGCCCATTTGGGCAGTCCCTCGCTTTCTGTCAGTCGGGTATCTTCGTCAGCTGACAGTTGCTTTTCAGCGCTGACGGCGTCGGAGATAGCATCCAGATTGTTGTCTGCTGCTACAGAATCAGTGACCATGCTGTGGTTGGTGGCAGAGGCGGAAGCACACAGTGTGAAAGCAAAAGCTATTGAAACGAGCGGTTTTTTCATCTTTCTTTCGATAGTTTAGGACAGAATCATGATGAATCTCTTCAGTCGTGAGTCACGCAATCTTCTTATTTGCACGCAAAATTAAAAAAAAAGTTGGTTCTTACCAAAAAAAAATTGTTTTTTTAAAGGTAATCTATTAATTAAATTGTAATAAGACATGTTTCGCATCTTTAGAAGATAGAAGGAGGTAAGGGAAGATAGCCGCTTTCATCGGCGGAAGCATAGTGAGTTAGTCGATGTTATCTTTAGTCATCTGTTCGGAAGAATGGGGCTTGGGCGCTTTCGGGTGGTCAGGCTTGTAGCAGATGGAGAGAAGCGTCACGTCATCGCTCTGCTCGGTCTGTTCGGCATATTGTGTCACCTCGTCGACCACAGTGTCCACTATTTCCTTGGCAGTCATGCCGCTGCAGCGGGCTATCAGCTGCATGGCACGTTTGCGCCCGAACAGCTGGTGCTCGGCATTGAGCGCCTCCGTCAGTCCGTCTGTGTAGAGGGTGAGCGTCTCTCCTGCAGCAATTGTCGTCTCTTGCAGTTGGTATGGGTAGTCGCTGAACGCACCAATGGGCATGTTAGGCTTCGCTCCGGGTTCTTACGACACTGCCCCGATAGCACGACAAAGACGAACGGCACCTTCTGAAAGTGTCGCACCGGCATAAAAAAACCGGGGCTTTCGCATCGGAAGCTCCGGTTTTGCGACGCAAAGTTCGCACGTTAAATATATAAAAGTATAGGAAGGAAGGCAGCAGTTTTCAGTGACGGAAGACGAACTCGGCTGTCTGAATCATGGAGAACACGTAGTCGCGCAGACGGCTAAAGGCGCTATCCTCGCGGCTCTCGCGCAGACGACCGTCAGGCAGGCACTCGTAGCAGAAACTCTTCTGCAGCTTCGGCGTGTAGATGAAGTAGCGGCTGCTGTCGCGAGCCACCACTTGGTCGTCGGCCGAGTAGAACACCATCGGCCGCGACTCGCGAAGCAGGTCCACGCCGAAGCCGTCGTAGGTGTAGCTCAGGCCCAGCAGGCCCAGCAGCGTGGGCATGACGTCCACCTGCATGCCCAGTCCGTCGTAGGTGCGGGGCTCGATGCCGCGGCCGAAAATCATCAGCGGAATGTGGTTGTACGACTGAGGCAGCTCCGAGTCCACGTCGCCCACCAGTTTTCCGTGGTCGGCCTGCACCACGAAGAGCGTGTTGTCGTACCACGGTTCGCGCGCGGCCTTGCGCAGGAAGTCGCCGATGCACCAGTCGGCATACTCCACGATCTGCGTCTCGGGGTCCTTCGTGCGGGGGTGGAACCACTCGGGCACGATGTAGGGCGGATGGTTGCTGATGGTCAGGATGGTGGCCATGAAGGGCGTGTGGCGCTGCGTGCCGCCAGTGGCAGCGCCGGTCGTGGGCAGCTGGCGCAGCTTGTCGAGGGCGAAGTCGAAGAGGAAATGGTCCGACACGCCGAAGCTGTTGACGACCTCTTCGCGCGGATAGTCCTCCTGTGCGTAGATGTCGTCGTAGCCGTTTGTGCGGAAGAAGGCGTTCATGTTGTCGTACTGGGCCTCGTGGGTCATGAAGAACAGGTTGTGGTAGCCGTTGGCCTTGAGCACCGTGGGGATGCCATCGCGGTGAGGCGTCACCGTGCCTTTCATCAGGTTGCGCTTCATCAGGGCCGGAAAGGAGTAGAGCGTGGCCGTCATGCCGTGGTTTGTGTGGATGCCGGCCGAGTAGAAGTTGCTGAAGAAGAGCGAACGGCGGCTCAGGCTGTCGAGCACGGGTGTGAGCCCGCGGCCCAGGAATGCCGACGACATGGACTCCATCAGGATGAAGACAACGTTCGGCAGGGGGCGCATGGCGCTGCTGTCGGCCGCTGCCATCTGGCGGCGGAGCACGTGGAGCGAGTCCACCCTGCTCGTGATGTTCAGCCCGCGGCGCGCCTTGCCGACGGCCTCGCCGTAGTCCATCAGGTGCAGTTCGGCGTTCTCGGAGCGTCGGTCGTCCAGGACGCTGGTGAGCAGGTTGAAGGCCGGATTGATGCCGAGCTGGTTCAGGAAGGGGTCATCGCAGTAGTAGGCCTGGCTGACCTTGATGGGATTGTAGCCCGTGCGGCCGCGGATGCCGAAGACGCACAGGCCGACCAGGGCTGCTGTGGCCGCCAGTCGCAGTGCCGCCTGCGGCCAGCTGGTGCGGTGTTCGCGTTCGGTTCCGATGATTCGGTCCATGTGCCTGCGCCATGCCACCATGGCTGCGACGAACAGTGCCGTCAGGACGAAGAAGAGCGCGATGTAGAACCAGTACGACTTCTCCTGGAACACCATGCCGGCCGTGGTGCCGGTGTAGCCGAACCAGTCGAAGATGGACGAGTTGATGTTCTTGAAGAAATAGGCAAAGTAGGGGATGTTGGCCGCAGAGGCCATGAAGAGCACAGGATAGAGCACGCAGAACCACGCGCTCGCGGCACGGCGCAGCCACCCGCGGTAGCAGCCCAGCGCGGCGCACGCGAGCACCACGGCCATCGGGACCACCATCAGGTAGCAAGCCACTACGTTGTCGAACCATACGCCCCTGACGAAGGCCATCGACGCGCTGGCGTCCGTGGCGCCCACCATGCTGCGGAGGCTCACATACTGAACCAGCCGGAACAGCGACAGCACTAACAGTCCGCAGGCATGGATGCCCAACAGGAAGGCTACGGTCTTGAAGAATCGGTTTCGTTTCATCCTCATGTGGAAAGATTGGGTTTGAGAGTCGTGCCGTCCGAACAGCCGGAAGGCGTGCCGTCGCGCCGCGAACGCGCCGTAGCGGCGCTGCTTGGCGATGGTTGTGCAAAGGTAAGAAAATTATTCGAGAATAGTCAGAAAACGGCGCTTTTTTGTCGCTGACGCCCTGCAAGCGCTGCCAAGGGGCCCTTGCTGTGTTGGCAAAAGGACGTCGAAGAAGTGCCGGAAGGCGCGCGTTGAGGTGACATTTCACTGATTTTGCGCTGCATTTTCAGTGATTTTGCTGCGCAATTTCAGTGATATTACCGGGCAATTTCACTGAAATGGCAGCGCTGTCGCTTCCTGCTGTCACGTGGGAAACAGTCGTTTGGCATTCTTTTTCCCGCCTTTTTCCTTTCAAAGGAGAACGTACGCTGACGTGCGAGGAACTGCGAGTGGGAATCCTCATTGACGGCGTCATGGCAGCGCCTGACAATTACAACATTGGCTGCCGGCCCCAGGAGGAACAGCAGGAACCGCTCGTCATGAAGGAGGAGGATGGCCACATCTTCCTGGATTACAACGGCGAAATGGGAGAGCCGTGCCAGATCAACATGAAGAAACTCAGCGCCGAGCACATTGCGAAGATTGTGGAGGCCGTGAAGAAACAGTCACCCAAGGACGTGGAGTACACGTACCGGTTCCCGACGGCGGAACTTGAAGATGTGAACTTTTTCTATGACTACAAAGCGAAATAAGCGGCTGGAGAATTCTGACGTGGATGAGTGGAGTAGTGAATGTTTCGCGAAAGGACGGGCATAAAACGAAAATAAATGAGTTTTCTTTTCGCCAAATCAGAAAAACTCACTACCTTTGCGCCCAACATCTAATCATCATTATATTATGGCTTATACACGAATGACAGCTGCCGAAGCAGCAGCTTTGATTAAACACAATGAGAACCTGGCACTCAGTGGATTTACACCCGCCGGTGTGGCCAAGGCCGTCACGAAGGAGCTGGCCAAGATTGCGGTGAAGGAACACGAGGCTGGACGCGAGTTCAAAGTGGGTATCTTCACCGGAGCCTCGACGGGTCAGAGCACCGATGGTGACCTGGCAGCAGCACAGGCCATCAAGTACCGCGCTCCCTACACGACGAACCCCGACTTCCGCAAGCATGTGAACCTCGGAGAGATTCCGTACAACGACCTCCATCTGAGCCACATGGCACAGGAGCTGCGCTACGGTTTCTACGGAGACATTGACTGGGCCATCCTCGAAGTCTGCGACATCGAAGACTGCGGCAACGAGTATCATGCGTTCCTGACAGCTGCAGGCGGCATCGCTCCCACGGCAGCTCGGCTGGCCAAGCATGTCATTCTGGAGCTGAACTCCTTCCACAACCCCAATGCGAAGTACATTCACGACGTGTATGAGCCGCTGGATCCACCGTACCGCAAGGCTATCCCCATCGAGCATGTAGGCGACCGCATCGGCGTGCCCTACGTGGTGGTGCCGAAGGACAAGCTGGTGGGCGTCGTGGAGTGCAACATTCCCGACGAGGCACGCGCTTTCAAAGACAGCGACCCCGTGACCGACCGCATCGGCTATCTGACAGCTGAGTTCCTTGTGGACGAAATGCACGCCGGACGCATTCCGAAGGAGTTCCTGCCACTGCAGAGCGGCGTCGGTTCTACGGCCAACGCTATTCTCGGCGCACTGGGACAGGACAAGCACGTGCCCGACTTCAACATCTACACCGAGGTGATTCAGAACTCGGTCATCGACATGATGCTCCACGGCCGCGTGAAGGACGCTTCGGCCTGCTCGCTCACCGTGTCGAACGAGTGCCTGATGCAGGTGTACGACAACATGGACTACTTCAAGAACCACCTGACATTGCGCCAGAGCGAGATATCGAACAGTCCGGAGATTATCCGCCGACTGGGCGTCATCGCCATCAACACCGCCATCGAGTGCGACATCTACGGCAACGTGAACTCAACGCACATCAGCGGCGTGAAGATGATGAACGGCATCGGCGGCTCGGGCGACTTCGAGCGCAACGCATACATCTCCATCTTCACATGCCCGTCGACGGCTAAGGGCGGACTCATCTCCAGCATCGTACCCTTCGTCAGCCACCAGGATCACTCGGAGCACGACGTGAACGTCATCATCACCGAGCAGGGCGTGGCCGACCTGCGCGCCAAGAGCCCCGTGCAGCGCGCTCAGACCATCATCGAGAACTGCGTACACCCCGACTACAAGCAGCTGCTGTGGGACTACTTGAAGATAGCCAAGGGCGGACACACACGCCACAATCTGCCCGCTGCCTTTGCCATGCACGACACGCTGGCTCGCAAGGGCGACATGAAGCTGACCGACTTCGCCGAGTACGTGAAGGAGTAATCGCGGCGGCGACGCAAGCATACGAAAAGAGAGAGGGACTTCCTGCAAGGTGCGGGAGGTCCCTCTCTCTTTTCGTCCGCGAGGCCGACGAAGGGCCGGATGACCGTTGCTGCCCACGGACAGGGCTCGGTCAGCGACGCTGGGCCTATTCCTTCATCTCCTTCGTCATCCAGAACAGCAGGTAGTAGATGGCTACGCCCGTGAGCAGACCGGCGAAGGCGTCGATGGCATAGTGGGCCTGTATGTAGACCGTGGAGAAACAGAGCAGCACGAAGAACGGCAACAGGACGTAGAACAGACGGCGGTTGCGCGTGTGCCAGACCAGCAGCATCAGGATGGTGGACACGCCGACGTGGCTGCTGGGAAAAGCGGCCGTGGGGCGCTCGCCCGCCTCCTTGGCGTTCTCCACGAGTGAGTAGAAGAAGCCGTCGGTCCATCCGGGTGAGGGCAGGCACTCCTGGTGGGTCTCGAAATAGGCTCCGAGGTCGACGAAGACGCCGCGTGCTATCTCTTCGACGCCCACAGCCTGATAGTAGAACGTGGGTCCGACAACGGGCACGAAGACGAAGATGAGGTAGTAGAGGAAGAAAGAGGTGAGGATGATGAACGAGGCGCGCAGGAACTCGTGGTAGCGGCAGAAGAAGTAGAAGAGCGTGACGACGGCTATCATCGGGTAGTAGGACGCGTAGCCCAGGTCCATCAGCTCGCTGAACCACGGCCAGGGCATGGCCTGCGGAAACGCGAGTGCTGGCTGGAAACCGAAGATGACTTGTTCGACGGAGGCGAAGACGTGGTCGAGGTTGGGGAAGATGCGGTTGAGCTCGTACGTGTCGGGGTACCACCACGAGAGCAGTGACAGCTGAACGACGACGCGGATGAAGCGGGTCAGACGGCACGGCACCATGCGGTAGACGGCGTAGACGGCAAGCATGGTGGCCACGATTCGGACGCGCCCCCAGATCATGGCCTCGGTGCTGTGCAGCCGTGTTGCGCTGAAGAGAATGAGCATCAGCGTGAAGAGCACGTAGCCGACGGTCACCCATTCGAGCGCGAAGAGGTTCTTGTACGGTTTTTTTTCGATGGAGAACAGTTCTTTCAGTTGTTTCATTGCTTCATAGCCATTTGTGTTCACGGTACCAGGCGATGGTCTCGCGGACGCCGCGAGACAGCGGGTACTGCGGTTCGTAGCCCAGTTCGCGGCGCGCGGGCTGGATGTCGCAGCGCCAGTTGCGCTGTTTGAGAATGTTGTACTTGTCGTTGTTCAGGGCGGTGATGCTGCCTGTGAGGCGGCCGATGTGCTCGCCGAAGAAGGTGACCACGCGCAGAACCCATATCGGGGCCTTGATGCGCAGGCACCAGGGGTGGCCCATCTCGTCGAGGATGAGGTTGCTGAAGGTCTCCGACTGATAGACGGCGCCGTCGCTGAGGAAATAGTGGCGGCCGGGCTTTCCGCGCTGCAAGGCGTGGAAGACGGCCTGAACGACGTCTTTCACGTAGACGAAGGTGATGTCCTGACGCTTGAAGCCTACGGCGAAGTCAACATGGCGCTTGATGCTTTGGGCCATGAGGAAATAGTCTTTCTCGCGCGGACCGTAGACTCCGGTGGGGCGCAGCACCACGCAGGGGAAGTTGGTGAGCGTGCTGAGGAAGTGCTCGGCTTCGAGCTTGCTCTGACCGTAGGCGGTGTTGGGCTGCGGACGGTCCGTTTCGCGGATTTCTTCGTAGGGCTGTTGTTCGCGTATGGCACCGAAGACGCTGAGCGAACTGAGGTAGACGAACTTGCGGAGGGACGTTTGCGTGGCGATGAGCGCGTGGGCCAGGTGTTCGGTTCCTTCGGTGTTGATGGTGTGGAAGTCGGCTTTGTGCAAGCACTTGGTCACGCCCGCGGCATGCACCACATAGTCGAACTGGTGGCCGTCGAGCTGTCGGCGCAGTTGTTCCTCGCTGGACAGGTTCAGCTCCAGGAAGTGGATGCGGTCGTCTTGCAGCCATTCGCGCGAACTGCTGCGGCGCACGGCAGCCCAGACGTCCATGCCTTGGCTGAGCGCTTCTTCCACGATGAAGCTTCCGATGAAGCCGGAAGCTCCCGTTATCAGTATTTTCTCCATATCTGCCTTCTGTATGACCGCCCCGCAGGGGCATCGTTTCGTTGCCTCTGTTTCCGGTCGTTCGGAAAGTTTGCTGCAAAATTATCGATTTATTTCCAATCTGCAAAGGGAAACAATAAAAAACTCCTTGTCATGCCGTAAGATGCGGGAAAAAGTGCAGTTGGACGGGAATGGGCAGAAAAAGAGCAGGATAGTCCGGGACAAATGGGGACTATTCCAGGTCGATGTGCTGTACGTTGATGTGTTCGTGAAGGAAAATCTGTGCGTTTTCCTTGAACTTTTCTTCGCTCTCGGTGGTCAGGTAGTGGCACTGTCCGTGCTTGGTCAGCTTCTTTTCCATTTCGGGATGACGCTGCAGATAGTCGCTCAGACTGGCTGCTACGTACTGGCCTTGCGGCACGATGCGCACATGCTGCGGCACATGGGCGACGATGGAGCTCATCAGAAGGGGGTAGTGGGTGCAGCCGAGCACGATGGCATCGATGTCGGGATCGAGGCGCATGAGCTGGTCGATGCGCTTCTTGACGAAGTAGTCGGCTCCGGGAGAGTCGGCTTCGTTGGCTTCGACGATGGCAGCCCAGAGGGGACAGGCCTGTCCGGTGACGCTGATGTCGGGCCAGAGCTTCTGAATCTCCATGTTGTAGCTCTTGCTGCGGATGGTGCCTTCGGTGGCCAGGATGCCGACATGGCGGGTTTTCGTGAGCTGTCCGATGATTTCTGCCGTGGGACGAATGATGCCGAGCACGCGTCGGTCGGGTGCCAGTTCGGGCAGAATGCGCTGCTGGATGCTGCGAAGCGCTTTGGCCGAGGCGGTGTTGCATCCGAGAATGACCAGATGGCAGCCTCGCTCGAAGAGGCGGAGGACGGCTTGGCGCGTGAATTGGTACACCACTTCGAATGAGCGCGAGCCGTATGGGGCACGCGCATTGTCGCCGAGGTACATGTAATCGTACTCGGGCAGGAGCTGGCGGATGCCGTGCAGGATGGTGAGGCCTCCGTAGCCAGAATCAAAGACGCCTATGGGACCTGGCTCAGCTGGGAACATGTGAGTGGCTGTTTGGTTGCGGTTCTGTTGCTTTGAGCTTTTCCTTTACGGCTGGACGGATTGGTTCTGCTCCAGTCGCTGCTTCAGTTGTTGGGTAATGTCTTCGCCCAAAGCGGGGTCGATGAACGGAACTGCATTGTTGTCGGTATTGAGGATAAAGGCGTATCCGCCCTGCTGGCCGATGGTGGCGAGGGCTTCGGCAATCATTTGCTTCAGCGGCATCTCGGCATCTCGGCGTGCTGCTTCCAGAAGTCGGTTCGCCTCTTTCTTGAAAGCGATGTTCTTCTCCATGAGGGCCTGCAGTTCGGCCTGACGCTTCTGCTTGATGGGCTCAGCGTAGGTGGACCGATGGAGGAGAAAATCTTCGTACTTGCTGTTGAATTCGTCCTCGGCGCGTTTCATTTCGGCGTCGTATTGTGCCTCGAGATTGTCCATGTTGCGCTGCATGATGGAGTACTGGGGCATGTTACGGAACACTTGTTCGTAGCTGAAGTAGCCGAAACGTATCTGTGCTGAGGCGTTGAGGGGAAGAAAAGCAAAAAGGTAAAACAGGAAAATGGCCTTCAACCATGTTTTGTTGCGCTGTTGTTTGTCACTGTTCTGATTCATAGTCGTTTGTCTTTTTACGCTTTTACCTTTTTGCTTTTGTTGTCTGTAATGGTGTTCCTCGATGATTTCCGGAACATGTTTATTTCATCTTGTTGAGCTCGGCCTTCACTTCCGTGGTGAGATCCTTGCTCAGCGTGCTGCTGATATAGGGCAGCGAACCCGTCTGCATGATGTAGACATAGCCACCGGCCTTGCCGACATTCTCGATAGCCTTGAAGACTTTCTCCTGGATTGGCTGGATTTTCTCTTGCTGAGCCTTCTGGAAAGCGTTACCGTTATCCTGCTGGGCCTGCTGGAACTTCTCGTAGAGCTTGTTCAGTTCAGCCTCGGTCTCTTTCTTCTGCGTTTCGTTCATGGTGCTCTGCTGCTTCTGGTAGGCATCCATCTTGGTCTGGATTTCGCGCTGCATGCCTTCGAGCTCGTTCTGGTACTGCTTGCTCAGGGCTTCCAGTTCACCGTTCACCTTGCTCAGCTCAGGCAGAGACTGCATGATGGCCTGTGTGTCGACATGTCCAAACTTCTGTGCGAATGTTGCTATCGGAGCAAACAACATCAACATTAAAATAATTTTTTTCATTTTTCGTTCTTGTTTTATTGTTTTAGGATAATTGTTCTTACCATGGGGAAGGGAGGGCGGACAGGGCGCTCTCGGTTCAAGTCTTAATTGCTGTAGCCCAGTTTCTGCAGCACTTCGTTGCTGATGTCAATCTTGGGCGAGCCGAAAACAATGCCTTGTTCGCTGCGGTCGATGACGAGATCGTAGCCGCGCAGCTTGGAAATGTCCTTCAGTGCGTTGTAGATTTCCTCTTGAATCGGCGTCATGAGTGCTTCGCGCTTCTTGAAGAGCTCTCCTTCCGGTCCGAAGTACTTCTTCTTCAGCTCGCTTGCTTCGTGCTCTTTCTGCATGATGGTCTCTTGTTTCTGCTTCTTCTGTTCCTGCGAAAGGAAGACCACTTCATTCTGGTAGTTCTTGTAAAGGGTCTGTGCCTCGGTGTTCAGCGCGTCGACCTCGGCCTGCCATTTCTTTGCTACCTGGGAAAGTTGCTCGTTGGCACGTTCATAGGCAGGAATGTTCTTCAGGATGTATTCCATGTCTATCAGTGCGAACTTCTGTGCACTTGCCGTCATCGCGGTGATGGCGAAGAGGGCTATCATCATTATTTTCTTCATAGTTTCACAGTTTTGATTCTGCAATATGACGGACACCTGACTTGAAAAGATTAACCGTCGGTTTCTTATTAATTGTTAAATTAGGTCTTCAACGGGCTGTTTTCAACACCCCGTGCGTACGTTTGGGCCGTATGAATGCGGCTTTTCTGCCTTCATCGTATTCGTTTTGGCCTTTACATTTATTATATATAATGCACTCAGCGTACGTTTGTTCACTGTCTGTTGCTCCGCAGTGGCGTTGATCAGAACTCCTGTCCGAGCACGAAGTGGAAGTTTGAGCCGCCACGGCTGTAGGCATTGTTCGAGGAGTTGAGCACTTTGTCGAAACCGTATGCCCAGTCGATACCCATCAGACCCACCATCGGGAGGTAGATGCGCACGCCGAGACCGGCCGAACGCTTCATGTTGAACGGGTTGAAGTTCTTTGTGTCTGTCCATGCGTTACCTGCTTCGAGGAAGCCCAAGCCGTAGATGGTTGTATTGCCGAGCAGGAACGGGTAGCGAAGTTCTACCGACAGACGGTCGTAAGCGTACGCATTGTAGCGGTAGCCCATGCCAGATTCTCGCACGGCCGTGTTCGAAATGGCACCGTTCTCGTAGCCTCGCAGTCCGATGGTCTCTTCAGCATAGCCGCTGCTGTAGCCGCTCATGCCGTCACCGCCGACGTAGAATCCTTCGAAAGGCGACTTCTTGTCTTTGTTGTATGCGCCAAGGATACCCAGTTCCACGCGTGTCATCAGCACGAAACATTTCGCTCCGCCTGACAGAGCGGTGAACGTACGGCTCTTGAACTTCCATTTGTGGTATTCAATCCAGCGGTATTTCTTCTGCTGTTGGTTTTGGTAATCAGCTGCCTGTGGGTCGGTGGCGAGGTTCGCGTAGTCGTATTTCTCCCACAATGACCATGGCGGCGTGAGTGTGACGGAAGCCATGAACTCCGAACCGTAGCGCGGGAAGAGCGGATTGTCTGCGCTGGAGCGTGCCAACGTGATGCCGAGGTTCAGGTTGTTGCAGTTACCGTTGCTGACCAGGAAGTAACTCCAGTTCTTCAGCATGTATCTGGTGTAGGCCAGTTCGAGGTTCAGCGTGAAGTAATCGTCAGGCCAGCGCAGGCGTTTACCCCATCCTACGGAGACACCGAGCAGTTTCACGTACTTGTCGGGATCGTAGAAGTTCTCAAACGTGTTGTAGATACTGCTTCCGTAGCCCAATCCATAGCCGCCGCTGTAGTAGTTTCGCATCAGTGCAGTGTTGTAGTAGTTGCTCGATACGTCACTCTGTTTCGAATAGAATGCGCTGATGGAGAACTGGATGGGTCGCTTTCCGCCGAACCATCCGGTGGCGTATGAGATGTTACCCGACGTATAGTAGTTGGCATTGGTCTGGAATCCCAGTGACACTTGCTCGCCGTCGCCGATAGGCATGATGCCTCTGTGCTCCTTTCCTTTGCCGAAGAGGTTTGCCATGGAGAAGTTGTTGAACTTCAGACCGATGCGGCCGATGATACCTGTCTGTCCCCATCCGAGCGAGAACTCTATCTGGTCGTTCGACTTCTGCACGAGGTTCCAGTTGATGTCAACCGTGCCGTCTTCGTAGTTCGGCTTCACATCGGGATTCACCTGCTCAGCGTCGAAGTGTCCCATGGCAGCTATTTCACGCGCACTTCGCTGCAAGGCATCCTTGGAAAAGAGGTCGCCCGGCTTGGTACGCAGCTCGCGTCGGATGACGTTCTCGTACAGACGGTCGTTACCCATGATGCGTACGCGGCTGATATGAGCCTGCGGGCCCTCCTGAATGCGCATTTCCAGGTCGATGCTGTCGCCGACGATGTTCACTTCGGTCGGTTGCAGGTTGTAGAACAGGTAACCGTTGTTCCAGTAGAGGTTGCCCACGGCGTCGTCGTCCTCCGAGAGTCGCTTGTTCATGTACTTCTGGTTGTAGACGTCGCCTTTCTTCATGCCCAGCACATTGGCCAGATGGTCGGTGTCATAGATGGTGTTTCCCACCCAAGTGATGTTCCTCAGATAGTATTTCTGCCCCTCGTCCACCTTTATATATATATTGACGTGCTTGTCGTCGAAGTTCCAGACGCTGTCTTCCAGAATGGTGGCATCGCGGTATCCGTACTCGTTGTATTTGTCAATCAGGTTCTGTTTGTCTTCCTTCCAGCGTTCCGGTGTGAACTTCTTCTTCTTCAGGAAAGTGGAGAGTTTGTTTACTTCGTGTATGTTCTTGAAGGCACCTTTGGTGAAAAGCTTACCCTTGATTTTCGAGTCCGAGAGCTTTTCGTTACCCTCGATGATGATCTGGTGCACCTTCATCTTTTCCTTCTTGTCCACGGTGATGTCCAGAATCACCTGATTCTTGTTCGACACATCGTCGCGTTGCATGATGTTGATGTCAGCATTCTTGTAACCTTTGTCGTCGAAATACTTCTTTGCGAGTATCTTCGCGCGGTCAATCATGTTCGGGGTAATCTGGCTGCCCTTGAGCAGACCCAGTTTCTTCTCCATGTCCTCGCGTTCCGACTTTTTCAGACCGATGTAGTTGATGGTCGAGACGCGCGGCCTGACGGCCAGACGGATGTGGAGATAGATTTTCTCGCCGACGAGAGAGTCAGCGCTGATGGACACTCTCGAGAACAAGCCGTGCTTCCAGTATCTTTTCACGGCATCCGTGATTTGCGTTCCCGGGACGGTAATATGCTGTCCTACCTGTAATCCTGAAATGCCTGTCAGCACATAGTCTTCATATCCCTCAACACCCGAGACGGCCAGACCGGCAATGGTGCAACTGCGAGGCGTGCCTGCATAGGTGATGTCAGGGTTCACAATCTTCTCCTGTGCCCCTGCTCCCAGCGAGAGCATCAAGGCCACAAGCAGCAAGATTTTTCTATATGTCATAATCGTCAAAACTTATTATCGTGTCTGAAACCATTGTTCCTTTCTCCTTCCACCCTTTTGTTCCTGCCTTCCAATCTTTCGTTCGTCAGTGAAGCGCGTCACTGCTCCTTCCCTTCGTTCTCCACCTGAGCCTCCGTCTTCCCGTAGCGGCGCTGCCGTTTCTGGTAGTCGAGGATGGCCTTGTGCAGTTCCGGCGCATCGAAGTCGGGCCAGTACGTATCGCAGAAGTACAGTTCCGAGTAAGCAATCTGCCAGAGCAGATAGTTCGAGATGCGCAGTTCGCCACCCGTGCGAATCAGCAGGTCGGGGTCCGGCATGAAGCTTGTCTCCAGATGTCGGGTGATGGTCTCCTCGCTGATGTCCTGTGGTTGCAGCGTGCCGGCTTTCACTTCGTTAGCCATGTCGGTCATGGCTTTGGTCAGTTCCCACCTCGACGAGTAGCTCAGTGCGATGACAGCACTCATCTCTGTGTTCCCCTCCGTTTTCTTTTCCAGGTATTCAACGGCGTCGATGACCTCTTTCGGCAGTCGCGAGCGGTCTCCGATGACGCGGAAGCGTACGTTGTTCTTCATGAAGATCTCTTCCTCGAGCGACGCCACGAGCAGAGCCATCAAGGCAGCGACCTCTTCCGCCGGCCGGTTCCAGTTTTCCGTTGAGAACGTGTAGAGCGTCAGATATTTCACGCCCAGCTTCCTGCACTCCGTAGTGATTCTGCGAACCGAGGCCACCCCGGCCTGATGGCCGTACGAGCGCTCCTGTCCGCGTGCCGTAGCCCATCGTCCGTTGCCGTCCATGATGATGGCAATGTGCTTGGGAATGCGGTTCATATCCAGTTGGTCAGTCATCTATGTCATTGTTACAGGTTACACATTTCGGCAGGAAGCTGTACGTGAGCGACAGCTGCAGCATCGAGTAGCAGTCGCGGTTCTTGAACAGTCCTGTACTTTTTATATAATACGGATCCTCTACGCCGTCCAGCTTGTCGCTGTCCGAGAAGTGGAAGGCCCATTCCACCGACAGGTTCAGGCGCTTGGCCACCTTGTATTTCACGCCGACACCGATGGGTACGTTCACCACCACGACCGATTTGTTGTCCGTGCTGGCCAGCGTGCCGCCCAGACCTCCGAAGACGAACGGCGTCAGCCGCTTCGCACCGCGGTAGTCGCGACCTGTTCCGTAGGGCCAGAAGTTATATTCATAGCGTATGCCCAGGTCGAAAAGCGCATGGCTGAAGTCGTAGGCCGCCTCCTGTACGTCGGGATAGTAGGTCTTGACGCCCTTCGACGTCCCTTTCAGCTGTCCGTAGCTGAACTGCGCCGTCACGGCCATGTACGGATTCAGCACGCGTTTCAGCAAGGCCGACGCCATGGGCTGCGCATTGTTGAAGAGGCCGCTGTTGAAGTCGCCTAAGTATGTCATCAGCCCTACGCCGCCGCCAACCTCCATCTTATACTCGTCGTCGTACTGCTGTCCCTTTGCGCTCAGGGCAGCCAACAACAGGAACAGGGAGATAAGCGTCTGCCTCATAGATGGTCCTTCTTTTAATCTTTTTCCGTGAACGCGCATGGTCGCGAGGCCCCGGCTGCTATTTCGTGAACGAAGTCTGGTTCTCCTGCCAGCCGAGTCGGTTCAGCCGGCCGCGCCATACCTGTCCGCTGCCGCCACAGACCAACCACAGGTTGTTGTCCGCATCGGTCATCATCGCCACGATGCCGTCGTTGCACTGCAGTCCGGAAGGCAGAGGCAGATAGCTGCGCGTCTTCCATGCCAGTCCGCCGTCAAGGCTTTCGTAGATATGTGCGAACGCGTTCACCGAGCAGTCGCCCAGTCCGCTGCCGCCCACAGCAACCATTCCGTCGCCGTAGCCCACCACTGCCAGTCCGCGCAGACGGGGCAGCGGGAACTTCGCGAGCTCGTCAGCACCGTTGTACGACCATGAGTGCACGACGTTTTCGCGCTCGCGGTCTTCTATCTTGCTCCATACCACGGCCACTTTCTCGTCGTGATAAGCCGTTTCGTTGCGGTTGCCCACCAGCACGAGGCGCTCCAGGCTCGTGTTCGTCTTCACCGGAGTGCATACATAGCTGATGTCCTGCGTGGGCAGCAACGCAGCGTCAGCGTCCATCTCTTCTTCCTCCCACGTCAGACCGTTGTCGTCCGACGACACCACGACGCCTGCCCGACTGATGGCATAAAGGCTCGACGAGCTCGAGGCCACCAGCTGTTGCAGGTCTACATCCGCCGTCTTCTCCCATTCGCCGTCGGCCGTGCGGCGCAGCAACTGCGTGCCGCTCTTCATGAAGAGCACGCCGTCCTTCTCCACCACATTCTTCCAGGCATCCTCGCTGAACGCACCCAGCGCCGATGAGCGTTGCGTCCATCCGTCAGCACCGTAGCCGATGACGACCGTCTCTTCGCCCGTCGTTCCGAACACCAGCACCTCTTTGCCCACGGCCATGCCTTTCATGCCCTTCAGGTTGGCAAACAGGCTGCTGCTGCCCGCTTGAGTCCAGTTGAAGACGTTGCCTTCTTCCTGGTGAACGTTCACGCGGACCTTATAGCGTGTCATCGCCTTGTTGCTGTTCGAGTAGACAATGAACTCCCTCGGCTGCGTGAAGTCGATGCTGTCCGACGATGAGTACCATCTGACAGAGTCGCTCACCATGCTCTTGATGGCTACGGCGCCGCTGTTCTTCGTCAGCACCGTGCAGATGATGTGCGAGGCATCCGTGCCGTAAGGCAGTGAGTCGGGGTTATATATTTCGCGCGCGTTCTGGTCGATGTAGAAAGCATATTTGCTTCCCGTGACAGTTGTCTTGTAGATGCTGTCAGCCCCGTTTTTCGACAGGGTGTGTACGTAGCGGTTCAGGGTTCCAAGTGTGAACGATGTGATGCCGGCATCGTCGTAGTAAACCGTCTCATCGTTGTCCGACTTCAAACAGGAAGTCAGGCAGGACAATGCCGAAAGAATCATCATCAATGGCAACCAAACTCTTTTCATTATCAATTTTTGGTGCAAAATTAATCAGAAATCCGCAAATAAACCGCCTTTTCCTTGCATATTTTCTAAAATATTCATTAAATGAGCATTTTTTAAGTTATGTTTAGAGTTCACGCCAAACGCGTAGCGACGGCCCGGAAGCCGCCACATACGGTAGCACGCCGTACCCCTTCGGGCACAATCGGCATGCTGGATAATGGTTATGATGGGGTTGTCAGATATACAAAAAAAAAGAAGGACGATATGAATCACTCACTTCGGCCTCCTGAAAACAATTTAGTGAACGTCGGTGTTAACCAGTGTAACGATACTAAGTATTGTCATAATAATAGCTATCGCCAACATCACTGTTGTTTCAAAATCTAATAACATAATCTTTACCTTAAATCTATCAAACTACTAACCTATGAAAACTTTAACGGATGCATTCTCTCGAATGCGATGCAAAGGTACGGCGTTTCTTCTGTTCCTGCAATTATTTATACAAGAATCATTCAAATTCTGTATTTTTATTGATGTAAATCAAATCTGTGTGTCCGCAAACACCTCCTTCACCACCAATTATCTTCATCAATCCCTCTCACCAATCCCTCTCAGTGAGCCGTTACGCCGTGCCGCTTCACATCTGCGACGGCCCAACAGCAGGCCACCGTCCTGCACGTCACGGCTGGTTTCACTCTGAGTCGGGGGGAGGAAGAGTGAAGAACTTGCGGCCGCAATGTCCACCGGCACACTTCTCCTGAGAATCTTTTTCCGGTTTCCGCCATCCTTCACCCTTCACGCTCCCCTTCTCATTGCGGAGCGAAGCATCCCAACTTCATTTCATCATTCATCATTCTGATGCGAAGCCTCGCCGCTGCCAGCTATCTGACAATCACCTTCTTCACCGTCCCGTCAGCCATCTTCACGATGTTCAGGCCCTTCGCGGGAGCTTTCAGCTTTCGGCCTTCCAGTGAATAGTGGGATTCGGCTTCGCTGTCCGGTTCCGTTCTCACCTG